>JAYTOY010000035.1:0-5424 GCA_043747555.1 Pseudobdellovibrionaceae bacterium | reverse complement strand
CCTAAGTCCTGTAAATTTTATCAAAAAGTTTACAGCTGGGGAAATTAAAAACTATGTTGTCTCAGCATAAATTGTTCGGAATAAAGGGGTTGACGGGCTGATCAGCCCCCTTAAACCTGCGCGAGTTAAACCACTTTTAAACAAACAATTTAAGTATTCGCAGTTTAACGGAAAAACAGACGAGCTTGTCCTTGGTTTGTACAATGGGAAATCATTAAGTCCAGAGGATCGGATTACTTTAGCCCACGAGTACGGACATGCCATATTCGAACGGTATTATCCGTGGAGTGATAAGTATTATGATGGCGGGATCAGAAGTTCATTTCACGAACTGTTTGCCGATGTGGTGGCGATTACCTATCTCCAAAATCTTGAAGCAATCAGTGACTATATACCGGTCAAGCCCGCCTTCTTGGGACGCAAGTTTTCAATTGATGGAAATCGATACTTTAAAAACTGGGTGCATTTCTTCAGCGCCGAGGATCGCATCAGAGATTCCTACGCAATCATGAATCCCATCCGCTGGGCCTTTGGCGACATTGTAAAAGACAAAATGTATTCTGAAAGTTATCGACAAAAAATGATTCCCGTCTTTTTTGAAGTTATACACCCTTATATTTTAGAATGCCTAGCGCAGCTTAAAAAAGAACGTGAGTCCATTGGTCCCAAAGAGATGATTCAAATCAATGAGAGAATCATCCAAGACCTTTACGAAAGTGATCTCAGAAATCCTTAGTTTTTAGGAGGGTTGCGTTTGGGTATAACGAACAATCGTCTCGATCAGGTCAGAACGATTGATTGGTTTTGCGACGTGATCTGTATAGCCTACGTTCATTGCTTTTTTACGGATGTCATTCATTGCATGGGCGGTTAAAGCAATGATGGGCTTTTTATAGCCATTTTCTCGTAATCGCTGGGTGGCTGCGTAGCCATCCATCACGGGCATCTGAATGTCCATCAAAACCAAATCATGATCGCCAGAGATGGCTGCTTTGTACCCTTCCAGTCCATTTTCAGCTGACTTAACGATAGCCCCTGCAATGGTCAGAAATCGCCAAATTAATTTTTGATTATCAGGCGCATCGTCTACAACTAAGATTTTTATACCTTCTAATGGCTTATCACCCACTGAATGAATTTCGTTTTTCTTAATTGGCGGGTGGTTCTCATAAACATCTTTTGTTTTTGAACGGTTTTCAAAGGTAAACAGAAAAGTACTGCCCTGATTCACAGCTGCTTTTTTTAAAATAATATCGCCACCCAAACCTCGAGCTAATTTTTTAGAAAGCGTCAGACCTAAGCCCGTTCCACCAAAACGTCTCGTCATGGATCCGTCGGCTTGCACAAACATTTCAAAAATATTTTTCTTTTGATCGTCTGGAATGCCAATTCCAGTATCTGTGACTTCAAAAGCAATCATCTGTCGACCATCAGCTTCTTTAAACGCGTAACTTTTATATTTAACAGAGCCAAAATGAGTGAACTTAATGGCATTGGTGATTAAATTTAAAAGCACCTGGCGCACACGCACGGGGTCTGAAATGGCTTCGCTGGGAACACTTTCATCTGAAATGTATTCAAGAGTTAAGTCCTTTTCTTTGGCTTTGACTCTTAGTAAGGACAAAACATCAGCGGCTATGGAATCTAGACTCATCGGTAAAAATTCAAGAGTCAAATGGCCTGCTTCGACTTTTGATAAATCTAAAATATCGTTAATGATAATCGAAAGCTGCTCGCCATTGCGGGCCAGAATATCGATAAAATTACTGTGTTCTTCAGGGGAAAGATTAGGATCCCTTAAAAGGTCGGCAAAGCCAATCATGGCCCCCAAAGGAGTTCTAATTTCGTGAGACATATTAGCGAGGAAGGTCGATTTAAGCTCGTTCGCTTTCTCGGCTTCTATACTTGCCTTTTCAGCTTGCTCTTTAGCCATCTGAAGCGCTGCTGAATTCCTTTTTTGTTCGGTGATATCAATTGAAGTTGTTGGGTAGATTTCTTTTCCTTCAGAATCGTGAGCTAGGAATGCAAGCATTCGAACATCAAAAGTCGAGCCATCTTTACGCCGAGCTACAAATTCAATATCACACTGCCCGGTCTGTTTAAGCATATTGATAATTTTTAACGGTGTGTCTGGATCTGCGCAATGATGGGCTGGAGACGTGCCCAGCACCTCGTCAGACGAAGAGTACCCCCACATTTTTAAGTACGCTGAATTCACGTAAATAAATTTGTTGTCTTCGTTAACAATATCAAAACCATTCAGGCTATTTTCAAGGGCATCACTTTTTAGTTTCAAATCCAACGCACTTTCGCGCTCTTTTTGGACATCTGTGTTCGTTCCAAACCAGCGAATAATTTTTCCTGTTTCATCTTTAAGAGGATTAACTCTTGTTAAAAACCATCTAAATTTTCCATCAGCCCCTTTTAAAGGGAAAGTCATATCAAAAAACACACCGGTCTCGAGCGATTTGACCCAGTTTTCAATAACTTCAGGTAAAATTTTTGGGTCATGAACGCTTTGCCAACCCCAACCTTGCATTTCAGCCTCTGTTTTTCCGGTGTACTTGTACCAGCCCTCATTGTACCAAAAAATATTTCCATCGGGCTCAGCCATCCAGGCCAGTTGCGGGATGGAGTTTGCTAAGGCTTGTAGGTCTTGTTCGCGCTGTTTAGCCTCGCGCTGGGCTTTTGTTAACTCCGTCACATCAAGTAAACTTAAAATAGCCGTCTCAGGCAATCCGAACATGGTCGGTAAGACATCCGAATAAGCTAAGTAATCCCAAGTGCCCTTGGGGGTATGCCAAGTAAACTCATACCCATTCAGCTTCTCGCCGCCCGCGGCTAAAATGCGGGGATACATTTGTGATTTGATTTTGTTTCCCTTGAAATCAGTGCCCCAAAAACCCTGATCGTAGAGGGAAATGTCCTTTCGAATACCGCCTGTCATCTTATGGGCTGCTTGGTTAGCAAGTTTTACTTCTGCTGTTTTTGGATCAATAAGAAGTATCCCCGCCTGCGCACGATCTAAAACGGCTTCAAGCCATTTCAACTGATTCTGTGCCAGCTCACGGCTTTGCATAATTTCGGTGATATCGTGGGCCACCACAACAAAGCCTCGAACTTTTCCATTCGAGTCAATATCCGATATGTACTGCGTGTCCAGATATTTATAACTTCCATCATGCAATTTAATTTTTCCTTGAAAGCGAGAATTAATCCCCTTCAAAGCATTTTTTATTTGATCTTCAAAAATCTTATAACTCTCACCGAGAACTTCAATGGTTTTCTTGCCAATAATGTTGACAGGCTCTTCCAAATATTTTTTATAGGCAGGATTTGCAAACTCGTATCGCTCCTGAGAATTAATGTAAGCAATAATATCTGGAATTCCATTTGTGATAAGTGTTAATTTAGCAGCTTGCAACCGCTCACGGTCTTCACTCTGCATTAATTTTTCACGGAAGTTCACTTGGTCAGTGACCTCCATACCCAAGATCATAACTCCATTGATTTCACCATGAATATTTTTTCTGGCGGCATAGGTCAGATTAAAATAACGAATACGTCCTGTCACGGTAATGGGAATTTCATGAAGGTCGGCTGTTTTTCCTGTTCTATAGACTTCATCCAAGATTCCATGAACTTCGACAGATTCTGGCTGCGCCTCGCGAATTGTCTGTCCGGTCGAATCAAAACCAATCATTTTTACATAGGATTCATTGATAAATTCAAATCGATGCTCTGGCCCCTCAAAAATACAAACCATCTCAGGCGTTTGCCTAAAAAGATTCCTAAAATTTTCCCGCTCATTTTGAATGGCTTGGCTTGCTTGGTCGGCATAATTTCTGGCCAGGACTTGATCCGTGACTTCAACTCCAGTGACGATAATCCCTATGACGGCTTTATCCTCATCAAATAAAGGCTCAAAATTAAAATTAAAAAAGCCAAGCCTCAGCTGACCAGAATCATCTTTAATTTGAATGGGTTCTTCCTTACCAGTAACAGCCTTCCCCGTTTGATATACAAGATCCAAAGTTTTTAGAATCTGTTGACCTTCGACTTCGGAAACAACATCAAGCAGGCTTCGGCCCAAATAATCACGATTCCCAGCCATCCGGATGTACTCATCATTGACGAATTGATAGATATGTTTTGGACCGCTATAAACACAGACAGCCGCGGCGGTCTTAGATAAAATTTGAAGCAACTGTTCACGCTGTCGACGAATGCTATCTTCGGCCTGAAACTTTTTACGCTCAATTTCCAGACGTTTTGTTTCAGTGATATTTCGCATAATCACGACGGCACCAAGCTTACTTCCATCGGGTGCCACGATGGATTGCCCATTGGCTAGCATTGACAGCGGCTGACTAGCTTTTGGTGCAATCACCATCTCGACATCTTCGACTTTGCCTTCATTCAAAGCGCGATAAAGCGGTATGCATTCTTTTTTCAAAGGCGTCACACCGTCAGCTTCAAAAAGACTGTAAAACTGCGCCCAGTCTTCAGGCGGAAGCGGCTTTTCTGGCAAGCCATGAAAATTGCGAGTGGCGCGATTAAACACCGTTAATTTTCCTTCGGCATCACAAGCCACAATGCCATCATTTAGATTTTCTAATAAAGCATTTAGAAAAAGCTGCTCGCTCACTAATTGCTTGGTTCTTTCTTTAACGGTGGTTTCAAACTCTTCTTTAAGAAGTTCAAATTCCTGTTTGGTTATTTCAAGCTCTAGTTGTTTTTTCTGCTTTTGATTTGCAAGGTATATATTTGTAAAACTCGAAATTTTAGCTTCTAAAATAATGGGGTCAATGGGCTTATATAGAATGTCCACGCAACCCTTTTGATAAACTTTAAGTTCCTGCTCTTTTGTATATTTATCAGACGAACAAAAAATAATTGGAACCGGCAAAGTCTTAAAGGCATCAGCACCAGGCATCTGAAGATCAAGAATAATTAAAGCAAGGTCTGTCGAAGTCGCAATTTTAAGGGCCTGATCAGAGCTTCGTGCCCGGATGATATCAAACTTACGATTTGAAAGTATTTTATCTAGCGGAAGAAAATCAGCTTCGCGATCATCTACGATAAGAATTTGAGCTCTTTCATTTCTTTCGTTGATCAATCCTAGCTCCTGCAGGGACGGGTTTAAAATAAGAAAACTTTTTTAGAGAAGTGGCACACTATACTGACTTTCGTTGACATTGAAAGGGGCTGTCGCAGTGCTCATGACAGTAAAGTATTAAATACCTTAAGTGTTCCTAATTTATGATGAAGAACTAAGCTATATTTTACTTAGGGGCTTGAGTAAGCCAGTGTGAAACTCCATGCTTGGGATCTTTCTAAAAACAGTGGGAAAAATGTGGACAAGGTACCTAGACCTTTAACAAAAAAGCCCCGGACAACCGGCTGAGCTTCTGGTTTGATTTT
>JAYTOY010000034.1:0-8191 GCA_043747555.1 Pseudobdellovibrionaceae bacterium | reverse complement strand
TCTGCTTGATTTCTTCAATGAGTTCTTCTGGATTTTTCATTCGACGGATAGTCGTCGAAATTTAATATTATTTCTAGATGCGGATTAAGTTGGGTTTACGATTTTCACTACACGCCGGTGTTGCCACCAAAGCACACGAGCGCGATAAACTTGAAAAAATCTGCAGATACATCGCACGTCCTGCGGTCAGCGAAGAACGCCTATCACTTAATGCCAGGGGCGAAGTCGTCTACAAATTCAAAAAGCCCTGGGACGACGGAACCACCGCGATTAAGATGACACAGCTTGAGTTCATCGAAAAACTTGTGGCCTTGGTTCCCAGGCCGCGCGTTCATCTTTTTTATTTGGATTTAGTTTAGGTTTATTCATAGAAAAAATAATATCCTGGCGCCATTCAGGAATCTGCGCGCTATGAAGACCATTCTTTCGCAAATACAAACCTAAATCTTCTTCATTCAAAGAATAAGTTTCTGAAATAATTTTTAAAATATTTTCCGAAGACAATTTTAATTTATTTTTTTTGTAATTCATAACTGAAACATTAGCACACTCCGATTGCCATCGACTAACAGTGCTTATTGCTAATCCATTTTCTTCACAAAACTGTTCTATTGTTTGTTTGCCTCTAGAAATTAATTTTTTTACAATGGCTTGTTTGAATTCCTGACTAAATCGTGTTGAAGTCCCCTTGCGTTATCCTAAATTCGCACCCCTTATAATTATTTTGTTTAGACGACAACTACCCTGAAACAGGGGGAGAGTGAATAGACTTGAGGCGACAATTATTAAGCTCGGGTTCATGATAATACTTAATTATCAATCGTAAGGTAGAACTTCAAAACCGATTGCGGTTGCATAACCATTCGATAGTCGATATCATCCAAAATAATTCTAGGAGATCCATTGAAAGGCAATATGTTTTGGTAATTCTCTAAATCATTTAAAAAAATCTGTTGTCCCAGACCTCTGATATAACGACTGCTGAAGGCAAAATAGTGCCAAAGTCCATTTAGAACATCTGCTGAACCGCGCGTTTGTAAATAAATTGTATCTGGCGAAGCAACGCTATCGAATTGTAAGATATAATTAACGGCCGCCTGACTCCCAACATAAGCAATAACGTTTGAAGTGTCCAAAACGCCCAATTTAAAACCATGTTTAGAAATGTCTTCTATGACTCCTTGAACTCCGTCTTTGTTAGTCAGATCTATAACAGAAGTCAGAATAGCGCCACTTCGCGCAAGTTTTTGTAGATGACTAAATAGAAGGTCGTCAAATATATAATTCGCTTCGCTGAACGGATCATTCTGATCAGTTGGTGCATTCATCATAACCCCGCAATCTTGCTGATTGCCAGGGCTTGATGTCCTTAAATATTTATCCCAGAAATCCCATGAATCCGGATTTTGAAGAGTCGCTTGGTCGTCAACTGAAAGTGTTTTAGATACTTCAGACCAATCAGTGAAGCTAGCTAAATATCTCAAGTTAAAATAATTTACCTTATCTATACTTGCTGCCAGCAACGCACGATTTATCTTAGCAAAAGTAATAATATCAGGGTCTATATCCACAACATAAAGAGCCTCTGCTCTGGTGAGTGCCGCACCTATAAAGGCACGATCGCTTCCCACTGATACGTAAGCACCGTGATTACTTTTATCGAATATCGGCATTGCCATCCCTGGATTGAACTCGTTGGGACAGATATAATCAGCTGCTTGACTCATTGAAAAACTAAATAAGAGAAATAAATAAATTGAATACTTTAACATTGCTTTATCCTTTGCTTGGGAGGTACTTAACCTCGATTTAAAACTGGTTTACAAGCAGTGGCAACGCTTATTTTGAGGGCCAACGGTAACCCGACATTGATGCTGGTTATTGAGTGAGTGACTGTTTTGTAGATCGAACTTGATTGGGATGAGAAATCAAGTTCGAATATTCACGGGACACTGGAATGACGCAAACCAAAATCGCTAATAATTCTGAGACATCGCTATATAGAACGCTTTACAAAGTTAAAAATTTTTCAATGTATGGGGAACGTATTGAGAGCGTTGTTGAAGTCCCCCATCTGGTTTTAGGTTCTGAGTTTACAAAGAAAAATGTACCAGCTACGCGAAGCAATTCTTTTCACGATTTGCCTTCTTACCTGGCGATTATTGGTCCTGACATGTTCATTAATAATAATCTTATTGTCGACTTTGGAACAGATGAAAGTAACACCGCAGAGGCTAGAAGATATAGACGGCCCTCCATTTTACCGAGGGCTGCCAACAAGTTGCATTAGCATTTGATTGGCACCTCAATTTGGAGTTCAAAAGAACTTCCAAAACACTAACGAGGAGCCGTCTATGAACGAAAAAATAATACATGTAGGACTTGATGTCGATGATCAAAATTTCCATGGAGCAGCGCTTATCGCAGCTACCGGAGAAGTGATTGAATTTAAATGCCGACCTAACACCAAGGGTTTAGTAAACCAGCTGCAAAATTTAAAGACAAAATTCAAAGATTTTGATTTTAAGATTTGCTACGAAGCCACTTATATTGGTTTTACATTGCAACGAGATTTAGCAGCTCAAGACTATGTCTGCGATGTCATCGCACCGAGTAGCATTCCAAGAGTTCACGGTAATCAAATTAAAACAGATCGTCTTGATGCTGCTAAACTTGCTCAGTTCTATGCCTCAGGATTATTAACAATCGTTACCCCACCCGATGTTGAAATGGAAAAAGATCGTGATTTGATGCGATCACGACAATTTATTTTACATCAATTGTCTGAAGTACGAACCCATATCCAGTCATTACTTCGACGAAATAATCTGCATTACAAATCTGAAACTGGAAGCATGTCGCATTGGACAAGGAATCATCTCAGCTGGTTAGAACGCAAGTGTGAAGAGTCTTCTGGTAGCTTTAAAGCCAATCTAAAATTACTTATTCAACAAATGAAATGGCTCGATCATACTCGAGCTGAATATGACAAAGCCATTGATGAACTAGCAGCAACAGAAAAATACAAAAAACAAGTAAGCGCACTTGTTTGCTATAAAGGTATTAAAAATATCTTTGCGCTGGTGATGATCACTGAAATCGGAAATATAAAAAGATTTAAGCATCCCCGTCAGCTCGTCTCATGGATGGGACTGGATATTAGGGAGTACTCATCCGGTGGAAACCATCATCGCTTTGGAATTACAAAACATGGCAACAGGTATCTACGAACTGCATTTATCGAATCCAATCAAAGATTATTCCGAGCAAAATCAATTGGAAAAGATCTTAAACAGCGGCGTAAAGAAATAGATCCTGAACTGATTCAAATTGCTGATCGATGTATGAGTCGATTAACGAAAAAAGGAAGCAGGCTACTATTAGCAGGCAAACATACCAATAAAGTAAAGGTTGCTTGCGCTCGTGAAATGGTTGGCTTTGTATGGGAATCATTAAATAAAGTAGCTTAAAGAAATGAACACTAGAATTTAATTTTTAATTTATTTTTGGAGGTCTGAAAAGTTTAGGATCCGATGAGAGGATAAGACAGAATTTGGGAAGCCCACGTGTTATGTCTTTAGATTAAAGTGTCTGAGGCTAGGTTGTGGTTACCCCATTTAAACGAACAAATCTTAATGCGTTACCCAGCACGCGAATACGAGGATGTTAGTTCATGGTCCGATCCAAACTCTCAAAAAGATCCAAGGAATAAATTTTTACTTGACCCCAGGGCCGTCTATACGAAGACAAATAAAAGGCCTTTTCGATCCTAACCCAAAGTATCCCCGGCCGGCCCTGTTTAAAAAATTTTGAATGGCACTTCGTTACATAAATTAAAAAGGATTTGGTATCTAGGCGAAACAGGATAATGATTAGTGTAAATATTAAAAAGGAGATCTCGTGAAATTCATAATTGTATTAATGGCCATAATGACTGCTCTTTCGGTCCAAGCTAATCCAAAACAAAAATTCCAAATCAGTCAAAATGGAATAAAAAAGGTGCTGTCAACACGAAGTGACAGTACTTATTGTATCCCAGTACGTAATGAAACTACATCTGTTATATTCCGAACTCAAGGTAGCGCAGAAGAAACCTTAATCGGTTCAAAAAGTGCAATCGTACCGGTTTTTGACACACGAAATATTGTTGGCGATTGTATTATTGAACTAGAGGGTAGTATTAATTTTAATATTAATTATTTAAATAAAAACTGGGTCGCGACTTATTTTCCAGCATTAATTTATTGGAATGCTGCACGTTTTGGGGAAGTAGCGCACGATTGGAAATCCTTTACTGTGGTAGGAGATATGTCATCGGAAGAATCCTATATTTATCTTGGCGAATCATCGGCCTACCTTAGAAATTTAAAAGAAAGCAATATATACATAAGCAATCAGTATATTAATTTTGATCAAGATCCATTTGCAATTATCGCAGATTTTAAGCTTATAGACCATCCGGTATGTGAAAATTAAATTTGTTATTTAAACTGCACGACCGTGGCTTGTTTCAATATTCAATATTTTAAGAATTAGTATATTGAACTCTCTTTTCGGGTTCTTCAAACCGAGGGGGCTGACTATAAAATGAATTCCCTAGCGCCAGTCTTTAGGGCAGCCTTCTTATTAAATTTTTTATATGTCTTCTATTTTATTTGGTTTAACCTAAACATAGATGGAATGGACAGCGCCGGCCATATTGCCAGTGCTGCAGCTATTGCGCATGGACAATTTCATCAGTTCAATGACGCATCGTTTTTGGGGTTGGTGCAAAATCTCTTCTATCCGCCTCTGGAAGATTTCATCGTAGCAGCTATTAGAAAAACTATTTGGATTCTAGACGATAACTTCGAAGGATTCTTGGTTTCATTTAAAATTTATTTGTCATTTTTATTTGCTGCATTTCTTTATTCAATCTGGGCTATTAGCCAGTTTCAAAAAAATATCTCCCTTCGATTCTTTTTCCTCTTAGTTGTACTGTATTTAATTAACTCGTTACCGGTGAGTGATTTAAATTTTCTGGATCTATTCAGCAATTCGTATGAAATGTACGTTGGGGGACAAACCAACAATTAAGCATTTAGTCCACATGTTTTCATTGCCAGAAGAAAATATACAAAAAGTATTAACTTTCCTGCTAGTTAAAGGCCTCATCGTAGAAAAAAATGGAGTCTATGATGTGGGAGTTTCCAGGACATATCTTGGGAAAAACTCACCCAATGCGGCCAAACATCATTCAAATTGGAGGATTCAGTGCGCCCAGAGAGCCGCGCACCTTCAAGATACGGATTTAATGTTTACAGCCCCTTTGTCTTGCAGCTACACGGACCAACAATTATTTCGTGAAAAAATTCGACTCTTTATAAAAAAATTCTTAGCCTGGCATATTCGTTCACAGAACGATAAGCGAAACCCACTACCGGGGGTGGTATTATCTATGTATGTCCCAAACCTTCTAAAAACTCCTTCATTAAGTTTTCAATTACTTCTGATGGAGTAAGGCGATGTTTCTGAAAGTACAGGTTAGATGGCTGAATTTAAACTGTCTAGAAAGATATAGGAACTGATCAATTGTCGGCCGTATAAAGTCCTTAATTTTAGTATCACCACAAAAATCTGTTAAAATTTGTTGTTTTACGTTTTTAAAAGCCGATTGTTGATAGGTCCGGGTTGGAGTGAGCCGCCGTAGGCATATGGGGATTCAATCGTTTGCGATTGATCGATATTTCCTCTGAAGATGGTCTGCATATAAACCAAGGTCTTTGGATATTTGTCTGATCTTGGGATCTTTTGTCGTGGTATCAGTCCAAAAAGATGAACTTGATACCTTGATAATTGAGTCAGTTGAATCCTTAAGCTCGCATTTTCGCGATAGAAGACCTTGATCATCGCTGATGATTTTAATTTTAAAATAATTTCAGTCAAAATTTTATTTTTCACGACGTATCCCGCCGTCTTCGCCTTAAATTTTTATGCGGAAAAATCTCGGCCAATTCAATTAAAGTTCCTGTTTTACAACACGGGCATTTAGTGACATCCACACCGACCAAACGCTGAAGTAATGTTTTGTAATCTTCATCTTTGACAACATCAACATTCTTTGGGGATCCAAGGCAGGTTCGAGCCGTTTGAATATTTTTTTGTTTTAATCTGGAACCTAAAAATCCAAAATGTCTGATGCGAACAAATTTTTGTGGCAGAACATGACTTAAAAACCGGCGCATAAATTCTTCAGCAGGAAGCCTCATCAGTTTGGACTTGTTTCCGTCACTGCGGTCTTTATAGCGAAAGACGACACAGCCATCTTCGATCGCTTCAATCCGATAATTACTGATCGCGATCCTATGCGTGTAGTTTCCAAGATATTCTAAAACACGTTCGGGTCCTGCAAAAGGAGCTTTTGCATAAACCACCCACTCTTTGCATGAAGCTTGTTTTAAAACATTTTTAAAATCAGCTTCTTTTGATAATTCAGGGATTGTTGATTCAAATTTTAATTTTGAAAACTCTTTTTCTAACATCGATAAATATTTGCCGCGAAAAACTTTCGATAACACTTTAATCGGTAGAAAATATCCAGCCTTTGCCTTGATCCATTTTTTGCCATCAAAGCTTAAACCGCCGCCAGGAACAATTGCATGGATATGCGCGTGTTGATTTAAAGTTTGGCTCCAGGTGTGTAGCACCGCCGTAAAGCCAAGCTTTGCTTTGAGTCTGGTTTCTCCGACTTCTTTAATCGTCTCAGACATCGCTTTAAATAAAATATCAAAACAGATTTTTTTGTTTGACCAAATAATCTGATTTAATTCATGAGGAACGGTAAAAACCATGTGGAAATACTCGACCGGTAAAAGCTCCGCTTTTCTCGCCTCAACCCATTTACTCTGAGTTAAGAACTGACACTTCGGGCAGTGACGGTTACGACACGAGTTGTAGGAAAACTGCTCGTAATCGCAATCACCACATTTAAGATGATGACCGCCAAGGACTGAAGTCCTGCAGTTCATCACGTCAGCTACGACTTTAGATTCGTTTTTTGATAAAGGCTTTAGCCACGGCTTAAACTGCCGAAAAATATCGGAGAGTTCAAGCTGTGGTCTTACTACCAGAGCTTTTTCTGAATTGTTTTCCACTGGAGTGTTATCGTTTAATCAGTAATTCAGCAATGGCATCCAGTGGGTTTTTTATCTCCTGCGCAAATTTACTTCGAAGATGCGTGTAAATTTCGGTCGAATTAATCACCGAATGACCGAGTAAAATTTGAATAATTCTTAAATCAACACCGCTCTCTAATAAATGCGTCGCATAGCAATGCCTAAGAAGATGCACGCCGCCGGGCTTTACAATATTCACTTTTTCTTTTGCATGAACAAAGGCTCTACGAAGCGATGTTCCTGCATACGGACGCGTCCACATTTGACCACCGCCTGGGAAAAGCCACTCCGTTTTATTTTCAGATTTCGTGCCGACCCAATATTTTCTCAAAGTATAAAGTAAAAAATTTGACATCGGCACCAAGCGTTGTTTATTGCCTTTACCCAGAACCCTGATCTGCTTCCTGGCGCTATCGATGTCCTTCACTTTAAGGCCTCGAACTTCGCAAGACCGCATTCCTGTTGCATAGATTGTCATAAAAATTGTTCGCTGCTTGATATTCTCTGTCGCATTTATAATTGCAGCCACTTCTTCTAAGCTTAATAAAAGCGGAAGTCGCTGTTTTTTTCTAACCCACGGACAAAAATCTTGTGGCCAATTTTTCTTCATCGTCTTTAGAAAAAACATTTTTAAAGCCGCAATTTTCATATTAATTGAGCCCGCACTAAATCCATTTTCTAAAAACATAACCTGGTATTTGGTTACGTCATCGGCATCAACTTCATGTGGTTTTTTATTCACGTGTTTAAGGAATCTTAAAAGTTCACAACTGTAACTCTCAATTGTCGATACTGCAAAATTGCGCGCTTTCATTGTCATGTGGTACTGATTCATTAATTCTTCCATGGATTTTCTCCTGTTAACCGCGAAGCTAAATTGCCTCGGACGGTTAAAAAGAAAATCGGTTGGAATTTAAAATCTCAAAAATGAACAGGACTTTCGGTTTGATTTGAATTTGTTAATGCATGACTAAAGTTTGATGAAGCTAAATTAGACTTTGCGCTCGACATCCACCGCCGTAGGCGGTTCAGTCCAA
>JAYTOY010000033.1:0-62035 GCA_043747555.1 Pseudobdellovibrionaceae bacterium | reverse complement strand
TACCGCCAGAAGAAGATCCGTTGTTACCGCCAGAAGACGATCCGTTGTTACCGCCAGAAGACGATCCGTTGTTACCGCCAGAAGAAGATCCGTTGTTACCGCCAGAAGAAGATCCGTTGTTACCGCCAGAAGAAGATCCGTTGTTACCGCCGGAAGAAGATCCGTTGTTACCGCCAGACGACGAACCGCTTGATCCGCCTGCGTTTCCGTTGCTGCCGGTGTTGCCTTGATTTCCTGGGCCCGTGTTTCCTACGCCATTACCGCTGTTACCACCAGAAGAAGGACCGACGCCACCACCAGAAGAAGAGCCGGTGTTGCCACCAGATGAACTACTTGATCCAGAAGATGAACTGTTGTTACCACCAGAAGAACTGCTTGATCCGCCTGCGTTTCCGTTGCTGCCGGTGTTGCCTTGATTTCCTGGGCCTGTGTTTCCTACGCCGTTACCGCTGTTACCACCAGAAGAAGGACCGACGCCGCCGCCAGAAGAAGATCCGGTATTTCCACCGGAAGAACTGCTTGAGCCGCCGACGCTTCCGCCTGCGTTTCCGTTACTGCCGGTGTTACCTTGATTTCCTGGGGCCGTATTACCTACGCCGTTACCGCTATTTCCGGGGCAGCCGTTTTTGCAGCCTGGTTGACCGTTATTTGTAGAGGAAGTTGTGGGGCTTGAGCCTCCGCGATTCACAGCCCATGCAAAGTGGGACGGACTTAAAACAAAAATAAGACTGATAACAAGGCTGCTTGCGCGATTAAACATTTTCTCTCCAGTTAGACTCGTAGACGTTAAGAAGCACAGTTCCTAACGCATGCTATCAAAAACCTCAATCCAATAAACTTTTTGGATAAAAAGTTCAGGTGTTAAACAGCAAATTGGCCAGCTCTTCCCATGGGGATGGTCTAAGTCCTTTGCTTTGTTTAAGTAAAAAGTTTGTTTGTAGAAACTACATTCCAAAAATAGGAAGGCCCGTTGCTTTTATACCTAAGGGTTTTTCAAACTGTTTTGCTCCACATTGAGACAACAAAACAAATTCAGTTTCGAAGAAGGTGATTTAGAATCTATACTTTTGAAATTGAACCAAGGAGACCTTCGTGAAGCGATTTTTAGTTTTGAGCATCCTATTAATAGCAGGTGCGACGGCCCATTCTGAAGGTCCAGCAGGAAATCCCGATTTTGCGAAGTTTAAAAAAGAAAAATTAGAAGGTTTGGAATCACGGATCTCAATGCTGCAGGAACAAAAATCATGTTTAAGTTCTGCGAACGGCCACGAAGATCTGAAAAAGTGTCATGATGCTAAAGAGGGCAAAGAAAAAGAATTAAAAGCCAAACACGAGTCCATGAAAGCTCATCACTTGGATGATAAAATTAAAAAGCTTCAGGAAGAGAAAGCAAAACTAGGAAAGTAAAAAATCAGCCTTCGATTTGTGGAAGGCTCTTTTCAGTTTTCACACCAAGCTCTTTCAGCTCTTCGACTTGGCTGATGATATTGCCTTTGCCGTCACTGAGTTTTTTAAAAACATCCGAATGGGCTTTCTGAGCGGCTTCGAGTTTTTCACCGACATTGCGGAAATCAGTGACTAAGCCGACAAACTTATCATACAGCAAGCCGCCGCGCTTAGCGATATCTAAGGCGTTTCGTTGCTGGCGCTCTTGTTTCCATAGCGAGGCCACTGTTCTTAACGTTGTTAGCAACGTCGTCGGACTTACAATCGCGATATTTTTATCCCAGGCTTGCTGAAAAATTTCAGGCTTTAATTTAAAAGCCAAAGCGAAGGCGGGTTCCAAGGGCATAAAAAGTAAAACAAAATCAGGACTGATCAGCTTATCAGCCGTGTGATATTTTTTTCCTGATAAGTTAGTGATATGGTCTTCAAGGGACTTTACATGCAAACGCGCAAAAGCTTCACGAGCGTCGTCTTCTGCCGAAGCATAGGCTTCGTACGCTTTTAAAGTCATCTTAGCATCGACAACAATATGGCGGTTTCCGGGAACATTGACGATCACATCTGGTTGCATGCGCTGGCCATTTTCACCCTTCAACTGCATGTCTTCACCTTGCGTGATAAACTCGTGCCCCGCGCGCAGGCCTGATTTTTCCAAGATGCTTTCTAAAACTAGTTCACCCCAATTGCCTTGAGTTTTATTTTCGCCCTTTAATGCTTGAGTCAGATTTCTGGCTTCTTGAGACATTGTCATATTCAATTCAATCAGTTTATTCAGTTCTCCGCGCAGCATGCCGCGCTCGCGCCCTTCGGCGGCGTAAACTTCATCGACCTTTTTTTCAAAATCCTTCAAGCGTTCTTTAAGGGGTTCGAGCAAGCCAAACATATTTTTTTGGTTTAAATCAAGAAAGCGGCTGGATTTTTCTTCCAGTAAAGTTTGCGCCATCAATTTAAATTCAGTTTTCATGGTGCTACTGAGCTCGTCACCTTGGGATTTTAAAGTTTCATATTTGGCTTGAACAGTTTGGACCTGTGCTAAAAGTTCGCTTTTTTCGCGGACGGAAATAAGGGCTTCTTCATGGGCCTTTCGGCGATGGCTTAAAATGCCTAACCAGTAGCCAAGGCCAAACACAGGTAACACTGACAAAAGCCATATTTTATCCACGCGGACCTCACTGTCGGAATTCAATGGTTTTACAGCAATTTTTGTGTTGGTCACATAGAAAAAATCCTGTTAAATAAACAAATTCCGCAACGCAATGCATTTCCCCGGGGCCAGCGCGCCTTGAGGACCAAGGAGCACGCTATGGCTACGAAAAATCCCATTATTATGCAGGAAAAATGGATCAGCATTAGGACCTATGAAGACATTAAATTTGAAAAAACAAAAGATGGAATTGCTAAAATCACAATCAATCGCCCGCGCGTAAGAAATGCATTCCGACCTCAGACAGTTCAAGAACTGCAAGAGGCTTTTCAGCTGAGCCGTGAAGATTCATCCATCGGTGTCGTGATTTTAACTGGCGAAGGTCATGAGGCCTTTTGTTCCGGCGGTGATCAAAAAGTTCGCGGGCATGCGGGCTATGTCGGAAAAGATGGAATTCCTAGATTAAATATTTTGGATGTTCAAAAACAGATTCGCCAACTTCCAAAACCAGTGATTGCGATGGTTGCGGGTTATGCGATTGGGGGCGGACATGTTTTACATGTTGTCTGTGATTTAACGATTGCCGCTGATAATGCGCGCTTTGGTCAGACCGGCCCGAAAGTAGGATCTTTTGATGGCGGCTTAGGTTCAAGTTACTTAGCCAGAATTGTTGGACAGAAAAAAGCCCGCGAGATTTGGTATCTGTGTCGGCAGTACGATGCCAAGCAAGCGATGGATATGGGTTTAGTGAATTACGTTGTGCCCCTAGAGCAATTAGAAATTGAAACCGTAAAGTGGGCGCGCGAAATATTAGAGCACTCGCCGCTAGCTATTCGACTTTTAAAATCTTGTTTGAATGCAGATTGTGATGGCCAAATGGGACTTTTGGATATGGCTGGAAATGCGACGCTGCTTTACTATATGAGCGAAGAAGCCAAAGAAGGTAAAAACGCTTATGTCGAGAAGCGCAAACCTGATTTTAGCAAATTTCCTCGGCTGCCGTAATGCAGGTTCAATTAACTCAGATCAAAAGTATTCTTGGAGCCTTTCGTCCGAAGACTTTGACGGCGGCTTTGGTTCCTTGTGTAGCGGGATCACTTTTAGCCAAAGGCATGAGCGGTGAATTTCATATTGTTTATTTAATTTGGGCCATGTTATCTGCAACGTGTATTCAGATCGGCACCAATCTGGTGAACGATGCCATTGATTTTAAAAAAGGCGCAGATACTGCGGAGCGAATGGGTCCCCAAAGAATCACGCAAGGCGGAGTTTTAAAACCGCAGGCCGTTTTGCTTTTAGGAACTTTATTTTTTCTTTTGGCTATCGTTTTTGGCATTCCGCTGGTGGCGCGTGGTGGCTGGCCGCTAGTTATTATTGGATTAGTTTCTGTGGCTTTAGGATATGGATACACAGCGGGACCGCTTTCGTTAGCTTATTTGGGATTAGGAGATTTGTTTGTCATCTTATTTTTTGGCTTAATTGCAGTGGGTGGAATTTATTTTGTACAAACTTTGACTTGGTCAACAGAGGCTTTGGTGCTGGGACTGCAAATTGGTTTCCTAGCAACAGTCCTTATTGCGATTAATAATTTGCGGGACCGCGAAGGCGATAGCAAAGTTGGAAAAAAAACAATGGCTGTGCGTTTAGGCGTTAAGTTTTCAAAATTTGAAATCACATTTCTTTGCCTGGCCCCTTTTGCTTTAAATCTTTACTGGATGATCAATGGCCATTGGCCCGCAGGACTGATGCCTTGGTTTGTTTTCCCGCTAGCCATGAAGCTTGTTAAAAACATATGGCAGACAGCGCCAGGTCGCGAGTACAACGCGTTTTTAGGGCAAGCCGCAGGCCTGCATTTACTTTTCGGACTTATTCTGGGACTTGGATTTCTTTTTTAATGGAATTATTTTATGTTCCTTATCAGCTAAGTCCAAAAGGCTCTTTAAATTCACAGACAAATTCACAGACATCGTTAAAAGCACCGCGGACCGGGATTCTTTTAAAACTACAAAGAAATAAATGGGTGGGCTATTCAGATTTGCATCCCTGGTCAGAACTGGGTGACGAGCCCCTTGAAGACCATATTAAAGCTTTCTTTCAGAAAGCTCCTAGTTTTTTGGGTCGTGTGACGATGTCCCAAGCTCACCGAGATGGTGATGCTCGCGCCGCAAATATGTCTTTGGTGAGTGATTTGCCTTTGCTAAAGAATAACCTGATTGTCTCGGACTTGGATTCGTTAACTCAAGATAAGTTAGCGTTAAATAAAAAGTTAGGATTTGAAGTCATCAAGTTAAAGGCTGGTCGTGATTTAGAAAAAGAATTATTTTACTGTAAAAAAATATTAGACACCGGGAATTTTTGTTTACGTTTGGATTTTAATAGTTCTTTGGAATGGAATAGCTTTCAGAAATTTTTTGAGTCGATCCCTACAAAATATATTGAATATGCAGAAGACCCAATGCCTTACACTGTCGAAGTTTGGAGTGAAGCTCAAAAATTCCTGCCCCTGGCTCTTGATTTTGAAGCTCGAAAGATTTCTTGGCAAAACCACGAAAAACCTGTGGCTCAAGTGCTGATTATTAAGCCTCAGAGAATGAATATGGAAGCCGTTGTTGGCTGTTTAAAAGCCTGGAAAATAAATTTTACTGTGACGAGCTCGATGGATCACCCGCTGGGTGTCGTTCAAGCTTACAGCTGGGCCCAACAGCTGCAGAAAGAATTTCCAATGCAAACTCGGACGCCGGGCTGTTTAACTTTGGACGTTTTTGAAAAAACCCCTTATCACAATGAAATTTTAGTGGAAGGTCCATGGCTAAAATCGGTGACGGGCAGTGGCGCTGGTTTTAAAAAATTATTGGAAGGGGAGTCATGGATTCCACTTCAGTAAATTGGAAAAATTTAGAAAATAATGTATTGATGAATCCCCGCTGGCCCACGGATGTCCAGGACTTTTTCAAATCTGAAATTAAAAAAGTTATTTCGCAACAACAGATCGAGTCCAGTATTTTTATCCCGACCTCGGGAACAACGGCCAAAGATCTAAGGGATACAAAAATTGTTTGGCTGAAGAAGGAAGCTTTTTTAAAGGCGGCTCAATCGGTGGGCGAGTATTTTAAATTTTCATCCAGTGACCGCGTGGCTGTCAGCTTACCGGAATTTCATGTGGGTGGTCTGAGCCAGCAAGCCAGACAAGTTGTTTGGAATCAGCAGGTTTTTAAATTCCAGTCTGCATGGAACCCAGAATTATTTATTCAATTTTTAATAGATCATAAAATAACCCATACGTCCTTAGTGCCCACGCAACTTTTTGATCTGGTGCGTTTGGGTCATCAGGCACCGTCTTTTCTTAAAAATATTTTCATTGGTGGCGGCATCTTTGGTCGCGAATTATGGCTGCAGGCGAATGCTTTGGGCTGGCCTTTAAAAGTAACCTATGGAATGACCGAGACCGCCGCTCTTGTCGCAGTTTTTGAAAAGGATGTTTTTAAGCCGTTGCCACATGCGGAGATGGATTTAACTAGTGAAGGACTTTTAAAGATTCGCGCAAGCGGTCTTTTTAATGGCTATTTGAAAAGACAAAATGAAAAGTTGGTTCTGGATTCAAGTTGTATTCTGAATGGCTGGTTGACCACGGAAGATCTTGCTCAAAAAGTATCTGATGGCTTTACAATTTTAGGACGTGCCAATGATTACGCAAAAATTAATGGCGAAGGGGTTTACCTAGGTCGCTTACAGTCGTTGATGCAAGACAGTTGGCTGCAGGCGGGCCTTCCCGGTCTTGTTAATTGGATCTTACATTTCTCAGATTCAGAGCGCCATGGCGCCGAAGTTCATCTATCTTCTGTGTTAACGCAAATCGAAGTTCAGCCAGCCATAGAAATCTTTAATCTGAAAGTTCTTCCCTTTGAAAGAATTCGGGGCTTTCATCAGGTCCAAGAAATTCTATTAACGGAATTGGGCAAAGTTCGCCAGCAAGGAATCAAATGAAAAGTGAAACGCTTCCCTGGAACAAGGCAGCCGTTTTTATCTGTACTAAATGTGCAAAGTCAATTTCAGGAGCTCCCTGCGATTTAGCTGACGATCTGAAAAAAGAACTAAAAAACGAAATAAAAGAACTTGGCCTATCGCAAGACATCCGAGTCATGACTTCAAGCTGCTTAAATATTTGTGAAAAAGAATTTCAGGCGGTGGCCCTCATCCCTAGAAAAAACCAAAGCCTAGCGACCATCAAGGTCATAAATCCCTTCAAAGAGAAAGAAGCTCTTAAAAAAGAAATTTTAAATTTAAAAAATATTTAAAATTTCAAGACTTTGTTGGGCCTGCGAGTCAATCTGCCACGGAACAGAAAATGCAACCCTTGAAGAAAAGGGAGTATTCTATGAAATCACTATTTTCCGATGTGGCCTCGACGTGGCAACAGATTCCCAGTCCACTCTTTTCTGCCGTTAACTCAAATATGTCTACAGAGGTCTTAGTGATTGGAGCAGGCATCGCTGGATTGTCCACGGCCTATCAATTATTAAAAGCCGGAAAAAGTGTGATCGTGATCGATCGCGAACTGCACCTGGGTTTACATGAATCTGGTTTGACGTCAGCTCATCTGAGTAATGCTTTTGATGACCGTTATTCTTTACTGCGTAAACTTCATGGTTCGGAAACAACTCGCGTCGTTGCCGAAAGCCATACCCAAGCGATCTCGATGATCGAAAAAATCTGCCATGAAGAAAATATTGAGTGTGATTTTAAGCGGGTGAACGGTTATCTTTTTTTAGCTCCGGAAGATGACCTTCAGTTTTTTAAAGATGAAATTTTTGCGGCCCGAGAAGCCGGTTTGAAAGTGGATCTTTTGTCCAACGCCCCCTTGCAAATGTTTGATACTGGTCCGTGTCTTCTGTTTCCAAACCAAGGACAATTTCATCCCGTCAAGTATCTGCAAGGCTTAGCCCAAGCTATTCAGCGTTTAGGTGGAAAAATTTTTACAGAAAGCCCGGCTACAAATATTAAATATGGCCCGCCTCACAAAGTGATGACCGATCAAAATTATGAAATCTTATGTGATAATCTGGTCGTGTGCACAGACAGCCCTATCAATGATATTATAACGATGCATACAAAATTGGCGGCTTATCGATCCTATGTGATCGCTATTGAAATCGCTCGAGGCCAAATGCATCCGATGTTGCTTTGGGATACAAGTGATCCCTATCACTATATTCGATTGCTTCAAAATGAAAATTCAGAATACGATTTATTGATTGTTGGCGGAGAAGATCATCGCACGGGTCAGGAACATTTTCCTGAAACTTGTTATGAAAATTTAAAACACTGGGTTCGCGAGAAATTACATATTCAACCAAAAGTTGTAGCACAATGGTCAGGCCAGATATTAGAGACCTCTGATGGAATGGCCTTTATTGGAAAGAATCCTACTTCTGAAAAAAATGTTTATATTATGACTGGCGATTCTGGCATGGGGCTCACTCATGCAACACTTGGCTCTGCTATTATCCGAGATTTAATTTTGGATCAACCAAATCCTTGGGCAGAAACTTATGATCCTAGTCGACTCAGTTTGAAAAACTTGAACGAATATGTTCGTGAAAACTTTGATTCAATTGCGCCTTATTCGGATTGGTTTGTACCAGGAAATATAAAAACAACCGAAGAAATAACTCCGGGCGAGGGGGCCATTCTTCGTCAGGGATTAAAAAAATTAGCCTGTTACAAAGACACCTTTGGCAATATGCATGTTTTTTCTGCTACCTGCCCTCACTTGGGCGGTATTGTCCGATGGAACTCTTCTGAAAAAACTTGGGACTGTCCTTGTCATGGGTCACGGTTTCATCGATACGGCGAAGTGATTAATGGGCCGGCTCCCCATGGATTGCAGCCTTTGGCCGAACACGGGGAAGACAGTCACTTGGCTCCTTCTCCTTGACGAAGGCACAAGTTAAGCCCTGTCGATTTCGTAAGCGAGCCTGGTAAAATATTTAGGATTTGGTAGCTGTCGGTCAATCTAGTAGAGGCTGGTTGGCTCTTGTCTTGCTTTGTCTAAGGGGTAAGGACCCCTGCATGAAAAATTTGTCTTTCGCTTTAGTGGCTTTGCTGCTTTTTAATTCTTGTGCTTCCTTTCGGGAATTGCCTAAGGATTATTCGCGTGTTGTGCAGAAACGGCCTTTGCCTGGGTCGGATCGAACTGTGATTTTTTTTCTTGTCGATGGGCTTCCTGTTCGGACTTTGAAGCAAGAGCTTGTGGCAGGGCGGATGCCGCAGATCAATTCTTTTTTTATTGGAGCTAAGCAAGAAATGTATGTGGCTCGGACGGGGTTTCCCAGTTTGACTTTTACTGGGATTGGTTCGCTATTGACTGAAAATCTGGTAGATCAGCATGGGCTTTTTGGCAACCGAGTTCTAAGTACAAAAGAAAATGACGCGATTAATTTAGAGCAGCCAAAATATTATTCTGAACTGAACCGCCGAATTAAAGATCGGAATATATTTGCACGATTGAAAGCCAAAGGCCAAAAAACGGTCAGTCTTAGTTATAGCTTTTATGCAGATGCAGATGTGCATACAGAAATATTAGATCCGCAAGCAGCTCTTGCGATTTTGAACGAAGACTATGAATTTTTAGATCGAAAAACTTTGGACTCTTTGCAGCTTCTGCTAAGTCAGAATAAACCTGACACTTGGCCGGACTTTATTTTTGTTCACTTGGTCGGTATCGATTTCTTATCGCATCAAAGGGGTCCAGATTCGCCGATTGTTATAAAATATTTAAATAAACTAGATACGCAGCTAAAGCCAATACTTGATATGCTTAAAATGGCTGAAGGTAAAAAACAGCGACAGGTCATTTCGTTACTCAGCGCTGACCATGGGTTCGACCAGACAATTTCTAGCCGGGTGGAGCTGAGCCAATTGTTAGGTGCTGATGGGGCTGGCATTAAAGTTCTGAATGAAGGTCGGTTTGCGGGTCTTTACTTTCCGAAAGAATGGAGTGCGGCTCAGCGCTCCGGTTACCTTCAAAAAATGTCACTGTTGCCTTCCATCGAAATCGCAGCAGGGCGCCAAGACAATTCTGTTTTGATAAAGTCTATCAGCCGGGAAACCATTTTTAATTATTCAGCAAGCCGCTGCCAAGAAGGAAATTTTGGAATTTCTGTTCAGCAAATTCGACCGCGAGGCTTAAGTGCAACTTTCGCGGGAACGGTTTGTCCTGAAAATCTGGATTCATCATTAAATTATCTTTATCATCCTTATTTTATTGCCAACTTAAGTCACTATTTTCAAACTGACTCCCATCCTGATGCTGTGATTATTCCAAGGCCTGGTATTTCATTTCAAAAGGGAACCTTAGGGCAACATGGGGGCCCAACAGCCAATGAAATTTTTGTTCCGCTCTTGATTCACAATGGCACACTTACCAATTTGAAGCACAATCCTCCGCTATGGCAGCTGCTTCAGTTTTTATAAATAAATCCTCTGGTAAAAAGTCTCAGAATAAAACGCCCTGCTTTTTTCAGCGCGCCTAGCGCGCGGTGGTGGCTAACAATTTTCCGTCATTCCCGATCGACTCTGATTTCAAATTCATCCTATTCGTTTTTGGTGTGGCCCGATTTTGCAATATCAATCCAGTGTAGAAATGAAACAACAAAGGAGACACCAAGTGATCGCAAACAGTCCGACCCAACAATTAAGCTGGTTGATTGAAATGGCAGAAACTCACAAGAAATCATCTCAATTTGGGACACTTCATAATGTCTTAGCTGATATTGAAAAAGAACTTCATCAAAGTGAAGGTGACTTCGATGATGAAATGTTTTGCGAAGCCGCTTTATATCTTGCCAAAAATTTTGAAGACCTAGGCTATGTTGGAAAAGCGATGGAATACTATGAGCAAGCCTCCTTATTTGCTCCTGAAGTTTCTATCGTCGAGGAAAAGGCTCTTATTCGTGAAATTCGTTTAAAAGCTTTTTTACGACTGAATCAAGATTTAGAACCCAGCTATGTTTACTTAAAAAGTTTTGATCAAGAAGACGATTTCCAATATTTATCAAGTATGGGCTTTGCAGAGTTATCTTTTGATCGCAAAAGTGAAGCTTCTAAATATTTTGAAAAGGCATTGCGCTTAAAGAAAGCAACACCTGAAGAGAAAAGGGGACTTTATTTTCAACTTCTTGAACAAGAAATTTTTCATGGCCACGACTTTTCTCGGATTGTTCAATTGTCTGAGCTGACTTCATTCCATGGATTAACAGCTTACGAACAAACATTGATTTTTGTTCTCACTCAAGACACCCATGCTCTTCATTTTTTAGGCTCTGCTTGGTTTGGAAAAATGAATCCTGCTGAAGGTGTTAAGGCCGCTTTTTTACTGAGCCAAGTGAAAGACTTTAAATTGTCTTGGGCTTACAAACCTATTTTCTTCCAAAATCTGTCTCAGTTTGATTTTTCAACACAAGTGTTGTGGAAAGCTTTTTTTGAAAAAAGCTGTGCGCCATCAAATATTACGGCTTGCTAAAGGCCGTATTTTTTTTCGCTTTCAACTTGTTCACTTAAGGTCGCTTCGATTTCTGCTAAAGGAATTATGCGACCTTTTCCAATTCCGGGGCAGTAAGCCACGACTTCAGAACTCCAAGCTTTTGCATTCATCATTTCAGGCCAAAAAGGCCATGTTCGACACTGTGTTGGCCTGGCGTCATAAACCGTGCATCGATTTTTATCTTTTAAAAACTGACAGTCGGGTCGCTCTTTGATTTCTTTTAAGTGCCAGACAGTCGCTGTGCGCTGACAATAGTTTTTGGTAAATGTGCCAATTGATACACCCAGGGAATCGGCCAGTCGCTGTCGATCTTCTGGCGTTAAATAGACGTAGCCAAATTCACCCCGGGAAGTGCAACATTTGCCTGATCCTTGACATTGAAATTGAATACCGTCTTTCCAAAACTTCTCATTTTGTTCGGGCATTATAAAGCCTCCAAATAAGGCGAAAATTTTTGTCGAATGGACTCAGGAACGGGAATTGGTTTGTGCGTATTTACATCCAAAACAACATGCACCATTTCCACCAATGCATGAACGCCCATCGCACTTGAAAAAACATATTTCATGGTGAATGAGGTCGTCCCAAAAGCTTTGACACAGGCTTCAATTTGGTAAGTTTCTCCGGGATAAAAAGGTTTAGAATAATCGGCTGAAGTGTGGCGAATGGGAATCATGAATTGGTTGGTTTTAAACCACTCTTTCCATTGATATCCTGCTTCTAAAATCCATTTTTCAAAGGTGTCATGGGCCCAGCCAAAAATATTTCCAAAAAACATGATTTGAGCAGGATCGGCTTCGCGAAAGGTGACAGTTACGTTAGCTTTAAAGACTTTTGCCAAAGCTTTATCCTTGTTGGGGCCCGAAATGACATGATATGGATTAGTATCTCTGAAGGAAGTCAAAAATGCAACGCACAACGTTTCAACCCACTTTCTCAAATCTGATCAGCGCTGATCTTAAGGTCTATGATCCCCGAGATTTTCCTGCCTATCTCCCCAGGTTGAATCAACTTTATGACGATTTGTTTTCTGGTGGAAAAGGTTTCCGAGCTCGCTTGATAAAAATGGTTTGTGACAGTGTTCAAGCGCCAGCAAAAACTCAACATTTATTAGCCCAGACGATTGAGTTTATCCACAATGCTTCATTGTTACATGATGATTTGGTCGATCGATCGCATTTGCGCCGTGGCAAGCCCGCTGGTTGGACGAAGTATTCGCCAGAATATGCCGTTCTTGCTGGGGATTACTTATTAGCTCGGGTGATGGTTAATTTATCTCATTTTGGAAATATCCAATTGGTACAATACACCGCTGAAGTGATTTCTGACTTGCTTGAAGGTGAATGGTTGCAAGACTCTGTCGTTGGCGATTTTTTTGTATCGTTAGAGCAACTGGATCGAATTCATAATTTAAAAACGGCTTCGCTTTTTAAATGGTGCTTACGCGCCCCCTTTATTGCTAGTGAAAATTACAATAAAGAAATGCATCAGCTTTTAGAAGAAATGGGAACCTTGCTCGGTCAGCTTTTTCAGCGAAGCGATGACCTTCTTGATTATGATATTCGTAATCACGAAGGAAAAGCCATTCTTGGAGATCTTAAGTCAGGGTACCTCAATTCCTTCGGTGCCTTTGTCAGCCGGGGGCGTAAAAAAGAACAGATTGATTTATTGGTGCGCAGCCAGAATATGCAAAACTTCTATCAAGCCTTGGGGGGCGAGAATTTTTTCAGAGATTCCGTTGATCAATTTGATCAAATGAACAGTCAATTGATTGCGGTCTATCAGCACCATCTGCAAACCTTAAGCAAAATGCTGTCGGCCAATGAGCACAGCCTAATCCAAGAGATCCGACCCTTGACTGATATTCTTTACTGGCGGAAGAAACCATCGTGAGTCACTTTGTAACCCTAGACAAAAAATCACCAGGTTTTAATAAATACTTGCGCGGGACTTTTTCAAAGACTCAACGAGCTTTGCCTGTGAAATCATTAAATGTGAACACCGAACAAGAAAGCGTCACTTTTCAAATTGTTGACGTCAGTGAAATCGAAAAGCCTTCAGCCTTTATGATCTGGGTGAAAGCATTCAGGCCACGATCCTTTTTGATCGTGTTATTCCCTATGTTTTTAATCGCCAGTAAAAATATTGTTGATATTAACGTCCTTGATCCCGAGACTTTATTTTTAGCAACGATAGGTGTTTTATTTCTGTTTACAGCCTTTAATTTAAGAAACGACTATGTTGATCACATGAAAGGCTTTGATCGCATTGATCCACAGTTAGGCAGTCGCCCGATCCAAGCGGGATGGCTAACAGCGGAAAGTGTTCGTAAAGCCGGTCATTGGTTCTTATTTTTATCGTTTGTTTTAGCCTTCCCTATTTTTATAGCATTTCCTCATGTTCTTTATTTTGTTTTATTAGCAGCTTTGATCAGCTACTTAGCCCTTTACCGGGTTCGCTTTTCATTCAAAGAAGCGGCCGGCGGGGAACTTGGAATTTTTCTTTTGGTCGGACCCCTTTTAACTTCGGGCTACGAATTTTCTTTTACAGGGACCGTCCGGATTGAAACATTGGTGATTGGTTTCATCTGGGGAGGAATGGTGTTATTGCCGATTCACTTGCGCAACCTTGAATTGATTGTGTCCCAAAGCCAGGCGGGTTTGCATAACATGGTGAATTACTTTGGCTTTGATAAAGGTAAAAGACTAATTGGTTATTGGTGGATTCTTTGCCTCGGTGGATTTATCGGTTACCATTATGAATATGCGGGAGCTTTCTGGTGCTGGTTTTATGGCCTCTGTATGACTTTTGTCTCAATCTTATTTCTCCAAGATCTTTCTCATCTGAAATCTCCAGCGGGCTCAAGAATGTTGGCACTTCGTAATAAGGGAAAATACCTTCTCGCTTTTGTCATGGGCCTCTGGGTGATTGAAATCGTTTGGTACCTTCTTTATGAATTTTGATCGAGACGAACTTTTTCAGCTCTGCGAAGATTTTTTATATAAAAATAAATTAGATCGATTTGAACTAATACAAGAGGAAGATGGCCTGTATGTCATCGATCCCTCTGGGCGCGAATTCACGGTTGATTTTGATGAAAACAAAAAAGATTATTCGCGAAAAAATTCGCAAGGCGGGCAAGAGCTTTTAACTAAAGCTTTAGCTGGAGATAAAAAATACAGAAATGTTTTAGATTTATCAGCAGGCCTTGCAATCGATTCGGTTTTTTTATCCCAAAGCGGTTTTCAAGTGACGGCGCTTGAAAGAAATCCAGTCCTCTATTTTTTGCTCACGCAAGCTTTAGAAAAAACAGACAGGCCCGATTTATCAGAGCTTCGATTTATTTTATCAGACAGCGGACTTTTTCTAAATAGCCTACCCGAAGACCATTTCTATCAAGTGGCTTATTTTGATCCGATGTATCCAGAAAAAAGAAAGTCAGCTTTGCCCCGAAAAGAAATGCAAATTTTCCGGAAGCTAGTGGGCTCTGATGAGGACAGTCAGGAAGTTTTAAAAGCAGCCTTGAAAAAGAATTTTCAAAGAGTTGTTGTTAAGCGGCCCTTAAAATCAGAATTTCTTCTGCCGGGAGTGATTCATTCTTTTAAAGGAACAACGGTCCGCTATGATCTATACGTCCAGAGGTAATAAATGATTTTTATTTTTTTCGGATTTTTCTTTCTGATTTTTTGGTCTTTTGCACAGGCCCGTGAAAAGCTAGGGTTGACCTTTTTAGGTGTTCAAAAAGGATGGGCGCATGAAAAAAATGAGTCTTTTTTAAGAAGGTTTCTTATCTGCTTTGGCTTTGCGGTCCTTTCTGCAAGCCCGCATCGGGTGCGATTAACCAGTGTCGCCTTGGCCGGAATGAAGTATTGGGACGGGCTCTGGTCATTATGCCTTATTAGCCTGTCCTCGTTAGCCGTGCTTTTTTGGGCGGGCTTTTTATCAATGACTTTTCAGTGGCCAGGTGGCGTTTTATTGCTAGCTGGCTTTGCTGCACTTTTATTTCCTAAGAAATGGCCTTCGTTGATCTCTTTTTTTTGGTGTCTTTTTTTTCTAGGACTTTTTCTTCACTCCATGGAAAACACATTGCGAATGAGCTCTTTTTTAAGCCAAGAAGCCAATGCGCAGGAACTATTTCTTATTCTTTCAGACAATCGTTTGGCTGCAGTTTTAGCTTGGCTTTTATTTGCGGCGGTGATGACGGTTTTCTTGCCGTTTGAAGGCTGGGCGTGGATGTTTTCGGTGGTGGCCCTTTCAATGGGTGTTATGGGTTTAAATGTAGCCGTTGGTTTTGTCATTGGAGAAAGTTTAGGGGCCGCATTCGTTTTTTGGCGAGTCGTTCGTAAGCAAGCGCCGGATTTTACAAAAATAATTTTTGAATACTTAATCGTTCACCTGCTGGCTGCTGTTTTCTTCTTAATGGCATTCGGAATTTTGAAAAGTGAGTTTTATGAAATGAGCAGCTTCAGCACGGGCCCTTTGCCCGAAAAAATTGCGGGTTTTGTGATTTGTGCCTTAGCTTGGTCGGGCCTGGTCACGGTTTTATCGTTGGTCTGGGGATATTACAGAGCTGGGAAGGCGCAAGAGTGTAGGATGTCAGCTAGCAGTGCTGCTCAGTGGCAACAGAACCAAGGAATCTTACCTACTTTCGTCCAAGAGCTTTTTTCTCTTTCTCAAACGGGAAAAGATCAGGGAAAATAGAAATCTATGTCTGATGAAGAATCACGCCTGAAAAGTCGCATTCGCGATCTTGAGCAGGAACTCACCTCTAAAAGTGCCGAACTGCAGCTTTATAAAAGCCAGCTGGGATTAGCTAATCAGCAACTTGAAAAAGTCATCTCGCAGATGGGCCAAGAGTTGAAGATGGCCAGTCAGTTACAAAAACATTTAAATCCCATCGAAATCCCACCAATTTCAGGTTTCGATTTTTCCACGAAATTTATTTCTGGGATGAAGTCGGGTGGGGATTACTTTGATATTTTTGAACTACAAGATCGAATGAAGTTTGCAATCCTGGTTTCAAGTGCTTCTGGATACAGTCTGTCGGCTTTGTTTTTAAGTGTGCTAATAAAAATTTCGGCTTCCAGTGAAGCTAAGCGTTCATCAGAGGCTCATCAAACAGTTCAAAGCCTGATTCAAGAGCTTCAACCGCAGATGGGAAACGACGATAAAATCAGCTTATTTTACGGGGTCGTGGATAAAAGAAATTATGAACTTTCTTACTGCCACGTAGGGCACCATCAAGCTTATTTGCAGATGATGGGCCAAGACACCCTAGAAAACTTAGAGGCCTGCAGCGGCGTTCTGACCAAAACTTCGGTACCGCAATTGCATTCGTTAAAGCTGCCCCTGAATCCTCGGGACCGAATTGTGATTTGCACAGAAGGAATTTGGCGCGCGCAAAATGCCCAGGGTCAGCCATGGGGTGGTGAAAATTTTCGCGATGCTATTCGGGAAGCGCCTCGCAGCGGAGTCCATGAATTAAGAAACGAAATTCTTTACAGAATCGAAAAGTTCACAGGACAATCCGAGCCTGAAAAAGATCAGACTGTCATCGTGACAGAAGTTAAAGATCGAGTTATTAAGCTTGCAAAAGGATGATTTTAAAAAAGTACCTTGAAAGGACATATCATGGCAGAAATTCAAATTTATGAGGGCGCTGTAGATAAAGGTTTGGAAGGAGTTGTCGCCTGTACGACAGCCATTTCCTTTATCGTTGGTGATACACTGAATTTTCGAGGTTACACGATCGATGACCTTGTTGATAATTCAACCTTTGAAGAAGTCACTTACCTTTTGTGGAATAATCGTTTGCCAAAAGCCAGTGAACTTAAAAGCTTCAGTGAAGACTTGAATAAGGAAATGATTTTGCCGCCTGATTTTATTAAAGTTTTAAAAGATATCCCTACGAATGTTCATCCGATGGCATGGCTTCGAACGGCTGTTTCTTTAATGGGACATTGGGATAAGGATTCCGAAGATATGTCTCCAGAAGCAAATCGGCGCAAAGCTTTGCGTTTAACTGCCAAGATGGGCACCCTAGTTTGTGCTTTCGAGGCCATTCGAAATAAGCGCGAACCCACAATTCCGCAAGCAGGAAAATCTATGGCTTGGAATTTTATGTATATGCTTAATAGTGGAAAAGAGCCTGATGCTGATTTCGTAAAAATATTTGATACCTGTTTGATCTTGCACGCCGATCATGAATTAAACTGCTCGGCTTTTGCGACTCGTGTGACAGCCTCTTCGCTCAGCGATTTACATTCGGCCGTAGTTTCTGCGATCGGGGCATTAAAAGGACCATTGCACGGCGGCGCTAACGAACAGGTGATGTTATCACTTAAAAAAATCGGCAATATCGAAAACGCAAAAAAATTCGTGATCGATGCACTGGCCGCCAAAGAAAAAGTCATGGGCATTGGTCACCGAGTTTATAAAAACGGTGACCCGCGCGCTCGCATTTTACGAAAAATCTCTGAAAAGCTAACTAAAAAAATTGGCGAACCACAATGGTATGAAATGTCGATTTTGATCGACGATACAATGCAAAAAGAAAAGGGCTTGATGCCAAATGTGGATTTTTATTCAGCAACAGTCTATTACAGCATGAAAATTCCTATCGACATTTATACGCCGATTTTTGCAGTTTCTAGAATCAGCGGTTGGTGTTCGCACGCGATGGAGCAATATGCCAACAATCGGATCTATCGACCTCGAGGGCAGTGGAAAGGCCCCGAAGGCCTAAAATGGTCGCCAGCCCCTCAGCGCGGCTAGTATCAAATTTTAATTTCAAAATCCCAGTCTGTAAAAACTGGGATTTTTTTTTGGAGGAACTCATGGCAACCGTATTTACAAAAATTTTAAGTGGCGAGCTTCCCAGCTACAAAATTTATGAAGATGACCTGGTTTTCTCGTTTCTTGCTTTGGACCAAGTCAAACTGGGACATACTCTGATTATTCCTAAAAAAGAGGTCGATCATTGGATCGATGTCCCAGAAAAAGATTACATCTACCTTCATCAGATCGCGTTAAAAGTTGGTCGAGCGGTTCAGAAAGCGACAGAATGTCGAAAAGTATTTCAAACTGTCATCGGTTTGGAAGTGCCTCACTTTCATTTGCATTTAATTCCAGGATGGCAAATGAGCGATCTCAATTTCGCCCATGCCAAGCGACATTCTTCGGATGAAATGAAACAGATTCAGAAAAAAATTATCGAACAACTTTAATTTTTTTGTTTCGAAATTATTTCCAAAAAGTTATTATAAAGGTAAGTCGTTCTGACGGCTGGGAAGGAGGTGGTGCTTATGGTAAAACCATGTGACAGTACCGAGGCGGAGGGAATGACTTCATAGTCATTGCAACTTCGCCAAAGTCCGGGCGGTAAAGCACCACTTTTTAGTCAACGTCGTAAGATCTGGCTTAAAAAAAGGACTTTCACCGCCCTTTTTTTTATCCTGACTTGAATTCCCCCGCAGGCTGGTGGTAACACCAAGGCTAATGACCATAAAACTGACTCAATTTATCAATGGCCAGGATTCTGAAACTCAAAATTCGGCGCCGCAAAAATTTTTAAGTCTCTGGGACCAAACACCTTTAGCTGAATGGAATCCAGCTGATGAAATGGATGTTATTCGCTGTTTGCAGTCCAGCAAAAAATTTCTGAATCTTCCCAATGCTTGGGCCAGAGAAGATCGCTTGGCTTTGTTAGAAAGATTAAAAATTTCCATCGAAAGAAATATCAATGACTGGGCGGCACAGGAAGCCCTGTATCAAGGGTTACCTTTTAATTTTTCCAAAGAAAGTTCGTTTCAGCATGTCTTGCATTTGATTGATAAAAATATCGAGGCTTTAAAGCAAAAGGCTTCGAATCAATATATAAATCAACCCAGTGGTGTCGTAGCTATCATTGCTTCCTGGAGTTTAAGTTTTAGATTAGTTATGGAAAGTTTAATTCCTGCCTGGGCTGCAGGAAATTCAGTGATCATTAAAGTCTCGTCAAAATCACCAATCACAGCTCAAATTTTAAAAAGCTTGATCCACGAAATCCAACCACCCGTCGGATCTATCCAAGTTCTATTAGGGCAAGGCTCAAAAGTGGGAGCCTTCTTAGCCGCACACCCAGGAGTTCGGGCGGTCAGTTTTGTAGGTCGAACTAAAAATGCAGAAAGTGTGATTCAATCGACCGCGCAACAATTTAAAAAGTTAAAAATTCGCGGGTCTGTCAAAAATGCGGCCGTGATTCTTCCTGGGTTTGAATCTGAAACCTATTGGGATCGTCTCGTTGAAAGTTTTTTGATCGGAAACGGCCAAACAGGTTGGAGCATGAGTCGGTTGCTGACAACCGAAGCGGAAGCTCCAAAAGTGATCGAGCGTTTTAAAGAAAAAATTCTTAAAATAAAACCAGCACAGTCGATTCACGATTCTAGTCCTTGGGGTCCAGGACTGATGCAAAATTTAAAAACCGAAACAGTAAAACTAGCGCAGGGAGAGCACGCTCAAGTTTTTTTGCCGGACTCACAAGGATCTCAGTTCCTGCTGAATCTTCCCAACTGCTCCAACCTTCAGCAAGACGAACTTCTGGTTCCGGTATTTCCCATCGTTACGGTTAAGTATCTGCATGAGATCGCAAAGTGGGCTAATAATACATCCTATGGGAATTTAGCGGTATTATGGGGAGATGAAGATAAAGCTCGAAAGGTCGCCGAAAAATTAGAGTATGGAGCTTTGTGGTTGAATCATTGGATGAGACCAGAAGATAAAAGCCCCTGGGGCCTTAAGCAATCGGCCTTTGGAATCGCAGATGATCAGGCCGAAGGTCCGTTCTTTTCTGATAAAAAATTGACGCTTTAGCAGTCAAAGAACAGATGAATTAATTCAATGTATAAATTTTGGCGCGGGTCCGCATATCACATTCGGTGCAATAAGCCTCTTCTTTGATCGAACTAGTTTCAGTCATAAAGACATGCCGAAGTTCCAACGTAGTTCCACAAAGTGCACAGTTATTCTGAGCAGTTACGAAGTCACTTTGATCTTCGCTGTCGATTTGTTCAAAGGAAGTTGTGTTTTTAAGATCCATTGCGCGCTTTTCCATTTGCTTCTCCAAGCCCAAATTTTTCGATCGATACCCAGTTCTAATGCAAGCACCATTCCGCAACTAAAGGCGAGGCGGACCAAAGTCCGGATTGGAAATCCCTAACTCATGGTTAAAAAACTTTGCCTTGGTGCCGGATTCGCATCGGTAATTCAGAAAAAAATAATAGGAGACTATATGAAATTGAAATTTTGGTCCAGAATCGCCAGCGGTCTTATCTTATTAACCCTTTCCTCATGCATGAAAATAAAATCGAAGGGTGACGGTAATGAAGTGGGACCCGAAACCCAAGTCAGCTCGATCTATCAAAAGATCGATGCAAGCTTTTTATCGACAGGTCCTAATATTTACCGAGTCAAATTTGAATTTCACTCAGCTCCCAGCTCTGTTTATGTGACGAAATCCATTGCGGGCAAAAAGAACACAGAATGGGTTCAATTAAATAATCAAATTTGGATCGACGAAAAAATTAAAGCAGGCGATGAAATTCATTATGAATTTAGTACAAATAATCAAGGGCATGTCATTTCCTTTGACCAAATTGATTTAAAAATTCCAATGGATTTAGTTGTTGATCGCGCAATGGATTTTTCTGATAGCAACTTCAGTCAGCTTTTCTCTGAAAATCAAAACGGGCTTGTCTTAAAGCAATTTACTAAAATTTATCTCACCGCCCAGGGATCGATCACTCTTGATGGTAGATCGCTCCAAATCGAAGCCCAAGAAATTCACTCTGAAGATGGTTTGATACGCAGCTTTCCGATCGGCGCAAAGGCGAAGCAAGGAAAAGTCGGTCGTTCAGGTGGAGTTATCGAAATTAAAGCAGTTAAAGCAACGGGTCACTTACGAGTTGAAATGCGCGGCGAGAACGGCGGCGATGGTGTTCCTGCGCAGGCTCCAGATGAAAAACTAAAAGGTGCAACGGGCACTACAGGCGATGCGGGCACACCGGGAGGTCAGATTGGGATGGAAGGATTTTTAAATAAAATGTCGTGTACCAAACAACCCGGTCGCGGTGGGCCTGGAGAAAAAGGACATCAGGGTAATCCCGGCGGAGACGGACAGCGCGGCGGAGCTTCCGGGCACCTTTCAGTAAATATTACTCAAGATGCGGGCTTCACACTTTTAGCAACCACGGAAGCAGGCCAGGGGGGCGCTGGAGCTAGTGGAGGTGAAGGCGGCGACGGTGGTGACGGCGGTCTGCCTGGGGGGTTGCCAAGTGGTATCGCTGTTTTTGCGTGTGATCAATTTCCAGGTTCCAAAGGAGCAAAGGGAGATTTAGGATCTCGTGGTGAAAACGGCGCGCTGGGAGATTTGCAATCAGTCTGCGAAAGCAAAAATCAGCAACCGCCGGTCTGTTCTCACTGAGCCAAATCTTTGTAGTTAGTTGCAATTCGCTGTTCGGCTTCGAATTTTTCTAATCCGAGGTCGATCAGTTGAGTGATTAAAGATTTATAACCGATCCCCGAAGCTTCCCACATTTTTGGATACATTGAAATCGAAGTAAAGCCTGGCAAAGTGTTCAATTCATTAACAAATACTTCGCCATCTTTTTTTCTAACAAAGAAATCCACCCGAGTGAGGCCTTCACACAGAAACACTTCAAAAACTTTGACGGCCATTTCTTGGAGCTTCTTCGCAGTCTCAGGCGAAAGCTCGGCAGGAATTTTTAAGATGGCGCCGTTATCATCTAAATATTTAGCTTCGTAAGAGTAAAATTCATGCTGAGGAATGATTTCCCCAGGCACCGAGGCCTTGGCATTATAGTAATGGCCTAAAACCGAGCATTCAACTTCGCGGCCATCAATAAATTCTTCAGCTAAAACTTTGGTGTCATACAGAAAAGAATCTTTTAATTTTTTATTATAATCTTCAGCAGTTTTGATTTTGTGAACACCCACTGAGGAGCCGGCATTGGCAGGCTTGATAAAAAATGGTGAACCTAGTTTTTTAGTCAAATGTTCGTAAGAATATTTTCTTTGCTCTGATAGAAGGACATACTTTGAAGCTGGAATTTTAGCCTGCTCCAGCAAGCGCTTCATCACTTCTTTATCCATGCCTGCGGCGGAAGCAAAAACGTCGCAGCCGATCAATGGTAAACCCATCATGCGGATCAGGCCTTGAATAGTGCCATCTTCACCAAAGCTTCCGTGCATGATTGGAAAAACGGCGTCGACTGATATTTTCTGATTGGATTTTAAAAGATAAAGGCAAGCTTGGCCTTCGATGACGACAAAACAAGCGACTTCGGTGCCGGGTAACTTGTTTTTGTCGGATAAAAATTTGACCTCTTTAATCGTAGTTAAATTGGAAAAGTGATACCAGGTTCCTTCTTTGCTGATGCCAATAAGGACAGGCTCAAATCTAGATGAATCCAAAGCGTCGATCACATTTTTTACGGATCTAATTGAAATTTCGTGTTCAGGGGATTTTCCGCCGCAAATAATTGCGATTTTCTTTTTCATTGGAGTGCCTCATTAAGTGCATTCGATTTAATCAGATTTAATTCTAATAGGGGCTAGGACATTTCTACAAGTTCTTTAGCAAGTCCTGCAAGGCCTTTGAAAACTTCATGGGGAAGAGCTTCATACATATAGGCAGGTGAAGTAATCACTTTTGTAAGGCGATCTGTGACATAATCATTCACTGGGCAATCCACATGATGAGCACCTGTTTTACTAATTTCGCGAGCTGTTTCTGGGTCATTTCCAATTGTTAGCTCGGCCCCTTCAATGCCTAAAATTTTAGCGAGTAAGACTGGAGAAATACACGCGGCAGCGATCGGTTTGCTTTGCTTGTGAAATTCTTTTATGACTTGTGCGACCGCCGGCAGAACCTGGCAAGCAGATCCTTTGGTCGCCCAATCTGACAGATTTTTAATGACGCCCAAGCCGCCTGAAAAAGCCAGTCCGTCAAAGTCTTTGGATTTTAATTCTGTTAATTCGTGAATTTTTCCCCGAGCAATTCTTGCGGCTTCGGCTAGAACATTTCTTTTTTCACCAGTATTTTTGGCGGTGATATGATCGACCACATCAAATTCTAAGTTAGGCGCAAAACAACTGACGACGGCGCCATATTGGTGCAGGGCAATTAATAAGCAGACAGATTCTGTGATCTCGGACCCATCCCTGTGGCCGCAGCCAGAAAGGATCAAAGCAATCTTTTTCATCGAGGCGTGCCGCGCTCAAAACGAGTGACATCTGTACACACTGTCGCAACATAAGGAGTGCCTTCGTATTTTCCTAAGCCTTGAAAGCATAAGGAAGTTAAACGCGACAGATAAGGAACGTCAGGACTCATTTGCACATGAATCAGTGTTTTCATCCGAACGCGAGTGCCGTTTTGTTCATCAATCACTTCGCTAACCAAATCATAAGCCACATGCCTGACATTCATTTGACAGTTAGAAAGACCACCGCAACCGGGTTCTTTTTGCAGAAACACGGGAGCTGATTCAACAGACGTCCATGTTCTAAGATTAAAACAAGTTGGATTCCACCCAGAAGCTGGATCCGGCCTGCAGGCCAGCAAATAAGTCAGCATATTATGGACACTTAAATTGGGCGCTTCGCCACTCAGCGCATGGACATACGATAGCGAGTTAAAAAACTTCTGGGGTGAAAAAGCTGCGATCGAGGCCATGTTGGCGGTAGTATATTTTGGAAATAAATAACCATGCTCAGTGATAATAGGTTTTTGATTATTACCATCAGAAGCCGAGGCTGTGACAATCGCAACACGATACTCGTTCGCCGGTTGTCCGGATTCATCCACAGAATCTAAAACGGCATGCATCTTCATCGACTGTTGTTCGTATTCACGCGGAGCTGCGCCAATGATCGCCACTGTTTTTGAAAGGGAAACCACTTCATTAACATTAATTTCAGCACCGTCGAAATGATCTTTGAAGTTGTGACTTTGTGGATCTTCGCCCCAAGCCCAAACAAATTTGGCTCGAATTTCACTGGCAGAGGCCTGCGCGCCATCATCATTTTTAAGGTCTGGAAGTTCCAGACAACTGGTCATAGGAAACGCGATGAAAATAACTGCCAGACGTAACATCATACAGAATCCCATCCCCAAAGCCAAAATGGCAAAGGCAAAAGCTTTGAAAGTTGATGCCTTGTTTTTTCATTGAGCATGTCTAATTCGTCAATTTCAACAGGTCCAAAAATCAACCGAGTCATTTCAGCTTCATCTGTCATTGTAAAAAGATTTTCGCCAACGCCGAAAAGGAAGTGGTCTTTAGTTTTTTCAAGAACAATATCAGACACACCCTCGGATCTGAAAGCCCGTTTGATTTTTCCAAAGAGTTGGTCGTGGTTGATAATTTTTATCATCCCTAAAAAACCAATGTGTGTTTGAATTTGGCGCTGCTGGAGTTGCGCAATCAAATGGTGCGAATGCCTTGGAACAATCACCGTCAGTGGGCTTTTATTTAAATTGAAGATGTAATTTAAAAGTGGAATCAATTTAGAAACCATGCCGCCCCATTCGTGGATGTAGCCGCCCAGGTCGGCGCCTTTTCCCTCGATAGCATAGGCCGCAAGCGTTCCATTTTTTTCCCAGGCTGTATAAATTTTAGTCTGGGGGATACTCATATATTTTCTAGTTTCTTCAATGCTTCGAACTGTCGTGACAGTATGGTTTGAATACAGTCGAAAAATCGCTTCAGCCGCAACTTTCGGATCATTCGAAAAGCGCAGATCCGAATCCGCATCTATCACCGGCTTGTCGATGATAAAAGAGACCTCTGTCCCAGCGAGCTCAAAATTCATTTTCCGATAAAAATCATGAAGGTTAGTCCATAAAATCGCGGCATCACATTGTTGTTTTTGAGCAAGCTCCAGGCAATCATTGAGTAAAGTTCGACTGTGCCCTTGGTTTCGATAATCGGGGTCAGTGACAACGGATCCAATAGCAGCCATTTTGTAAATCAAATTTGGTGATTTAATGATCAGAGGTTTAACAACGGCATGAGAGATAATTTGAGTTTCATCTTTAATGATTCTCATATTGTGAATATTGCTTTTTGTAAGAGTCGTCGGATATTCAGTGTCAATTGACCATGCTGAGTCAGCTCGTAGCTTTTTATTTAAAAAATCTAAGACAGATGGCAATTCGTTTTCTGCGGGCGATCGAGGTCCTTCCATGGTCCCCTCCTAGAGCTTAATTTTATCCCCTATTAGGTGGTTTCTACCCCACAATTCGAGCGCCCAGCCCAATAATCGACTTCCGTCGGGAAAGTTTGACTAATTCTGCGCGTAATAGGTATATAATAACCTAGACTATTCGAGCAGGAGTTCGTCATGGCAGACCTTAAAACAAAATGGAAAGACAACAATCCCGGCAAAATGTTTGTTGATCAATCTTGTATTGCCTGCGATGCCTGCGTATTGTCAGCGCCGAACAATTTTGCGATGCACGAAGAAGACGGACATGCTTTTGTTTCAAAGCAGCCCGCCAGTGTCGAAGAAGAAGCAGCTTGCAAAGAGGCCATGGACGGATGTCCAGTCGAGGCTATTGGCGATTTCGGTGATAAAGCTTAAGACGCCGAACATCCTAAATTTTAAAAAAAGTCTGCAGGCCCTGAAGAAGAAATATCCGGACGCTCACTGCGCTTTGGATCATAGCAATGCTTTTGAACTTTTAATAGCCACGATTTTATCTGCCCAATGCACAGATGAAAGAGTTAATAAAGTCACTCCACATATATTTAAGCGCTGGCCTTTGCCCGAAGATTTGGCGCAGGCACCGCTTGAAGAAATTGAAGATCTTGTTAAATCGACCAATTTTTATAAAACAAAAGCTAAAAACCTAAAGGCTTGTGCCACCGCTTTAGTTGACGTTCATCAAGGACAAGTTCCGAAAGTGATGGAGGAATTAATTGAGTTAGCCGGAGTGGGCCGCAAAACAGCGAATGTAGTTATGGGAAACGCTTTTGGGATTACATCTGGAATCGTAGTTGATACCCATGTCGGGCGCCTAAGTCAGCGACTGGGCTGGACAAAAAAAAACTCAGCTGCCGAGATAGAACAAGATCTGCTAAAAGTTGTCCCTAAAAAGGACTGGATTCTATTTTCACATCTTTTGATATCGCATGGTCGGAGCTTGTGTAAGGCTAGGAACCCTCAATGCGAATCTTGTTTCCTCTTTGACCACTGCCCCAAAAAGGGTGTTTAATACATTCATGTTTGTTGCCTTCTTCGAAAGTTTAAAATACGTCGGCCATTTGCTGCCTTTGGCTTTTCTTAGAGTTTTCGTAGGGTATTATTATTTACAGGAAGCACTTCATAAATTTAATAGCGATTATTTGTCGCGACCTCGAATTGCTGAACAAATTGCAGAATGGCTGCCGGCAAGCCATGCCCCGGAGTGGTATAAAATGATGATGAATTATATGGTGCCGAATTGGGCCACATTGGCATTTATCGTTATGGCTTTAGAATTCGCGATCGCCATTTCATACATCATTGGCTATGTCGTAAGACCCGTAGCGTTGGTTGGAGTTTTTCTTTGTTTGAACATGCTTTTCATATCAGGGCCCGTAAATGAAGATTTTTTCAAAACCCTGCTAGCAATACATGTCATGATGGCGTGGGCAGGTGCTGGCCGATGCCTTGGTTTCGATTATTTCTTTTTTAAACGTCGTCGTGGTATTTGGTGGTAATGGATGAGACATTTTTTTCTGTTCATGACGGTCGTATTTGTCGGAGTTTTTTTATTTAATCTGAATCAACAACAAAAATTTGTCGCTGATGAAAAACCAGTCCTTAGAGTTTATGCCTACAATTCATTCACTAGTAAATGGGGCCCAGGCCCCGTTTTAAAAGAAATGTTTGAAAAACAGTGCAACTGTCGCATCGAATTCGCAGAAGGAAGTAATGCAGGAATTCTACTTCAAAAATTAAAAATTGAGGGCGAAGGATTAGGCGCTGATTTGGTCATTGGTTTAGATCAGTTGGATTTGCCAAAAGCGTTGGAAGGTCTGAAATGGCAAAAGCTAAATTTTGGAAAGCTTGATTGGGAAGACCAGATTAAGCCGGCACTGGCTAATAATTACTTTGTTCCCTATGACTGGGGCGCACTGAGTTTTATGGGCAAAAAAGACGGGTTAATCCCCCGTCGATTAGATGATCTTTTAGAACCCGCTTTTCAGGGTCGCATTTTGATTGAAGATCCGCGAACCAGTTCCCCAGGATTTCAATTCCTTCACTGGGTGATTCAATCCAAGGGAGAAGAAGAAGGGTTTCAATTTTTAGAAAAGCTTCTTCTGCAAGCCAACTTAAGTATTCCTTCATGGTCAGCCGCCATTGGGCTTTTTAATAAAAATCCTGGGCAAGTTGTTTTCACCTATGTCACTTCGCCTCTTTATTATCAGCTCGAAGAAAAAAGAAGTGATTACGTGGCTTTCGAAATGGAAGAGGCCTTGGCGCTACAAGTTGAGTTTATGGCCATTCCTGATTTTTGTAGACGATGTGAATTATCAGAAAAATTTGTGAATCTCATTTTGTCACCTGAAGGTCAGAAAGTTATTATGCAGAAAAATTATATGATGCCCGTGTTGAAAGGCATCAAAGATGAGACACCATTCTCTGATGTTCTAAAGAATCGGCGTTATCTCAATTTTGAGATTCCAAGCACAGCCGATGTCGATCGTCTTTTAAAAAAATGGAGCGACCTTCGACGGGAAACAGGCTTTTGAGAACCCGCCAAGCTTTTGCTTATTCGATTTTATTTTTCTTTTTAAGTCCCTTTTTAATATTAATCTGGAAGTTTCCGCTGCATCCTCAATTTGATTTTAGTGAATTTGCTTGGGCCCTAAAAAATACTTTGATGCAGGCAGGTTTATCGGCTGTAGGTTCTTTGCTGTTAGGAACCTGGGCCGCTCTTGGTTTGATATCTATGGGTCCAAGAGTTAAAAAAATATTAGAAGTGATTTGTCTTGTTCCTAACTTTTTGCCCCCCTTATTTACGTTATTAATAATTTTTTATTGGGTTGATCCATTTCCTACAGGTTTTATTGGGATTGGCCTTATTCATTCAGTGATCAATTTTGGCCTGGTAGCAGTCAGTTTATCTCGCACCATCGAATCTAAACTGGGTGGAATGGCAGAGCTTGCTGCTATTGAGGGAAGTTCTCGCTTTCATTTTTTAAAAAATGTTTTTATCCCGACTTTAAAAAATGATTATGCTGAACTTTTTCTTTTTGTATTTTCGATTTGCTTTGTCAGTTTTTCGATCCCCCTGATTGTCGGCGGAGGAAAAGGCACCACGCTTGAAGTTCTGATTTACGAAAAAATTAGGCTTTCGATGGATTGGGGCGGAGCCGTGTTAATTTCAATACTGCAATTTTTGATATTAGCATTTTTTGCGCGCTGGTTTGTGCGGATAAAAATTTTAACCAGCGTAACTCCTCGGCAGATTCGTTGGTTGGGATTTAAATCGGGCGCTGGTCTGATCATGCTTTTTGCGATTTTGTTTGTCGTGGGATATCTAGACAGTATTTTGGCAGGGGCTAAAGCCGCTGAGCAATTTCTAGATTGGAAAGACGCTTTAATTAAAGGAACGTTAGGAACTTTATTTATTGGCTTTACAACAGGTGCATTGATTTTATTTCTTTTAATTTCGATTACTTTTTCAATGGGATTTAGTTGGTTGCGGCGCTGGCTTCAATCCTATATCGCGCCAAGCACTACCCTTACAGGCTTTGCCTTTTTGGTTTTAGGCCCCAATGAAGGGTTCTTATCCTATTTTAAGATACCACTCGCTTTAGCATTAATATTTTGCGGTGTCCTTTATCGGATGGGTTGGGAAAGTGAAGTTCAAAGACTATCAGGCCAAGTGGCGACCGCCGAAATTATTGGTGCTTCTAGATGGAACACCTTTAAATTTATCCTTTGGCCACAGGTTGAACAGCGAGCGTTGCTTTTGGCTGGTTTGGCTGCCGCATGGGCTTGTGGTGATTTTGCTTTGTCGAGAATTCTTGCTTACAATGACATGACTTTGGCTTTGATGACTGAAACACTGATGTCAACTTACCGCTTGGGCTTAGCAAGTCTTTTGAGTGTGGCCGTTTTGCTCAGCGCACTTTTCTGCTTTTTTACTTTTTGGGGTTTTGGCTATGTCTATCGTCGAAAATCTAGTTAAAGATTATGGCTCTTTTCATTTGGAAATTCCAGCTTGGAAAATTCTTGATCAAGGTGTGACAGTCCTTTGGGGGCCATCTGGTGCTGGAAAGACATCAGTGTTTCGATTGTTATTGGGTTTGGAAAAAATTAAAACTCCTTTCACATGGAAGTTTGGTGATCTTGACTTAGCCCAGCTTCCAGTTGGTGAAAGGCGCTTAGGTGTGGTTTTCCAATCTTATGAAATATTTCCGCATATGTCGGGATTTGAAAATATTCAGTTTGCGGCCCAATGCCGAAAAATGGAGGCTGCTCTTTTTCATGAGCGTTATCAAAGATTTTTAAAAAAATTAAAAATGGAAAGTTTTATTCATCGAACCTCTTCGGTTTTGTCTGGAGGGGAAAAGCAACGAGTTGCTTTGGCTAGGGCTTTAATTGCTGAACCTAGATTACTGATGTTGGATGAACCATTTTCGGCATTGGACGAGAATCTAAAACAAGAAAGTCGCGAACTTGTAAAGCAACTGTTAGAGGAAGAAAAAACACCGGTTCTTTTAATCACTCACGATCAGCGGGATGTGGATGTTTTAGGGGATAAAGTCTGTGTTTTGCAACAAGGTCGAATTTTAGAAGAAAAAATAATTTCTAAGGTTTAAAAATCACTGGCAATCATTGGATAGCTTCGTTTCAATTGAATTTTATCTTTTAATTCAGCGCTGATAACTTTTAAGTAATGCATGCCCTTTTTTTTATCTTGAAGTCCAATAATCGTAAATGGATTGTATGGATCTGAATAAGCTGTAAAGCCAGTGTAAAAATCAAATCGATTTCTACCTTTAATTCGACCGCCACTATCTCTGACAATCAAAAAGCCATCGTGAATTTCACCATTTGGTAAAGTGATGCCCTTTAATTCTGGGACATAGATAATATCCCCCTGCTTGTGAAACTTCAGATCAGCCGCAACTGTATAGTATGGTTCAAGACAAACATTTCCTGGACCGCGACCATAGGGACACTCAGTTTGTTCTAATAAGACAAAGAGCGGCTCGTGGTCTTTGAATTTGCGGTAATTAAGCAGAAGTCGTTTTTGGTCTTTAATGACAGCACATGAACCTTGCATCATACAATTTTTTATATGTTTACGACAAAGAACCGCGAGGGATTTTTTCTCAGTGCTGCGCACGGTGAACTTTTTGTCGTTGGCAGAACATGTGTAGGGTTTATCTAAATTATAAAAGGGAATGTAATAGACCGTCGACACCATCTTTTGGTAGCCACTATAAAGACCCAAATCTAAAACTTCATCTTGCGTATCATTCTGTGAAGGCGAAATCGCTGCCAATCCAAGGACTGGCAAAAAAATTAGAAGCGCTAGAAGGTTTCGAAAAATACTATTCATACGTAAGGCAATATCTCACACGGAAAATCATCTGAGGGATGATTGTGGACTCATTGAAAAGATTGGAAAGACAGTGACAAAAATGGGTTCAAATTGACAGATTCTTGCAGAAAAATTCGTCCAACTTTTGAGCATTCATATCCCTATTTCATGGCTCGAAAAGAGAATAAACTATTCATTTTTAAAGAAATAAAACTAAATAATATCATATATTTAAAAATTTAAGCTTAAGTTATAACGCGATGCGCCGAAGAGTTGTACGACTGCTGAACGAAAGTCGAGGCTTGGCTGGCCTCGCAGGTTCCTAAAGCGCGATGCCGCTGATAGCCCGAATCCTCCGTGACTGGAGGCTCTTCGGGCTTAGATCAGAGCGATCGCGCTGTGTGTGGGCGAGAAAGAAAAGGTTGCTCTTATGTTGAGGATCGCTTCGAATCTTGCGTCTGTTTCTGCGCAACGTGCACTTGGTTTAACACAAAGAAGTGTTGAGAAATCAATGCGAGCTTTAGCTTCCGGAACCAGGTTCACAGATGCTGGAGCTGATGCTTCGGGACAAGCCATTGCGGCCGGTGTTCAAGCGCAAATCAAAGGCTACCAAGCGGCCAGATACAATTCCGATAATGCCGTCAGTTTCGTACAATTAGCTGAAGGTGCCCTTAATGAACAATCGAATATTTTAATTCGTTTGCGCGAACTCGCGATTCAATCGGCCAGTGATACGATGGGTGATAAAGAACGCGAATTTATGGACTATGAAGTAAAAGGGTTAGTGCAAGAACTAGATCGAATTGCAAAATCAACGACCTATGGCTCGCAACCTTTGCTGGATGGAACTTCAAAAGCTTACGAGTTCCAAGTCGGAATTCATGGCGGCGGTGATGATGTTATTACCTATTCCCACGAAGCCAATACTACGGCCAGTCATCTGGGAGTCAGTGGGATGTCGGTCAGCGATAAGGGTGATGCTCGCGACAGTCTTAAGGATATTGATAAGGCGCTTTTAGATATTAACGGCACGCGCGCAAGGTTGGGAGCCATTCAATCTCGTATGGAATTTTCAACAAGTCACATCGAGACCCAGGTGGAAAATTTAACCGATGCTTATTCGCGCATGGCAGATACGGATATCGCGTCTGAAGTTTCAAATATGAGGCGTGGGCAGATTCTTCAGCAATACCAAGCTTCGGTCTTAGCGGATGCGAACAATCAACAAAGCTATCTTTTAAAACTCATTGCTTAGAGTTCACTTTGGACACCTTATTTGTGTGAGGATGGCGGCGGATTCTCGGCTAAGGTCTAGTTGATCCTAGACCTTAGCCGAGCTTTTTTGAAAAATATTTTTTCCCCAAAAACCTTGACCTTTCAATAACAAGATGCGCTGCGTTATATAAAACCTGGACCTTGGCCCTAAAGTTTCCTAGACCAAGGCCGAGAAGTTCTATGAACACGTTGGAGCAACCCCTGAAGGAACCTCGGATCAGCAGTCACTGACTCGAAAGATCACCTCCTAGGCTAAAGCTCACAAGAAGAGTGTCAGTCACCACTCTTTTTGCTGAGCCTACTCCATCAAACAACTTTAATTTATTTTGCAGGTCCAACTTTTTTAATCGAATGGGCAACCTCGGTTTTGAAAGTTATGTGTGGGCGTCTGTGAAGTAAGCCAAATCCTCAGGAGGGACGTATGGGCTTAAGAATTCAGACAAATATGGCGTCATTGTCGGCGCAAAAAGTTTTAGGTCGGCAGCAAGTAAGAGCCGAGCATGCATCACAGGCACTGGCCTCGGGAAGTCGGATCGTAAGAGCCGGCGATGATGCTGCAGGTTTAGCGATCTCGGAAAATATTCGCGGTCAGGTTCGCGGAATGCAGATGGCTCGAACGAACTCGTTCAACGCCGTCAGTGCGATACAAGTTTCTGAGGGCGGATTGAATGAAATGTCTAACATCCTTATCAGATTGCGCGAGCTGGGAATCCAAGCTGCTTCTGATAATATCGGAGAAAAAGAGCGAGGCTTCTTAAATATTGAAGCAAAAAATATGATTGAAGAAGCAGATCGGATCTCTAAGACAACTGTTTTCGGAGATAAGAAACTGCTTGATGGTTCAGGCGGGAAGCAAACCTTCCAAGTAGGTGCGTTTGCCGGTGAAGAAAACACCATCAGCTATGATTTATCAACCGATGCTTCGTCTGATGCCTTGGGAATTTCTGGAGGCTCTATCGAGTCAAAAGATGACGCCCGAAGTTTGTTATCTACTGTTGATAAGGCAATGGATAAAGTCGGAGCGATGCGCGCCAACTTCGGTGCGATTCAAAATCGATTGGAATCAACAACCACGAACTTAGACACACAAATCGAAAACTTATCAGCGGCAAGATCACGTCTATCAGATGCAGATGTGGCCCATGAGTCTTCGGAATTAGCTTCTGCCTCTGTTTTACAGAACGCGGCGGTGTCAGTGTTAGCACAAGCCAACCAGTTCCCAGGCATGGCGCTGAAATTGATCGGCTAATTTTTTAGTTATATATTAATATTTTAAGAAGTCTCAGAAATGGCTAGTCGCCCACACAAATTGACACTAGTCAGTTAAGCCCAACCCGGGAGAGGACCACCTCTCTCGGGAATTTTTCGGGACAACAAAGATGTGGGTTATTTTTGAATCGAAGTTTTGGTTGTATCTTTTGCTTTGAGTGCATCAAAGCTCAATGTACCACTATTTAATTGTAAGGTTAATTTGTCATTAGCTAGGATATACGGCACATTTTGTTTGCTAACAGTTAATTCGCAAGCGGGCTTTTTACCTTCAGCTTTTGCTTTGAAAGACTTCTCTTCGATAATCCGGATAGCTTTCCCAGAAAAAATAGCTTTTGGATTCACTTGAATATCGACGCGAGTTTCTTCGATCTCTTTCGTAAAATAACAAGTCTTAGATAAAACAAATAATTCGCCATCAGCCGATTTCTGCAGATCCATTGTTAGGAATGAAGAAATCCCATTGTGTTCTGGCAACACGTGTTTCCAACGAGTTGCTGGGGTAAGGATTTTTTCTGAAATTTCGCCTTCGGATTTTAGAGTGGATTTCGCTTCCGATTCATCGGCTTCATTTAAATCCGTGACCTCAGGGAGTTGGGACTTATCAGCAACGAGGCTGCTGTCATTAGCCTTTGCACACGAATCACCTGGCAGGGGGCGCTGATGTTTTACGTCCCAAGTGGCGCGACAAAATTTTCTGCTTGTTTGGTCGGTTTGATCAACAACATTTAGATGATCGCCATCCAAAGTGTAAGTCAGGGATGCCTTTTTCTCGTTCAGGCGACAATCAGTTTTTGAATCTGTTGGTCCGTCTAAAGGGACAGACTTTTCTTGAGAATGTCGTAACACTAATTGTTCAGCATTAACCTGAATTGATGATAGGCCATTAGCAACAACACCTTTTGCTGAACTTTCCAATTCACAAAGTAAATTGGCTGAAAGTTCTTTTTTCTCAACATCGATTTTCCAATAGAGCATTCGAGCGACTTGTTTGTCTTCGTCAGCAGAAAGCTTGGCTTCAGTAGAAGGCGGGGATTCTTGAATCCAATATCCAGAAAGAGCTTTGTCTGCGTTACCTAATTTATCATTGAAAGGATTTACTGGCGCGCCTCCGCCGTCTCCTTTACGAATCCGAGTGCGGCTTTCACTTCGATCACCGCAGGCGGCAACGGTCAGGGCTGATAGTACCAAAATCCAAGAAATCGTTTGAGTCGTGCGTTTCATCGAAAGCTCCTTTGATCAGTAGTTCCGATGATCAGTTATGCAAAACCAAAGCTAGATCCAAAGCCGGCAGGAACGGCGGCTCCTGACAATATTCTAGACATCGCCAAATTTTGGCATTGCCCCCGCCTGCCCGTGTTGTGTAACTAAGAGCTTCTTTTTCATTCAGCTGAATATAATCCCGCACGATTTTATAAGCCCGCCACCCCCGCACAACCCGCGAAAAAGGCCGATGCAGCCACAGTCCATTCAAACACGGCGCTCGGGAACTCTCCCGACTCCCGGTTGTCCTCTGACTCACGGTCACTTTGGGGGTACCGGTCACGTTCGCGGCAAATAGCGGCTTTGTGATGGTTAAAAGCCCTTCTTTTTCGAATCTTTGCGCAATCTGCCCGGCAAAAACGCGGAAGAAGTTTTGGAAGTTCGACCTGCGTGTTGTTCGAATCAGCAAATGAATATGATCGCCTTGAATAGACACCTGCTCGATTTTAACAAAAAAGTGGGCGGCGTATTTGCGCAAAATAAAGTGTATCAACGCAAACCTTTTATAAGTGCGAAAGCCAGGTCTGATTTTTTCTTTTCTCGCTTTTAAAACCAAGTGCAATGGTTCTCGGCAGGAAAGAGGCCGAGCTCCTCGCCCAGTTCGGCACTGTCGAAGCGTGCCTCCATAAGAAAAACGATGTTGCCAGTGAGTTTTGCCAAAGAAGTTCTGTTGCATAAAAAAATCTCGCGCGTAAAAGAAGTGACCGGTACCCCCAGCGGAACAAGGAGAGCAGGGACAGCGCGAGGTCAGTGCAAGGAACAAGGTCCCGAGAGCGCGTTGTAGCGGAGTGCTGGGTGAGTGCTATGGCTGTCGCGCGGACGAAGATCACCAAGTCACAAGACTCCCACCGAAAGTCTGGCAGGACCTTCCGCCACCCTCGTCGAAGGTCCAGGAAAACACGCGATCTTGGTCCTGAATTCAAAACCAAAGTCTAGTTTGAAGCAGACGTTGGTCCAGAAATGCTAGACGAGACTCAAGTCTCCCCAGACCCCGCCGAATGTTATGTCAGCAACGATGATGAAACCTCGAACAAGACCATCGAGAGCGGTATCCCGCGTGACTGTAGGATATCGATCGCTAGCAGAAGGTCGAGTGCAAGGGTGACATTGCCAACGTGTTCAACAATGAACGGATTCCGCGAGTAGGTCGTAGGGCCGTTTCACTTTCCGCTTCAAAAGAGGCGACAACTGGGGGTTTTTTATGGGTATGCGAATTTCAACAAACATGGCAGCGATCACAGCACAACGCCAAATGACAGGAAGCCAAAGAGAGATTCAAAAGTCTATGGCTCAATTAGCGTCTGGCAGCCGCATCACGAAATCAGCCGACGATGCAGCCGGCTTAGCAATCAGTGAAAATTTAAAATCGCAAATCAGAAGCTATTCACAAGCAAATCGAAATGCGAATGATGGAATCTCATTAATTCAAACTGCAGAAGGTGGCCTGGGAGAAATCTCTAACATTTTAACTCGACTGAGGGAGTTGGGGATCCAAGCTTCATCTGACACAGTTGCAGAAAAAGAACGTGGGATGATCGATAATGAAGTTCAACAACTTAAACAAGAAGCTCAGCGTATTTCCGTTACGACTAAGTTTGGCACTCAGTCATTGATCGACGGCAAAGGATCAACATTTGATTTCCAAGTTGGCATTAATAACAACGCCGAAGAAGATCGAATTTCTTATGATGCCTCATTAGCAGATGCAACGGCGTCTTCATTGGGAATTGATGGATTTGATTTTAAATCTAAAGGCGGTGCCCAAGAAGCATTATCGCAATTAGATTCAGCACAATCTAGAGTCAATGGATTCCGAGCCACATTAGGTGCATTACAGAATCGGTTGCAATCAACCAATGATAATACCAGCGTCATGTATGAAAACTTGTCTGCAGCGAATTCACGAATTCGAGACACTGATGTGGCAATGGCTAGTGCAGAGATGACAAAAAATAACATCTTATTGCAAGCTTCTACGTCAACATTAGCGCAAGCAAATCAAATTCCAGGCATGGCTTTGAAATTGATTGGCTAATAAAAATTGCTAATTAAACTTAAACCTAATTAAAAAATTTCAGACAGGGGCCTCCGTCCTCGTCTGGTACCAACCTACCCAGGGAAATTGAAGTCGGTTTCTCTGGGGTACTTCAAAGGTCTGGTTTATTTCCATACGGAAATTATAAAACGCAGTAATGAGTTAAGGAGAAACGGAATTTCTCTGGAGATTTAAAAAGGCATGAGGCCAAGGTCGAGAGGCTAAGGGCTCGTTAAGCTCTTGGATTTTTGTACCGAAATTATACTAGATATGAATATCAAAGGAATGTTAGGAAATGCTGTAGCAACGCCTCTGCGCCCCACCGAAAAAGTGGATCGTACGATTAAATCCGACATGTCTCATGATCGAGATGCGAACGGTCAGCAAACCCGAGATGATCAACAAAAACATAATGAACCGATGACTGAAGAAATGCTCGAGCAATCGATGGAGCAACTTCGTCAGCTGTCAGCTGTTAAAGAGCACCATTGGACCGTGGAACTTCTGATTGAAAATGGCAAAAAGTTTGTTGTGGTCAAAGACCACCTTGAAAATACCATTCGTCGAATTCCAGAATTAGAAATGTGGACATTGCCCCTCAGTGAAGGTGCCAACAAAGGTAATCTTCTAAAGAAAACTGCGTAAGGGTTTCGTCGTTGATAAAACCTTCTAGACGCGCACTAGGTCTGGAAAAGGCCCTACAAAGCGTTAATAAAATCACCTAGGAAAATTATGCCGCTGCTTAGATCTAGCTAAAAGCTAGGTCGGATAATTGACTCACAGTTTCCACAAAAACCCTGACAGACTGATAAAGAAGAAACACCACACTGTCAGGAGGACTTAGAAGTGGGCTCTATCAAGATATCTGGCATGGCCTCAGGATTACCACCGAACATAGTCGATCAGATTATGGAAGGTGAGAAAATTCCTGTAAAGACAATGCAGGCCAAAAAAGCAAAAGAGGAAGACACTCTGAAGCTAGTGGGAGAGCTTGAATCTAAAGTCAGTGATATCAATAAAAACTTAGGTGAGCTAGTTGGAACCAAGGGATTCAGTGATACTAAATTTATCTCTGGAGATCCTGCCGTTGTTGATGGAGTTGTCGACCCCAGCCAGGCCGTCACTGGTGAGTATCAATTGGAAGTCCTACAGCTTGCGCAGAAACCAGGTGCTTTATCAAATGGCTTTCCCGACAAAGACAACACTCAAGTAGGTGTTGGTTACATAAAATTTAAATCCGACGAGGGTGAGAAAGAAGTTTATATCAATGGGAACAATTCAACTCTTCAAGGCGTTGCTAACCAAATAAATGCTTCCCCAACAGGGCTGCGCGCAAGTATCGTCGAAGACCGCAAAGACAAAGATGCGCCTTTTAAGTTAATGGTCACGGGACTTAGCACCGGGGACGACAACAATGTCAATTTTCCCACCATCTATATGTTAGATGGAGATAAAGATATTTATTTTGATCAATCTAAAAAGGCCCAGAATGCAAAAGTTAAACTAGATGGTTTTGAATTCGAAGTTCCAAGTAATAATGCAGAAAATTTAATTCCCGGTGTTACTTTGGATCTGAAGCAAGCAGCGCCAGGTCGACCTTTGCGTGTGAACATCAAAGAAAATTTAGAAGTGATTTCGGGGAAGATTAAAACTTTTGTAGAGTCTTACAATGCGGCTCTAGGATTTATTCAAGGTCAGAACAAATTGCAAAAAGGGCAAAACGGCAAAGAGTCTTTAGGCCCATTGGGGGGCCAAGGGATCTTGAGGTCCATCGAAAATACCTTGCGACGAGTGATTCAAAGTTCACAGTTGGGCACGGGCTCACCGATCACTAGGCCCATCGAACTGGGTATTGAATTTAATCGAAATGGAACTCTGACTTTCAGCCAAGAGAAATTCGAAAAAGTTTTAAATGCAAATCCTAAATCAGTGTCTGGATTTTTTCGAGGTGACGGTTTCAACACAGGCTTTGTTTCTACGGTCAAACGAGAAGTCGGGTATCTTTTAAATATTCAAACGGGAGCTTTGCCCAATCGAAAAAAAGGGCTTCAAAGTAAAATAGATAGCGTGAACCGAAGTATTGAAAATAAAGAAAAGCAGTTGGAACGAAAAGAAGAACAGTTAAGGCGACAGTTTTCTGATCTTGAAACCAAGATGAGTAAATTGAATTCCCAAGGCGCGCAAGTGGGCGCCATGGCTGGCGGACAAAAAACATAATAACAGGAGCAAGAAGTAAAAATGAGCAATCCATATCAAAAGTACAAGACAACATCAGTGCAAAGCGCCAGCCGTGAAAAAATTCTTCTCATGATGTACGAAGGGGCTATCAAATTCACTAAGCTTGCTATTCGAGCTTGTGAAGAAAAAAAGATTGCCGATCGTGGAATGAATATCGGTCGAGCCTTTGATATCGTGATGGAGCTAAATAATACTTTAGACCATCGGATTGGTGGCGAAATCTCTAAAAATCTTGAACAGCTGTATATGTTTATTATGGATGAATATACAAAGGCAAATATCACCGGCAAAGTCCAACACCTTAACAATGCCATAAAGATATTAGAAAATCTTTATGGCGCTTGGGTGGGCGCTGTCGAGCAAGTGAAAAAAGATGCCGAAGCTAATAACAAGTAATCGCAAAAAATTTAAACTGTCCAGGAGGGACAATATGACTAGAATAATCACCCTGATGAATGAAAAGAATCACTACTTAGAAAAATTTTATAGCTTGAACGAAAAGGAGCTAAAAAACTTCCTAGTAGGCTCTTTTGAAAGCATTGAATATTTCTACAATTCAAGAGAGAAGATCTTGGAAATTATTAAGTACGTTGATGCTCAGACTGAACAAGAGCAGATTCGCCTGGCCCAACAGCCAGCTTCTGAAAACGAAAAGTTAGAAATTCGTCGGGCTTTACTAGTAAAAGACCAATATGTTGAAAGAATTCTTGAGCAGGATTTGCAGATTTTATCTTGTATCGAGGCGACAAAGAATTCTTTGATTAAAGAATTACAAGGTATTAGTAAAAACAAGAAAGCCGTGGGCGGATACAAACAAAAGAGTTTTAATCACCGGCTGGACGAAGAGGCCTAGAAATTCTTTAGAACAATTAGGTCAGCAGTCAAAAAGATGACATCTCTATGATCAATCCAGTCAAAGAGATGTCTTCAAAAATCGCCAGCTACTGACCTTTTTCATTTCGCCGATCGTTAGGGTTGGCACTTCTGTTGCTCTTCTTTCTAGTGGGAGGAAATACAGACCATGATGGACATTACGACTGGACTAAGAATTAGTCCCCCACAAGTGACCCCCTTCAAAGGCATCGAAAATCCGGTGGAGGAATTACTTAAGCATGCCCGACGCCTGCACAAAAATCGGGAAAATTCCTTAGCGCTAGCACTTTTGCGAAAAGCTACGAGTCTTGAATCGGATCATTTCGAAGTTTTGACTTTGATGGCTAAGATCTTAGGAGATACGGGAAAACGCGCCGAAGCTTTGCACGTTCGAAAAATTTTAAAGGAATTTCATCCAGACTTTTCGACTTTTTATGAATTCTCGACTGAACTTTATCTAACAGGTCAGCATGATGAACAGGCCTTAAAAGCTTATTTTGAATGTTTGGCAATCATGGAAGAACCTTGTCCCCAACTTTTTGAAATCTACAAAAATATGGGAAATATCTCGGTGAAGCTTTCAGACTTTGATGGGGCTGAAGAATTTTATAACAAGGCTTACACCGTAAAGAGCGATTCAGACACCTTGTTGATTAACTTTGGCACTCTGGAAGTGCAAAGAGGAGATTTCGATAAGGCGCTTTTCTGTTTTCGGCAAGCCATTCAAGTGAATGAAAAAAATGATAAAGCTTGGGTTGGATTGGCCCTCATGCATAGCGAATATGGGGATTCAGCACTGGCATGGGCGAACCTGACCACGGCACTTGATCTTCATCCACAAAATCGCACAGCTGTTTTGCTTTATGCAAAATGGGCTTTTCGCGATCATCGTGAAAACTTAGCTATTCCAATTGTTGAAAACTATTTAGCTCTGGAGAACTTCGACGAAGAACTGAGTTTAATTTTAATTCAGCTTTATGTTTACCTGAACGAATTTGCGAAGGCTCAAGTTGAGACCACGAAAATTCTAGCTTGGAATCCAAATTTTAAAGAGGCTCGGGAGATTCAAAAACAACTGCAAATGATTGGAGAAAGCGTATGATCCAAGAGGCTCATGAATGGTGCCGCGATTGTTTGGTCATGGATTCGACTTGTATGGTTGTTGGTCTGGGCGATGGATTGCACGTCGCCGAACTGGCGAAACGAAAGAAAATGACGAAGATTTATGTCGTTGAAAGTCGGCCTCACTTAATCAATGCTTTCAGAAGCCAGTTTCCAGAACTAGAAGCTACTGTCGAAGTCATTCTTCTTGAGAATGAGGACAGCCTTTTGGGTCATAAAATTATGGACGAAGTGATTCAGAGGAACTTAAGCGCTTTCGCTTTCCCGTCCAGTTGGCCGAAAAATGACAAAATTCTTGGTGCCGCTCATCGTCACCTAACAGGTCGTAGTCGACAGAGTTTAGAAATATTTCTAAAAAAGTATGGCATTCGAAAAGATATTCAAATTAAAGATGAGGCCGGTCAAAGGTACTTGAACATAAAAGATCTTGAACTCATGATTCAAGAAGACGTACCTAGCTATTTAAGACTTAACTGTTTTCGAATCTTAAAGGAGCTAATTCTGTGAAGGTCTTGGTTCTTTCGATGCTTAGAGCGGGAGATTTAATTTTACAAAGGCCCCTCTTTGCCGCTCTGAAACAACAGTCGCCCGATTCTGAACTGCATGTGGTGATCAATGACGAAGTTTCATGGATCGCGGGCGTTCTTAAAGAAGTCGATCATATCCATATCTTTCCTCGAAAAGCACTGCAAAGACTGATGGGAGAAATCGATCATAATATTCTTCGAGCTCACGTTGAGCTAGCAGATTTTCTAAAAAATTTGAATGATAAAAAATTTGATAAGGTCGTCAACTTTACGCACAATCGACTGTCTGCTTACCTTGCAGAAGAAATCCAAGCGGCCTCTAAGCAGGGACTATTTTCAGAGGGACCACGCTTTTATGGTTTGGAAAATAAGTGGCTGAAGCTTTTTAATGACCGTTTTGCAGGAACGCAAGCCTTCCCATTTCACTACACTGAAATCTTAGCGCAAAGTTTTAACTTAAAAATAAATCCACCGATGGCACCAAAAGATCGTAAAATTGACAGAATTTTTTTACAGATCCTGACCAGTGATTCAAAAAAAAATTGGGGCTTGACCAATTTTAGAAATTTGCTCAATGAATTATATGGTGAATATTCCAATTTGTCCTTAAAGGTGTTAGCTGCTGAGCACGAAAGACACCTCCTCTGCAATCACTTTGAAAATGATGAAATCTGTACCTGGAGCTTAGAGGAACTAGAAAATGAATTAGGACCGTCAGATTTACTGATCACTGGTGATACTGTGACGATGCATATAGCCGCCCAAAAATCGGCTCGAACCATTGAAATCGCCTTGGGCCCTTCGGATCCATGGAAGACGGGACCCTACTCCAGCGATCATTATATTTTGACTGCAAAAGTAGCTTGTTGGCCCTGTGCGCACTCCAAACCTTGCGGGCAGATTTCGCATCTTTGCGCAGAACCTATCCATCCAAAGATAGTCACGAACTTGATTCGTCACTTGATACAAAAAAATCCAGAGGCCGAAGTTCTTTCAGCTGCATTAGAGCGTGTTCAGCTTTATAAATCGCAAGTGACATCTTTTGGCTACGATTTGATTTCAAAAAATAAGGCAAAAGATCTAAGAATTTTGAATAAAATAATTTGGAAAAAAATTATTGATTCTGATTCAGAAGCGAACGAAGAAATTCATTTTGATTTCGGAATTTCAGAAATTGAATTCTTGGAATTGCAAACTGATTTAAAAGAAAGTCTTTATATCTTACAAAGCGATTTTGAAAATTTGGTGAAAAAACTTGGGTTGGATCAGCTGACTCTGTTTGATGTTCACGAATCCCGTCGTAAAATGGGTTTGATAGATGCGGCCATAGCCAATCAGGAATGGATCTGGATGTTTACTGATTTAGCCAAGCTGTCATTTTCAACGCCTTTGCATTTTCTTTCTGCGTTTCAAGATCGATTAGAAATTTTAAAAGGGGCTATTTTTTATCGTGAAAAATTAATTATGCCAAATCAAAGGGGATTAAATGAGTCAGGACCTCGAGCAATATCTGAAAGCCGCATTGTTGAAACTTGAAAATGCTTATCAGGATCATATGAAGACTAAAATCTACGATCAAGACAGTGAGAAGTTAAAAATTCTTATTGAACTAGTAAAGGAACAGCTGCCACATGAAAATTCTAGTTCTCCAGCTCGCTAGATTAGGCGATATATTTCAGTCATGGCCGGGCTTGCGAGCGCTCCGACGGGATTATCCGGACGCCCAGATCGACCTTATGGTGCGTCCAAAATTTTCGGGCGCTGTTGAAGGTTTAGAGGCCATTTCAAATTGTCTTATCTTGCCTACAGAAGAAATGATAAAACCACTGATTCAGGATCGTCCAGATCTAATGGCTTCAATCCATCAAGTCAGTCAAACGATCTTAAAATTAAAAAATCAAAAATATGATCGAATTATTAATCTCTCTTTCTCACCGGTTTCAAGTTACCTGGTGCACGCTATTCAGGAGCCAAGCACAGAAGTCAGTGGCTACACTCGTCATTCGGATGGCTTTTTTGATATCTCTGGAGAGATGAGCACCTATTTTTACGCCCAAGTAGGTATTGGACGTAGGAATCGATTTCACCTGACTGAACTTTTAGCAGGCACTTTGGGAGTTGAACTTGCCTCAGAAGATTGGCGACCGCCAGTTTTGCCCGAAACTCAATTTAATCTGCCAGAAGATTATATTGTTTTGCATGTGGGTAGCAGTGAGGCACAAAAAAGTTTGCCAGCCAGCCGGTGGGCAAGAATCTTAAATTATTTTCACGAAAAAAATCCAAGTTTCTATGCGGTTTTGATTGGGTCCAAGGCCGAGTCATCAATTGCTGAATTAATTGACGACTATTGCCCGCAAGTAAAAATTTTAAATTGGGTCGGCAAAACATCGATTGCAGACCTATTTTCGATTTTAACTCAATCCCGTCTTTTGGTTGGTTGTGATAGCGCGCCCATGCATATTGCGGGATTTACTAAAACACCGTGTTTAAATTTAAGTCTTGGCTCGGTGAATTTCTGGGAGACAGGGCCGCGCTCGCCGCGAAGCTTTATTGTGCGTGCACCTGCACCTGATCAAGTCTTATCAGAATCGATCAGTGAGGCTATGGCAGAGATCTTACAAGGTAAAGACCCGGTTGGATTGATTAAGTATATTCCTGAAAATCCCTGTTATCTTATGGAAGAATCGAATGAGGAAAAATTTGGGTGGGAGTTAATTTTAGCGCTCTACATGGCCCAGCCATTTCCAAAAACTGAAAATATTGATTTTTTCCAGGGCTGTCAAAAATTTCATCAAATCAATGAAGTAATTTTGGAAAATTTAAAGGTGGTTTCCGGTAAAAATCTAAAACCCTTAAAACCCGTTTTGGATCGCAGTGACGAGATCATCCACAAATTAGCCGAAATAGTCCCGGTTTTAAAAATTTACTCTGATTGGTTGAAAGCTGAAAGAGCTCGAGTCAAGCCTGGTCCTCTCCAGGATACAATTCAGGCGACTATTAAAATGCATCACACTCTTCGATTATTGATTAGACCCTATGTCATTGAAGAGTCAGCGTTAGCTGAAGGAGGGGCCGATGGACAGATTTAAAATTTCAGGGGAAGAGCTTTGCCAACAATATGAAGAGGCAACCCCACTTTCTAAAATTTTTAGTGATATTGAAAAAGAGCTTAAGCTTGAGAGCCGTGTAGTTTGCCAGTTTATTATTAATGGAATGGCACTTCAGGAATCCGACGAAAGCAAATTTTCAAACTTTCACTTGAAAGATGTTACCAGCCTTGAATACTTAAGTGAAAAGACGTCAAGTTTGGTGGATGAAGTTTTGGTAGGTTGGATCAATGCCTTGCCGGATCTGATCGGGAAATGCGAAAAGTTAAGTGCAGAAATTCGACAAAAAGGCATTCAACACCATTTGAAAGATGTGCGTGACCTAGTGGATAACTGCCAATTTTTGATTAGCAGCATTATTTCTTTAAAAAACATTCTAGGTGACTCTGTCATTGCTGCGGTTCCTGGCTGGGAAAAAGCAGAAACAGGGACGCAAAGCTCCTTGAAGCAAGCGGTGGCTGCGTTCGAGAAAAAAGATTTTGCGGAACTGGCCGATGTGGTCGATTATGATCTTAACCATGGATTACAAATGTGGTTGGAGATCTTAGAAAGTGTCGAAGCCATCTATACCGGAAAGCCAACTATCATCCACCCACGAAGTGGGTCCCGTACTGTGGATCGGAAACGCATTTCAAACTGAAAAAAATCCGAAACTTGAATTTAACAACCAACATATCGAAATTAAATCTTTAGACTGGAATGATGGCTTTGCGTTAGCTTTTAGCCAGACCTATTCGCTGATCGTGGTCGAGGTGGCTGAGCGCGGGCAGCTAGAAATTTTGGAAAGCTTGCGGTTGCATCACCCTGATACATGGGTAGGAGTTTTTTTTAACAAAGCCCCCCAAGAATTAGTGCGCCGAGCTTTAAATTCTAGCTCCATTCGATTTTTTATTGAACCCCAAGGGTCAGACTTTATTGAAAAGTTGAAAGTCCCCCTTCGGGAAAGGCATTTGTTTTTGCAAAGAAACTGGCTTTTGCGCGAGTACTATCAACGCAATAAAAATTTAGAACTTTTAACTTCAGATCTTGAAAAAATTGTCTTTGAAAGAACTTTACATTTGGAGCAGTCAAATAAAGATCAGTCAGAGCAAATTCAAACCGAAAGAGCGCTGATTCGATTTATCAAAGAAATTGCTTCCATGTCAGCAGTGGAAGATATCCTGAAGTTTTTGCGACGAGAACTTCGGAAGTTTCATAAAGTCGGCGAATTAGTTCTTTGCTTGCAATCAGGTCATCGAAATGAAATTTACTATTTTAGAAATGGTAGCGTTCAAAAGATGCTATTAGAAAAGTCTTTTAAATTTCTTGAAATGGAAAAGATTTCTGCTGAGGTGGTGTCGAAAGAGTTAGCCAATGTTTTAGGGCGACCTTTTGCAAAGGCGGCCCTTTTTCCATTGTCATTGACGCTTCTGACTCAATTTCACGAAAAATCAGCCAAGGCACTTTTATGTTTTGAGCATTCAATGACTTTAGAAGAAAGCGCAGAGTTTGAAGACTTTATTGCAGAACGCTTGAATCCGCTTAGCATTTCTTTGGATCGCGTTCAATTAGAACATGAGCTGGATATTTTTTCTTACCGTTGGGAAAAAACTTTTGATGGAATCCGGGATCCGCTGGCGATTATCGATATGCAATATCAACTATTGCGTTCAAACAAAAAATTTATCATGGGCGAAAAAAATCATATTTGTCACAAAGTTTTCGCTAATTCTGATGAAATTTGTCTGGGCTGCCCTCTGGAAAAAGCAGCTAAAGAGGGGACTCCCCAGATGGGAGAAGTGCGGGTCGGTGAAAGTGTGTACCAAGTCTGGAGCTATCCCATTCGCTTGCAAGTCACAGAAAAACCAACCAGTTTTGTGAATCAGTATGTTGATGTCACCCAGTCCCGAGAGCTGTATGCACGAATGCTTCAACATGAAAAGATGGGAGCCATTGGAACCTTGGCTGGCCATATTGCCCACGAGCTGAATAACCCTTTGACGGGGATCCGGTCTTTAGCTCAGGTGATGATCAGCGAAGAAGAAGGAATTGAAGTTCGAAAAGATTTAGAAGAAATTGAAAAAGCTGCGGCTCGATGTCAGCGAATCATCAAAAATCTTCTAGAATTCACTCGTGAAGGCGAGATTGAAAAGGAAAAAATCAGTCTCGACGAGATTGTCGAGCGAACTTTACCGATGTTAAAGACTGCGCTTCGCTCCCACCGCTTATTTTTAAAATTAGAGACCAAGGCTTTAAAAGTTGATATTTTCCCACATCTTTTACAGCAAGTTGTATTTAATCTTGTTAATAATTCGTGCCAAGCCATGAGCCAGGCCGGCGAAATTAATATTTCAACCCAGCAAGTGGCGCAAGATGTGATTTTATCGATATCTGATTCGGGACCTGGAATTCCGCCAAATATTAAAGATCGAATCTTTGAAGCCTTCTTCACCACAAAGAAAGTAGGGGAAGGGACAGGCTTAGGCCTTAGTATTTCGAAAACAATCATCGAAAGATGTGGCGGAAAGATTTCTGTTCATTCCGAGCTAGGGCATGGTACGACTTTTCAAATTCAGATCCCTATGGCTAGGGGGAAATTGTGAAAGTATTAGTGATCGATGATGAACCCCTCGTTCGAAGATCTTTATCGCGAGCTTTACAACAGCGGGGACATCATATTTTTGAAGCACCCGATGGCTTGCAGGGTTTGGAGATGTGGAAGCAGATTCGGCCTGATTTGGTTTTTGTAGATGTTTTAATGCCTGGCATGAAGGGTCCCGATGTGATCCTACAAATGAAAAACACATCGGCCAAGATTATTTTAATGACTGCTTTTTCTGGCGAAGAAATTGTGTCTGATCAAGATTTACCCATTGATTTGTTCTTAAAAAAGCCGTTCGAAAATATTTTTGAAATTGTTTTGAAAGCTGAGGAGCTTCTGAAGTGAGAATAATCGCCGGTAAGTATAAAGGACATCATTTGGTCTCTTTTAAAGGGGATCATATTCGGCCAACGACAGATCGGGTCAAAGAATCACTTTTCAATAAACTGATGTTTGAAATTGAAGGAACCCGTGTTTTAGACCTTTTTTGTGGGACAGGTAATCTGGGTTTAGAGGCTTTAAGCCGGGGTGCCGAATTTGTCACCTTTGTGGATGCCAATCGTAAATCCTTAGAGATCACGCGGCAGAATATTGAAAAACTGAAGATTTCAAAAGGTTGTTATAAAATTGTACAGCTTGATGTTTTAAAGTTCCTCAGAAGCTACACAGAAGGACCTGTAAATATTATTTTCTGCGACCCGCCTTTCACTGAAATGATGGCCCATGAGGTCATGTTAGCCGCTGATCGTAGTCTTGCATTTGGTGAGGCCACGATTTTAGCCATTGAATCGGCTGGGAAAGAAAGAATCGACACAGATTATTCGAATTTAGAGCGCTTTGATGCGCGGGAATACGGCGATAAAACACTTTCTTTCTTCCGTAAAAAAGTGAATAAATAATTTGTGAATAAAATTGCGGTTTATCCAGGAAGTTTTGATCCGATCACGCTGGGCCATGTTGATATCATTCAACGTCTTTCACTTGTCTTTGAAAAAGTCATCGTCCTTGTTGCTAAGTCTTCGACTAAAGCGGGATTATTTACACCTGAGGAAAGAAAAGCACTGATTCAGAAAACCTTGAAGGATTTAAAAAATGTTGAGGTTGATATTTTTGAAGGACTTACAGTCGATTACTTAAAAAAAGTAAACGCCAAAGTGATTGTTAGGGGTCTTCGTGCGGTTGTTGATTTTGAATATGAAATGACGATGGCAAGTATGAACAAAAAACTTCAGCCTGATTTTGAAACAATGCTGATGTTTGCCGCGCCCGAGTATTATTATATTTCTTCCCGGGGCGTGAAGGAAGTCGCCGCAAATGGCGGATCCCTTGAAGGCTTAGTGCCAGATCTTGTTATCCAGCCGCTCGTGCAAAGACTAAAATCCAAACAGGAGGCCTGATGTTATCAAAGCGAGCTCAAAATTTAAAGACATCTCCTACTTTGTTTTTAGTCGCGAAGGCCAAGGAACTGCAAGCCCAGGGACATGATGTGATTTCACTCACAGTGGGAGAACCCGACTGGGCGACATTCAGTGCTCCTAGTGAGGCGGGCATTGAAGCCATCCAAAAAAATATCACTAAATACACGGCTGCCAATGGAACCATTGAGCTCCGGAAACAATTGGTTGAGCAATTTAAAAAGGAAATTGGAATCACTTATTCTCCGGCGGCTGTGACCGTTGGCTCGGGTGCTAAGTTTATTATTTTTGCAGCCTTGCAAATGATTTGTGATCCAGGCGATGAAGTGATCATTCAAGCTCCTTATTGGGTCAGTTACCCCACGATGATTGAGCTTGCCGATGGAAAACCCTGTATTGTAGAAACCACTGAGTCCGACAATTTCAAACTGTCAGCCAAAAAATTGGCGCAAGCGATGACCCCTAAGACAAAAGGATTTTTGTACTGCTCACCAAGTAATCCGACCAGCCTCATGTACACCCGAGAAGAACTAAGTAAGATTGCCGAAGTTTTAAGAAAACATCCTCAAGTCGTGATTCTGTCGGATGATATTTATAATCGTCTGACTTTTGATGGTAGCGAAATCGCACCTCATTTGCTGCATGTAGCTCCAGATTTGGCAGATCGCACAGTCGTGATTAACGGGGGCTCTAAAGCCTATTCAATGACTGGATGGCGCATCGGCTGGGCAGCAGGCCCTGAAAAATTGATTAAAGCCATGGGTGATTACCAAAGCCAATCAACCGGAGCGGCTTCAAGCATTGCTCAGCATGCGGCTCTAGCAGCGCTAAAAAATTGTGATCAAGATATTCGTGGCGTAAATACCACCTTGATTCAAAGAAAAAATGCAGCCATTGAAGAATTTAAAAAACTTCCTCACATGAAGGTCAGCCAGCCGCAAGGTGCGTTTTATCTTTGGGTGGATATTAAATTCTATATCGGTAAAAAATATCAGGGTCAGGTGATTGAAAACGATAAAGCCTTTTCTGATATCTTATTACAAAAGTTTTTTGTGGCTACAGTGCCAGGCTTAGAATGTGGAACTCAGGGTTATTTACGTCTAAGTTTTGCCATTGCAGAAAAGCGCATGAAAGAAGCCATCGAAAGAATGCAGAAGTTTACTTCCCAGATCGTTTAAGAAATTAATTCACCAAGCATTTATAAGTGATATCCAACCGCACTCCGGTCGGTAAGCCAGGGGCGAATGTTGCTCTCATGCCCTGTAATGTCAGTTTATAACTGCTATTGGTCGCACCATTAATTTTAAAGCTAATTTGATTTTGATAAGGAGCACACTCTAGCGGGAATGAATTGATTGAAGTCTGAATGACGTCTTTGAAGTAATTTAAACTGGTTGAATAATCCGCGGCACAGATACTTCCTAAGCCTCCAGCCGTCATCGTGCTAAGCTCAGAATATTTGCGACCATAATGAGCCTTTGATCCGCCCGCATCCTGACTGGCCATGCACTGAGTGTCATCAGGCTTAGTAATGATTGAATTAAAGCTAAATCGTTTATTCATCCCAAAGATATCCTGCACTTGAGCGGTTAGGGTCGCTGGCAAATCATCTGTTTCGAGGGGCTTGTATTCGTTGGCGTAATACTGATCTGATTGAAGGCCACCGATGCTGCGCTCGTCTTCATCAGAAATTAATATCATTGAAAGAGCAGCATCATTTCTGTAACAACCACTGTTTCCAGTATAACGAGTGTCACCATTCCATAAATGCCACCAACCCGCTTTGATACCACGCTCATCGTCAGTACCAGACCAGCCCGCGCCGATGCTGTTAATTGTGTCACTAAAAATACTTGCAAGATTTGTTGCGCCAGGTTTTAAAATCCAATTGCTGACGCCAGCTGGCGGAACGTAGTTAGACCACAGGACAGAAGCTCCCCACTTGGGACTGCCACTGACTGTCAGTTGGGATGTCACAGTGACACACATCTGCCAATCGATCTGAGAATTTTTTAAATCGTTTACGAATCCAGAAAGTTTAGCAGCTAGTTTTTGATTATCGGCTAGCATCGAGTTAGAATTATCAATAATTAAAAGCATGTCTAATTTATTATTTGGAGTTGATACGATGTTTGAAAAGTTCACATCGCGGGTCAGCGTTGATCCCGTTCCGCCAGCGCCAGCCGTTGCTCCGGTTCCGTCGACCCCAGAGCCACGATCCTGAGTTGAAAAGCGAACAGGTCCACAAGCAGAGAGAAAAAATACAATTAATATTGGTAGTTGTGCTTTCAGAGTCTTCATAAGCACTTCTTCGGATGACAAAGGTCGAGCCTGTAGGTCCTGATCGTCATTTAGTTAAAATCTCGACTTGAGACAGGTCCGGGAGGCCCTCTAAAATGAAACAAAGGGGATTTTATGACATTATGGGTACTGGTTCAAGTTCTGTTAAATCTCCTTTTTTTCGTAGGTATCGGCGCGGCTTGGATTCGGTTAAAAAGACCGCCCTCGGAAGACCCTCGATTAAGTCGTGGCTTGCAACTTTTGCAAAGTAAAATTGCAATCTTAGAGGACCTCTCTGATCGAACCGATTTGCAAGTCAAACAACTTAACGCTTTGCTTGAGGGCAAGTGTGTTGAGATTCAAAACAAAATGATCGAAGCCGAAAAAATTATTCGTTTGATTGAAACATCCCGACAAAAGAGTTTGGAAACAGCTAAAATGTTCGAAGACAAAATTCCGCATCAGCAAATTGTCGAGCGTCAAAACACGGTTAAATATGTGAAAGCTGCAAGGCTTGCGCATCAAGGGGTTTCAATTGCAGAAATTTTAAAACAAGTAGATCTGTCGCAAGCCGAAGTCGAATTTATTGCAAAAGTGAATAAAAACCATTTAATGTTTAGTGAGGAAGGTCTTCCTGACTGGGCTCAAGAGCAACTCACACCTAAGGGTGAAGCAACTTCATCGCCACAATTTTCAGATACATTAACAAAAAAAGAAAGTGGCGCACCAAAAAGTGAACAGATGTTGCGTCTCCTGGGCGAAGAGTTCCAAAAAGCCGTCAATATTGCCGGTCAAACTAAAAACTTAAGTCTTAATCACGACACTGAATATCAGATTCCCAAGCAAACGTTTATGGAGCTTAACATTGAAAGAAATCCAGCTGCAGCGCCCTCGGTTGTCTCTGAAACCGGCCTGACACTAGGCGGAAAAACAGTGCAATTTAAGCCCTTTGAATTCAAAAGAATTCAGCAACCTTAAAAATCTAATTAAAGTATGAAATACCTTTTAGGAATAATTATTCTCTGCTTCTTTTTAGCCTGCTCAAGTTTTCAAAAATCTAATAATCCTAATCCAACACGACGGTCAGTCTTTGCTGTGAAAGTGACTCGTGAAGATGCAAAAGAATCTTGCGAAGCCTTGGCCATAGTGAAAGGCACTTATCTTGGTTTAAAACCCAATCGACGAAAAGCTTTAGAAGATATGCGCCAAAAAGCTTTCGATAAAGGGGCTAACTTTGTGCGTTTGGATTCCCAATCAGAAGCGGGGACGACAGCTCAGGGAATGGCTTTTAAATGCCCCGAGCCTATTTAATTTTTTTGAGTTACCTAGCGCTTTCTCGAATAAAAAGGCCCATATAGTGGCGAACTAAATTTTCTTGCTGAAATGAAAGGCCTTTGAAGTTCCAAAGAATTTCATCAAAGGGTCCCCAGGTGGACTGCAGTAAATTTTCAGCCATTAAATCTTTCACTGTTGAACTAGATTCTGTCGCCCCAGGCGTCGTCATAAACTGAGTACCAATAAAATTAAATCGAATCCCAATCTGGCCAGGTGCTTTCAAAGAAAAAATCATTTTAAAGCCATTTCGGAACAGCATAAAATCAGCATGGGTTTTTGCAATGCCGTAAACTTTAATCCGGCCGACCGGCGAGGTTTTTAATTCGTTAAAAGCATTTGATGAATCTGTGAAATCATTTTTTAAATTTAATAAAAACTGTAAAGTTGCATGGGTCAAAATACGGTCACGGTCCATTCCGGAACTCATTTCGACCATTCCGGATTCTTCCATTTGATTCTCAGACTTCACAAGTTCTTTAATCCAACTGACTCGATCTATCATTCTCTCCATCGAATGCCCCCACTCTCTGTGTGATTAGTTTTTCGGTCCCCTGGATCTTTGTCAAGGGGAACACGCAATTAGCGGGCGGTTCCGGCCTGAAGACTCAATCCAAGCGTGCCAGACTTGGCAATATCGGGATTTTGACCAATATAATAGCCCACAACAAAGTTGATTGGCAGGACATAACCTAAAGTCGTTTCCAGTCGAGCTTCAAAACCAGCGCTGGAGAATGTTTTCTCAGCATTCACACGCTGAAAAGCTAAACTTTTTGAATCATAAGCAAACCCATCCAAGGCGATCCCATCAAAAATAAAAGCCCCATGCAAGCGATGAAGAAAGTAAGGATCAGTTCCCGTTCCCTGATAAATATTTCGAATGGGAAATCGATATTCAGCATTGATATTATAAACTTTGCGTCCAACGAATTGGCCAGTGCCATAACCACGCATTAAATAGATTGGCATCGATAGATCTTGAGCCGGAGCGTAGGCGCTCGAAGCCGCACCAAAAAACGGGTAAAGATCTTCGTTAACATGATAGCCATTGATCTTTAGAAAAATCGCATGGCGAGTGGGCAACCATTTCGAGTGATAATAAGAGCCGCCAAAAACATACTGAGTGTGGCTTACGTCATCTGAATTGTAAAAATAATTTGTCGCACCCAAATAAGCACTTTGACCACTTTCTGGTGAAATTTGGGTGCCTGCTTGTGTGAAGTCGGAATAAATAAATCGCGTAAAAGCCCCGTTCCGCGTCGGAGTCCGGCTGAAAAATTCACTGTGTAAATACCGCCCACCAACTTCCCATAATAGATTGCGGCTGAGGCTCCAAACCTCTGGCCAAACTGAAATACTACCGATGGTATTAGTTAGTAAATAATCTTGCGTGTACAAGTAGCTGGTCACTTGCGAGCTTTGCAAATGAATCGGCCAATCTAACTGATTATTTTGATAAGTACCCAAAACCGATCCACGCCGCACGCCACTTTCATAAATACCAGTGAGGCCATAGACATGTTTTTTCAATGGGTCAAAGCCACCAATCGACGCCTGGACAGTCAAAGAATTATCAATTGTTGAGGTGTACAGATACGGCATCCAGTAACGTGGTCGTAGGTAAGAGGCAGCATGATAATCTTCTTGAGTGTCAGCGATATTTTTAAATGTGGCCTTTTCAAAGGCTAAGGCTTTTTCTGTCACTGGATAGCGATCAATGAAAAGTCCCTCAATCACTGGTAATTTGTTATCTTGTGACTTCCAGTCTGCAGCTGCAAGCCGGCCCACCTGGGGACCCTTGTCGGTCAGGGTCATAACATAAAAATCTTCCATCACGGGATCCCAAGCGGAAGAAAAAGCGGCTGTTAAAAGATGACTGATAGGTCGCGCATTTTTTAAGTCTTTAGTAGCTAAATAAAGATTATGAACACCGTTATTTGAAGCCGTAAACACAAGGCCTTGTGGCGTCAGTACAGGAAATCGCGCATTTTTGAAATCTGGGAAAACTTTCTCGGCTTTTTTGGAGGCTCGGTCAAAAATCCAAAGGCCCTCTTGGCCAAAGGGTTCCCGAAGAGCGAAAACAATTTTTTGATCATCTAAAAATGTCGGATAAGAAATTCGCGCCTGAAGCTCTGGAGCCCACAACAGCTGCTCATTTTTAGTCGACATATTAAACAAACTTAGCCCTGTTCTTCCTCCGACAAGCTTCACAAAAACAATGTCGACGTCATTGGGTGCGACAGCTGGCTCTCGAGCCCGCAAACCAGTGGTTAGTTGTTCAGACTTTTGCGAATTTAAATCAAAAAGATGAAGATCTGAATATCTTTCTAGGCGATTGATATTATCGATCTTATCAAATATCAATTTCGGAGAATGATGAAACCAGCTGACCCGCTGAATGCTGCCACTAGGAGGACCGTCTTTGGCCGTAGGAGGTGTTTGGTTTTCCGTCTGGCTTTCGATTTTTTTAAAGTCTTCACTTTGATTAAAAGTTTGACCGGATTTTCTTTCCAGCAATTTAATTTCCCGCTTATCAATTTCAGAAACTGAAATCACCGCCATAAAGCGGCCGTCCGGGCTGATCGCAGGATGACTTAGGTATTGTGATTTCAATTCAAGAAGTTGAATCGGTGAAATCTTTTTTTCTTCAAGCTTTGCAATTTGCTTTTGGGCTCGAAGATCTGTTTCATCCATCATTTTTGAGTATTCAGCCACATAAGTGCGACCTAGATGATCTTTGGCGGGTCCTTCAATAAAGTAAGGAACGCGACCGCCGTGACGTTGATGAAGTTGATCAATAATAATGTGACCTCGGTCGGCGACCATTTGACTCCACATTAACGAGCCCAACAGATAAGGTCTTTGTCCTTCAGGCCAGGTCGGCAGAATTTCATTGGCTTCAGCTAAACCAAAACTTTTAATATTTTTACTTTTAGAAAAACTGCGAATGAGGGCGTCTTGATAATGCGAGCGCAATCGCCCACCGCGCGAGACCTGGGATTCGACTTGAACCGCAACGCCTTCTTTCCACCAACGTGGCAAAAGTAAATTCGGCGAAACAACAGTGCCAAATACGGCGCGCAGGTACTTCATAAACCCAGTGGCAGGCTGAAAAGTAAGGATATGCGTGTATTCGTGGGCTAAAAGTTCCAAAGCCCAATCACCGGTCTCACTTAAACTTTCGGAGGGACCGGGTAAAACTGGGTAGGCCATGATGTGCGGATAGGGAAGACCTGTTGCATAGCCATTTGTGACGTCAGTTTTATCGTTAATAATGACAACTGTTCTTTCGGGCTTATCTGTCAGCAGTGGATTTAAAAATTCGTAGGCTTCTTCAAGCTTAAAAGCATAGAAGTGTCCAAGATCTTGCTGCCTGGCATTAACAACAATATCAAAGTGCGCCGTTTTTAAAATAACAAAGGACCAATCGGCTGGGACTTCTTGCGCCCCAGCTGCACCAGAAAAAAGCAAAATAAGAGTCAACAAAATCTTCATACATAAGTGGTAGCCTTAAAGCGGCACAAGTATCAAACGCGTTTGACAATGGGCTGCTATGCGCTACATTTGGGAGGTCCAAATAAGGAGGATTTTCCATGATTCAAAAGTTGGCTATGCGATTGGCCTTGGTTCCATTGTTGGTTTTGGCTGTGAGCTGTTCGAAAAAACAAAAATCTGATACGGCCATAGAGTCGACACCGTCCGTGCAGACAGAGTCCACTCCTAGCGTTGAATCAACGCCGATGAGCTTTGATGCAGCAGGATCTGATAGCGGTAAAATTGATGGCCTTTCGACAGTATTTTTTGATTACGACAAGGCAACCATTTCTGGAAACGCCAAAAAAGCTTTGCAAGGCAATGCGGACTGGCTGAAAAAAAATGGTGGAGTTAAAATTCAAATCGAGGGCCATTGTGATTCCCGGGGTTCCATCGAGTACAACTTAGCTTTGGGTGAGCGTCGGGCGAATTCTGTTAAAGCTTATCTTTCAAGCTTAGGTATTTCCGCTTCTCGCATGAACACAATCAGTTATGGTAAAGAAAAGCCTTTGATCAGCTCTGAAGGTGAAGAAGCTTATTCTAAAAATCGCCGAGCTAATTTTCTCCCCCTTCAATAAGGCGGAATTTTCGTGAAATCAGTGCGGGTGTTACAGAAATTTTTTATGTGGCTCGCACTGATATTGTGTCCCTTTTCATGTCAAACTGTGCCGGTTCCGCTTGAGGAGTACACGTTGGCAAGGGCCGCGATGGAGGCCGCTCGAAATGTTCAAGCGCCGCGCCATTCGCCTGGTTATTGGAATCAAGCTGACCAAGCTTACCGGCAAGGTCAAGAAGACTACCGAGATCATAGTTGGTCTAAAGCCCGAGAAGAATTTATTAAAGCTCGATTAGCAGCTGAAAAGGCCGAAAATTCGGCGCGACTGATTCGTCAAAAAACAGGTGAGGTTTTATGAAGTACGTTGTTGTCATTTTATTTTCTATGACCACTTTTGGTTGCTTAAAAACACGCTCGGAAATGAAAGACACGGAAACTCGGCAAGCCGTTCAGCAACAAGTCGTCAGCTTGCAAAAAAACACCGCTGATAGCAGCAATCATTTTGCCGAAATTGAAGAGCAACTGCGTGCATTGAACGGACGTACGGAAGTTTTAGAAAATAGATTGTCGATGAAAGGTCAAGAAACTGATCGCGATAAAAAATCATTAGCCGATCAAAACGCTGAGCTTTATAGAAAAGTAAATTTGATGCAGGAATCTTTAGGAAAGATGGAACAACAAATCAGTGTGTTAGCCACCCAGATGACTGTGATCGAAGCTCAAAATCAAGCTCAAGCAAATTCTCGTGCGGCGGCGCCAGCTGCGGCTTCAAAGAAATCTTCTTTTGAAACAGCTCAAGACCACTTTGCTCAAAAAGAGTGGAAAAAAGCTATTTTGAATTATGAAAAATATCGCGAAGAATCTCCGAAGGGAAAACAGCTCGCTGAAGCCACTTTTAAAATTGGTGTGTGCTTTCAAGAGCTGGGTTTGAAAGACGAAGCAAAAACTTTTTTCGAAGAAGTTGTGTCTAGATTCCCGAAGTCTGAAGATTCAAAGCGCGCTAAAATACGTCTTAAAGGTTTAAGAAAGTGATTGAAGGCGTCTCCCCTGTGGAGCGAGTTCTTGCTATTGAAACAAGTTGCGATGACACCTCGGTGGCCATTGTTGAAAAAAGTGGACTTGTCATAAGTCTGGTCTCTGCCAGTCAAGATTTGGCCCACGAACCTTACGGTGGAATTGTTCCTGAAATTGCTTCTCGAAATCATTCCTTGGCGCTTCTTCCTTTAATTGATGAAGCTTTAGAAAAAGCTAAAATGACCTGGAAAGATATTGATGGCATTGCCGTGACGAATCGTCCCGGATTAGTAGGGGCTTTAATCGTTGGATTAGTCACGGCAAAGACTTTGTCTCAAACAATGGGTTTGCCTTATATTGGTATCAATCATCTTGAAGGACATTTGCTGGCGCCTTTTTTAAGGGACTCGGAATATTCACCGCCTTTGGACTTTGATTACCCCTATGTCGGATTGGCCATTAGCGGTGGTCATACCAGCCTCTATAACATTAAAGGTTTGGGTGAATATCAAGTTTTAGGTCAAACCAAAGACGATGCTGCCGGCGAAGCTTTTGATAAATTCGCAAAAATGGTTGGCCTTGGTTTTCCGGGCGGTTCACGAGTGGATCAAAATGCAAAGACAGGTGATCCCAAAAAATATGATTTCCCCCGAGCCATGATTCATGAAGATACTTTTGATATGAGTTTTTCAGGCCTTAAATCCTCAGCGCAAAGATTAATTGCTACATTAGGACCAGAAGAGGTTAAAAAAGAATTGTCTGATCTTTGTGCTTCATTTCAAGAAGCTGTCGTTGATGTGATGATTGCGAAACTGGAAAAAGCAGCGCAGGCGCTAAGTAGTAAAAAAGTTATTTTAACAGGTGGCGTGAGTGCAAATTCAAGGCTGCGAGCCCGCGCCGAAGCTTGGGCCGCCAAAAAGAAAATGACTTTGGTCATTCCACCGATCCGTTACTGCACGGATAACGCCGCCATGATTGGCTATGCTGGAATTTTAAGGCTGAATCGTGGTGAGTTTTCTGACTTGCAATTGCCTCCTCATCCGCAAGCCTTAGAAACAGATTTTATTAAAAAGGCAAGCTTGTGACCGCGCGCACGCGTCTCATGCAGCGCCTTGAGGAATTACAACATACGGCTAAAAAATCCCTTGGCCAAAATTTCCTTATCAGCGATTTAGTCATTTCAAAAATTCTAAAAAAGGTAGAATTGCAAAAACCAAAAAAAATTATTGAAATTGGACCTGGGCTAGGCGCTTTGACGGAAGGACTGCTTGAGCTGAAAGTGCCATTACAATTAATCGAGATGGATTACAATTTTGCATCCTATTGGAAAAATCGCGGTTGTGATTTAATTCAAGGAGATGCGTTGCAGTTGGATTGGGCGCCGATTTCATCGACGGAAACAGCTTTGGTCAGTAATCTTCCCTATCAAATTTCTTCTTCCATCGTGATTGAAAGATCTTTGGATCCATCGCCGTTAGCTTTTATGGTTTTAATGTTTCAAAAAGAAGTGGCGCAAAGAATTCAAGCTCCCGCACGCCGAGATGATTATGGAATGCTAAGTGTGATCGCACAAAATTTTTGGAAAATAGAAATTGTTTCAGAAGCGGGTCCTAAGGATTTCCAGCCACCCCCTAAAGTGGCAAGCCGGGTCCTTTATTTTAAGCCCTTAGAAACTTCGATCAAAGATCGTAAATTCTTTTTAAAACTTGTCAAAGAAGCCTTTAAACAGCGACGAAAGCTGCTGAGATCGAATTTAAGGGGATTTTTGCATGATCATGGGGTTGCGGAAAATGATTTCCTAGACTGGTTGACGAAACATGAACTAAAAGAGACCGCAAGGGCAGAAGAGTTATCTCCGAAGCTCTTTAAGGAATTGTATGAGCATATTGCTAATTCAAGAAAACAAAAAAGTTAGGTTTGATTACCATGTTATTGAAACCTATGAAGCGGGTCTTGTTCTGACCGGCAGCGAAGTAAAATCACTGCGCGATAAAAATATTATGCTTAAAGACAGCTACGTTTCTTTTCGTGGTGATGAAGCTTTTTTGCAAAATGCTCATATCAGCGAGTACAGTGCTAGCAGCTATAACAATCATGCGCCCGAAAGACTGCGCAAATTGCTCCTTCACAGAAATGAGCTTGAAAAAATATTTGGGGCTCTTAAAGAGCGCGGACTGACCTGTGTGCCACTAAAGATTTATTTTAAAAAAGGCATCGCCAAAGTAGAAATTGCTTTAGTGAAAGGTAAGAAAGAATTCGATAAAAGAGAATCGATTAAGAAACGCGACGTAGACGCGAAACTTCGGCAGTCTTTGCGTCGCCCCCAGCGCTAGCTAATGATAATTCAAAATTTCTTTCAGGAAGTAAGGTCACGCCAAGGCGCTTTGATTTAGTTTCAAGCAAAGACCGCCAAGCAGCATGAGCTTCGCGATTAGCAGGATCGACATGCAGTTTTTGCAGAAGTTCCATTTCAGATAAGGTCATAATTTTTAACGACCGATAAAAATAGTCATAGGTGGCAAGCAGCTCATTAAAATCGCTGTCCTGATTGGTTAAATCTGCGGTGGCCCAATCGCCTTGAGTCAACTTGCGCATATGCTTTTCCATACGGACCAGGGGATCAATCAATTTCTGAGTCATCCGCAAGGTCAAAAAAAGTGTAGCTAAAACTATTACGATAAAGCCAACCGCCATAAAGCCGCGCAACCAGGCAACCTCTCGTTCAAGGTGTTGAACAAGACCAGGATGAGTATCAAAAGCAAGGGCTATAAAAAGTTGGAAATTCTGATTTAAAAAATAGTAGGCCGCCCCGAATGCCATAAGGCTTGCGCCAGAAACAGCCAAAGTCAGATAACTAATATAATTTAATTGAAAGTTCCGATCCAAAACCCATTTGCGTTTTCGAGAATTTTTAACTAGACCTGGATCGATCCTTCGGCGCCCATAAAACATACTTCTGTATCGACAGATTGTTTTTTGCGTGAAGTCCAATTATCCTGGGTTGATGAAACAACGACTTGTTATCTATTCTTTAGTTGGGGTTTGCTTTCTGCTTCTTAGCTCCTGCCAAACAGGAAGTCAGAAGTCAGCGGGCGACGCGCCTTTGGTCCAGGACCAGTATCGGCTGAAAGAAGATCGTGAAGCCTTCGCGGAAATTAGAAAAGATATTCCGGATGATCGAAAAACACAGAACGATGAACAAGCTCTTATTTTAAATATGATGTCTGACCTAAAACATTCTCCTGGCGAAATTCGCGAGAAATTTGATTCGATGTTGACCAGGAAAAGAAGTGTTTTTCAAAAGGATCTGGATAAAAAACGTGAAGAATACGTAAAAAAAGAACGTCAAGATCGCGAGAAGTTTACTAAAACATCAGAAACTGATCGCAAAAAATTCACTGACGTTAAGCATTCTGCAGATGAAAAAGCAGAATTTTTTGCGGATCAGGATACTCGCAGGCGAAATTTTTATTCCGATCAACGCGAAAAAAGAGATGAGTTTGAAGCCGATGTCCGTGATCAGAGAAAAAACTTTGATGATTATGTCCGTTCTAAAACCATGGAATTTAACCAAGAGCATCGAGCTTACATAAAGCGATATCAACATTGAAGACGCAGCTAGAAGTATTTATCTATTTCCTAAAGCTTGGGGCCACCGGCTTTGGTGGCCCCTTGGCTTTGATTGCAATGATGCAGCGAGAATTAATTCAAGACAAAGAATGGATTCCGGTCGAAGAGTTTGCCCAAGCCATTGCTTTAATTAAAGCAATGCCTGGAGCCGTGGCCTTTCAAACAGCCGTCTATTTAGGTCGCCGCCGCGCGGGGTTTCTGGGAGGAACACTTGCTGCTATTGGCCTCTTACTTCCATCGTTTATTTTGATGGTCGTGCTTGCGAAGTATTACGAGTTAGCTTCTCAGTTAGAAAAGTTTCGCAGCTTTTTTAACGGGATGCAGGCAGCGGCCATCGTTTTAATGATTCAAGGGTTGCGCGCCTTAATGGAACCTTACATTTCAAACGCAAAATTTTGGCTTTGCTTTGTCCTTGGAGGGATTATTTTCTATTATAATCTCTTACCTGAACCTATTTTAATTCTGGGTGCAGGCCTATTGGGACTGATGCTTTCGCGAAAGTGGATCCACCCAGGCGTATGGGCATTGCCCGTAGAAACCCTTCCACTATTCTCATTGGAAAAAGTAAATGAACTCATGTGGGTTTGTTTTAAATCAGGTGCGGTGGTTTTTGGTTCAGGGCTTGCTATAGTTCCCTTGCTTGAAAGGGACTTTGTCAGTCGATTGGGTTGGCTGAGCACGCAACAGTTCTTGGACGCCTTGGCTTTAGGGCAAATCACACCCGGGCCAGTTTTGATCACAGTGACCTTTATTGGTTTTCGCATTGCGGGTTGGCTCGGTGCCATTGGTGCCACCTGTGCGATCTTTCTGCCAGGATTTATTCATATGCAAACTTGGTTTCCAAAAATGGTCGGAGTCATGGGTCGACAAAAATGGATCCATGATTTTCTGATTCCCAGTCTTGGGGTTATTTGCGGAATTCTACTAGTCACAATTTTTCGTTTAACCGAAAGCTGGAAAGAAAGTTCGTTACCACTGATGCTCGTTGTTCTTTTTTGCGCTTTACTCAGTGTTGCTGTTAAAGTGCCCAGTTGGCTACTTATTTTATTAGGCGGAGTCATCAGTTTATCTCTTTGAAACTCCCCCCCACAAATGTGCGCAATAAAGTAGAATGCACACCCCAACCAGCTATAATCTCGGACCTAACTCGTATTTAAACCTAATTTAATGCCGCTACGGTAGGTCCTTAGCTTTGCACACCTCATAAAAGCTATGCAAAAATGCCTAAAAACTCTCAAAATATGCCCCA
>JAYTOY010000032.1:0-13981 GCA_043747555.1 Pseudobdellovibrionaceae bacterium | reverse complement strand
AAACGTCATTTAGGTCAAGTGACCTATGTGGATGATGCAAACATGTACCAAACTCGCCGCACACTAGTGTTTTAAGGAGATAGAAAATGGCTCGCGTAAAATCCGGTAAAACAAACCGCGCTCGACACAAAAAAGTTTTGAAGAGAGCAAAAGGTAGATACTCAGCAAATTCTCGTTGTTATATTCACGCTCGTGAAAAAGACGACAGAGCAATGGCTTATATGTTCAAAGGTCGCAAGATGTTCAAACGTCAAATGCGCGCTCTTTGGAATCAAAGAATCAATGCGGCAGCTCGTCTGCATGGAACAACTTATTCTCGTTTGATTGGTGGTTTAGCTAAAGCTGGCATCGTGATCGATCGTAAGAATTTGGCGGACCTTGCTATTCAAGACATCACTGCTTTTTCGACTCTTTGTAAGCACGCTTTGACCTCGACCGCTGCTGCGTAATCGAGGTTAGGGTGGAGTCCCTGACTCAGTTTGAATCCCGCAAAAAAGATCATATGCGCTTGGCTCTGGAATCCCAGGTCCAAGCCGGTTCTCATGGTCTGCACCAAATTGAACTGATTCATGAGGCTTTACCTGAAATCAATTTCAAAGACGTCGATTTCTCGACGTCTTTTCATACAAAAACTGACAAAATAAAATTAAGCTCACCGATTTTTATCAGCTCGATGACCGCCGGTCATGAAGAGGGTGAAAATTTTAACCAAGCGTTGGCGACTTTAAGTTCAAAACGACAAATTTTGATGGGCGTGGGTTCACAGCGAAGACAACTTGGAGATCCAGAAGCTCGCAATGAATGGCAAGCGCTTCGTAAAAAAGCGCCGCAAGCCTTACTTGTTGGAAACTTAGGCCTGGCGCAACTGATTCAAACACCGATTGATTTAGTCCAAGAGCTTGTTGATAGTTTGCAAGCCGTTGGACTTTTTATTCATCTTAATCCCTTACAAGAAGTTTTACAGCCCGAGGGCACGCCCAATTTTGCGGGTGGACTTCAAAAAATTGAAGAACTTTGCCGTAAGCTTTCTGTGCCAGTGATCGTCAAAGAAGTTGGCTGTGGGTTTTCTGAATTAACTTTAAAACGTCTAGAATCCGTCGGTGTTTATGCCGTCGATTTAAGTGGATATGGCGGAACTCACTGGGGCCGAATTGAAGGTTTAAGGGCGCCTGAAAACAGTGTGCAAGCACAAGCGGCGCAAACTTTCTCAGATTGGGGAACGTCCACCGTTCAATCTATGCTGAATGCGGAGCGAGCCCATGTTAAATATCAGGTTTGGGCTTCGGGCGGTGTTCGAAATGGCCTGGAAGCTGCTAAACTATTAAGCATGGGTGCAAGTCTGATTGGCCTGGCAAATCCGTGGTTAAAGGCTTATAAAAAGAATGAGAAGGATCCGGTTTCAGAGCTTGAGAAATTGGCAGATCAAATGGATTACGAATTAAAAATCGCTTTATTTTGTACTGGCTGTAAAAGTATCGAAGAAATTCAGCGAAAGAAGGTTTGGAAATGGCATCAGGAAATAAATCCAAGGATTTAAAAGACATTTTCAAAGGTTTTTCAAAATTAGATCGCGATCAGCGGTTGAAGGCTTTGCTTGAAACTGGCTTGCTTGAAAAAGAAGATATTGAATTTTTAAAAAAAGGCGGCCTGCAGGATCTTTCTTTGGGCGAAAACTTCATAGAAAACGTCATTGGTTATTTTCAAATTCCTTTAGGTGTTGCAACAAATTTTAATATTGATGGAAAAGATTTTGTTATTCCGATGGCTGTGGAAGAAACGTCGATCGTTGCGGCGGCTAGCAAAACGGCCAAATGGGTGCGGGAAAATGGTTCGATCGAAACTGAAACCATCGGCCAGGATATTATTGGGCAGATTCAAGTGGCCAAAGTTGCAAACCCTGAAAATTTTAAAACAAAAATCTTAGCGCAAAAAAGCGAATTGATAGAACAAGCCAATCGCGAAGTGGCCTTCGGCTTGGTTCGTCGCGGTGGTGGTGTGACTGATATTTCAGTGCGGACAATTGCTCGGCCTGAGAGCGGTTTCATGGGGATTGTGCATGTGCACATGAATCCTTGTGATGCCATGGGCGCTAATATCATCAATCAAGTCTGCGAATTTTTACGGGTGCCCATCGAAGAAATCACTGAAGAAAAAGTGACGATGTGTATTCTTTCGAACTTAGTGGATACAAAGTTAACTCGCGCCACTGTTCGAATGAAAAATATTGATCCGGAATTGGCCCATAAAATCGCGGAAGCGTCTTTGTTTGCTCAAGCCGATCCTTACCGAGCAGCGACAAATAATAAAGGTGTTCTGAACGGGATTGATCCGATTTTAATTGCCACCGGCAATGATTGGCGCGCTGTTGAAGCAGGAATTCATGCTTATGCAGCTCGGGATGGCCAGTATCGTAGCATCACTCGCTGGACTGTTGAAGGCACCGAGCTTGTCGGAGTCTTTGAAGCGCCGCTGATAGTTGGGACAGTTGGCGGTATGACAACTTTGCATCCAACAGCTTCGATGTGTTTACGATTACTGAATCCAGGATCCGCTAATGAGTTATCGCGAGTGATGGCTGCCGTCGGCCTTGTTCAAAATTTGGGAGCCCTGCGAGCTTTGACAACGGTAGGTATTATCGAAGGGCATATGAAATTGCATATTAAAAATTTGTCTTTAGGTGCGGGCGCGCAAGAAAAAGAATTGCCGCTTCTGCAAAAAAGATTAGAAGAAATTTTAGCCCATAGTAAGCGAGTGTCGATGAGCCATGCAGTCGAAGTTTTAAAAGAAATGCGCGCGTCCCAGGCGCATCAGCAATAAAATTTGATGAGGTCATTATGTCTTTAGTGATCAGCGTTCCAAGTAAAAGTTTTTTTGCAGGCGAGTATTCTGCCCTGAACGGTGGGCCCGCTATTCTCGTTGCCACGGCGCCAAGATTTGAATTGCGAGTTCGAGCCGGTGCTGGGTGGACCACAGGCTTTAATAAAGATTCTCCGGCTGGAAAATTAATTCAGCAGCACTCGTTATTTTTTAATCAATTCGATCTAGAATTTTTTGACCCCCATATGGGACGGGGCGGTTGGGGTGCCTCCACGGCTCAATTTTTGGCAGCCTATCGATTGTTGCATTGGCAGGGGTCTTTAGACAGTGGCGGCGGCAGTCATTTTGATCATGAAAAACTGACTTATCCGATGATTGCGCGCATGTTAGAAACCTACAAAGAAGTGGCGTGGGATGGGCAGGGAATTCCACCTTCGGGGGCCGACCTTGTCGGTCAGTTAAAGGGCGGCTTCACGTTTTTTGAAAAACGTCAGAGCCTGGTGACATCCTTGCACTGGCCCTTTCCAGATTTAGAATTTTATTTAATTCCTACTGGAGAAAAGGTCGCGACTCACCATCATTTGCAAGAACTAAAGGGCTTTAATACGGATGTTTTAGAAACCCAAATTCGACGCATCCAAAAAGCTTTAATGAACAAAAATAAATTAGAGTTGATCGAAGGAATGCATTTTATTTCAAAGGAATTGCAGGACCGTCATTGGGTCTTTGAGAAGACTAAAGAATATTTGAAGTACCTCAACTCGATTCCGGGAGTGCTTGCCTCCAAAGGGTGTGGAGCTTTGGGTGCGGATGTTGTCTTGGCGATTGTCGAAAAATCACAATCAATTTTATTTGAGGCTTTGCTGAAGGATGAGAAAAAACCTTATTTTTCTAGACACCATATTTCAAAAGGTTTGGATATCCAGGTGGATTCAGAAATCGATATCGAACCCTATAACGCAGGAATAGTGCCTTGAACTTAGAAAATGAAACTGTCAAGGCCGAAGGCTTTTCAAATATTGCCCTGATTAAGTATATGGGAAAATCAAATGCCTCTTTTAATCAGGCAACGAATCCGTCGATGTCCTACACTTTGCCGCATCTTAAATCTGTTGTGAAGATTTCATCGTCGCCCGAGCCGCAAGACCATTGGAAACCTTTAGCTGGCCAAGGCTTGCAGGATTTAGTTCTTTCAGAAAAAGGCCAAGCCAAATTTTTAAAGCATGTCGAGCGCTTAAAAAATCTTTGGAATGTGAATGGATTTTTAAGAATTGAATCAGCTAATAATTTTCCGGCTGATTGTGGGATTGCAAGCTCAGCCTCTAGTTTTGCCGCATTGACATGGGCTATGGCTCGATTCTTTGAACGTCAAGAATCGCCAGTGGAATTAGCTCGTTTAAGTCGATTAGGATCAGGTTCAAGTTGCCGATCTTTTTTTTCGCCATGGTGCCTTTGGAATGGGGATCAAATTGGACCGATTGATCTGCCTTACAAAAAACTTCTTCATTTGGTCATCCTTATTGATGCTGGAAAAAAAGAAGTGTCCTCGTCAGACGCCCATTTAAGAGTGATGAGCAGCCCCTTATTTGACGGCCGAGAAGCTCGCGTATTAGCACGCATGGAAAAGCTTTTAGGAGCTTTAAGAAATGACCAGTGGTCCACCGCCTATCAAATTGTTTGGGACGAATTCGAAGACATGCACCAACTTTTTGAAACCAGCCAGCCGGCCTTTTCTTACCGCAACGGCCAATCACAAAAAGTTTTAGACGAATGCCAGAAGATTTGGCTTGAGAATAAAGATGGGCCTTTGGTGACAATGGATGCCGGGCCCAATATCCATTTGCTTTTCAGGGAAAATCAAAGAACTATATTTTTGGGAATGAAAAAGAATTTTTCTGAAAAAAACCAAGTTTTAGCCAGTGAGTAATTTAAAATGAGCTTAGGAAATAAAAGCTTTGAAACCAGAACCTGCGGAAAATGGATTATGTCCGGCGAGCACGCGGTTTTGCGAGGCTGCCCGGCCCTGGTGTTTCCACTGCTCAGTCGTCAATTGGACTTATCCTATAAGCCCATCGATGAAGGCTTAAAGCTTGAACTTCTAGGTCCGCATGGAGAAGATCTTCAGCTGCTGTTTTGGGGTGTCTTAGAGCGAGTGTGTGAATTAAAAAAAATTTCTAGAAATTCGCTGAGCGGGACTCTTCAGCTGCGGAACGGGATTCCTGTTGGCGCAGGCATGGGGGCGTCAGCCGCTTTTTGTGTGGCGATGACTCGGTGGTTTGAAAGTTTGGGCTATGTAAAAGCTGGAGAGGTTTATGAGTTTTCGCGGCAGCTTGAAAATATTTTTCATGGCGAAAGCAGTGGTGTGGATATTGCGGTGGCCCTTTCCGCGCAGCCATTGATTTTTACGCGCGATAAAGAACGGATTGATTTTAATCCCGCTTGGCAGCCACGAGCTTATATATCTTACAGTGAAAAGCGAGGGGTCACGCTTGATTGTGTGACTAAAGTTAAGAATTTATTAAGTGCACATCCTCACTTAGGTGAAAAAATTGACCGAGAGATGCGCAGGTCCGTGCAGACTTGCACAGCCGCTTTATCTTCGAAAGAGGCAGATAACATTGACTTATTGGCTGAAGGAATAGATCAAGCGGCGACTTGTTTTCATCAATGGGGTCTGACTGAGGGCGCCGCTGAAAAACATATGACATGGCTTCAAGATCAAGGTGCTCTAGCGGTAAAGCCTACGGGCTCTGGTGGTGGAGGCTATATTTTAAGCCTCTGGGATGAAGAGCCTCCAGCAGAACTACGTGAGAAATTAATTCCCTGCTTTTAAAAGTCGACAAAAACCAAGGAGATAAAGATGCGTTTGATACTAGGTTTAATATTTATTTTCGGATCTATTGCCTTTGCCAAAACAGCTCTGCTAAGTGTTCAGCGAAACCCGGCAGCAATGACTGGCACTTCAGATGTGACAATCCAGAGCAAATATAGCTTTATTCGAATCGATGGTGATTCAGCAAAAGCTCTCTATAAAGCCTTAACGGTTGAAGGAAAAAATAATCAAGGCGAAGCTGGCCCTACGATTTATTTTAAAACTGGGAAATCTTACAGATGCTTTTTTTCGCAAGATAACGACACTTATGCCTGCGATATTTCAATTGTAAATCCAACCACAGGTTTGATTAATTGATCGTCTAAAAGTTTGACAGATATTTTTTACGCTTAAATCTGCACCAGTAGTGAGTCCCGCTAAATCGTGTTAGGATGCGGCAACTTAACATAAACGCAGGCGAGGATGCTCAATGAAAAAATTAATTATTTTTGGAACTTTAGTTGGAATTTCTGTAAGTATGAATGTCGCACAGGCGTGCCCCAACATAACGGGTCACTATACCTGCGCTGCCACTTCCAGCGAATTATCTCCTACATTTATTTTAAATCTTTCGACATCCCCTAAAGGGGTCGTTTCGGTCGTCAGTGAGAATACTCAATTTGAACTTGATGGCACTGGCCAGCTTAATTTGGATTTATCAAGGGATGAAGTGGGACGCCTGATTAACAAATCTTCTATTTCGACTTGTGAGGGAAATTCAATTTCATTGAAATCAAAGACTGTTGTTGGCCAAGGAAACTCATCTAGTTCGGAAGAGATCCAAATTTCATTTACTAAACTGAGTGAAGACAAGATCGTTTGGGTTGGGCATTCGAAAACGATCAATGGTGGAGTTGTTGAAACCATCAAGGTACCAGCTTCAGTTTGTAAGAAATAAATTTTTAAAATGCGTTTTGATAGGCAAAGCAAGCCAGGCTGACTGTCACGGCGGCATTTAAAGACTCGACCCTTTTTGTGGATAGTGAAATGACGGGCAGGTGGTGGGGAGGAAGGCCTGGGCCTTCTTCTCCGACAACCAGATACAGATCTTTCGGCCACTTAAACTGGGAAAGATTGCGTCCGCCCCGATCAAGCACAAAAGTGGATTTGGGCGGCAACGTTTGCAGGTTCAGGGTAAGACCACCCTTTATTTTTTCAAAACTAACTAGCAAGCAGGCTCCGGCGGAGGATTTGACAGCCTTCGGATGAAAAGGATGACTGGCTTCTTCAGTCAAAAGAATTTTCTCAACGCCAAAAGCGCAAGCGGATCGAATAGAAGCTCCTAAATTAGTCGGGTCTCCTAGTGGCAAAATCAGCTGCAACTTTTTTGGCGGCGATATTTCGACGGTTCGAATTTCGGGTTCTTTTAAAAGTAGCAAATTAAAATGCGTCCCGACAAAGTCAACTTCATCAAACATCTCTTGGGGAAGTCGGTATTTGGGGACTTGGTCAAAGGCCTTTCCTTCAAGCATCATTCGATGATCGGGACCCATGACCTCGCCCAAGATTTCAAAGGTCGGATTTTTTAAAAACTCATTGATCAGTTTTTCGCCCATTAAAAAAAAGCACTGGTGTTTTCGAATGCCCTTACTTGTGGATAAAAGTTTCCAAATTTTAAAATTTTCATTTTGCGGCGACTGGATGGGTCGAATCACTCTTCATCCTCTGTGGCTTCCGTGTGTTTAAACTTTTCAAAAATCAATAGGCGACGCTCATGTGTAGTTTCTGGGAGCGAGTAATGAATGTCTTCAACCAACTCGAAATGGCGACCCCACGCTTCAACGGCAGATTTAATTTCGGGATCCACGTTAGGACCCTTCATAAAATACGCACGACCGCCCACCTCCAAGCAGTTTTGGATATTTTTTAAGGAATTTCGGATATCCTCAACAGCGCGAGTGATGACTCCTTGAAGGGGGTACATAAAATCAGGACCGATGTTGCGACCAATAATTTCAAGGTTCTTTAGTTTCATATCTTCGCGGACTGTTTTTAAAAATTCGACTCTTTTTTGGACGCCTTCGGCCAGTATTATTTTTTCTTCGGGAAAAATAACTTTTAATGGAATGCCGGGAAGGCCGGGGCCTGTTCCCATATCCAAAAGCGGAAATTTCAGTGTCGTGTGGTTCACAATCACCAAGCTATCAATAAAATGTTTAATGGCAATATCGCGAAGCTTTAAAAGCCTTGTGAAATTCTGAGTTTGCTGCTGCTCCATCAAAAGTTGATAGAATCTGGCCAGCTGCTTTCTTTGCTCGTGATTGACGACATCAAAATGATGATTTTTAAAAATATCGGCCAGGCGATCATTGGCTTCTTCAAGTTCATATATTTTTTCAGGCTTTTCGTGTTTGCCTTTGAGGCTGCGGGGGCCCTGTGGTTGTCGCTCTTTGTAGGGGCTAACGTTGTCTTTATTCTTATGGGCCATAGGCTGCGACTATTAACCTTTTTTATGCATTCCGGCAACAGCTAAGATCTTGAAAATACTACAACCTTTAGGGATATTGGAAGCATGATACAAGAACGTCTTGAACAGCTTAAGATCGATGCTTTAGCCCATTTTGAAAAGGCGACCAGCGCCAAAGAACTTTATGATTTTAAAGTTCATTACCTGGGTAAGAACGGGCAGATCACTGAAGTTATGAAGGATATGGGAAAGCTTTCTAAAGAAGAGCGCCCCGCCTTTGGGAAAAAAGTGAATGAAGTTAAAGACAGTCTGGAAAAGGCTTACGCCCAGATCGAAACAAATTTAAAACAAAAAGAGCTCGATCAAAAAATGCAAGGTGAAGAGCTGGATCTGACTTTGCCGGCCGCGCCGCGGTCTGTAGGAAAAAAACATCCCATTCATTTGGTGACGGATGAAATATTTAAAGTGATGTCGCGGCTGGGTTATTCGATTCGTCAGGGTCCCTTGATAGAAAAAGACTTTTATAATTTTGAGGCTTTAAATATTCCAGCCAATCATCCGGCGCGGGACATGCAAGACACGTTTTTTGTTGATGATACACATGTCCTCCGCACGCACACCAGTCCGATTCAGATTCATGCGATGGAAAGTGAAAATCCACCTTTAAGGGTTCTAGGATGGGGCCCTGTTTTTAGATGTGACAGCGATATTTCCCATTTGCCAAGTTTTCATCAGATAGAAGCTTTATGTGTCGATCGGAAAGTTTCGATGGCGGATCTAAAAGGCACGATCGCTTTTTTTGTCCGCGAGTTTTTTGGACCAGGATTGAAAACCAGATTTCGTCCTAGCTATTTTCCATTTACAGAACCCTCTGCAGAAATTGATTGCTCTTGCCCCATGTGCAAAGGCAAGGGCTGTTCGCTTTGCAAACAAAGTGGATGGATTGAAATTGGCGGTTGCGGTTTAGTAAATCCAAAGGTGTTTGGATTTACTAAAATTGAATATCCACGGTGGCAGGGTTTTGCCTTTGGATTCGGCATTGAACGTATGGCTATTATAAAATATGGCGTTGAAGATATTCGCCTTTTTCCAGAAAATGACGTTCGCTTCTTAGGACAGTTTACAATATGAAAATCAGTTTAAAATGGCTTAACGATTACGTTGATATCAAAGACTATTTCCGAAAACCTGAAGACCTGGGTGAAATCCTGACTCAAGCGGGACTTGAATTGGAAGAGATCACTCAGCAAGGGAAAGATTTATCCCATGTTGTGATTGGTGTAATATTAGAAAAAGCCAAGCACCCTGACGCTGATAAATTAAGTGTTTGTCGAGTCACAACCGGCGAAGGGGTGATTCATCAAATCGTTTGCGGGGCACAAAATCACAATTCCAACGATCGTGTGATTGTGGCATTGCCAGGGGCGATTTTGCCTGGTGGTTTTGCAATTAAAAATTCAACGATTCGGGGTGTTGAATCGGGCGGCATGCTTTGCTCATTCAAGGAACTAGGTTTGCCTCCGCAAGGGGACGGCATTGTTATTTTATCAAATGATGCCCCCATCGGAACCCCCTACGCCGAATATGCTGGGCTTGATGATGTGAACTTTGAATTAAAAGTAACGCCGAATCGTGCTGATTGCCTAAGTCACTATGGCTTGGCTCGGGAAATTGCATGCTTACTAAAAAAAGAGTTAAAACCTATCAATCCGGTTTTTAAGTTAATTCCGGAATCAACAAAAAAAGAAATTCAACTGGATGTGAAGGCCGCTGATTTGTGTTTGCGCTACACCGGAAGATTTATCAAAGGAATGCGGGTGGAGCCGTCGCCAGCTTGGTTAAAAACTCGGTTAGAGTCTGTTGGTTTAAATTCAATTAATAATATTGTCGATATCACTAATTTCGTCATGATGGAATTAGGTCAACCCCTTCACGCGTTCGATGCAAATTCGATCGGTGGGCAGACGGTGATCGTTGACCGTGCTCTGCAAGGTGAAAAATTCACGACCTTGGCGGGAACTGAAATAAAATTTCTTGGTGGTGAACTCACCATCCGAGACTCTGAACGAGCTTTGTGTGTTGCCGGTGCCATCGGCGGAATCAATTCGGGCGTTTCCGAAAAGACCAATACCATTTTTCTAGAGTCCGCTTATTTTTTACCGATGAGTGTTCGAAAAACTTCCCGCAGCTTAGGAATCGACACTGATTCGGCTTACAGATTCAGTCGTGGAGTCGATCCCGAAGGCGCTTTGCGAGCCCTGGACCGAGCTTGCGAACTAATTTTGCAAATTGCTGGTGGTGAAGCGTATTCTGATCATCATGACTTTTATCCCCAACCAGTGAAGAAAAGCGCCATTGCAATTGATATTCAAACAGTAACAGATCGTTTAGGCTTTGATGCACAACAAGAAAAATTTGTCGATTATATGAAACGCTTGGGTTGCGATATTGAACCTATAACGGCAGGGCAATTTTCAGTGACACCTCCGACATTTCGTGTGGACTTAGAACACGAAATGGATTTGGTAGAAGAGTATGCTAGACTTGAAGGCTATCATTTTATCCCAGAAACTTTGCCGGTTTTTGCGCAAGTTCCCGCCCAGCATGATCCTGGATTTTTATTACAACAAAAATTGAGTGAACTTGTCCGGGCCAGTGGGTTTCATCAGGCCTTTAACTTTTCTTTCACAAGCTCTAAAGGACAGAAGGAATTTTTAAAAGGTCTTCGTGGTTTAACTTCTGCAGGATTAAATGCGACGGAAAAAGAGATTCATTTAAAAAATCCATTATCCGATGAATTAAACGTTATGCGAACTTGTTTAAGTTATGGACTCTATAAAAATTTAGTGCAGAACTTTCATCAATCCAATGAATCGGGAAAGCTTTTTGAAACAGGAAGCACCTTTTGGATGAGACCCGATCAAACCTACGGCGAAAATCAGCATCTTGCGCTGATCGCATGGGGTCAGGAAGGAAATCTTTGGACAAAAGATTTAAAAACACCATTAGTTTTTGAATTGAAAGCGGCTTTAGAAAACATTCTTTCTAATTTACAGATCCACTCCTACACCTGGGTCACTCCTTCCGATCGCGGCGAAGTGCCAGCGTTCATTCACCGCGGGCAGTTTGTACACCTGTTAGTGGACGGTAAAAAAATCGGTTTTATTGGCTCTGTTCATCCTGCCAACTTAGATGAAGATAAAGTCAGAGTGCCTGCGGCTTTGGCCGAAATTGATCTTGAACTTTTACTGCGTCCTCAGTCGCAAGCTTACCGGATCGAGAGCATTTCTAAGATGCCGGTCGTTCAGCGTGATTTTGCTTTTGTAATGCCCAAGCATTTAAAAGTGGGAGAAGTTGTTAAAGAAATGAATAAGTTAGTGGGGGCGTTGCTTTTACGAACTGAGATCTTTGACATGTATGAAGGTAATAAGCTCGAGCCTGGTCAGAAATCGGTGGCTTTTCGAATTTATCTTCAAGATAAAAATGGAACGCTGCAAGAAAATCAGCTGGGCGAGCTACAGAATAAGGTCATTGAGGGTTTAAAAACCCAGTTTGCCCTTACAATACGATAAAAAAGTTGATTGTTATCAACAAGTTGTTACGATTTTTTAAGCAAAGTTATTTCAAGGAGTGAAGTGCTTATGGCCGGTCAAAATCTGGGAAAATCGACAGTCACAAAAGCGGACATTGTCGAAAAAGTTTATCAAAAAATTGGCTTTTCAAAAAAAGAAGCCTCCGAGCTGGTCGAGCTTGTTTTTGGAACATTGAAAGACGTTTTGCAAAAAGGCGAAAAGGTTAAAATTTCTGGCTTTGGAAATTTTGTTGTGCGTGAAAAAAATGAACGTGTCGGTAGAAACCCACAAACCGGTGAGCAGATTAAAATTTCGGCTCGCAGTGTTTTGACCTTTAGACCTTCGCAGGTGTTAAAAGCCATGTTGAACGGCGAAGAGTACGCACATCTAAAAGATGATGAGGATGAAGATGACAGCGACTACGAAGATCGAGAGTAGTGAATTAATGACTGAATCTGAACTGTCTCTGAACGATCTTAATTTTATTGAAAGCGTAGAGGCGCCGGTGACGGCAAGCCAACCGCTCAGCCTTCCTGCGGCTTTATGCGATGATAAGTTACTGGAAGAGATCAATACCATCCCTGATAAAATGGGATTCAAAATTGGTGATGTGGCTGAACTACTTGGGATCAAGCAATACGTGCTTCGTTATTGGGAAAGTGAATTTGAAATTTTAAAGCCAAAAAAGGCGTCCAATAATCAGCGTATGTACACGCGCAAGGATGTTGAAAATGCTTTTTTGATTCGCAAGCTTTTGCACCGCGATCGATTTTCGATTGAAGGCGCACGAAATGCTTTGAAAGAACTTAAAAACTTTGTTCGTAAAGAGAAAGACTATTCACAAGTTGTGCATAAGCTTGAGAGCTATTCTGATCGCATTACGAACTTGGCTAGCGATATTCGTCGCGTTCGGCAGTTGTTCCGTTAAATTGTAATTCGACTAGTTTAGTGGGCGTGCTAAATTAGTCTTGACTAAATTAGCGATGGCGCTAAAATAGTCGGCATGATCTTACGAAATTTAGTTCATCCTATTCATGAGCTTGCCTTGGTTCGAAATAAAATGGTTTTTTTATCTGGCCCTAGACAAGCTGGCAAAACGACTTTGGCGAAAACGTTTGTTTCATCTAAAAGTAATTATTTTAATTGGGACCATTTGCCATTTCGGAAAAAATGGCTTTTGGACTCTGAAGCCTTGGCGGAAGATCTACTTTTGCAAAATGAGCCAAGAATAATCCTTGATGAATTTCATAAGAATAGAAAATGGAAAAATCAATTGAAGGGATTTTATGATCAACATGGTCAGGAGATTCAAATTATTCTGACGGGAAGTGCTCGTCTTAATGTATTCCGTAAAGGCGCCGATAGCCTTATGGGGCGATTTATTCATTTTCACTTGCTTCCCTTGTCATTGGGCGAAATATTCAATCACAAGCCTGTGTCTTTTTTTGACTTTGTAAAATACCTAAAAAATCCCTTAAAAGTGGAAACTTCCGCAAAGGCACAAAAAATTATTCAAAAGCTTTTTAAGTACGGTGGCTTTCCAGAGCCTTATGAAAGTCAAAATGATCAATTTCATCAGATTTGGAAAAAAAACAGAAATGAATTATTGATTCGGCAAGATTTAAAAGAAGTGTCCAATGTGCTTGATATTGGCCAGGTTGAAATTCTAGCTTCGTTTTTACCAGACCGGGTGGGCTCTCCGATCAGCGTTCAATCATTACGTGAAGATTTAGACGTTGCTCATACAACGGTGACTCGATGGCTGTTGGCGCTATCTCAGGTGTATCATCACTATGATGTCCGGCCCTTTTCTAAATCGATCGCTCGAAGTTTAAAGAAGGAAGCAAAAATTTATTTGTACGATTGGAGTGAGGTGGAATCTCCAGGCCCGAGGTTTGAAAACATGGTGGCTTCAAGTCTTCTGAAGTTAATCCATTACTACAATGATACAGGACAGGCCGACCTAAAATTATATTATTTAAGAGATAAAGATAATCATGAAGTTGATTTTTTAGTGACTCAAAAAAATAACCCATTGTTTAGTGTTGAAGCCAAGTTGACGGATCGTCTATTGGATAAAAATTTTCGCCGATTTCAAAAAACAACGAAGGCTCCGCATTTTCAAATCATTTATGAAGAACCATATTTTCGTAAATTTGAAGACCAGGCCTATGTGCTTAGTTTTGACCAATTTTTCTCGCGCTTACCCTAAAGTTTAGAAACTGCCTCACTTAAGTGTGCTTAGGGCAGCTTTACGCCTCAAGATTGTTCTGATATTTAAAGGGCTTAAGTGGTTCGTTGTTGCCTTACGAA
>JAYTOY010000031.1:0-24918 GCA_043747555.1 Pseudobdellovibrionaceae bacterium | reverse complement strand
TCGACTTCGTCCGTGATGTCTGAGCTATCTTCTGAAGCTTCCGGTGCTTCACTTGTTTCGTCCGGTTTAACGGATGCGGATTTTTTGTCTTCAACGATAGATTCCTTACCAGCCAAAGCGTTTGTAATGCTCGCAGCTCCTGCAGGATCTGTTGTGGACGTAACTTGAATTGACATGGTTTAAACTCCCATGGGTTGGCCTGGTGGAAACCCACCAGTAGGTTGTGGTTGCTGAAATTGTTCATCCTGATTCGCAGCTTCGTTGAAGCCAGAATCATTCATTTCGTATTCGATAGGTTCATTGATACCGACCAACTCAAGCCGCCGGTTAATGTCGGCAAGCTCTTGCTCAAGCATTGTGTTTGCAGATTGGCCTTGAAGTTTTATGATTTCTTTTTTGAGATCGATCTCCATTTTGGCAAACTCGATGCGCTCTCTAGATTCTAATTCCATGGTTTTGTTTTTGATTTTTTCATTCGCATCCGTGAGGCTTGCTGTCAGCTGCTGGACCATCTGATCCATTTGCTGCATCTGCTGTTGAATCTCAGGAGGAACGGGGGCTTTGTCTTTGTTGTCGTCAGCAATCCCTGGAGGCATGGTCTTTTTCAATCGCTCTGCCATTTCACCAGCAAAAGGAATGTCCATACTCTTCAGCATTAAGTCGCCGACGATTCCAAACATTTGCGGATAGGCTTTTGTAAGATCAAGCATTGAGGCAAGAGCCTCTTGGCGTTTAGTCGCAAAGCTTGGTCCTGTTTCGATTGATACATCATACTGGCCAGCACCAAGATCATAGATCGTGGCCTTACCTTTATTCTCAAACATCTTATTTAGAACAACGATTTGCTGATCGCCCTCTTCGCCTAAGATTCTTTGAGTTCTTGCGGCATCGTAAACCTTAGGAATCATATCGACCAAAACTCGGCCGGTATGTTTTAGGGATCTTGTTAAGTTATCAACGAAGTGAAAGTTAGAGGTCTGTGCTTGTTGATTTCTTCTCTGAATAGCTATCCCAGATGTCTCGTTTGATCTTCCACCAAGTGAGGCATCATAGATTCCAGTTGTGGACTTAATGTCTTCCGACGATTGCATTCTTGCATTCGTGATGGCTTGCACTGGTGGCTCGTAAGCGTTTCTCTGAGGTGATCCAACGACCTGGCCTGCAACCGTGACAGCTTTATAAGTTAAGAAGGCATGATTTTTTTGGTTAGCTGATTTCCACTGAGCCTCATACTCTGGAGGGATTTGCCCTTCGGCTGCTATAAATGGAGCCTTTGGAGCAAGGGCGATGGTCTCAGTCTCAGTCGTGACCCAGTAGTTATACATGGTCTGAGCATCGCGGGCTTGTCTGATGATGCCCTCTAAGGACTTCTTGCCATCAATCATCATCTCGGTTCCGTAAACCGGAATGATCGGAATCCAACGACCTGGCCAATCAGTTTTCTCTAAAACTTCAGCGCCGTTAATCTTACACCACTTTACAATGGGCACTGATGTCGTTCGCTCACTAACAATCGTTAAGCCTTCAGGGAGAATTTCTGGAAGAATACTTTTCTCAACAACTTGACCATCAGAAAGAAGCACTATCTCTGTGTCTTTATATTCTTTGTAAAAATATTCAGCGACTCGGACGGCATTAGTGCTCACCCAACCAGGCGCTTGATTCCCGTGAGAATCCCAATCGGTGGACGTTGCAAGATCAGAATCTTTAAAGTCGCTCTTGTAAGTATCTTTTTGAACGTCCTCAAAAATGAAACCCCAATTAGCATCAGACCCGTCGGGCTCTTTACTAAAAGGATCTAAATAAACTGAGAACTGGTTTCTGATTCGATCAATCGTGATCTTTTGATTGAAAGACATCGGGCTCTCGTAAGAGGTCATGACTCTAAAAAACCCAAAGCCTGGACCGACTGCGCCCTCAAAGGCCGTGTCGTATGCAGCGTCTGCGTTTGAATCATTCTCGATATGACGAATCAGGCCTTGAAAGATCTTAGCCGTCTCAATATCGGCGTTATCATCAACGGGGCTAACTTTGATCGATGGACGGTTCTGTCTTTGATCATTCGTGATTTGCCGTACAAATTGCGGCATCTTATTAATGGTTAAACAGGGTCTGTGCTCTTGCTCTCGCTGTTGTCTGATCGCTACAGGCCATTGATCGCCGGATAAGAACTTTAGATCATCAAGGCATTTTGTGCGGATATCGGATTCAGCCTCTTCGGCTAATTGAAAACGCTCGCGGGCAACGCGCAGTAATTCCTCGTCATTAGAGTCATCATTTGATTTGGGCGTTTCCGTCACGGTTAAATCGTTGCAAGGTCACAAACTCTAATCTAATTATACTTTGTTAGAATTTTATTATAATGGGCGAAGGGTGGGTCATGATGGGTTCAAAGATCGAAATGAGCAAAAAGGAATGGTCTCAGATTCTAAACGCTTTAGAGAATCGCATGATTCGATTTCAGTGCTTAAGTGAAGATGAAACTAGTGATGAAGAGTTCATCGAGTATGCAAGGGAAACGATTGAAACGTGCAAGACCTTGTACACCAAGATCGAAACTCTGGCGAATTTGGGAGAGAAGTGATGGATGCAGGAAGAGATTTGGATGCACTGATTGCTGAGAAGATAATGGGGTTCAGAGCTGGGCCACTGGGCTGGGAAGATGGTCCTCATATGCAACAAACTATTTATTCTTATTCTAATTGGTCACCATCGCGAGACATCGCAGCCGCGTGGCTTGTGGTCGAGCATATTAGAGCGAAAACCCATCTCGTGGCTTTTTCATTATATAGCCCAACTGAAGAATCTGATAAATGGTATGCAGGTTTTGAAAAGAAATATCACGGAAGAAATATGGAAAATGTCTATGATTTGGAGTTTGGAGACTCAGCTCCGCTCGCTATTTGTCTCGCAGCTTTGGCAGCTTTGAAGGCCATGGATAAAAGCCACACATAGGTAACAAGGAGAAATAAAGATGAAATACAGAATACTAGAGCCGATTTACCTAATGAGGGAATCTTTTGCCATCAATGTGGGAGATATCGTCGAATTGGTGGCAAAGACGCCATCGCATTGGATTTTCGAAGTAAAAGACGGGGTTGGACCCGTTCTTTTTAAGATCCCAATCGAAGAATTAACCGTGAAGGTCGAAGAAGCCGAATAGTGACCTATGGGTGCATAGGTACAAATGCGAAATCTTTAAGCCTTAAAACAACACTGTCTTTTATTTCATGTCGGTTAACTAGCTTGTCGTGCAAATCATAATTTCGATCAGGTTGCTTTGTTAAAGCAAGCGTTCTAACTAGCTGGTCAATTTGATTACTTTGATCTTGTTTCCCGTTTTCAATCCTAGATAAAACAGACGCTGTAATTCGGAGCATCTCTTTAGCAAACATTTCGGAACTAAACCCTAGATATTTTCTTAGGAATCTGATCTCTGGGCCCGTTAATTTTCCATCTTTCGTTGCGACAAAATCAGCAATCGCATTATTAATTTTCTCAAGATTGCCGAAGTTATAGAATTCCTCGCCGCATTTATCACATCTGTAGTGAATAACTCCATCAAGAACGATGTAATCAAGACCAGATACATCGAATTTCTTCTTTACTTTATTGGCCTTTAAAGGCTTTGCGTTGGTGCAACTCGTACAATGAAACTGCATATTGGCTCCCTTCGTTATTTTCGAGAAATTTTCCAGACGGTTACAACAGTAACACCATCTGCATTCTTGAAAAACGTCACCACGACACAATAATTAGAGGTCATAACTCTATACCGCATGGTTTCGTCTTTAAACTCCGGTTCATCCTTGATACCAGCACTCTTTGACTTAAGAACATTCAGCACATCAACTTCACTCAGAAAATCATTCATCATTTCCCGAATTGCATGACCAATAAAAACAATAGAGGGGTCCTCGCTGGCCATTATTTCCCGTAGCTTTTTCATCGCCTGGGTTTTGTTCATCTTGTGCGATCTATAATCTCTAGTTGACATACTATAAGTATACCATACTTTGTCAAGTAGTCCACTTATCGTATCATTCGGATACTAACTTTAGTCAAATGTGTTTTAGCTCAGATGCACTATATGAGAGGCTAGCCCATCCAGCCACCTGTGTGGCCCCCAGAGTATTTATCTTTCACTGGATCTTTTCGGTCCGCTGGCTTGGTTTTGGCTCGGTCTAAGCCCGACATAATCAAGTATCTTGTGGCATCCATTAAATGGTCGTTCTCTTTAACGATGCGGCCTTTATCATCTCGGCGGTAGAGTTTGTATTCATACCTAAAATTGCTCATGGATTTAAAGACTTTCACTCTGCCAGTTGAGAGGCGCTGCCAAACCTCATAGATGCCGCTCTCGACACCGTTAAAGGCAAAATCTAGGTGTAATCCTAAGTCGATGTAATCTTGCACCAGCTGAGTGCCGTCCTTTTGGTTTCGACCCCGAGCAGCCGGATCGACAACGCCTAAAATCCACTCACCTCGGGCTCTGATAGCAGCTGCATGAATAGAGGGCTCAGCTTGGCCTCTGTAGTGCTCAGAGTATAAGTAGACCGTATCTGTCTCCCTGTCTAAAGCTCCCCAAATAGCGGCTGTTCTGTTCCAACCAACGTCTAAGGAATAAGCTCTTGGCCAATGATCAGGAATAGGGAAGTCGTCGACCAAAATGTCAGATTCTGTCACGGGATAAATTGCACCTGATCCCAGCTGTGGAATGCCTTTAGAACGGGCATCTCGCTCATGCGGAGGGAAGGCCAATAAAAGCTTTGCCTTACTCTCGTCGCTTAAGTGGGGGACGTGATCAAAGCCCATCGTGAGCTTAAACCTATGCGGATTGTCCTCGTTTAAATACATCAAGACGACCGCACTCATGCCTTTCAGTGGCGTAAACGTGCAGATCATCGAACCGTCTTCTTCGCCTGGACTTGTCGACATGACCCTGGTTAAACATTCCGAATAAACTGACATTTCAGGCTCTTCATCTAAAGAAATGCCGTCTTTTTTAGTGCCTTGAAACTTCTCGCGTCCTTGATCATAGGACTTAAAAGCGAGCGTACTTGTGCCACCTGAGACGTGTCTGACTCTTACTGTGTCGATGGCATCCGATACGCCTCGCCGTCTTGTCGGATCTCCAATGATAAGATCTTTTGGAATCATGCCGGTTCCGATTCGATCGATCGGCCCTAAAAACTCAAGCTGTGAGATATCTCTCGTCGTCTCTGTCGTGTCACTTGCGGCCCACCAATCCACTGGGCGCTTGTAGACTCGGCCGTCCCACCACTCAGGATATTGGCCTGTAAGATGGCATGTAGTCTCGAATGCGCTGAGAGTTGTCTTCCCGGATCTGTTGGCAGCAATCGCACCACGCTCTAGGAATTTCTTCCCAGCTGCGAAAAACTCCATGTGCTTATAATATAGCTCACGCCTAAGCGGGCCAGTGTCAGGGTAATAAGATTGAAACTTACGCCCCATGAGTCTGCGCTCTTTCTCATCAAGCAAAATAAGGAGTTCTTCTTTATCTTTGCGGCTCATAGAGAATTAGTCGTAATCCTTTTCCCAAGTCGCTCGGATCTTAGCTTTGCAGTCCACACAATGAGTCTCGACTTTTGCCAAGTATTCCCCGCGTGGAGTTGTAACATGTCCAACTATCATGGATTTCGTTGCGTAATGCTTGCACTTCGTCGACGGCTTTGGATAGGGCTTAAGCTCTCTATGCATAAATCACTCTTTATCAACTTCCACTTGGGATTTTTGATTAACGAGATTTATCGACATCGCTTTTCTTGCATAAAAACACGCCTCTTCAAGCTTCGTCTTTGCAATGCTAAGCTCTCGGCCTGGCATACACATTCCAGCAGACTCTAGAAAATCCATGAGAAGTGCGAAATGCTCAGCCATCGCTTTTGCTTTGATAACTCCGAAGTCGTTTAAGATGTGTACTTCAAACTCTGGTCTAGGCTTCGGTTCCATTTAGAATCCTTTTGGTTGATAATTATTTATCGCCCTTTAGTTTCTTCATCTTCTCCGCAATTTTAGCGTCGAGTACTTCATCCTCTAGAGATGTGAGATTATTGACGATGACGTCGACTTCATCAGGCTGCTTATCTCGCCACTTATGTCGATTCTTCATATTGAAAATCCAAACGGTCGAATTAAAGGAATTTTCTTTATTGCCCCAAAGGCCTGCGATGCCTTGTTTTTCCCAGAACAGAAGGTTTTTCGAGATCCCTTCCTTTTTGGCGTCGGAAAATTCAGCGTGAACACTTTCCCATTCGTAAAGTGAATCTCTATTCACACCGATCTCAGCTGCGAAAGATTCAAAGCTTAAGCCTGTACTCATGTGATCGATTAATAATTGACAGAACTCTTGTTTGTATTTTGTAGGTCGACCAACCTTAGGTTCTTCGAGCTGCGCTGGACTTACAGCTTTTGTTTTTTTAGCCATTCCATAATTTTGTTACGCGCGGTGATTCTAATCTAATTATACTTTTATTCTAATTTTAATTTCATGCGATTTTTCTTGAAACCCTTGATAGGGGCGGCTTAGAATTTGAGATATGGTAGATATTATCAAGAAAAAAGACAACGCCGCTAAGACTAATCGTTACTCATATCCCACGACAGATGAGCAAAAATTCGCTCTCGATTTCTTGAAAGAAAAGGGTTGGGACGTTAATGAGATGCTCCGACGGTTCACCGCTGAATTGATTTCAAAGGGTGCCAAAGAGTTTACGAGCCTTTCAAAGCGGGCTGGTTAATTATTCGCAAGACATCGTGATCTTTGTTGCTTTAAACTTCTTATTTTTCTTTGATTCGGGCGTAGATATGATAAATACCCCGACGCTGCCGCATGAGATAAAGCTTTCAATTGATGGTTCTAGTTTATACTTAAGGTTGAAACAAATCACGCCAACACCTAGAAGATCAGTCTTATCTTCGACAAATTTACCGGCCAAGAGACACCCGTAATCGCTTTTTGTCTCTATCTTTGTCATAGGACCATCTTTGGTTGGCATAAAAGCATAAGTCTTTTCCTCATTGTCAGGAAATTGCACCACTGCCTTAACTTTTGAATATGCGCTAGCAAGGCCGGATGAAAACAATAATAGGAAAAAAAGAGCCTGTTTCATAGTTACCACCCTTTCTTGTTTTTTTGCCCGTAATTATGAGATGGCTGATTAAGATTATTGTTATTTTGATACGGATTCACTGTCCCTTTGTTGCCTGAATATGGGTTGGCGTTTCCTTGTGATGAATAATTGTCATAGGTGTTGTTGTTAGCCTTTGACCGAAACTGTGGCTGAACATAGGTGCCATTTTTGCGGGCGTAGCCACTCACATAAGTGTCTGATGCTAATGCGGTTGACGTAAGAGATGAGAACACCAAGACGGTTAAATAATATTTCATAAATCCTCCACTTAAAGCATCGGTCTAGGTGTGATGGATCTAAAGGGTATGTCTCAATTAGGTACAAATAAAATAGTGTTTGGTTTGTTGTGAGACTGTCGGCCAACAAACATTTGTTAAGTCAGTGAAACATAAGCCGATATATGCTACGGGGGCGAAATGTCACATTTGGCGAAAATTAGGAAGGCTTCGTGGGATCTGTACGTGTTAATCAAGGATTACCAAAAGGGCCATGTTGATTTAGCTACCCGAAGATGCAAGGTCTGTTGCCGCAAGATCAGATTTCGCATCACTAATGGCATCGAGAATGTCCACAAGCTGACTCTCATTAAGGGCGGCAAGTCCGACGACGATTTTACCGATTAGGTCGGTTTTTGAGGCTCTTGTATCATCGTATTTATTAGTTTGGGGTTCCCCTAAAAGATCGCTAACGGGAACCCTAAGCTCATTGCTAATTTTATTAAGCACCTCAAGAGATGGCTTTCGCTGGGAACTCATAAGCTGATTCAAAAAAGACAAAGTAATGCCAAAGGCATCGGCCGCCTTTTGGAAAGTTTTATAATCGTGCGCCTTTATAAGACGCCGAAGGTTATTTCCAAAATCATTAACTTTATCCATAGCTTACCATTTTATATGTTCCTATAGAGAATATCTATTAACCTAAAGTGCATTTTAGTTGATTTATATGCACAATAAGTGTATATTTTAATACAGGAGCATAACGAATGGACTTAGAGCGAATTAGGATAGCGATAAAGAAAAGGGGCTTTAAACACAATTGGCTGGCAGGCCAAATAGGTGTTCATCCAGGCACATTCAGCAGATTTATGACCGATAAAACTCGGTTGCATAAATCGGCCCTGATCTTACTTTGTCAAAAACTCGATCTTAACGACATTCTTGAGGTCATCGAAAACGAAGCCTCGTGAAACATATATAAGACTTTTTAAGAAAATTTAAAATGAAATTATCTCGTTTTGTAAATAAGCGCATGTTTTGTCATGCCTGAAGGGAATATTTATATGGAATTCATGCTGCATCCATCAAAAGACAACCCAAATGATCGGGTCACTACCAACGAGATCGGTGACATTGTGAAGTGGGAGCTTTGGAGCGACTACGTCCAAGATTTTCTTCCTATCGACCTCATCGTTATGCAGGCGAAATATCCCACAACTTATAGCTTAGCTGAAGACTACATAAAAGACAGATTCACCATCGAAAGCCTTCCAATTGAAAGGATGATCGGATGAACGACGAAATCGAAGAAACAGATGAGTGCGAGCATGACGACCATGAAGATGGGCATTGCCTTTGCTGTGGAGAAGAAATCGAAATGACCTGGGCGATGGAACACGATTCCAGCGATATGGATCGATAATGAAATCCATCATCGAAAAACGCATTGAATACTTAGAGGCCCGGTACAAAGAAATATTAATTCAGTTCGATTCCGTTCGCCAAAGTGACAACTTCTGGATCCAAATGAAGAGTGCGCAAGGAATCGCTGATGTTGCAGGTGAAATTAAAACTTTAAAAGATTTAATCACAAGCGCCGGGAGTGAGAAATGAAAACAGTAGAATTGAAACAATCAAGCCCTGAGTGGCTGGCATGGCGTATGGGTGGCATCGGTGGTTCTGATGCACCTGTCATTGAGGGATCAAGCCCCTATCATACTCCGCGAAAACTTTATTTAATGAAACGAGGAGAGCTTTTCGAAGACAATGACTCTAGCGAATTCATTTTTGCTAAGGGCCACAAAGCAGAGATTTTAATTAGAAGAAACTTTGCGGAGCTTACAGGCGCCGAGATGAATCCAGTCTGTGGTGTGCATGACAAGTTCGATCACATCAGAACTTCACTCGATGGTCTTGATACAAATAAATATGGGGTATTGGAAGCAAAGCTTGTCGGACGCGGTGTTTTAGAAGACGCCAGAGATGAAGGAATAATCCCAAGACATCATTGGGTTCAGCTTCAGCATAATATAGAAGTCGCAGGCGTCGATCTTGGCCAGTGGTTCGGTCATAATGGGACCGACAATGGAATGCTAATTGAAGTTAAGCGCGACAATAGATTTATTACTGAGCAGCTTCAACGCACTCATGATTTTTGGGGCCTTATAACTCAAGGAATTTTGCCATCACTGACCCCAATGGATGATCTCATTCCTGAGGATTTCGCATTATTGAATGATCTATATGAAGCCAAAATCTTTTTAGATAACGCTCAGTCACAGTATGACGAGCTTAAGACTAAGCTTGATTCCTACGGCCATCCAAGAGTTCGTGGGGCTGGAATCCTAGCATATAAAACAAGTCGAGCCGGATCGCTGGATGTTAAAAAAATACCAGGAATTAAAACGATGCTTGATTCATACACTGAAAGATATGTCGAAAAATTTCGTGGCGCTCCAAGCAAGCCATCTTGGACTGTAACAATGGAAAAGAAAGCGAAGTGATTTGTGTCTAAAAATGAAGTTGTTGAAATTCAAGCAAGCCGAGAAGAAAGCAATCTCACGGTTGTCAGTCAACAAAACGTCGACGCTCTAAAGAAGCAGCGAGAACTTTTACGAGAGTTTGTGCAGTCTCAATTAGTTGAGGCCGACTTTAAAACGGGCGGATCTGGTGAGGGTGATTACGGCGTAATTCCTGGCACTAAAAAAAGATGCTTGCTAAAGCCAGGTGCCGAGAAGATTCAACGTCTTTTTCAATTGGGCTGTAGGTTTACGCTAGTTGATAAAGAAATCGACCGTCACGCTAACTTTGCGATGTTCACTTATAAGGCTGAAATTTACTCTTTAAGAAATCCCGACATAGTTATCGCCGACTGTGATGGAACTGTAAATTCTCAAGAGGTTAAGTACAAAGAGCGCAATGTGTGGCGTGAAGTTGTCGACAAAAAAGGCGTTAAAACGGGGCGCAAAGAACAACTCAAAGAAGAAACTCCAATTTATGACGTGCTCAATACTTTAATGAAGATGGCTCAGAAGCGGGCTATGCTTGGCGCGACATTGCTTGCGACTGGTGCCTCTGAATATTTCACTCAAGATATGCTTGATGAGGATGATTTGAAAATTCAAACACCTGTTAAAAAAGAAGTCCTTAAGGAAGAGAGCGCGCCATTAATTGAGCCTCAGTCCTCGGAGCCTCCCATCTGCTGTGATAAACCCATGATGTTGTCGAAATATCCAGACAAAGAAACTGGAGAAATCCCGTGGTATTGCCTGAAATGCAAGACAAAGAAACCGGCATAATTTTGTTTATTATGGTGAGTTTATTTTTGCTGAATTTTTTAACTAATATTTTTATGGGGTAGCGATTGAAATTAAATGATTACTTAAGGACATCTAGATTCGAGGCCAATCTCACCCAAGCACAAGTGGCAAGGGCACTAGGCTATTCAACAGCTCAGTTTATCAGTAATTGGGAGAGGAGTCGGGCGGCACCTCCTGAGGCTGTTTTATCCAATATTGCTAAGCTATATAAGGTGCCCGTGAGAGATCTGGCCAATCATTTTATAGATTCGAAAGTGGCTCAATTTGAAAAGTACAGAACCAGATTCATTAAAAAATATAAAATTAAGTAAGGAATATTTTTCTAAAGAAATTGCTCGCTGCGTTTAAAAAATAATTGCGGAGTATAACGGAGTAGGCTGGAGTATGTCGGAGTATGTTGGAGTAAACAGTAGTAAGTTTAAAAAAAGAGCTAAAAATTATTTTGTTGAATAGAAAATAAAAGTAATACAAAAGGCATTCGAGGGGGACGTTGTGAAAAAAATAAAAGCGCCAAAAGATTTAACAAAAAGGAAAACTCTTACTCTTCTAGAGTGCGAAGAGTTCTACGGAGTGCCAGCCGAAACTGTAAGGAAGTGGTGCCGCCGAGATCCGTCATCTGATGGTCTTCCTAAGCTGGAGTCGTTTCGTCCAGGAAAAGATATTTTGATTTATCGCGAAGCATTTGAATCTTATATCAAGATGTTTCCGGTTGGAGCATGAAACTCATTCCCCTCGCTGGTCGAGGCAACGAATATCTTTATAAGCCCGACGGGTCTCAAATTATTTGGGTGTCTCGTGCAAAGAAAGGGTTTCCTAGAAAACAAAATTCCTTGGGGACAGAAAATACTCTTGAGGCCCGTAAGCGTCGTGATGAAAAGTTCGTTGAATGGTTTGGCGAACGGCCCAAACTTTCAAACAAGATTAAACTTCTAAATGATTATCATTGGCCAATTTGGATTTTAACAAAATCAAGCCTAAGTCATGCAACGAAAGACAGCGTTAAGTACGCCGGACAACACCTGGTTCCGGTCATTGGAAATTTATATCCTGATGAGCTGACCGAAACTTGGTGGCTCAACTCATACGTTCCTATGCAAAAAGTTAAGCGTGGAAACTGCAAATTCTTTAACGAATGGAAGTGGCTGAGCACTTATCTGAATTTCCTTCACCGCGAAGGTATCATCGAAAGGCTTCCAAAGCTAAAAAATCCAGATGGCCCTTCGGAAGAGGGTTTGAATTTAGAAGACGATGAGATCAATGTTTTTTATCGAAACGCTAACGATGATCTGCAGCTTCAGATCGACCTTGGGTTTGAACACTTCATGCGTCGGTCAGAAGTCCTATTGATGCCATGGTCAGAAATAGACTTTAAAAAGCGATGTATTGAGTTGCCACCCGAGCGAACTAAGATTCGCAAGAAAAGGACTGTTCCTTTAAACGACCGAGTTCTGGTTAAACTGAAGACTCGGAAAGCCGCCTCAAAGAGCCCATTTGTGTTTCCTAGCCCCAAGGATCAAAACAAGCCAGTGGGCCGCCTCGGAAACCAGTCTGCATGGGAGAACGCTATTGCTAGAGCAAATGGCGAGGGTCCAGTGATCCGACATGAGGCAACCTTCCATGATCTGAGACACTCTGGATTGACCCGCGCTTTTAAGGCCACAAACCGGTATCTCGAAATTTGCGTGATGGCCGGACTTGATCTTAAGGTGGCTCTTAAAGTTTACGTTCACTTGGACGCCGAAAATACTCGGTTCGTTTCTGATCTCGTGTCTTCAAATCCAACGACAGTGAGCACCTATGACCATCAATGATGAGCAAATAAAGTGGGGTATGAGTGTGGTGTTTGGTGTTTTTGGGGTTTTTAAAACACTGCCGATTTGTGTGGCATTCTCGAATGAAACAGGGCTCAGTGGACCTGATCGGTTTCGAACCGACGACCTCTTGCATGCCATGCAAGCGCGCTCCCAACTGCGCTACAGGCCCACTCAACTCTGCAGAACTCCTCATGACCGAATGCTATTAACGGAACGACAAGCTGCGAAATCGGGAAACGGCAGCCGCCCTTATAGAGATAAATCAAAGGTGCCAGCAGAGCAAGTGAATTTATCCTTGATAGTATGAAGGGGAGTGGCTTTAATTGTGCCTACGAAATTGCAACGACAGGAAATAAAATGCTAAAAAAATTCGCACGGGTCCTCGGCCTTGTTTTGGCGCTCGCTTTAACATCTTTGCTGATTCCTTCAAATGCTGAAGCCAAAGATATGCGTCAGCGCCTTGGTTTAGGGATTAAAAACAATAACTCTTTTGATTTGCCGGCACTGGCTGGGGTTTATTATGCCGCCAGTGAGGTTGCTATCGTTGCGGGGCTAGGGACCGACACTCAGAAAGACAATTCAAAATTTGCACTCACTGGAGGTGTCCGACGAATGATTTTTTTTGAAGAGCATATGAATTTTTATTTTGGCGGAAATTTATCATTGGTGAACATTGAAACAAACGGTGAAAAACAAAACGGCTGGGAATTGAGCGCGCTTTTTGGGACCGAGTTTTATTTAGCTGGCCTTGATAACTTAGCCCTGACTTTTGAGGGGGGGGCCGGAGTTGTTTCTATGCGGGAAGTGCGTTTTCGAACGATCGCGGATCATCCTTTCCGAGCTGGCATTTTATTTTATTTCTAAAAACGAACGATAAAAAAGAGGTGATCGATGAAAAAAGTTATTATGACTCTTAATGCCCCGAAGCCCGTCGGACCCTACTCACAGGCCGTTTTAGCCGGGCAGACTTTATACTGCTCTGGACAAATTGCCATCGACCCAAAAACCAATGAAGTCATAAAAGGTTCCGTGCAAGAAGAAGCCGAACTTGTCATGAAAAATATTGGCGCTGTTTTAAAAGAAAGCGATATGAATTTCGAAAATATTATTAAAACCACTATTTTTCTCATTAATATGGGCGACTTTGCCACCGTGAATGAAGTGTATGGAAAATATTTTAAGGCGGATCCTCCGGCGCGATCGACCATTGCAGTGAAAGAACTTCCAAAGGGTGTTCAAGTCGAAATTGAAGTGGTGGCTTATCGTTAAAAATATTTTCAAGCGCCGAAGCGTTTGGATGGTCCTTCTTCTTTCCGCGATTCTTCTTTTTAGAACTGTCGTGGAATATAGGAATGTTCAAAGCGAACCGGTCAGCTCGTGGAAGACCACCGTGCAAGCTGACTGTGCCGTGGTTTTAACCGGTGGATCGGGTCGGGTCCGAGAAGGCTTTGACCTTTTAGCAAACCAAAACATCAAAAAGCTGATCATCTCGGGTGTTTTTCCCAATGCTCAGCTGCGCGAGATTATGCCGACCTGGACTTTTTACGGAAATCTTAAGGAAGACGACGTTGTTTTAGAAAGACGATCGGAAACAACTTATGGAAATGCCCAACAAAGTTTAGCGTTAGTTGAAGCGTTAAAATGTCGCGATGTGATTTTGGTCACTTCAAGATTGCATATGTATCGGTCTTATCGGACCTTTCGTTCTATTTTTCCCAATCATATTCCAATCTATAAGCAGGCTGTTGTCTCTTTAAAGTACAATTCAAGTTTTTTTGATGTTTTAAACGAAGCTTTTAGGTCGCTTTTCTACTCGACCTGGGTCTATCGCACTTAAGGAATTCTAGTCCTTGGCCGGATGCTTTTACGGGCCCATTCCTCCGATCTAATTATTGGTGAATTACATCCTTGGTACGATCGATTCTATGGGCCGCTTTGTGACTTCAAATTTGGAGTACACAATGCGTGTTTTAATGATGGTGTACCTATCCATTCGCGCCACGATCAATGACCATGCTCAAGGGGTCAGGCAAATTTTTTCAGTGATTGCGGCCCAAGTTTATTTCACAGGTTTTCAAGCCCTTCCTTTGGTTTCTGTCTTAGCTCTTTGCACTGGCAGTGTCTTGATTCTTCAGGGTATGGGCAATCTGACATTGCTCGGCGGCGGCGATATGATCGGAAGTTTTTTGATTGTTGTTTTATCTAGGGAAGCGGCGCCATTACTTACAGCGCTGGTCGTGATCGCTCGCTCAGGAACAGCTGTGGCCTCTGAAATTGGGAATATGCGTGCCAACCGGGAAATTGAAGCTTTAGAAAGTATGGGAATTAACCCCTTAAGTTTTATTGTATTCCCGCGGGTGATTGGTGGAGTGATCAGTGTCCTTTGCTTATCCTTCTACTTTAATGTTGTGGCTCTTTTAGGCGGTTTTTTTCTGACAAAATTTTTGCACGGGATGCCGTTTAGTTTTTATTCCGAATCTTTGCTCCGGGCATTTTCCAAAGAAGATGTTTATGAATTTTTACTTAAAAATTCTTTTAGCGGGATGATTATTTTTGTCATCTGTTGCTACCAAGGTTTGTCTGTTAAAAAAAGTCCCCATGAAGTTCCGCAGGTCACGACCCAAGCGGTGGTGAAGTGTGTGATCTACGTCACTGTTTTTAATCTAACTGTGACAGCTTTATTTTACTTAAATCAATTGCGTCTACTGGGAGTTATCTAAAATGGCAATTCGTGAAAGCATTAAATCTATAAAAAGTTTAAGTTTTGAAGGTCTGACTTTTCAGCACGAGGGAAGTGATGCCACGCTTAAAAATGTTGATTTTGAATTTCCAAGTGAAAAAGCCATTTGGTTGAAATCGGTGGAGGGTGCTGGAAAATCCACCGTTTTACAGATTCTAGCGGGATTAATCATGCCTAGTTCAGGCAGTTACTTAATCAATGACGACAAAGTTGAAGCGATGACCTTCGAAGAATTTTTAACCTACCGTTTAGCGATTGGCTATACCTTTGATTATGGTGGGCTTATCAATAACCGCAGCATTCAGGATAATCTTTTACTGCCTTTGCATTATCATGAGTTGATTCCTAATCACGAAGCTCATGCTCGCGTTGATCAATATATTAAAAGATTTGAATTGGAAAAATTTAGAAATGAAAGGCCTGCTCATGTTCCAGGTCGAGTCCGCAAGTTGACCTGTTTATTAAGGGCTCTAGTGATCCATCCCCAAATGTTGTTAATGGATGATCCTTCAGTGGGCTTGGGGTCTGAAACCAGTCATCTTTTCGCTGATGTGATCAATGAACAGCTTGATTCAGGATCCCTAAAGCATATCTTCGTGAGTTCTTATGACGAAAAATTTATGAGCCTTTTTGAGTATGACATTATTCATATCGATGGTGGAAATTTGTATCATCAAATTGAAGAGAGCACTAAAAAGGTGGCAAATCTATGATGGCTTTAAAATTTAATAAATACGAGCGCATCGCAGGAATTTTTATTTTGATCGCCATTGTCGGAACAGCACTGACAGCTATCAGTGCGGCTGTGAAGCAAGGTTGGTTTGAAACCAAAGTGTATTTTACGACTTCTTTTGAAAATGCGGACGGAATTCATACCGGTTCGATGGTGCAAATCTCTGGATTGCGGGCGGGGAGCGTTGAAGAGGTCGAACTTCAAAGTAATAAAAAAATCAAAGTGACCTTTTATGTGCTTAACAAGTTTCGCGAAAGTGTAAAATCAGATAGCAGTGCCCAGCTGATTCGCCCTTTTATTATCGGCGACAGAGTTTTGGATGTCACCGTCGGCAGTGAAAGCTCGCAAACCCTGGCAGATAATGCGGCTTTACCGTCTGAAGAAACCATGGACTTAATGACACTGGTCAGCGGTAAAAAAATGGGAACCTATCTAAATAAGCTGAATCTTGTAGCGGAAAACCTGCATGAGCTTTTAACTGCGTTTTCGGATCCGTCTCGCACAAGGTCCTTAGTTAAAATTTTTGATAAGATTGATCCTATGGTTTCAAATATGACGACGATGTCAACGGAAGTGATCAAGCTCAGTCGCCAAGTCACTCGCGATGACAATGTTCAAAAGGTTTTGGCGAATGCCGTCGTGTTAACTCGTGAGCTGAATGTTGTTCTGCCAGAGCTTAATAAAAAGAACCCAGAGCTTGCCAGCGATCTTGCCGGCGTGGTTAAAAACTTAAGCCAAATAACCAATGATTTAAAAGTGATCGGACCTGCCTTTGCGGCCGTGGGAAATGATCTTCCGGTCGCTGCAAAACGCGCTGTGGAAGCCTTAGATGAAGCGACAATTCTAATTAAAGCGATGGAAAAAAGTCTTTTTGTCCGCGGCAGTGTCAAAGAAGTTCGTGAAGAAGAAGAAGCCGCCGCTCGACGCGCACCTGCCAGCCAGAAAAATCCCTTATCCAAAACTGTCAATGCTTGTGAAAATGTGAAATAGTCCTGACCAAGGAGTAGCGCACTTTGGTCATCGAACTATTCAGACATTTTATTTTTTCACAGCGTGCGGGATCTTTGATTCGTAGAATTGCCTGGCTGTCTGTTGTTTCAATAGCTTTCAGCGTCTCGGCATTTCTGATTGTTCTTTTTGTGATGAACGGAATGAATCACAGTATTCAAAAAAGAATCATTGCCCTAGAACCTCATTTGACAGTCCTTATGAACTCAGTGAAGGACGCCGGTTTACTTGAGGTCCAACCAGTTTATACATTCTTAAAACAGCAACCTGGACTTGATGTTTCCTTGTACGAATCCCAAGATGTCATTCTTCGCAGTGCTGACGGGCAATTCCGCGGCGCAACGGGGCAAGGGATTTCCCAAGAATCGATGATGAACTTACAAAATCGCCTGGATGAATTAAACCGAACTAAAAAAACTAAGTACCAGCAAGAAACCGAGATGGAACGTTGGCGCCCTGATGAAATCCCCCGCGAAGGCGAAGTCGCGTTAGGCGCCGATTTAGCAGTGGCCTTGCGTGTGACGGAAGGCGATTTCTTAACGGTCATACCACCGGAAAGTTTACTTTTGCCGCCAGGAGAAGTGCCAAAATACGACCGAGTCCGAATTCGAAAAGTGATTTATACAAATTTAGCCGACGTTGACGGTCAATTTATGTTTTATCAACGGGGACGGGCTCTTTTAGGACTACAAAAAAGTTCCGGCCGAAAAATTGGCATTGAAGTTTGGACACCGAATATAAAAAATGTTGAGGACTTAAAAGAGGCCGTTCTAAAATTTGAAGGTGTCACGGCTCAAACATGGATGAATCGAAATTCAGAATTATTTTTTGCTTTAAAACTTGAAAAACTAGTGATCGGTGTCTTTCTTGGTTTGGCGGGCCTTTTATCGGCCTCGTCGATTGTCGGAGTCTTAAGTTTGTTGCTATTTCAAAAGCGTCGCGAAATAAAACTTTTGCGAGCGCTGGGACTATCCAGCAAAAGGACTCTAGATATTTTTTCAAAAATTGGATTGATGCTGACCTTAAGCGGAGTCTTTTCAGGAGCCATCCTAGGGACAGGAATCAGTCTTTACATTGAGGCGCATCCACTGAATATTTTATCCGACAGTTACTATGATCCCCAAGTTCCGGCTTTGGTAGATTGGTCGCTGGTCGTTGTGGTCATTTTATTTGCGACCCTTGTGGGTTGGTATGGGTCTTGGGCCCCGGCGCGAAAGGTGGCTCTTGAACCGATCGGTAAAATTTAAATGGAGAAATACTTGGAATCAGAAGAACTTAAAAAACACGAAGTGAAGAAGTATTTAGCCGCGCCTTTTTTTTCGAAAAAAGGCGTAAAAGGGTTTGGTCATGAACTATTTAATGGATTTATGGGTCATGACCTTATGACTTTGTCGGGGGCTCTGGCTTTTTTTACAGCTCTTTCCCTGGCACCACTTGTTCTTATTATGGTGGCTGTGGTTGGTTTAATGGGAGAAGATTCGCAGATTCAACTGTTAAGTCAGATTGAAAGCCTAATGGGCGAGCAAGCCGCCACTGCAATCACGTCCATCGTCAATAGCGCTAATGACAAGCCAGAACTGGGTGGATTTGCCGGAAAAATTGGTGGAATGGTTTTACTATTTGCGGCGAGTGGTGTTTTTGCGCAGTTGCAATCTTCTTTAAATGTTATTTGGAATGCGGAAGATAAAGTTCATTCGGGTGTTTGGGGTTGGTTGCGAAAAAGATTGTTGTCCATGGGTATGGTCATCAGTTTAGGCTTTCTTGCCATTGTCTCCCTTGGCGCCAGTGCGGCTTTGTCATTTGTCTTCCAGCAGCAGGGCGAAGTCTGGAAGTTTGTGAATACTCTGGTTTCGTTAAGCGTATTTTCATTATTGTTTGGTGTTATTTTTAAGTATCTTCCGGATGTGAAGCTGTCTTGGCGTAACGCTTTGGTGGGTGGATTTGCGACCGCTCTGCTTTTCACTTTAGGAAAATATATGATTGGATTTTACCTTGGTAAAAGTGCTGTGGGTTCAGCGTATGGTGCCGCAGGTTCTTTAATCGTGTTGCTTGTTTGGGTTTATTACTCGGCCCTGATTGTATTCACGGGAGCCGAGATCACAAGAATTTTAGCTTCAGGGGAAAGTAATCCTGAAGCTATTCATGCGCGTCCTGATGAGAAAAATTATAAGCCTCATATTAAACAGGAACACTAAAATCGCGAAGGGCTTGATTTAAGGACGTCTTTAAATCTGTGCTGGCTGTTCGTTTTCCAATAATTAAAGCACAAGGCACTCCGAAAGTGCCTGCCTTAAATTGCTTTTGATAGGTTCCGGGAATCACAACTGAATAAGAAGGCACACGGCCTTTATAAATGACTTCATCTTTTTGTGTGACGTCGATAATTTTGGTGCTGCCTGTGATCGTAACTCCAGCGCCAATCACCGCGCCTTCTTCGATGATTGTGCCTTCAACAAGAATGCTTCGCGAACCGACGAAAACATGATCCTCGATAATAACGGGACTGGCTTGAAGGGGTTCTAGAACTCCGCCAAGGCCAACACCCCCTGAAAGATGAACATGCTTACCAACTTGAGCGCAAGATCCAACAGTGGCCCATGTGTCGACCATGGTTCCGGAATCGACGTAGGCTCCGATATTGACGTAAGAGGGCATGAGGATGGCACCAGAACTGATGTACGAACCTTTTCTTGCAAAGGCGGGAGGCACAACGCGAACGCCTTCAGATCCTGTCCATTTTTTAACTGGAACTTTATCGTAAAAAAGAAATTCTCCGGCTGTCATTGGGATATTTTTTTGTAATCTAAAATAAATTAAAATAGCTTTTTTGATCCAAGCATGAGTGACCCACCCTTGCGCTATTTTTTCTGCGACTCGCAATTTCCCAATGTCTAATTGATCGATAACATCAAGGACGGCTTTCTGATCCGCAGAAGAAATCTTATCAGCAGGGGTTCCTTGGTCTAAACGGGTCCAAATTGAATCAATGATATTTTCTAAGCTCAAACAAAATTCCTTTTCCTAGGTAGTTTCTAAACTTTTTAGCATCTCTAAAATAGCGGGCACATGAATTTTTAAAATGGGCTCCATGGCCAGACCCCGTTCGACTTCATACGTTAAAGTCGGTGATGATCTTTCTAATCCGGCATAAGTTCCCAAACATCCTGGTGTCGGATAGCCAATATCAGCATCAATCTTGTATCCAGTATGATCAGCTAAAATCTGAGCTTGCTTTAGACAGTCGCCGTTGACGTTCAGCACAGGAAACCAAGAGTGAAGCGACAAAATCATCGTTGGCTTTTTTTTGTCGATGAAATGGCAAAGGGCTTGATTTTCAGATTCGCTGTTGGGATGGGGACCTGGATGATACCGAGCCGTTTTGATTTCAGCGCTCCAGTCCTTGGTGGGAAGGTTGCGATTTAAGTCCACGCCTCGACCATTCATGCGCGTTTTATTTAAAACCCCCTCAATGTTAAATTGAGGAACTAGGGTTAAGGACAGATTAAATGGAAATGAGGATGAAAGAGCTTTTAAAAGACCCATGGCGGCCCAAAGACCTTCAATCTCGTCACCATGCACGCCCCCCAAAATAAGAACCTCTGGCGCTGGGGCCTTGCCAAATTCATACGCCATGATGGGTAAACCCAAAGAGGAGTTTCCAAACACTGTTGTTTTCATGTAGGCTAATCTACTATGAATCCTCAGCCTCTACAATATATCGGTGATGAACTTTGCTTTCAGGGGCGAAAAACGCCCATTTCCCAGTTGATCGGTAACTACCACCGGCCGATTTATCTTTATGACCTAGCCATAATTCAAAAAAGACTGAATGAATTTCGGGCAGTACTCCCGCCAGTTCGAATTCATTATGCCATGAAGGCCAATGCCTTTCCGAAGGTCTTAAGATTTTTTAAAGATCAAAAAGTGCATGTCGATGTGGTTTCAGCAGGCGAAATTAAACGAGCCCTTGAGTCTGGTTTTGAACCCAGCGATGTTATTTTCAGCGGCGTCGGAAAAACTAAAACTGAAATTCGCTATGCCCTTGAACAGGATATTTACCAGTTAAATGTAGAAAGTCTTCCGGAGCTTGAGCGCGTCGGAAAAATTGCAAAGCAACTGGGAAAGAAAGCTCCGGTCTCATTAAGGTTAAATCCAAATATTGATATTGGAACACATCCTTACATTGCAACGGGTTTACTAGAAAATAAATTTGGCTTGGATTTATCAACAATTCCCGAGGCGATGCTCGTCCTTCATCAGTACAAGGACAGCATCGAGTTAGTCGGAATCAGTTTTCATTTAGGTTCGCAAATGACGGAGCCTTCGATGATGCGAAAAGCTTTTCATGACTTAAAGCCCGTCTATGAAGAATTAAAGAAAAACTTTAGCACCTTGCACCGCCTCGATTTCGGTGGAGGCCTAGGAATTCACTATAAAGAAAATCAAGGGCCCGAAGAAGCGATTTTAAAAACTTACGCGGAGATCGTCACTGAAGAATCAAAAAGTTTCGGCGCTGAACTTCAGTGCGAGCCTGGGCGCTGGCTGGTGGCCCATGCGGGTGTATATGTGACTGAAGTTCAATATATTAAAAAAACTCCGCACAAGAATTTTTTGATTCTTGATGGCGGAATGAATCATTTGATCAGACCCAGTTTATACGGCGCTTATCACCAAATTTATCCGATAACCTTAAATCAAAATCGGCCCCTGATGACTTTTGATATCGTCGGTCCGATTTGTGAGTCCTCTGATTTTCTGGGTAAAGACCGTGAATTTCAGGAAATGCAAAGTGGTGAATTGATAGCGATCGCTGATACGGGTGCCTACGGTGCTGTGATGTCCAGCACGTACAACTTGCATGAGCTTCCGTTAGAAATGGCAATTGATCTTTAAATTTATAAATTAACCACTTCAAACTGAAGAGCCTGAAAAGGAAGCAGAATTTTTTCTGCTAATGAAATAAAATGAGATGAGCTGTCCGTCATACAGATTCTGACGTGAGTTTGCTGTTTGCTGACATCCAGCCTGGATATTTTAAAGTCCTCTTGAAGCTTCCTTGCAATAGCATCGCCTGAATCCAGAAGTTGAATATCTGAACCCGCCGCTCGCGCCATCGAATTTTTTAGAATGGGATAATGAGTACAACCCAACACCAAGGTATCGATGTCATGTTGCAAAAGGCTTTGCAGATAACGATAAACAATCAAATTTGTGATGGGATCATCAAGCCAGCCTTCCTCGGCCAGTGGTACAAAAAGCGGACACGCTTGGGTATAAACTTCAGCCGTGGGGCAAAGGAGTTTAATCTTTATATCATAGGCTTTGGATAAAATGGTCGCCCTTGTGCCAATGACGCCGATTTTTTTTGAAGTCGAAATTCTTACGGCTTCTTCAGCGCCCGGGCCAATAACATTATACAAAGGAATATCTTCGTACCTATCGTCCTGCATCTGAGTTGAAGCCGAATTGCATGCAATGATAAAGGCTTTTACATTGTATGCTTTTAAAAACTCTAAATTTTGAATCGAATATTTTTTGATCGTGTCGCCAGATTTGCTTCCGTAAGGAAGTCTTGCTGTATCACCTAAATAGATAAAGTTTTCATTGGGGAATTGATAAAGTAATTCTTTGAGGACTGTCAGCCCACCGATGCCCGAATCAAAAACTCCGATCGGGCGAGAGTCCATTATTTCAATCCGTGGGCATGGGATTCACTGATGCCACTGGCAGAAATTTCTATAAAACGAGCTTTGTCTTTAATCTCTGACAGTTCCAAGGCATTGATGTAGCTCATGCCACTGCGAAGACCACCCGAAATTTCTGAAATGATTTCCTTTACTGGGCCTTTAACTTTTACCGTAGTGGATTCTCCTTCGGCCGCCATGCCTTCGGGAACGCCGCCGCGCCAAGAACTTTGCGCCGATTTCGAAGCCATGCCGCGATATTTTTTGTAATCTCCGACGATTTCTCCTGGCGACTCATCTGTTCCAGCTAGCATATTGCCAAGCATAACAGTGCTTGCGCCCGCAGCTAAAGCCTTCATGATATCTCCAGAATTTCTAAGACCACCATCAGCAATCACGGGAACTCCGAAGGCTTCTGCCACTTCAGCGCAAAGTGCGATCGCAGTGAGTTGAGGAACTCCACAACCTGTAATGATTCGAGTTGTGCACATAGAGCCCGGTCCAATACCGACTTTAATGGCGTCAGCGCCAGCCGCAATCAAGTCTTCGGCCGCTTCAGGGGTGGCAATATTTCCTGCTATTAAATCGATCATTGGGTAGGAATCTTTAAGCCACTTCATCGTCTCCATCATTTGAACAGAATGGCCATGAGCAATATCGATGGTTAATATCTGAACACCGGCCTGAATAAGGGCTTGTGCTCGCGACTTAAATTCTTCGCCCACGCCTATACTGGCAGATATTATTGTAACACTAGACTCTTTCATTTTTTTAATTTGTAAGACTTGCTCTTCGATTGCAATAAATCGGTGTAAAATTCCAAAGCCGCCAAGACCTGCCATGGCAATTGCCATACCTGATTCTGTCACGGTGTCCATATTTGCACTGATCACAGGAGTTTCGATTTTAAAATTTTTTGTAAGGCGCGTTGCTAACGAAGGATCTCGCCTAGATCTTACAGCTGATTTTGCAGGGACGATCAAAACATCATCAAAGGTCAGTCCACGACTGCGGTTTTTGACATCTTTCCAGTCAAATAATAGGCTCATAGCGGGCCTTCAATTTGCGATTTCTGAATTTGACGAAAGATCACTAAAATATAAAGCAGAAAAATCATGGCTTCAAGCGCACTGATAAAAACGGCTTGAACGGGCGTATTTAAAACCATGCGGTAGGCGTCGAATAAATCTACAGAAACGTAACTCCAAACCACTTGAAAACCAATCACGGCAGTTAAGAGCGAAAGCCAATGCTTTTTAAAAATTGCGGCCGAAGCGGCCAAAGCGTCACTTTCGCCGGCCTTATATTTCGCGTCAACGATGACAACAAAAGGTACCAAAAGGCACTGCAGATATTTAATGAACCCCGGAATAATTAACAGCAATGACCAGCTAAGAACTTTTCCCCAAGCGCGCACAACTTCAATGCAGCTTTGATTAAAATATCGTTCAAGAAATTGCCACCAAGATTCAGAAAATTGGGTCACACCAAAAATACAGGTCAGTGTCGCAAGCGTGGTAAAAAAAATACTATTTGTCAGATAAAGCGCCCCTAAAAAAAACACTCCGCCGGTTGCACCATTCGGGGATCTTAAATTAGATTCCATCAAAACCGTCAGGCTTTGATCAAAAAATGTAAACAGCAAATAAATCAGCACAAGACCAAGTCCACATTTTTTAATGGCTCGAAAATAAAGAGATAAAAAGTTCACTCAATAGTTAAATCGCGAGCTCTTCCCCGTGTCAAAATAAGGTAGCCGTATGGCAACGCGTCAGCAGCTAATGCAAACTCATCTGGCGAGCCATCAGCAGATTATGAGTCCGGCAAAGTAAGCGCAGATGATCTTCAGTATTGGGTCCACCCCAGGTAAGAGGTGTGATGTGATCAACCTGGATTTGAAACTAAGATCCGCATCGTTTTCCATCAGGTGCAATGGACTGGCAGCATCCTTGCGCTTTGGCGAAAAGCTGCCTTTTTAGATGAACAGAAATCGGTGCACGCTTTCTGTTGTCTCCTAGCGACGATGTGTTTTGTGGGGATGGATTTCTAAGCTCCGTAGCGGAGTCCGCTTGCGGTTTTTGTGGCAAACCAAAACCTGCTTCACTTTGACTTGTGTTTGGATTTATATTGGGTTTTCCCATTTTAGATTGATTTGTCCGATTTCATCTTAAAGCGCCACCCAATTTCATCAAAGTGTACCACCGGAGCGGCAGCGACGTGATGATTACTTGAGCATTTTATTTAATTCAA
>JAYTOY010000030.1:0-5433 GCA_043747555.1 Pseudobdellovibrionaceae bacterium | reverse complement strand
AATGGAAGAAAAAAACTTAATTGATAACACGCTCGCCAATCGTCTTGAGCTTTGGGGTTTTGAAAATGACGTGATGGTTTATTCGGATTGTTCTTTGGGCTGCATGTTAAAGTTAGCTCCGCTTGATATTTCTTGCGAAAAAAATGAATCGATCAATCAACTTAAAAATCAGCTGGTCAATTTCTTAAATTCTTTACCAGAAGCACTCAGCGTTCAATTTTTGCAAAATATGACAACGGGCCAAGGTGATTTATTATCTGCTCATGCAGAGCTTGTTAAAAAAGATGCCCATCCTCTTTATCAGCAAATGACTAATGAGCGGCTGGCTTATTTTCAAGACCTTGATGCTAAGGGACTGATCCCGAAGCAAGAGCTTTATTTAATTATTCGCGCAAAGCTTTCAAAGAAACTTAAATCAAAATCAATTATTCCGTTTTTTAGAAAAAATAAAAAATCACCCCAAGAAGAGCTGCAAACAATTTTAGACCAAGAAATTTCTAAATTTGAATTAAAAATTAATCAAATCGGATCTTCTCTAAAATCAGTGGGTCTTATCTCTGAGCGGTTAAAGGCCGCAGAAATTTACAAATTTATTTATTCAAGCCTCAATCCAGATAGACTGATCCCTGCCGTAAAATTAGAGGCTTTGCAAACTGACGATGTCAGAGATTCCTTGTGTCTAACTGATGTTGCTATCGGATTTGATTCGTTTCGAATAGGCAATTTTGTGCATAAAGTGATTTCTTTAAAAAATATTCCAGAGATCACCTTTGCTTCCATGGCTGAGAGTTTAAAAAAGCTGCCCATTGATTCAATGCTAATGCTCTCGGTTGAGACGACGAATAATCAAAAAGAAATCGACACTTTGAAAATGCAGCAAAAGTTGACCTATTCAATGGTGGCCGGTAATCGCGGGGCCGCAGATGTTGAGTCCCAGGCAAAACTGGCTGAGGTTAGCGATCTCATGGGTCAGATGGTTTCTGGAAATGAGAAGATTTTTAAAGTGGCTATCCAAGTCGTTTTAAAATCGGACTCAGCCAGTCTGCTTGAAGAGTACACCTCAAAAACGCTTCAAATTTTCCAAGAGCTTTCAGGGGCTGAAGCAATGATTGAGACTGTGGCGGCCTTTCCAATATATTGTGAAATCATGCCTCCGCACGGACGAGCCAAAGAGCGTGTTCGTCGCCTTAATAGTTCGGTCCTTGCTGATTTTTTGCCGGTTTACGGTTTATGGAAAGGTCACGATCAGCCACGAGTGCTTTTGAAAAACCAGGAGCAAGGCCTTGTCGGTTTTGATCCATTCTCAGATAAGCTTGGTAACTTTAATCAGATGATCTCTGGCGGTAGCGGAAGTGGAAAAAGTTTTCTAACTAGTCTCATCGTCAATCAAATGGGTAAAGAGTCACCGAAAGTCATCATCATTGATATCGGCGGAAGCTACGAGCGCACTTGTAAAGTGCTTGGTGGTCAGTACGTCCCACTGGGATTAAATCTTGGGTTGTCGTTAAACCCGTTTGACCGCTTGAGTGATGATCCGGCTGAGATTGATAAGAAAGTGAAATTTTTAGTAAGTCTTGTTGAGATCATGACCAAAGAAGATGATTCCAGATCTTTAGAAAAATACGAGCGAGCTGAGCTTGAAAGATCCATCGTTGATGTGATTCGTGAAAACTCAGATCCGAGGCTTTCAAATTTAATGGAAAAACTTATTAGTCATCAAGATGAAAAGTTAAAACGAATTGGTAAAATTTTAGCGACTTGGTGTGGTGATTCAGCTTTCGGAAAGTTTTTAGATCAAAAAACGACGATTGGACTTGAGAAAAATATTGTTTGCTTTGATTTAAAGGGCTTAGAGCAAACGCCGGACATGCAGGCTGTGGCCCTTTTTGTGATTACGGATCTTGTTTGGCGCGAAGTTCAAAAAGATAAGACCTCTAAAAAATTCGTAGTCTTTGATGAGTGTTGGCGTCTACTTGAAAGCCCATCGGCTTCACAATTTATTGCTGAAGTATTTAGAACTTTTCGAAAATACCAGGCCTCTGCTATTGCAATTTCTCAAGCGATTAGTGACTTTGCTAGGAGTAAAGTGGCTAGTGCCATTTTACCCAATAGCTCGGTGAAATGGATTTTGCGGCAAACCGGCGGCGGTGTTTCTGAACTTCGCGAAGAATTAAAACTAAACGAGAAAGAAATCGGGTTAATCAGCAATTTACGTTCAATCAAGGGTCAGTACTCAGAAGCGTTTTTAATTTGTGATGATCAACGGCAAGTCGTCCGCATTTCTGCCACCCCGCTTGAATACTGGCTAGCAACGACGGACCCCGCCGATATGCAGATTTTAAAAACGCTTAAAGAACAAAATCCAGAGCTATCAGATGTGGATCTTTTAATGATGGCGGCTCAATAACAAACGAAAGGACAGTATGAAAAAAATTAAAATACTGCTCATGTCAGTTGTTCTGTTTTTTGGAACACAATCTCATGCCGATATGTTCGGCGGAGATATCGTCGTTCTAACGCAGATCCTGACACAAGCCATAGCACAACTTCAGCAGTTGAAAATGATTTTAAAAGATGGCCAAGACTCACTAAATCTAATGCGGGACGTGAACGCTGGTATTTTTGATACTTTGAAAGTTTTGAAAAGTGTTGCAGGTCATGTCGACTCAGGCATTTACAGTGAATTGTCAAAGATTGAAGATGTGGCCAGAAAAATTCAAGAACTCTACGGTGTCGTCACGGATTCTCCCTTAAGCGAGTCACAATCAAGAACAGATCAGGCGGTTTCAGAGGCGATTTCTTTTAATAACGATCTTTATAAATATTCAAAAGATCTTGATCAAGTTGGTGAAGAAATTAAAGCCTATGCTAATGATGCATCACCGGGCCGGGCGCAAAAATTGACCGCTCAAAGTTTAGGCGTTGTGATTCACGTTATGAATCAGCAGCTCAGGGCTCAGGCGACGGGATTAAAACTTCAAGCGCAAGCTCTTGCGATTCAAAATAAAAAGTCCAAAGACGAGACCGCTGAATACATGAGTCAAACCCAAGTCATTGCTGAGGGTTTAAGTCAGTACAAATTTTCACCAACGCTTCCTAGGTTTTAATCATGGATTTATCATGGCTTGCAACCGAGGCGAAAACTCTGCACGGAGTTTTTCAAGGGATTTCATTTTCTTTCTTGCTCACGCTTTTTTTAATCGGAATTGTGCTCGAACTTTTTAAACTGCCCATGGGCGGCACACCTGAACTGAATCAAATACTGGGTAGACTTTTAATTGCGGTGATTCTTATGGTGGCAGTTCCCGATGTCATGAATATTTTGGCAGATATAGGCGACACGGTCACAAAACAGGTAGGAAGTTTTAATGATTTTGCGCATGTGAAAGAACGGCTGCGGGAGCAACTGGCAAATTTATCTTGGAGCTGGGTATCGGTGAAAGATGCCGTGCTTCTGGTGATAAGTTTACTGAGTTATGTCGTGCTCTTGATTGGACTGCACATGGCTGATGCGATTTTTTTATACGCTTGGGTTTTGCTCTATGTTTTTTCGCCAATTCTGACGGCTTGTTACATTCTGCCAGTCACAAGTAGTGCCACCCGAACTCTTTTTAAAAGCTTGATTGAAGTGACCGTGTGGAAATGTCTGTGGGCTGTCATGGGTGCTTTGGTTTGGAGTATGGCGGCAAGCCAGGCCAATGACCCCAAATATCAGCTTAATTTTATCACTGTGATTATTATGAATCTTTTGCTGTTCTTTTCATTATGGAAAGTTCCTGCAATGACAGCGGCTTTTCTAAGTGGAGGCATTTCGCAGATGGCCTCAGGCATTGGAAGTAACGTCTGGGACAAGGGTCAGAATCTTATGAAAAACGTTGTTCAAACCCACGCCATTGGAAGAGTGGCCACCGCAATTAAATCAGGACAAGCGCCTACTCAGGACAGGTCTTCTTATATTGGCTCTTATAAATACAGGAATTTTCAAAACAGAAGGAGTTAAAATTTGAAATTCGTAAACGCAATTTATGCAGGCGAAAATACCGCTAAAAAACTATGGCTGATCATTACTTGGTTTGCTGTTATCTCGACGCTACTTTTTTCATCGACAATTTATTTGGTCTTTCGAGACCCTCTGATTATTGAAAGGGCGTGTGAGTCTAAGATTATGCAGGGCAAATCCCCAACGCTTACAAAAGCGGAGACAGAGAGCTTTATCAAAGAAGCGTTGGCTGCCAGATTTAACACTGACCGCGATAAGCCAAGCCTTATGACTGAGGCTCAAGTCGACATCAAAAAAAGAGAACTTAAAGAGCTCGGTTCTAGGAATATTTCTCAAGTCATATTTGTGGATCAAATCGATCTGCGCTCAACCGGAGAATTTAAAGCGCGTCTTACTAGGCTTTTAAAGATCGGAGCTATCAGCACAGCTTTGGGGTTTGAAGTCGAAGCAAAACTATTTGAAGTCAGAAGAACCGAAGATAATCCCTACGGTTTAATTTTATCAGAATTAAAACTTGTGGAAAGCGAGGCAAAAAAATGAATAGGCAAAAAAAAATTCTCTACTGGATTTATCAATTAATCATTGGCGCTACATTTTTATATTTGATTTTATCACTTGATCAAACGGCGAATGCAGGTCTCAAAAAGATTCAAAATAAAACCATCTCGTGTGATTCAGTAAAAAATACTGTGCGCGTATCTATGAAAAAAGTAACGGCTCTTAGTTTTTTAGAAAATCCTAAGGAACTTGTGCCTGGAGACGGATCTTTTGATTTTAAGCGCGTGCAGAATGATATTTTTATAAAAGCATTATCGCCTTTGGCTAAAACCAACATGTTTGTTTTTGTTGGATCCAAGCGGTGCAGGTTTAATCTCGTAGCTAGTGAGCAAAATGTCGATGATCTATTAGAGGTTAGAGAGCCTTCAGAAAATATTATGGAGGTTCAATTCAATGAAAAATGAGGTGGCGGCAGAAGATGTAAGACTTGCGACCGCCTCGGATCTTCACAGTAGCACCTATGATTTTACAGCTAAAGATTACTTTGAAATCAAAAAAGAAGGTCTTAAGGCATCGACAGTTAAAAAGTTTTTCTGGTTCATTTTTACCCTCATTCTTGTGTCTACAGTTACACCGCAACTTGTGAGTGAGAGAAATCGTCAGGAGCTTGCTGAAGAAATCAGGGCCCAAGAAAAACCAGATACGAATTTAAAAATGGATATTCCAAATATCCAAAACGAAGATTCAAAATCAAACGAGCGAAGGCCCTTACCCGGTGGGTCTAGAGCGAGGCCGCCAGTTAATAAAATTAAGTCCATTGATCTTAGGGTCATGACTGAGCCGCCGCCGGGAGCTGAGGTGAATGCTATTTTAGTCAGCGGTGGTGCAAATGGAACTGTAAAAGTAAAAACCACGCAAGATTTAGTTTTAAATGA
>JAYTOY010000029.1:0-24377 GCA_043747555.1 Pseudobdellovibrionaceae bacterium | reverse complement strand
TGGCTCCCGCTTATGAAATCGGGTGGCTCCCGTTCATGCAACTCACTGGATCCCAGTTATGCAACTGGGTGGCTCCCGTTTGGTGAAATCTTCCATTTACTTATGATCAGGAATACTTAGAAACAAAAGACGTAATGCCAGTGAGCCTAACGCTACCTCTGCGGCAAGAGCCTTATGAGCAAAAAACAATGATTCCCTTTTTTGACGGCTTAATTCCTGAGGGATGGTTACTTAATATTATAACCGACAATTGGAAAATAGATTCTCGGGACCGCATGAGCTTGCTACTCCTCGCATGTAAAGACTGTATCGGTAATATCAGTATTGTCGCGGAAGATTTATGAAGAAAATAGAAAGATGTCTAGGTTGCTATCAAAAGCTAGATGGCTCCGAGGCTGGTGGGTATCATGTTTCATGCAGTAAAAAATTATTTGGAACGAGCATTCCCCCTTTGGTTAATTTTGGAATCGAAGAGCTTGATGAACTCGCGAAAGAATCAATAAGTCGACATTTGGGCATTACTGGAGTTCAGCCTAAAGTGTCTTTGAATATTGAAAAAAGGGATACTCATCCAAATCACAGATTAATGATCGTAGGTTTATGGGGAGATTTTATTTTAAAGCCTCCAACTAAACAATTCCCAGATATGTCTGTAGTCGAAGATTTAACAATGCATCTTGCAAGAACTGTAGGAATTGAAACTGCTAAACATGGTCTCATTCGGCTTACTTCAGGAGATTTGGCTTATGTTACTAAGCGCTTCGATAGATTGAAAAAGAAGACTAAAGTTGGGGTTGAAGATTTTTGCCAACTAAGTGAACTATTAACAGAGTCAAAATATAAAACTTCAACAGAAAAAGCAGGAAAAATAATTTTAAGATATGCATCTAATCCCGGCTTGGACGCAGTCACTTTTTTTGACTTGAACTTGTTTTCTTTTTTAACAGGTAACTCCGATATGCACTTAAAGAACTTTTCACTTATGAGAAATCAATCTAACGAAATAGTTCTATCGCCGGCTTATGATTTACTAGCGACGACATTGCTCTTACCCGAAGATAGAGAAGAGATGGCTTTGACCGTAAATGGAAAGAAAGCAAAAATAAAGAAAGCGGATTTTGAATCCTTAGGAAAAAATCTTAAAATATCAGACAAAGCGATTGAAAATAGCTTTAAAAGAATTTTTGAAGCCATTCCTCAGATGAAACTGATTATTGATACTAGTTTTTTATCGAATGAATTAAAGAAAAAATATGAAAAACTTATCTCAGAGAGAATGGAAATACTGGAAGTCTCCGATAGGGGGCGGTCGTGATGTGCGATATGGCTTTCTAAATAGAACGGTTCGCATCCAGCCCCAGGCTGCTTCAAAAATTCAGATTTTCTGTATTTTCAATTCGTGTGATTTCAAGAGTTTGGGATCACTCATTCAGGAAAACTGTATTTAAAAATTGGTCGGAGTGACTGTTTTCCGTTTTTCTTTGGGTAGGGTTGAATTGCCATATGGGCTCCTTTTTAAAAGTTGCCGACATATCCACTGGGACTCTTTTCTCAGTTAAACCTGAAATAGGCTCAAATAGCCGTATTTTCGATCTAAATAGGGTAATACCATATTTAATGGGGTAATTTCAATTGAATAATACCCCATTGTGGCGTACCATGACCCTATTATGTCGTCGTTAAAAGCCAAGTACTTGGCGGCCTTAAAATTCGAATCAAGCCAACTAGCTACCTTAAGGGAGCTAGGAGAATACCGTGGCAAGCAGGCGTTATATTCAAAGCAATCACCAGACGCTTTAGAAAGCCTTCAAGAAACAGCCAGAGTTGAATCGACTGAATCATCAAACAGACTTGAGGGCATCGAAGTGCCGCACGACAGGCTTGAAGATTTAATTCTAAAAAATTCAAAACCAAAAAATAGATCCGAACAAGAAGTTGCGGGTTATCGCGACGCTTTATCGCTAATTCACGAATCTGCAATGGAAATGAAAATTTCATGCAACGTGATTTTGCAGCTTCATAAAACAGTTTATTCCTTTTTGTCGCAACCGGGTGGCAAATGGAAAGTCACAGATAACGAAATTGTTGAAAATCATCCAGATGGAACAAAAAGAATACGATTCAAGCCCACTTCTGCATTTAAAACTCCAATGGAAATGCAGGAGCTTGAAGACGATTACAAAAAAGTTATGGATCAAGGCCAAGTCGATCCGCTGATCGTAATTCCAATGGTGGTTTTAGATTTTCTTTGTATTCACCCGTTCAGCGATGGCAATGGTCGTGTCGCAAGATTGATTACTTTAATTTTACTTTATCATTTTGATTATCAAGTGGGTCGATATATCTCGCTGGAGAGAATCTTCGAAGAAACGAAAGAAGATTATTACCGCACACTCGAAACTAGTTCTAAGGGATGGCACGAAGGTAAGCACGATATTGCACCTTGGATGAATTATTTTTGGATTGTTCTTTTAAAAGCTTACAGGGAATTCGAAGAACGTGTTGGAACAATTAAAATTGGTAAAGGTTCCAAATCAGACCAAGTCCGCAAAGCGGTTCTTCGTCAGACTGCTGCATTTGCGATTTCTGATATTGAAAAAGAATGTCCTTGGATTAGCCGTGACATGATTCGATTGGTTCTGCGAAAAATGAAAGCCGAGGACGTAATTAAGCCTCAAGGTAAGGGCCGGGGGGCTAAATGGAAGTTGGCGTGACAAGCTCAATACAAAGAAAGTTTTAATGATGGAAGACGGCAAGAAACTGACAATAAATTTTGATAAGCCTCGAAAATTCGAGCCCAAACATATTTCAGGGTTAGAAAAAGTTCGCTGGTTGTATTTTATTTTTATCACAGAAAAAGTGGCACACTATCCATTCAAATTATCCAAGCTCATCTATATCCAACTAAATTGGGACACTCTTTGGAGTTAAAACTTAAGAAGCTTTTGGTGTGATGGTGAGTTTAAATCCCAACGCATCTAAAATTTTAACTAAGGATTCAAGTCGTGGAGTGCGTTCGTTTGAAAAAATACGATAAAGGTTTTCACGATTGAGCCCAGTCTTTTTGGCGAAGTTACTAAAGCCACGAGCTTTTGCAACAGTCTCGACAGCTTTAAGAAAGACCTCGGGCCTATCGCTATTTACCTCAAGCGAAGCTTTGAGGTAAGCATATTGCGCTTTCTCATCGCCTTTAAGCTCTTCGATCAGGTTTTCGCGGTAATCAACAGCGGGAGATTTTTTGTGTGCCTTTACTTTTTTCATTTTTTTTCCTCATTAGATAATCCGTCCAGTACTCACGGGCTTTCTGAATGTCTTTTCGTTGCGATCCTTTATCCCCATCGATGGCAAAATAAACTCGGTAGCCCGCCCCAAAACTCAATTTAAATTCAAAGAGCCCGATCCCGAGCGGTTTATAATCGCCGAGATTTCCTTCTTCAATGCGATCAATCCTAGCTCGGATGCGAGCGACAGTTGTCACATCTCTTAGGCCTTTCAGCCATTCGGAATAGGGCTGACGTCCTTCGATAGCACCCATGCTTTATCACAAGATAATTGTAGCCAATTGGCTACAAAAGTCAAGAACTACTGATGGTGTGTGAGAGGTGGACCTCGAGTCCGTTATATTGAGATAGAGGGGTAAAAGTAAGGTCTGTTTAGGCTGACAGAGCTTTATTGGTGCGCCGGAGGAATATTCTCAAGTGGCTTACGGTCACGCATCGTTGCGTCTCAGATTGAGATCACCTGTCAAACTTCAAAATGAAGCCTCTTGTCCATTTTGGGCACAGGCTTCCGTGGCAAGGCCCTGATCTGAGTTCAAATGGATCGCTTTTTAGGGCTGCCCAACCTATCAGACTTAAACAAACTCCCATGGGCTTCAATATGTACCGCCTAAGTGACCCGCAGCTTGGCTTTTGGAGATTTCTTTGATGGACAGCGTATTTCTTGGTGACAATCTTGCTTCATATGGACTTGAGATCTAAATTTTAACTTCTATTAGAATAGGATGAATATAATGAAAACTTTAATAACATTTTTAAGTATAGTGTCTATTTCTTTAACAAGTTTCGCTGGGGTCAATTATTTGCCTAGAAACCAAGTCGACATTAAGGGGCTTGAGGTCGGGCTCACTAAACAGCCAAGTCTACCAAATACTGGATTTAACCACGTCTCTTTCGAAGGCCAAACAAGATTGGGATTTAATAAAAATATTTTTGATGACTGCGCTCTAAATATGAAAAAAGAAAAAATGACTTTGAAGCAGTGTCGAGAAATGGCAATGGTTCCAACTTTAAATAAATCTAATAAAATTGATAGCAAGCGTATTAGCTTTAAAATTATAGATGCTCTTCCTCAGCCTGAAATCTTAGCATGTTTGTCTGAAAAGATTATCAGCGCTAACGATAGTATTTATAAAAAAATATCAGATGTATTGCTTGAAGATCCGTCTAAAACTATTTTTCCAATCGTATATTTGTCATGTGAGTGTGAGCCAACTGAAATGGATATTATCGGTGGCGATTTCTGCGGCCAGTATTTCTTTGACTACAGTACCGGAAAAGTTGGAAATCTGTTGAACAAAGCTAACTAATTGGGCACTTAGCCCTAGTTTTCCCAAACCCAAATAACCAGCAAAGAGCTCGAAGATGATTCGGGCTCATTGCTTTTCAACTCCAAGAGTTGCCCTTAAGTCGCGATCCCTACCGTTTTAAAGCGTATTTTTTATTCACGTAGAGCGAATTCCCTCTTTACTGAGGACCTGTCATCATGCGGGTCAATGTCACAGCACTGATAGGACCCCTGTTGTCAGCAACCACAGGTTGCTTGTGAAGTTGCATCGAGCCTATAAAAAAATATTAAATTAACTTTAAACCGAAATCATAAATCCTAAGCACAAAGGCCTTGTTTAAACGGTCTTCAAAAGCCGAATGGGCACGTTTACTCAAGTTAACAAGGCGGAATGCAAAAGTGCTGTCTTCCAAAAAGGATCGTTCAAGCTTTCAGTTTTTGAGATCACTGCGAAATCAATTTTTTGCTCGCCGATTCGTTTTTTTGCAGCCATTAAAAAAGGAACAATTTTCTCTTGCAGATTTTGCGTCTCAAGGTCGTTTTCAATAATGAAGCATAAATCAATATCGCCGCCTTTAAGGTGATCTTGTGCGCGACTGCCGTAAATTAACAAACGTCCTTCAGTTGTAGGAAAAATTTGTTTCAATGCGTTGACAAGGTCATGCCTTTGTTGATCATTCAGGCGCATTTTGAGTTTGGATCAGGAGTGGGGTCAGTTGAAGCATACGATTCAAAGTCTTAGAAAATTTCTCACCGGCATACTCATGCACAGAAAAGTTTCGCAGGGCGCGGATTTCGTACCAGTTGTCAGCCGATTCAATAAGGCCCATCTTTTCAGCTTTATTGAGCAAATCAATAATCTCACCTCGAAAGGCTGGATCAGCTTCAAGGATTTTACTTCGAAGATACTTACTTAAAAATAAATCACTGACTCGTGCAAAGCGAGAAACAAAGCCTTCCCAGCTTTCCAGATTTTCCTCACTCATTTGGGCCTTATTTTGAGAGATTAATTGAACCTTCTTAAAGCTATAAGAAAGGTGAATAACAGAAGCTTTCAAATCTAGAATCGTTTTTTGTATTAAATCTTTTTGACTGGAGACCATCGGACAAGTCCTCTGGAGCTTTGCAACGAAGCGGCTCGGTTAAAAAAATTGGTCGGGGAGACAGGATTCGAACCTGCGACCCTCTGGTCCCAAACCAGATGCGCTACCAAACTGCGCTACTCCCCGACACACCTTCAAACACGAAGATGCGCAGAATAGAAATTTTGAGGCTATTTTGTCAATGCCGAGCCTGACTAAATCGGGTGTAACGCAAGATATTATTGTCCAAGCCAAATTATCCAGTATCATTAGCTCATGAGTCTTGAACAACAGATCGCCCAAATGCCCAAAATGTTGCTAGCCCTGATGGCACTGACGGCAACAGTGATTTTTCTGTTTGTGTTTAATCCGCCTCACACCATTTGTGATACTCAAGTGGATACGTTGAAGGAAAATTTGGTGGGTCCGGTTTTTCCTATGACTGAAAAGAAAAATACGATTCAGCCGCGAATTAAAAACGCCCAAGAAACGTGCAAAGTAGGTCACAGTGCTGGCTCTTGCTTTGATTATTTTAGCATTCTTAAGATGATCGCAAAGCAAATCGATAACTCATCCCCCGAATGCCGGGCTCAGCTGCTAGGGATCAGTGAAGTTCAAAAGGCGTTAAAAGATGGTGTTGAGGTTATGGCCCTGGCAGCTTGGGGCCCTCAGCCGCCAGCGTCGCCAGCGGCAAGGTTTGGTTGGATGCAAGAATCTGAACTTGCCGTTTTTTGCTATATTAAAGACGTCTACGAAAAAGCGGCCGGAGAAGAGGCCTGGTCTGCTTTGCGCCTGACGGTTAATAAAAAATATCCAGGCGAAAATGCGACGATCACGAATCTTGATGTTGATGGTCCGAAAGCCTCTGAAAAAATGACCGATAACGAAATTTGGTCAAAAAGTATCTTCTCAGTCCGCTGCGAAGGCGTGATTTAATTTAGATCGCGACCTGCAATTTTTTCCACTTCAAGGCCTGACTGTCTTTTGCGACAAGTCCCCAAAAGCAAGTTTGCTTATCTTTGCGATCTCGAATTGCAAAAGCTCTGGGGCTGATTTGCTGAACGATCCACTCTTGTGGGTTTAAACCGAATTGGCAAAGTTGTTGTTGAAGCTCGATATGTTTCATAATTTCCCCTTTGTGTATGCAGATGACTGAAGCAAAGGGTGGGCACAGGCCGTGACAGCCTGAATTATAATGAATAAGATTTGAGTTCAGCTGATGGAATCGCTGAGACTGGGGTCCGAAAAATGAGACACAATCCGTATTTTAAATACCTTCTATTGCAGATTTTGATGCTACCAACGATCATTGCCATCTTTAAATATATCCCAGATCGTAAGATGGCGGCCCTGCTTGCGGGGTCCCTTTTTATTTTGATCTGTCTGGGCACTTTCCGAAGTGAGTACTGGCGGATGAAGTTTCATGCAAAATTTTTCTGGTTCGGTGGGCTGCAGTTTTTTCTTCTTTTTGCTGCGCCGATTTTTTTGCTGCGATTGACCCATTGGGATCAGCCCTTCGGTGAAATTGCAGTTGGTCCAATCCGAGCTGCTGATCTGCATCAATACTCTAATAGTAGTTACTTTATTTGGATGATCGCCACTGGGGTCCAGGGCTTTTGGTGGATGAGCAAAATAAAAAAGGCGCCCTGATCGGTGCGCCTTTTCTTTAAACCATTAAAATGTAAAAACTAGATTTCAAAAGGAACTGGAGAGATCGCTTCAATACGATAGTAGTTATCGTGAGCGTCCATTCCGTTAGCTAGCAATGCCAAGTTGCGAGCCTTTTTGATAGCTGCAGAGGCACGTTTTTGCTGTGTCAGGCTTAGTTTAGAGATGCGAGAAGGAACAATCTTACCGCCGTCACCTACGAATCGAGTTAAAGACGAAGGGTCCTTATAATCAAAGTGATGTTCACGAGCGAATTCGGGTCGGTACTTGTTACGTGCCATTTTCTTCATACGGCGGAAGCTCCTTAAAATTAAGCCCATCTTCAGTTGCGGGCTTTTGAGTGTTCTGAAAAGCGAAGCACTCTTATACGCAAAAAAGCTGTTGCCATCAAGTGTCTTTTTACTTATATCAGAGTGTCTTACGAGGAGCCATTATGAGTCGTTGTGAAGTTACTGGTAAAAGCGCCGTAGTTAAAAACTTGGTGAGCCATTCAAATATTAAAACAAAGAAGCGCTCGCGCCCAAATATCCAGAAAAAACGTATATTTAGCAAAGCTTTGAACGCTATGGTTCGTCTGCAGATGGCGGCCAGCGCAATCCGCGACATGGAACACATGGGTGGTTTTGACTCATTTATCCTGAATCAGTTAGACAAAGTTCTCTCGAAACGAGCTTTGGCTGTCAAAAATCGTATCATTCGTAAAATCAACACTAAAAAAGTGCACTAGGTAGGGGTCGATCGTGATTAAATTAAAAATCCGCAAGGGTGATACTGTTCAGGTAATTACTGGTTCTGACAAAGGGAAAAAAGGCGAAGTTCTTGCCGTTGACCCAACTGGGCTGAAAATTAAAGTTCAAGGCGTGAAGGTTCAAACTCACTTTGATAAAAAAGAAGGTCTTCTTAAAAAAGAAGGTTTTGTTGATTACTCAAATGTTAAGTTGGTTTCTAAATCAACGGCTGAAAAAGCCAAGACTTCTAAAAAAGCAGCTAAGCGCAAAACTGCTTAATCCGACTTTGAAAATCAAAAAGTGGGTCGGGATTTGTGAAAACGCTCAAGTTGTGTAAAATAATTACATGGAGCACAGCAAATGATGCCCGGCCTTAATATTAAAATCTTAGTTATCGTATTGTTCGGGAGTCTTGCGGCAAGTGCGGACGAGCCTCTTCTTATTTGTAAAAATAAAAAAATTGTTCGAACGGTTCGTATCACCAGAGAAAAAGGCCTCTGCCGGACCAATTATACGAAAGACGGCAAAACCAGTTTAATTGGTTCAGGAATGAATCCGGCCTCTTGCCTCAAAGTTTTAGAAGGTGTTCGAAAAAATCTAGAGGCCAGTCACTGGTCCTGCCGTGACGTCAAAGAGTCTTCTGTTTCTGACGTTGAAGAGGCAAAAAATCAATGAAGTCCGAGCTAAAAATAGCTCTTTGCCAGATGAACTCGACCGATCGGTTGCAAGAAAATTTGGCACAAATTAAAAACCTCATTCTGCAAGTGCCCGTCAATGACGCCGTTGATTTATTCTGTTTTCCTGAAAATTGTTTGTACCTGCGATTGGTCGAAGGTCAAAAAATTCCAGGGTTAGAATTAACGGATTCTGTTTTTGTCGAGTTATCTCGGATTGCCATGGAGCGAAAATGTTACCTGCATTTGGGGGCTTCGCCGTTAAACTTTGAAGGCCATCTTTATAATGCCACCATTTTAATTTCGCCGGACGGGCAGATTCATTCGCCCTATCAAAAAATGCACCTGTTTGATATTCAACTTGAGGGACAGGCGCCCGTTTGTGAATCAGATGTTTTTCGGCATGGCTCTAAGCCGACAGTCGTCGATATTCATGGTTGGAAAATAGGACAAAGTATTTGTTACGATCTGCGTTTTTCTGAGTTGTATTCCCATTATGCCCAGCAGGAATGTGATTTGATTCTTGTGCCATCTTCATTTTTGCCAAAAACGGGAGAGGCTCATTGGGAAGTTTTACTAAGGGCGCGAGCTATTGAAACACAAGCCTTTGTCGCGGCCAGTGCACAGGGTGGAATTCATAGGGGTGATCATGGCGGTCAGCGCAGCACTTATGGTCATTCGCTGTTAGTCGATCCATGGGGGGTTGTGATTGCAGATTTAAAATCACAGCCATCAATTGAAGTTCATGTGCTGACAAAGGACAGAATCAAGCAAGTCCGAAGTCAAATTCCAATGAAGTCGCATCGCCGACTTTAAGGCTGGGGATAGAGGGTGACATTCGCCACCAAATCCATTGAAATAAGGCGATCGAGGTCTTTCATGAGAATTATTTTTAGCTTTCTTTTATTGTTTTATTTCGCAGCTCTGGCTGAAGTCCCTGCCCAGCCTATGAAAACAAAAACGATTTCCGACTCTGGTTATCAAGAAGAAATTCAAGAGCGTGCAAAGCGCCGCGGTTATCCTGGCGGCCAAGATGAATCGGATTTAAAAGTACAGGCCCAGGTGTTAAGCCCGACTCGAAAAGTTGCTCCTGTCGTGGAAGATACTTCTGAACCTGTTAGTGATGACTGAGGAGGGGCCCAATGATTCGAACTGATCTTCCTGAAGGTGTAAGCCGAGAAGTCATGGACGTTGATGTGCTGATTGTCGGGGGCGGTGCCGCTGGATTATCCTGTGCTTTGCATCTGCAAAACCTGCTTCAAAAACACAATGAAGAGATTCAGCAAGGAAAAAAACAAGGGACTGCGATTGCTGAGCCGATGATTGCAGTTTTAGAAAAAGGCCATGAAATAGGGGCCCACAGTTTCTCGGGCGCTATTTTAAAAACAGCCGCGTTACAAGAACTGATTCCTGAATATAAAGAGAAGGGCTGTCCTCTGGATGCAGAAGTCACAGAAGACGCCGTTTATTATTTAGGAAAAAAATCAGCCATTAAATTTCCTATCACTCCGCCGCCATTTCATAATAATGGGAATCAAATTATATCGTTATCAAAGTTCAATCGTTGGCTAGGACAGCAGTGTGAAGCCAAAGGCATCAATATTTTTGCAGGATTTGCAGCTGTCGAGGCTTTGTACGAAGGTGATAAAATTGTTGGAGTCAGAACAGGTGATAAAGGCCGCGACAAAATGGGCGCACCAAAAGCTAATTTTGAAGCGGGCTATATTTTAAAATCAAAATGCGTTGTGTTTGCCGAAGGCACCCGTGGATCTTTATTTAAGCAGGTCAGTAAAAAATTAGACCTGCGCAAAGGTAAAAACCCAGAAGTTTTTGAAGAGGGCGTAAAAGAAGTTATTCAAATGCCTGCAGGAACCGTGAAGCCCGGCAAAGTGATCCATACATTGGGTTTTCCTTTGAAAAAAAGCATCGGTGGAACTTTTATTTATACAATTCCTGGCGATAAAATTATTTTAGGACTCGTGGCTTATTTGGACACCAAAGATCCACTGCTGGATCCACATCGTGATTTGCAAAAATTAAAAACTCATCCCTTTATTGCAGACATGATTAAAGGCGGAAAAGTCATTGCCTACGGCGGAAAAACATTGCCGGCCGGGGGTTGGTATTCAATGCCAAAGCTTTACGGGAATGGTTGGATGGTTTGTGGGGACACAGCCAGCATGGTCGATGTGCAAAAGCTAAAGGGGATTCATCTGGCGATGAAGTCCGGAATGCTAGCGGCTGAAGTGGCCTTGCAAGGTTTAGAAAAAAATGATTTTTCTGAGACTGTCACAGGAGCATACGAGGAAAAAATTAAATCTAGTTACGTTAAAAAAGATTTGTACCGAGTTCGAAATTTTCATCACACTTTAAGTAAAGGTCTGATCGCATCTTTGCCGGGAATTGCCCTGCAAGAAATGACGGGTGGATGGAGTTTTTCTGATGGGGCTGCTGATCCGGTGGATGCAAAGACGACTCAAAAAGTTGTAGACGTTTGGGGCAGTGACGAAGCGGCCCGTGAAGAGATGAAGCTTCCAAAGGCCGATAATCAAATGTTCTTTGATAAGCTTTCTAGCGTATATCTGACAGGGACGATGCATGACGAAGACAGTCCCAATCATTTGCTTGTGGCGAACACCGATATTTGCCGAACAGTTTGTCAGCCGCAGTATAAATCCCCATGTAATCTTTTTTGCCCGGCCAGTGTTTATGAAATGATTCCTTCAGGCAAGCATCAAGGACAAATGGAGCTGCAGGTGAATTACACCAACTGCATTCATTGCAAAACATGTGATTTAAAGTGTCCTTTTGAAAATATCGAATGGACTGTGCCTGAGGGCGGCGGCGGCCCTAAGTACACCGATACTTAGGTATATTATAAGCGTTATTATCAATTTTATGAATAATTAGTTTTATTGAACTGATTACTCATTCTGCTGTCCTTCCGCTAACTTCACTTCAGATTAAGTTTTTAAGAAGGATTAGCAGATGCGATTTGTTGTTGTTTTATTAGTAGGTTTTTTAAGTTCTTATGCCTGGGCTCAGCCCCGTTGTGAAGGCCGAGCAATCCTTGGAGCTCGCCTGTTTGCTGCTAGCGAGAATCAGATCAGCTTACGCTACCTTGTAGCTGAAAGTATTGCCGTTCAAAGTGAGTCAGATAAAGCGATCTCTTATCATGTCACTATGGTCGACGATTCAATTGTTCAAGTGAGACTTCAAAAAAATGATTGCAGTGTCTTGTCAGCTAGCATGGTCACTGACGAGTAATTTTTATCCAGGGTCTTGCGAATAGACCCTAAATCCTTTAGATTCCTGTTTCCCGCGATGACGCCCACTTGGGAGGTGTTGTCTTAAAAGCTTGAAAGGAATTATTCCATGCCTCAATTTATTGCGACTGCTCCAAAAGGCCTTGTTGATGCTTTAGCGCAGGAACTTCGAGATCTTGAATTAAATGTGACCGAAATCCGCGCAGGTGGTGTTGTTTTTGAAAGTAACTGGGAAGGTTGTTACAAAGCCAATCTGCAATCCCGACTGGCCAGTCGAATCTTAAAACCAGTTTTAGATTTTACCGCTTATCAGCCTGAAGAACTTTATGAACAAATCATGCACCATGATTTTACAAAATACATCAGACCCGATCAAACCATCACGATTGATGTCAGCTTAAAAGAATCAATGCTGCGAGATCAGCGTTTTGTTGCCATGAAAATTAAGGATGCCGTGGTCGATCAGTTCCGCGAAAAATTTGGAGTGCGTCCTGATGTTGATAATTTTAATCCCGCTTTGCGAATTCATGTGAAGGCTTATAAAAACATGTTTAATGTTTCTATCGATACCTCTGGCGATAGTTTATTTGCGCGAGGCTACCGCAAAGAAGTGGTCGATGCTCCAGTGAAAGAAAATTTGGCAGCTGGTCTCATTGTATTGTCAGGCTGGGATAAAAAAACTCCCTTATTAGATTTTATGTGTGGTTCTGGAACTTTCCTCATCGAAGGTGCAATGATGGCGATGAACATCGCTCCAGGGATTCAGCGTAAACGATTTGCGTTTATGAATTTGTTGGGCTTTGACCGTGACGTATGGGGAAAGCTTGTTGATGAGGCCGTCGCACAAGAAAAAGAAGATCTAGATTTTAAATTTTACGGTTACGATATCGATAAAAAAGCGATTGCCATTGCCATGCTGAATGCAAAAAGCGCTGGCGTAGATCACGTTTTAGAATTAAGCCGTCAACCGGTTGCCATGGTGGAGCCACCTGTGGAAAAAGGTCTGATCGTGATGAATCCTCCTTATGGAATTCGAATCGGTGATGAAGATAACGTGCGCGACGTATACCGCGATATCAGCTTTACTTTGAAACACAAATTCAAAGGCTGGGATGCTTGGATTTTATCTGGCAATAAAGATTTGATTGCGGATTTAAAATTAAAATCAACGCGCAAACATTTCGTCTTTAACGGCAATATCGAATGCCGCTTTTTAAAATACTCGATGTTCTAAATTCGGGCTTGCCGCCGCTACGGCGGTAAATGCCAAAGCAAATGGGTCCAGTTATATATCAGTATTTTCGAGGCCTAATTTTTTTGCGATGACAGAGAGCTGCTTTCGCATTTGGGGTAATCTTGCAAGGCTAGCGATGGTTTTCAAACTGTCTTTTAATGGCTGCAGGGGATAACCGCCATAGGCGCCTGGAATCGAAATATCTTTTGTGACTGTTGATCTTCCGGCCAGCATCACGTTATCACAAATTGTGATATGATCTGATACGACGGAGTTTCCTCCGACCATAAATTGCGCGCCGATTTTTGTTGAACCGGCTGTCATAAAGCCTGCGGCGATCACGCCGTTTTTTCCGACTTCGCAGTTGTGCGCTAAGTGACAATTTTTATCAAACTTTGTACCTGAGGCGATTTTTGTTTCTGTTAATGTGGCGCGATCGATCGTTGTATTAGCGCCGATTTCAACATCATCTCCTAAAACGACTTTTCCAATCTGAGGAATTTTTCTTTGTTGGCCTTGGCTGTCTGTTGCAAATCCAAATCCGTCGCAGCCAATGGTGGCGTGCGGTTGAATTTCACAGCGCTGCCCCATAATTGTGTCGGCGCCGATGTAGGCAAGCGGATGAATGATGCACTGTTGGCCGATCACAACATTTTGCTCGATCACGGCATTGGCTCCGATCAGAGTGCCTTGGCCGATAACGGTGTTTGCGCCAATAAATGCCCCCGGGCCCACTTTAACTTGGGCGCCCAGTTGGGCGGTGGAATCAACAAAAGCTGAAGCGTGTTTATCGGCACCCCATTGGAAGCGTTCTTTTTTGTCATCAAATAAGGGCAAAATCCAGCTCATGGCTAAATTCATTTTTTTAGTTTTAAACAAGGCTTGGTCGGGGCCCAGGGGAGTGGCTTTTGGATCAAGCTCGAAAGTTGCAATGATGATGGTCGCTTTGCGATTGAGGGCTTCAGTTAATAATTCCTGGGTAGAGACAAAAACGAGGGAACCCTTTTCGGCGGTTTCGGGGGGGTGGACGGAAACGGCTTGGGCGTTTTCGCTGCCGGCGACAAATTGAATGAGGTCAGGATTAAGTTTTTGAATCTGGGACGCTTTCATGAGCCTACTTTCGTAAAGGACTTTACTAATGCTACGCGATAAATCCTCTAGAATTTTGTTACACCGTCAATAAAGTTAGTATAGATGAAACGTATAATCACCATTAAAGCAAACTCGGAGGAGGGCGTCGATGGCTAAAAAGGCGGCTGCATCTGCAAAAAAAAGTTCGGCTAAAAAACCAGCGGTGGCAAAAAAACCGGCTGTAGCTAAAAAAGCGGCAGCAAAGCCGGCTCCGAAAGCTAAGAAAGAAACTCCTCCAAAAAAATCTGCGGCCGCAGTGTCTAAGTCTCCTGCAGTAGCAAAAGGTTTAAAGACGGCGGTGGCTGCTAAGCCAGCACCAGAGACTGAACAAGATCCGAAAAAAGGTACAAAAAAAGAAGTTCTTACAGAAGTAAAAGCAGCCCCTGTTACTGAAAAAGTAGTCGCAGAAAAAGCGCCACCTGAGCCCAAGCCTGCTAAAGTTCCAAAACTTAAAAAATCGGAACAGGCTAAAATTAATGCCGACAAAGCCGCCCTCAATGAAGAAGAGCGTCGTTGGAATGAATTTCATGAAAAGCATAAAACCGATAAAGCTCAAACCTATGATATGAAAGCGACTTTTGAAGCTGCCCAGCCCTTGCAGCATAAGATTTTAGGCTGGGGATGGATTCTTTCTAATGATAATGATCGTTTGGAAGTTCTGTTTCGCGACGGAAAACGTATTCTCATTAGCAACTACAATAGATAAGAGTTGCTTCATCCAAGAATCTAACCTACAAATTTACTTGCATGGCCAAAGACGATTTAGCACAAATAGATGGTAAAGTAGTGGACGCTCTTGCGGGCGGTCTTTACAAGGTCCAATTGGACAACACTGTAGAGATCTCGGCAAAGCTCTGTGGAAAAATGCGACGCTTTAATATTCGCGTTGTCGTTGGTGACCGGGTCACTGTGGGGGTTTCGCCTTATGACACCACTCACGGATTGATTATGTACCGTCACAAATAATGCCAGCTCATGTGCGGACTCTCCCAAAAATAATTATTTGAGGTTTTTATGGATCAAGCTCTGCTCAGTTTTTTGAATCGAGTGGCCCCCCAAGTTTCTGCTAAGTCTGTCCAAGCGGTTTTAGATTTATCCGCGGAGGGTGGCACAGTTCCCTTCATTGCTCGTTATAGAAAAGAAAAAACGGGAAATTTAGACGAAGTTCAAATTAAGGCCATCATTGATGGTTTTGAAAATTACAATGAAGTCGTCAAAAGAAAAACATTTTTACTTAAAGAAATCTCTGATCAAGGAAATTTAAGCGCTGATATCAAAAAGCGCATCGATGTTTCTTGGGATTTGGGCGAATTAGAAGAGATCTATCGTCCGTTTAAAAAGAAGAAAAAAACAAAAGCCACGATCGCTCGCGATGCGGGACTTGAGCCTTTGGCCAATTGGATTTGGGATATGGGCCATGGTTTGATTCAAGACGAAATGCCTTTTGAAACAAAAGCCAAAAATTATATTAATTTAGCTCATAAAATTCAGACTTATGATGAAGCTTTAAAAGGCGCACAGGATATTTTAGTTGAAAAAATATCCAATGATCCTGAACTTCGTTTAACCGTTCGAAATAATTACTTTGAAAAAGGTCGAATTATTTCAAAAGCGGCGAAAGGTTACAAACCACACTCGAAATACGAAATGTATAAAGAGTTTGAAGAGCCTGTGAAGACTTTATTAGATTCTAAAGCCAGCCACAGATACATGGCCATGCGCCGAGGATGGCAAGAAGAAGAACTTTCTGTCGATATCAAAGGCGAAGAAGAACAACTTCTTCAAATGTACGAGCGATTTTCGACGTCAACACCTGACACATCCATTGGTATGTATTTAAAAGCTTGCGCAAAAACTGCGTTAGCCATTTATGTGATTCCGTCCGTCTGCAATGAAGTTCATCGCGCTTTAAAAGAAAAAGGCGATGAAGATGCGATCAAAGTTTTTGCAGAAAATGTCCGAAGACTTCTACTGGCATCACCTTACGGGCCAAAAGTTGTTTTGGGAGTTGATCCCGGTGTCCGAACAGGTTGCAAAGTCGCTTTGATTGATAAAGCCGGCCAATTTATTTCCCACACGGTTTTACATATCAACGGTGACGGCGCTGATGCGAAAGCAAAGGCCCTATTTTCAGAAGTTCTAAAGCAAATTCAAATTCAAGCCGTCGCAGTTGGTAACGGCACGGCCGGCCGACAAACAGAAATTTTCTTACGAAAAATTCTAAAAGATATTGGTTCGCCAATTCCCGTTGTGATGGTGAATGAATCGGGTGCGTCTGTTTATTCGGCGTCGGATATTGCGCGGGAAGAATTCCCTGAGCTTGATATTACGGTTCGGGGCGCGATTTCCATTGCTAGAAGGTTACAAGATCCTTTGGCTGAGCTTGTAAAAATTGATCCAAAATCAATTGGCGTTGGGCAATACCAACATGATGTCAGCCAGCCTTCATTAAAAAAATCATTGGAATTTGTTGTTGAAAGTTGTGTGAATCAAGTCGGTGTCGATTTAAATACGGCTTCAGCGCCGCTGCTTTCGCATGTTTCTGGAATTGGCCCTGCCTTAGCGCAAAGTTTAGTTGAATTTCGAAAATCAAAAGGTTTATTTCAAGATCGTGCCGAGCTTTTAAAAGTTCCTAAGTTTTCAACGAAATCTTACGAGCAAGCGGCGGGATTCTTAAGAATTTTTAATGGCAAAAGTGTTTTAGATTCAACTGGAATTCATCCTGAAAGATATCAAGCCGTTCGCGATATGGCCCTTGAACTGAATGCCAATGTTTCTGAACTGATCGGCCAAGGTGCTAAAAAGCTTTTGGAAGGCCGAACGAAATGGGCCAAGTTAATTGGTGAATTTACTTTTGATGATGTTGTTAAAGAACTAGAAAAACCAGGACGTGATCCACGGGATGCATTTAAAGCATTTCAATTTCGGGATGATATTTTTGAAGTGAAAGATTTAAAACCCGATATGATTTGTCCCGGTATTGTGACCAATGTGACAAACTTTGGAGCCTTTATCGATATCGGAGTTCATCAAGATGGTTTAGTTCATATCTCGGAACTAGCGCATAAATTTGTTGATGATCCCCGCAAAGTTGTCAACCCAGGCGATCAAGTCACCATTAAGGTGCTAAAAGTCGATACAGATAAAAATCAAATTTCTTTAACGATGAAATTAGACTCGGCGGCTGAACATGTCGAGCGCGCACCAGCTGAAAAATCAGCGGGCAAAAAAGCCGCGGGTCAAAAAGCAGCTCGAACCAAAGGTTCTACCGCGAAAAAAGAAGCTCCGAAGCCTCCACGTCCTGAGCCAAGCAAAGAAGCTAGAACCGATGGGCCAAGAGCCGCGGCACCGGGAACACGACCGCAAGCAGGTCAGCGGCCACAACCAAGTGGCGGCAATAGCGGCAGTCGTCCTGGCGCAAGAACGCCGTCGTCACCTTTTAATAATCCATTTGCAGCTTTATTGAATGTTAACAAGAAATAGGGAGAATTTATGGCTGAAAAAAGAAAAGTGATGCGCAAGACTCGTAAAAAAGGCGCTCGTCACCATGCAAAAAGAATTCAAAAGAAGAAAAAGAAGCAGAGAAATAAAAATAAGCGCTAGTTTGTTTTCTTTGTTTCTTTGTTTCTTTTTTAGTTTAAGAGAAGCCGATCTGGCTAAGATCGGCTCTTTTTTTGTAAAAGAATTATAATTATTTTTTAGCGGCGATGACGGCTTCTGCAATTTGGACAAACCCTTTACCGCCATTTTGGTCAGCGATATAAGTTGGTTTGTTCTTCAATGTGCTGGCAAATTTTTGTAAGTTGGCGACGCCGAACGAGTGCGGGAAGCAAGCAAACATGGGCTCATCATTTGGCGAATCGCCGGCAAAGCCCACCATTTTTTTGGCGTCTGCTTCGGACAAATTAAATTCTTTTGAGAGCATCCTTAAAGACATTGTCACCTTGTTGTAATCGCCGAACCAGCCGTTGACGTGAATGGAACTGATTTTAGCTTGGGCGCCGGCGGCTTCAAAAATAGAAACAATTTTTTTGACTTCGGATTCGGGCAGGGCGGGAACGTCTTCGCAGAAATCGATAGCGAGGTCCATCATGCGACAAAATTGATCACTGGCTAGACTGCATCCTGGAACCGCCGCCAAAATTTTTGTTTGAAGCGCATCCAACTTTTTTCGATTGTCATTTTGGGTTTTTTGATCGAAATAAAAATCCCTGTGCATTTTTTTATTATTGTAACGGAAGTAGAAGCCGCCGTTTTCACCAACAATGCCGGCAACGGGCCACATGCGGGCGATCATTTCGCACCAACCGGCAGGACGGCCAGTGATGGGAATGACCTGCACGCCAGCCGCCTTTAAATCCCAAAGGGCTTGATAGGCCTGCGGATGCAATTGACCTTCGTCGGTCAGAGTGTCGTCGATGTCAGTGAGCAAAAAACGCAATGAGGTTTTAAATTCAGAGATTTTTTTCATATTTTGATCCTACTTGAAAGGCTGGTTGAAGCGTAAGGTCAAAGTTAGAACTTGCGCGTTTCGGTGAAACCAATCACTTTCTAAGTGTACATTTATATAGACAAGGTTGTTGGGCTTAGGTCGAGTCACCTATCAAATTGAGGGCAAAACCTCAGAAGAGTACAAGGACGAATGGCAAAAAAAGTAGTTAGTCACGCAAATGCTGGCGCAAAATTGGTGATCGTTGAGTCTCCAACCAAAGCAAAAACCATCCGAAAGTTCTTAGGCAAAGGTTATATTGTTGAGTCTTGCATGGGACATATTCGCGATTTACCCCGATCGGCCAAGGATATTCCTGCCAAATTTAAAAAAGAAAAATGGTCCCAGCTGGGTGTGAATGTTGAAAACAATTTTGACCCGATTTATTGCATTCCTCGGGATAAAGAAAAAGTCGTTAAAATCTTGCGAGAAAAGTTAGAAGGCGCCAGCGAGCTTTACCTTGCGACGGACGAAGACCGCGAAGGCGAAAGTATTTCTTGGCACTTGGTGGAAGTTTTAAAACCTAAAATTCCTACAAAACGAATGGTCTTCCATGAGATCACCCAAGAAGCGATTCAAAAATCTTTAAAAGAAACTCGTGAAATTGATTTTAATCTGGTTCGAGCGCAAGAAGCTCGAAGGATCTTAGATCGACTGGTGGGCTATACGATTTCGCCGTTGATTTGGAAAAAAATTGCTTACGGCCTTTCGGCAGGGCGTGTGCAGTCGGTGGCCGTGCGATTGATTGTTGAGCGTGAGCATGAACGCATTCGCTTTAAGAAAAGTGCTTATTGGGGACTTTTAGCGTTCCTCAATAAAGACGGCGTCGAATTTGAAACGCGCTTGCAGGCTTATAAAAATACTCGAATTGCGACCGGAAAAGACTTTGATCCTTTAACTGGAAAATTAAATGAGGGAAAAGATTTCTTAGTTTTAGATGAAAAAAAATCAAATGATGTTTTAAAAGAAGTTGAAAAGGGCGCTTTTGTCGTCAGCGAAGTTGAAGAGCGACCGACGACGCGGAAGCCGGCACCCCCGTTTATCACTTCGACATTGCAGCAGGAATCCAATCGGAAGCTTGGATTGAGCTCGCGGGAAACGATGCAGGTTGCGCAAAAATTGTACGAGCAAGGTTTTATCACGTACATGAGAACAGATTCAAATTTTTTATCTCAGGAAGCGATCTCAGCGGCTCGTAAAAATATAGTGCATAAATATGGAAAAGAATTTTTGCCGGACGCTCCGCGAAGTTACGCTGGTAAAAAAGCGAAAGGTGCGCAAGAGGCTCATGAAGCGATTCGTCCTGCGGGCACTGAGTTTGTTGATCCGGATTTAACGGGATTAACGGGGACGCAATTAAAACTTTATGAATTAATTTGGAAGCGGACAATGGCCAGTCAAATGGTCGATGCCAGACAAAAGCAAGTCTCTGCGAAAATTCAAGCGGGCGCGGCCCTTTTTGCTGCGAACGGAATGACGATTGAATTTTCTGGATTTTTAAGAGCTTATGTTGAAGGCAGTGACGATCCTGAAGCCGAATTAATGGAGCGGGAAGTTCGGCTTCCTGCTTTAAAAGTTCATGAAACTGTAAAACTAAATAAGATGGAACCGACATCGCATGAAACCAAGCCACCGGCGCGATTCACCGAGGCATCATTAGTTCAAACGATGGAAAAAGAAGGCATCGGACGACCGTCCACCTATGCATCCGTTATTGGAACAATTATCGATCGCGGTTATGTCCGAAAAAATGCAACAGCCCTTGTTCCGACTTTCACGGCGATGGTTGTTTCAAAACTTTTAAGCCGGTATTTGCCAGAGTATGTTGATTTGGGTTTTACCAGCGGCATGGAAGAATCTTTAGATCATATTGCTGAGGGCGATTTAGACTGGGAAAAATATTTAAAATCGATTTATTTTGGTCAAAAAGGATTGAAATCTCAGGTTGATGCTCAGGGTGAAAACATTGACCCTGATGAAGCTCGAACAATTCGTTTAGAAGGCCTTGAGACTTATGCATTTCATGTGGGTCGTTATGGGGCTTATGTAACGTCAAAGCGAGATGGCGAAAAGGTCAGTGCTTCAATTCCTGAAAGCGAGTCCCCAGCCGATGTAACGTCTGTGGATGTTGAAAAGTGGATTGATCAGAAAATTAATGGAGCGGATGCTTTAGGGAAAGATCCTAAAACGGGCGAGCCAATTTATGTTTTAAGTGGCCGTTACGGTCCGTATGTTCAGTTGGGTGATTTGACCGATGAAAATCCAAAACCGAAACGAGCGTCAATTCCGCCAGGGACTGAGCCAACTCTTGTGACACTTAAACAGGCTGTTGATTTATTGTTACTGCCGAAAACCTTGGGAGTGCATCCAGGAACACAAAAAGATATCAAGGCGGGCTTGGGACGCTTTGGGCCTTTTATTGTGCATGAAGGGGATTACAGATCGATTCCAAAAGCAGAAAGCATTTTTCAAATTGATTTAGTACGTGCCTTGGAACTTTTAAATCAGCCCAAAAAAGGGCGAGGCAAAGCATCGGCCTTAAAAGAATTTGGTCCGCATCCAAAAACAGATGAAGTGATTCAAATTTATAATGGTCGCTATGGGCCGTATGTAAAATGTGGAAAAGTCAGTGCCTCTTTGGGGGAAGGAATCACTCCAGAAGGCGTGACCTTAGAGCAAGCCTTAGAGCTTTTGGCGCAAAAAGATGATAAATATAATTTAAGTAAGCCCAAAGAATTGACCGTCAAAACCAGTGGAAAAAGTAAGGCTGCAAAAAAAGCAAAAAAGCCTGCTTTAGCTCCGATGGCCGACGTAAAAATTCCATCTCCCGCAGCTCGGAAGGCGCAAGCCTTGGGAGTTAAAAAGGTGATCACGCGCAAGCGAGCAAAATAGGATCTATGGCTGATGATGTGAAAAAAAGCCAACTTGAAATTGATCTTCCCAGGTCTCTTGAAAAAGATCGGAATCACCACCTTGGCGGCCGCAGTTTTTACTTTTTTGACTTCGACGATAATATTGCCTTTTTAACAACGCCTTTAGTGTTGTTCCACAAAAAAGATGGCACTGAAGTTGTGATTAGCACAGGCGAGTATGGGCAGGTGCACACTCATATTGGAAAAACTGGCCGTTTCGAAAATTATGAAATCAGAGAATTGGATCGCAACGGTACTTTTCGAAATTTCCGAGATCACGAAGCCGAAGTTTTATCTGAGCTTGGAATAAACCGACAATTTTTTATAGAAGATGTGGCGACTATTCTAAATTTGCCTGACTTCAACTGGAAAGGGCCCTCTTGGGAATGCTTTTATCACGCCACTTTCAATCAAAGGCCAGTCGCTTTGATTACGGCCCGCGGGCATCATCCCGAAACCTTGAAAGCCGGCGTGCGGGAATTTGTTACGCAGAATTGGCTTCCCATGGAACCCAATTACTTAAGTGTTTTTCCAGTCAGTCATCATCCAACGCGGCACCTTTTAGGGGATGAACAGCTTGTCATGGGGGTTGCAGAGCTGAAACAGCGGGCTATTCGGGCCAGTGTTGAAGAGGCGATAAAAACTTACGGCCATAATCCCCATCATCGATTTGGAATGTCAGATGATGATCCTAGAAATATTCAGCTGATCGTAGAAGAAATGACTCGTCTAAAGTCCAGCTATCCAGAGATGTCATTTTTTATGATTGAGACCCATAAAGGTAACTTTATAAAGCATGAAGTCACGCTGTCAGGCCTGCGCTCTGAGCAGATTCAAAGCACATCGCAGCTTTCATTGTTTGAAGATCAATAACGTGTTTGGACATTATTTGCGGCTTCCTACTAAAGTCAGGTATTATTTTTATTCCATGTGCTCCGATAGGTATTTGATATCCTAATGGCATCAAAGGCGGTTGAAATGTCTGGTTCGTCTAAGTTCACTTTTTTAGTCACTGTTGTTGCTTTTTCTGGAAGCTTCATTGGAAATTTTTCCAGCGCACAAGCACAGCTTCGAAGTGAAAAAACAGGTCTTGAATGCCGATACATTTATCCCATTGAGCAAGGTTTCTTAGCCAATCATGTAAAGTACAGCAACTTAGATAAAGACTTAGAAAATCGAGTTTACGATCAATACTTAAAAAGAATTGATTCAGCGAAAATTTATTTGATCCAATCAGATATCGAAGAAATTAAAAAAATCATGACGGGGCAATTTAAAAAAAGCCAGGATCAGGATTGTTCTTTCCTGACAAAGGTTGAAGATATATTAAATCAAAGAGTGAAAGAGCGCGCTGAATTTGCAAAAGCATTCCTAGGTAAAGACTACAAGCTGGATACAAAAACTGAATTTGTTTACGATCCAGATAAAAAACCTTGGCCAAAGAATAAAGAAGAAGCCAACGAGTTCTTGAAAAAATATGTTCATTTTCAAATATCGAATTATTTAGCAACAGATATGAAGCTTCCGGAAGCTAAAAAGGCCGTCATAAAAAATTACGACCGAGCTGTTAAAAGAACTATTGAAACACCTGTTGGTGATATTTATGCGGGTTACCTGGATAGCTTTGCTAGATCCTTGGATCCGCACTCAAGCTATATGTCCCGCGATATATGGGAAGACTTCCGCATTTCTATGGAATTAAAACTGCAAGGCATCGGCGCGACACTGTCATCACAAGATGGCTTTACGGTTGTTGAAGCCTTAGTGCCTGGTGGTGCGGCTGCAAAATCGGGACAGATTGAACCCCAAGATAAAATTATTGCTGTCGGCCAAGGAGACGGGCCTTTAGAAAATGTCATCGATATGGATTTAAAAGATGTTGTGAAAAAAATCCGTGGCAACAAAGGAACTAAGGTTCACTTAAGTATTTTGCGCAGTAAGCCTGATGGTAAAAAGCGTTTAGATGTTGTGCTGACACGGGACGAAGTGAAGTTGGAAGATGAAGCAGCCTCGATTACTTATTTGGATAAAGAAATCGGTGGCAAAAAAACAAAAATTGGGATTATCAATTTACCTAGTTTTTATGCAGAATCTCATCGCGGTGGAAGAACCTGCGCCGATGATATGAAAAAATTAGTGAAGCAGGCTCGTGAAAACAAAGTGCAAGGTTTGTTGCTTGATCTATCAAATAATGGCGGCGGCAGCCTTGATGATGCAGTCCGAGTGGCTGGTTTATTCTTTAAAACTGGTAACGTTGTGAAGCAGTCGTCTAAAAATGAAGGACGCTCTGAAATTGTTTTTGCGGATACGGAAGCAGCCGTCGATTGGGCAGGACCGATGGTGGTTTTGACATCTAGAATCAGCGCCAGCGGTTCTGAAATTGTGGCAGGAACTTTACAAGACTATAAACGCGCCGTGATTGTTGGCGGGGACCATACTTTTGGAAAAGGCAGTGTTCAAACTGTCCGCGGAGTTCCAAATGATTTAGGGGCTGTCAAAGTCACCATTGGAATGTTTTTTATTCCGGGTGGAAATTCAACACAGCACCGTGGAGTTGAGGCCGACGTTGTTTTGCCAGGTCCTTTTAGCACTGAAGAGATTGGCGAGAAGTCTTTGGATTATTCATT
>JAYTOY010000028.1:0-7050 GCA_043747555.1 Pseudobdellovibrionaceae bacterium | reverse complement strand
AAATTGTTAACTAAGTGTTTGATCATACTGACAAATAAAAATTATTTTGAGGGTGTCCAAAAACCTGGACAGTGCGAATTAAAATTCTGGAAATGAACTCTAAAAATCAACTCATTACGACAACTTAGTGGTGTCAAATGGTGGCCAAGTTTCGGGACAGAGCCTGAAAACAACGTGAAGCTTTGAAATGTTTTCACAAAGGACAAAATCCACCTGGGGCTGAATCTTAGAGATTTTCTAGCTGTCTTTGGTTAATATTAAGCTGCCACAAGCCCTGAGTGCCAGCGTGACTCCGCAATTTAAGCCAACTCTTTAGATCGGGTCGATATTGAGGACGGGCCTCTTGGCCGAGGCCTGAGCAATCTCTACCAAGGCAGTGCGATTGCCCCATCGCCGAAATATCGCTTCAAATACTTCAGCTCAAATATAGCGCTGGATGCGTTTTGGAGATTCCCTTTTAGTCAGGCTTGCTACTCCAAACTTTAACTTTCCCTCTGTGATTTAATGTGACCTGAGGTTTTTGAAGCGGAAAACCGATTACACTTTTGGATTAAAACATGAGCCTTGTTAAAATTTGATGAACTTTTTGGATCTCCATTTCTGAAAAAAGAAAGGTAAGCGCATGGTTTGTAAGGCGCAGACTTTTGTTTAACCAAAAAATTTTATTTTTGATCAGCGTATTTATAATCAGGGGTTTAAATTAAGACTATTCAGCGCCGTCATCTGGCAAAACAGCTTTTAATGAATTTGATTCACAGCCACCAAGTGCCTTGTTTGCAATACTAATATTATCTTTTACTTCAAAATCAATTTAGATTTAAATCCTCGAGCTAGCCGCATGAACACGATTTTATTAAATCCACTAAAAGCACAAAAAGAAAATTTAGATTTAAAAAATATTTTGCGAGCAAAATTAGAAGAGCTTTTTTAAGTGGAAGTATTCAGATCAAAGGTCAACGCGCAGAGCCCTCTTCATGGCTTGTTGTTGGAATCACGTACGTTGATATTTTGGGATATCAAACAAAAAAAGCGATCTAGGTTTACCCAGGTCGCTTTTAGAATTTTTTAATTTTCTTCTTTAATTAATCCTGAATTTTTAATTCACAATTGTAGTTGGTTGCTACTGCATCAAGACGAAGAGTCTTGTCGCCAGTATCTTTGTAATTCATAGCTTTAACCAAAGTTGCTTCTGTTTTCTTTGGATGCTCGTCATTCGCTTTACTATAAGTCATGACGATCTCTAAATCGTGCAAAATATTTTTCACGTCATGCGCTTTTTTGCCGTAAGATTGATTCGAATAACCTAAAGTTCTTACGTTTTTACCAAGACCTGCTCCGCCAGCTGTATGCCATTGAAGATCATATTTTCTGGTAACGATTCCGTCTGGTTTACCAGTCATGTTGATATCGTAAGAAATTAGAATACCATTGCCACCTTCGCCAACTTTGCCTGTATAGACGCTTAATTTATCTTGTTGGTCTAACTTGTTCACGCACTCCATCTGCAGCTCAGCTTTTGCGAAACTGGTGATCGAGATCAAAGAGGCTAAAGTCATAATAATAAATGCTTTCATAGTTTGTAATTATTCTAAAGTTTGATGGATTAATTTCCCAGTTTCAAAGCTTAGAATTCTCCTTCGTGGTAAAACTTTGATAGCAGTGTCCCGGTTCTAAAGCAAAGTTATTTGGTTAGGTTTTAGCTGACTAGATAATTTACAAGATGACAGTTTAGGCTTTTTGATAGGGCGGCTCTCTATCGCCCCTCCGTAAGATTCAGGGGTGTGGCATCCTGTGGTAATCAGAGATACCTAGTTGAATATTCCCAAACAAAGCTAGAGAAATGCGACTTCAGAAAGCGTGAAATTTTTATAAATTAGAAAAAATTATTTAACGCAAATAATTTGTGTCGCATAATAATATCTGAGAGTAAAAACTGCAGCTATATTGCCGCACATTTTTTAATTCACTAAGTAGTGCTCTTTCTGCTTCAAAATCCTCAGGTCGCATTAAACTACAGAGGGAAAATAAACTTTTGCAGTAACATGCCTGACTAAAAGGAAACCCTCTAATCTGTAATATCTGTGTGGATATGGGCTTAGTTCAGCAAGGTGAACATTTAAGAGCAGTTAAGGCCTCCCTGGCTGTCCGCTAAGGCTATGCGCAAGCTACTTGGCCTCCGTCGCCAATCATTACTTTGATGGCCACCACGACTGGACGCATCTTTTCAAAAAAGTAACCGTGAGATAAGGTTCTTCAAAATTCCTTCAGGAGACTCCATGAAAATCGCCTTTATATCTATTCTTTCTATGCTCGCCCCTCTATCATTTGCATCCGCTAAAAGCGTAACAATTGAAATCGCAAATGAAGTATCCTATCAAGGTATTCGTACTTATGAGGACGGTCTAACATTTGTAGCAAAGCCGCAGCTTTACTCTCACCGACTTGGCGCCTCGACGCGAGCGTCAGCCGAAGCTAACATGCAGAGCTTTTGCCAGAAGATCGGAATGAGCAGCGTTGAATACCGCAGTGAGTATCTCAAAGACTACGCTGACACCGTAAACTATTACATAGATCGTAATGGCAAGTTGTCTGAACCTGCTTTCGATCAGAATCCTTTTGTGCTGGAGCAAGTTATTTGTAAGCGGTAGCCAAAAACTACTACTTACCCAGCCATTAATTATTAATAAAGCCTGCTCACCTCTGAGTGGGCTTTTTTCATTTAAGAAACTTCCTTATATAACTGTTAACGATCTCTACCCGATTGTTCAATTGGTTAGAGATGACTGCATGATGGGGATGTTTAACGATTAGGTTGGGGATTTGGCATTAGGACTGCATTGATTCAATAACAAATCTATGGACTAATCTTGAGGCTATGAAGTGATAAAATTTGTAACTTTGACAGCATTGTTAATTCTTTCAACACAGATAGTGTCTGCAAATGACGTCCTTCTTTCAAGGGATGTTTCTTTAGCTGAGGTTAATTCCCTTACACCTCAAGAATTCGGTAGTGATTTAGATATTTTAGTTTCTGTTTTAAAAAACGCCTATGGTGGTAAAGATATTCTTCCGCGAAATCAATTTTTACAACTTCTTATGGGACTTGAGAAATTAAAATTAAATCGGCAGATCATTTCTTCAGAAAAGCTTTGTCATCAAATTGCAGATTTAACTGAAATGGTTAGCGATTATCATCTCACCATTAACCTGGGCGCGCTCACATGCGGACGGAATTGGCCACAAGCAGGAGTTGGACCAAACAGTGGTTATGGGGCTTCGAATTTCACCTGGTCCCTTTCTAGTAAAATGATCAGAGGTCAATCAATCTCAGTACTTTCAATTAAAAAATTTAGTCCTTCGGCCTCACCCGAATGGAATGGATTCTTGGAAGCCATTTTTAACCTAGTTAAAGGCAATGTCCCTTTTGTCATTGATTTGCGCGGAAACCCTGGTGGAGATTCTATGAAGGGTCTACAAATGGCCGCAATTTTATATGGGGTAAATAACGTTAAAGAGATTCCAATGCCTATAAAGCAAATATATCGACAAAGAACACCTGATGCATGGGCCATCCTCGCGAACTCATTTTGGTTAGAAATGCTTTCGTATAAAAGAAATAATAAAAACATACCTACTTATTTAAGTGATACTTACCAGACCTTAATTAATTACCGTGATCAGTCAGTACAGGGACTAATTCCCTCTTTAGAGATTGAAAGACTTGGGCAAGCAAAACTTATCCCCACTACTTCCGTTCAATTTCCAATATATGTTTTAATTGATCGAAACTGTGGCTCGTCCTGCGAACTAACATTAGAAGCTTTAGAGAAATTGCCGATGGTTGAAACTATCGGTGAAAATACGACAGGAGTCGTTCAATATGGCAATGTGGGAACCTTATATCTCCCCGCTAGTCATCTTATTGTTAAAATACCAACTCAAGGGGCAAAATATGATGACCAACGCCAGGTAGAAAAAATTGGTTATGCCCCAAAATGGCGAGTGCCATTAGGCCAAGATGCATTGGATTTTACCTTTAAACATTTTTTCGCTCAATAAAATTACTTTCTGCTGGATAATTATTTATCCATAGAGCCAGTTCAATTCTGGGGAGTTTTTTACGATTAGAAAGGCTTTGTCGTAAAAGGATCTGCACTACTTAACTTGCTGCTAATTAAATTCATTTCTATGATGACCACCCATTGCTGCATTGCTAAAGTCGAATTATGTCTTTATACGAACTTTTGAAACCAAATCCTTCCGAGTATGAATTTCTGAAAAACGTCCATCACACGACCATGCAAGAACACGTGAAAAAAATTTGGGGATTGAGCGATTCTGCGCAGGATGATTTCTTTAAAAAAGATTTTGAATCCGGTCAGATTTAGATCATACGAGCGTTCAATCAATCCATTGGCTATCTCCATCTGAACCAGGAAAAAGACGCTATTCATATTTTAAATATTCTGATTCTTCCAGAATTCCAAAATCAAAAACTGGGCTCTGCAATTATTAAGGATTTAGCGACTCAATCTAGGACCTCAGGTCAGTTGTTAAGACTTGGAGTTTTCAAGGTCAACACTCGAGCAAAAAGCTTATATGACTTATTCGGCTTCCAAACCTATGAAGAAACCGAAACTCACTATCTAATGCAATTAAAGCCTGTATAGGTAACTCTTGATTCTCGATGACTGGAATAGATTTTAAAGCAGAGTGATTCGATACATGTCAGGCTGGGTAAAAACTCGGCCTATTTTTTATGCGCCCCTTGGGCTTGCGAGCAACTGATTTTACCTTCACAGTGGTAACCATATCCCGCTTGCTTTTGAAAGCTCGCAATATTGACCGCAGCTTTGGGGAAAATTAAACACCAAAAAATATTTTCTGTAATTTTTGAAATTAAAAAATTGATTGCACCAAGTTCGCCTGCAAATCCTAACTCGATATTTTGTCGCCCAAAAATATTTGGCCCCGCCTGAGCTGCCCTAAAAAGGCCGCTATTGATTTAAGAAAGCTAAAAGCATGTTGTATGATGAGTCCTTTGTTAGGACCCACTGTGGCTGTGTCTAGATGAGCGAACATTTTGAAGCTTCACTTAAATTCTGCTATTATCCATCCTGAGGCAGTACTGCATATAGGCGACTTGGGATTTGGTTTTGAAACGGACGTGACCCTTCAGTTTGATTTCTTGCACACCCGGAGAGCCGGCAGGTTTTAAAGCAGATTTTAAAGCTGAAATTGGTCACCCTGTAAATTTTATAGGCAGCTCCTTTACCATTAGCTCGAAATAAACATAGTTTAAGCTTGGTGAGGTTTTTGGACCCATTATTCGCCATAAGGATCGCTTTAAGCTGCATAATGGGAATTAATTCCACAGATTTACAAGCGGTAACAGTAATCTTATGAAGCCTTTAAAAGTTATTTTGATTTCGTTGTTAACCGCCCAATTTTCATATGCAGGTGAGATTTTATATTCAGTCATTAATACCGATTCAAATCAGACTGCTAAAAAATGTTTACAACAAATTGAAAATTCGCCGATTCCCCTACCAAAACAAAATATGTGGAGTGTTGAGGATTGTTCAAATCAAAGTTTACAATCCTTTAAAAAGGTAAAATATGTGGGTAAAAACACTGCAAACTATGAGGTTTGTGAAGTGGTGGTTTTTAAAAATACTACGACAAATAAAATTGCACGAATAGATTTCGCAACGCCATTTAAAAACACAGTGAAGGATTACAAGGGTGGCTTGATTATTGATTCGTTAATTAGAAGTGCGACAAATATTGTTGAATCCGGTCCGACATCCATTCTAATCCCGTCAAATACAAATGTTAAGTTAGATTGGGTGACTGATTTCGAAGGTCCTGCGTACAAATCTTTAGAAATTTTATCTACGTCGACTGATCAAAATGCTCAAATAAAAATAAAAACAGGGCGCACGGTCAATTTACGAAATGGCACCTTATCAACTTTTGACATTGCGGCGAATCTTGATTTGAAAAGAGCAGAACTTAAATTGGATGGTTACCATTATTCAAGTGATATTGAACCCATGTTTACTGGCGGAGCACCCACTGTTTCTAAAGTTAACTCGACTGTTAGTTGTTCAAACCTACAAGCGACTTCAACTGAAATTGAAGTCGAAAGCGCAACTACTATGAATGAAAATTATGGTGATGAACGAATAATTGATTTTTTGAACAGCGCAACTCCAAAGTATTAGTCCAGCGATGAGAAAAGAAGCGAAATATTAAAACCCCTTGAATCTCAGCCGCGAGATGTCCTCTTGCGGCTTTTAATTTCGGGCATGTCCCATTTATTGGCCATAAAGAATCACCTTCTAAGCCGCGATAACCTCAAAAATAATTCAAATGTTCTTTAAGTGCATAAATCAACCGTGATGTTTTATTAAGTTTGTCTTTGTGACTGTGGACATTGAGAGTCGCGGCATCGCAAGCAAGCCGGGTCACTTGCGAATCAACTTTGTTATTAAAAATTTATGGGTATTTTTCAGCAGGCATTAGCTGAGTGGAATTTGAAAATCAGTGTTCAGATTTTCAGAACCTTGAGTAAGGCAAGGGGCAAAGAGATTTCTTTGCCCCCAAGAATAGATATTTAATCGACGGTTTCAAAATATTGGTAACTGCGTTCACTGTCCAAGTTCTTGGCCACTTCAGTTTTTTGTGGCTCCGCAACGCCAAGATTATTTATTTGAGATTCTTCTTCTAGTTTTTTTATTTTTTCTTGTTCTTCCAGAAGTTTTTTTGCAGTGTCTTCTTTTTTCATTGCCAAAATTTCCGCATGGACCGATCCATGTGAGCAACCACAAAGGTCCGCAATAGCCCGGTACGGAAGGCCTTTCCTACGAAGAGCTCGGATCATCTCAGAGTTTCTGGTTTTCTTTCGACCAATGATTTTTCCTTTAGCCCGAGCGTTTGCTAAGCCAAATAGTACTCGTTTGCGCCAGCATTCGTGACATAATTTCGGTTTTTTCATACGAATAAGTTCCTTTTAAGTTATTGGTTTAAGTGGGTATTTTAATAATT
>JAYTOY010000027.1:0-42546 GCA_043747555.1 Pseudobdellovibrionaceae bacterium | reverse complement strand
ACATAACAAGCACAAGAAGCGTCGGATCTGCTTTAAAGTCTTGGCTTGCTGGATGGTTTGATATTTTAAACTTGCCGACTACAACCGCGACAGCAGGGCAGATCAGAATTAATGCTGCGAGGATTTTACATAGTTTCGGTGCTGGTAATCTATTTGTGGGTGCAAGCTCTGGTAATTTCACAACGACTGGGAGTGGATTAAATACTGGCGTCGGGGAAAATACTTTGCAGGCCTTAACAACTGGTGTTGCAAATGTGGCGGTTGGAAAAGATGCGCTCAAGTCTAATACTACGGGCGGGTCAAATATAGCTGTAGGTTACAACGCTGCAGGAAATAGTATTTCAGCGTCTAATCTTGTGGCTATTGGTAATGGCGCGCTAGCGAGTAACAGCGCCTCGTCAAACATAGCTATTGGACTTGCTGCTGGCAGTGTCAATACTACGGGCACCTTTAATATATACGTCGGTGATAGCGCAGGCTCTTCTGTCACAGCATCAAGTGGTGTTACGGTTATAGGTCCCTATGCGAATGTAACTGGCACTGGCCCAGATAATACAATGGTGGGATTTCAAGCCGCCCGATTCATGACTACAGGCGCGGGTGTCACAGCCATAGGCGGATCTGCAGGATACGATACAAGCGCGGGCGGAATAGCCAATGCCTCTGGTTCTTACAACACCTATCTCGGCTTTCAAGCTAATGGAACAGCTGCAGACTTAATTAATGCTACTGCAATAGGGTATTTAGCACGAGTGGTTGCTTCAAATACTTGGATTGCTGGAAAGCTTGGAACGAAGCAAGCAATATCAGAAGGCGCAAATGCAGCGATGGGTTTATCAGTGCTCGTAGGTGGAACAGTCACGGTTTCAAATACTTTAGTCACTGCTAATTCTCGCATATTCCTTACTTCTCAAGTTGGCGGCGGCACAGTGGGATTTGTCAGAGTTTCTGCTAGAACAGCAGGAACATCATTTACAATCACATCATCAAGCGGCACCGATACCTCAAGCATTGCTTGGGAAATCAAGGAGCCTGCATAATGTTTTCACCAGGAGCTGGATTCTCTTCTAAACTTAAATCAAGCTCCTTTAATTTCCGTAAAGATTTGGTGGTCATGCTTGATGCATCGGATCCGACATCTTTCACCACAGCGGATGTGGATTTAAACGGAAGGCAGCATTGTCAAACTTGGAATGACAAATCAGGGAACGGGAATCATTACACCTTGGGCTCAACAGGATTGGGCCCTGATTATTTTTCTACTTTTTTCGGCGGGAAAGGCGGCATGGCTTTCGTTCAAAGCGGAGTAAAATCAATGCGCCCCGTGAGCAATATCACCCCTGCGACGTATTCAAACAACATGACGGTTTTCTATGTCATGCAGAGAAATACTGCTTACCAAGGCCCAACGCTTGTGAATACGCCAAGCAACGAAGTCCTAGAGGCTTTTCTAGATGTTGGAACTATCGGCTGGAATGGACCCACGCAAGGGGTCTCAGGCCCTCGCGCTCCTTTCCTGACTGATATGATGTACACAACTGTTATGCCCACCACGGGCATTATGGAGCATTACATCGGCAACATTGGCCCTGTTAAAACATTCTTAGGATCAACAGGACATCCTTATTCAACTCAAATTGCAAAACTTCAAATCGGAGCAAGTCCACTGATCGGTGGAACCGGCGATTTCAAGCTCGGCCTTTTCTTGGTATACAACCGAGCCTTTACCGCAAGCGAAGTCACAAAACTTCGGGCTTATGTGAAAAATGTTTTAGGATGGAATATTGCTCAACCTGCAAGACCTTACAATTTTGTAATGGCTGGGAATTCACTGACTGATTCTCGAGGAATCGCCGAGGATGTCTGGCCCGTGAAACTTCCAAAGCTTATGAATATTGGACAAAATAATTTCATTCAAGCAGGAATCGGTGGCCAAAGTTTCACCGATATGTTGACGAGAGATGTTGCAAATGTTGATGCGTACTACGATCCGGTTAATTACTTAGCAAAGCATAACGTGGTTCTCGTTTGGGAAATCACCAATGCTCTTGTTTTAGCTGGAGCAACGCCTGCAAGCGTTCAAAACCTCATCTCAACTTATTGTCTCGCGAGAAAAGCAGTTGGATGGAAAGTGATCGTTGGGACTTGTCTTCCACGAGATACAGCCAAAGCCAATTTCGAAGCTGACCGGCAAACCATCAATCAATGGGTGAGAGACAATTACTTAACTTTTGCTGACAAGATTGCAGACTTTGGAGCGGACGCCACTATTGGACAGGCTGGTCAGCAAGCAAGTGCAACATATTACATCGGCGATGGAGTGCATTTAAGCGCTGCAGGCCATGCGATCATTGCAAGTATTTACAAGACTCAGCTGGACGCGGTGATTGCATGATTCATATTTTAGTTTTTTACAAAATAAATCGGAGAGTTCGTGCCTAGATTATTGATGGACAATCAGTTTCAGCTCAAAGCAATCATCACAAAAAATGGTGATAACGAAGAAATCTGGGACGGATCAGTCAGAAATAAAATCTACAATCCATCTACAATGGAATGGGAAGCCTCAACTGGAAGTAGCGGGCCTGGGACTGATACTAAAGTCACAAACTTTCCGGCCAATCCGTCAACGAGCACTCTTCAAACATCGACTATTGCAAAGCTTGATTCTTTGCTTACAGAATTACAGCTAAAGGCTGATTTAACAGAAACTCAGCCCGTGTCTGCAAAAGGTTTTTCAAACATCGCTTTCAGTGGACAAGTTTCGGTGAGCGGGACGTCGTCGGCTCTTCTCGCAGCAAATACCAACCGGAAATATGTACACTTCACCAACAATTCAAACATCAGTGTTTACATTCAGTATGGTAGCCAAGCCGCACTAAATCAGGGAATCAAACTACTCCCTAACGCCCTCCTGACGCTTTCAGGATTTGAATTATATATGGGCCAAATTAACGCCATATCGGCAGGATCAACAACTTTAATTGACGTTTTAGAGGGAGTGTAAAATGGGCTTAACGCAAACGACGAATGTGGATGCAAGTGGTAATACGATAATTAGTGGAGCGGTCACGGGACCTGTAACAGATACGCAAATCAGAGCGACGCCTTTGCCGGTGAGTGGACCTCTGACTGATACACAAATCAGAGCCACAGCGCTTCCAGTAAGTGGCCCGCTAACAGACACGCAAATCAGAGCCACAGCATTACCGGTTAGCGGACCTTTGACAGATACTCAATTGCGAGCAACGCCTGTAGCTGTTACCGCAGCAACCTCCGCAACAGGAACTATTACTAGCGTTGCGGGATCAGCCACCTCTGTTTCAATCTTGTCAGCAAATGCTGCGCGAAAAGGCTTTACGGTTTACAATGACTCGACTGCAATTGCTAAGATAGCTTTCGCTGCCACTGCCTCAGCGACTGCATTCACGGTTTTACTTCAACCCAATTCATTCTATGAAAACAATACTCTCTACACTGGCGTGATCTCAGCAATCTGGGCATCTGCTGCTGGAAGCGCAAGAGTTACTGAGTTAACATAAGGGGCAAAAATGGCATTAACAAACGACGATTCAACCACTGTAAATCCAGTGGTTGGGCCCACTCTAACTAAAGGCACTCAGACCTCGACCGGGTTTGCTGTGCAAGACATTAAAGACGCCGGACGTAATCAGACAAATTATTACATGACTTTGCCAATCGTAACCACCGCCACCGACGCCCTTCAATCTTTAACTGGATATAAGAGCGGCGCTGCTGTTGTGGCAACAACAACACCTGCAGTAGTAACAACGGCAAAAACATATCGCATAAACACTATTTCAATCACTTATGTCGGCATAGCTACTGCCGGCACAGTAAAATTCACTTTGCGGGCAAATCCTACGGGCATTGTGGCAATCACCTCACCTGCTGTAGCTGCATGGGTTTTAGGTGCCGCCGCCGCTGTGGCTGGGGTTTCTCAGACATACGACTTAGTATTACCCGACGGTTTAGAGTTTCCTGCTGGAACCGGAATCGGTGTTTCTATGGTTGGTTTAAGCGCGACACAAGTGGCAGCAGCAGTTGGATACGGACAGATATGCATTCAAGGATACGAATACTAAAGGAGCATTGCATGAAAAAAGAAATTCGATTAACGGTTTCAAAAAAGTTTGATGGAATATCAATTGAGTCATTTCTTACAAGCGAAGAAATTGGAGCAAGCTTAAGCCTGTCGGATTTAAAAACAGCTCTGTTTGCCGACATTGAAGCTCCGCTTGTAAAAGCAATAAGTGATTTTATGGGGAGCCCCGGTTTTCTGATGACCAAAAAAGGCTTTGCTGACTCTTTAGGTTTGGCAGTAAATGCGATATTAAAAGACGAAATCTCTGAGTCCCTTGATAGAATTATACACGAGATGAAACAGTCCACAAAAAGTGTCGCTGCTTTAAAACAATCGGCAGATTAATTAAGATTGAGCTTATCTCCACTCACAGATGGTAAATCAAAATCATCGTCGTCAAAGCGTCTAATATATTGCCGTTCGTTCTTATCGTAGATAATTCCGGCCCTGCAAAACACAAAGTTTGGCGACTCTCGCCTGATTCCTTGTTGCTCAAGGCATACTGATTTAGGGTAAGACGTCGCGCAAGACGCCATCGAAAAAAATAAAAATATGATTTTCAAACGTGACTCCAAGCTCTACCAGTCTTAATTGCGGAAATGCAGGATTTTTTCACTCCGTAATCGGCCGCGATAGCAGTAGGACCGCGCGAGTCGTGGTATTTAATTACTTTAACCTGATCTTCATTTAATTTTCTTACCGGGCTCTTATTACCACGATTGGTTTTAAGACCTGTTTTGTAAGCGTGTTTCATATTTTGAGACCTTGTACAATACTCTAAGTTATCCAATCGGTTATCCAGCTTTATGCCATTCTTATGGTTAACTTCGAGGGGGCTTGCTCCACGGAAAGTCATCAATACAATTCTATGTACTAGAAATGGTTTGTCCCTTAACTCGACATGGGCATAACCTTGTCTGTCAATCGTGTGTTTAAGTAGGTGCCTTCGTGTGTAGGTCCATACATTACCATTACGATCAGCTGCGTATCGGCCCTCATATCCCGGAATATCTTTGAAACCCTGGGGGACACTTGTAATTCCTCTGATGCTCATTTCTTTTTCCTTAACATATAAAAGCCGAAGCGTGTTTCATTTCAACCTTATATCTTTTGTTCCTGCACTTGGGACAAGCGATTGAGTTTAATTTCGAAGGTATAAACTCCTTAATACAATAAGCGCACTTTCGTTTCCTGCACACATGACAATATCCCGTAGCAGTCACGATCATTCTTGAGCAATTGCCAGCGCAAGGAACACCGCCGGAAGTTTTGGTGAGGTTCATAGTTCCGCTTTCTCTGGTCGCAGAATGGCCAGTACAGCACCGACTATTCCTGTAACTGAACTTGTTCCACCACCTGGCCGTTCGCTCCACGACTCTATTCCTTTTATTCTTTCTAATGCCTCAATCGCCACAGCCTTATCTTTTTCCAATTGTGCAATTTGGGCCTCAAGATATTCGATACAATCATGGGCAATTTTTTTAGTCTGTATTGGCGTAAATTCTTTATCTAATTTTAATAACTCTTCCATATGATTAAATTCTTTATCTATAGGTGCTGCTTCAAATTCTTCGTCTAGAAGAAGCCATCGCTTGAATCTTGTTATGTTTGTCTTTGGCGGCTGTATTTCTTCATTGCTCATAGTGACCTGCCAGGGAAATTTAAAACAGCAAATTCGCCAAATAATTTTTTTGCAAGACTGTCATATTCTAGTGCTGCTTCTATCATTGTTTTGCAGTATTTAGATACATGCCTCACACTCTTACAAGATATTTGAGCGCGCCAAGGTTTCGTCTTTTTAGAAAAATAATCAATTCCTCGATACTCCCATTTAGGCTTATTTTTGTTTCGATTACAGTTTGCATTGTTTTGAGCTTTATTAACAAAGCGCAGATTTTCTCTTCTGTTATTCTTTGTATCCCTATCAATGTGGTCAACAAAATTACCCTTTTGGGCACCAAGTATTAGTCGGTGTAAATACATCGTTTTTCCTTCGACACGGGCTTTAAAATATGAGTTTGAACCGGAGCTTCCATAAGACCACTTGTATTTGGAAACCAATTCAATATCAGAATCATCGATAAAAAATGAAACGCCTTTTGATGTTTCTAGTTTAGCCATTCTTCACCTCTCCAATTTTGGACAGTACATCGCGAGCATCTTCTCCTTGTGACGCGTAATCATCTTCTGCGGCGTAGGTTTCTAACACAGCAACCGCTAGCTTCAATTGCTCATCGCGCAGAGCGAGTGTTCTTTCAAGTGCCTCAACTTCATCTTTATATTCTTTAAGTAATCTTAGGGTAGTTTGCGCATAGTCAGGCTCATCAAGTCTGTCTGGAAACTTTGCCCATTGAAGCCATCCAATCACTGCTGACAAAGTTAATAGCTTGCGTGTTTTATCTTGGCTCATATTGAATTCCCCTTCAAATCACACTCTATTGCCCATGCTCTCATGCTTTTTGGAGAATGGTTTTCCCAAAATGAGTGAATCATATCGCCACCGCAGCAGCATACGTCATCTGGCACCTCTCGATATTTCCAATTTAAATATTTTAACTTTATTTTATACAGGAATATTCTCATTCTATTTCCCTAACTCCTTTTTTAGCTGCTCTATCTCAGCGTCACGCTCCGCGAGTTTCAAATTTAACTTCTCATTAGTTTTTAATTTCTCATCAAAGTGAAATCGAAGTTCGTAATAAGTAGTTTTATTAAATTCATTTTCATATTCCAGCCGCTCAATTTCCATTCGTAACGCCGCGATTGTTGCCGAAGATTGGTTATGCTGATAGCGAGCGCCAGTCCTAAAACAAGCTGCCTCAACACAACCAGAGCATATTCCATAACTGTCACATGGTAGCTCACACGGAAATTTTGCGCTTGAATATTCTTTTGCGGCCTTCTCATCAAACTGTGCGCCAGAATTTAGCAGGTGGTAATATAGGGCGTTGAAGCCAACACAATAATTAATTCTCCATGAGTTTTTCAATCCCTGTTTTTTATAAGCTTCTGCTGCTTCATCCCTAATCTTTTCCAAACTCGGGGGCAGTTTAGTTTTGTCGGTGCTCATAAATCCACCGCACAAGTACACCCGTCATGTCCTCTGAGAAACGAAATAGCTTTATAAGGAGCACAGTCCTCTTTGCATCTAATTGCTCGTTGTTTGTTTTTCTCTTCAGATTGGCAACCAGAAAGCATGAGTATAACTACTATCCACTTCATATTATTTCCCAACCATAGGTGTGAAAATCGACAAAAATAAAACATTAAAAAGTTTTAAAGGTGCTATTATTATTGCAATCCCGGAGGCGTTAAAATGTACAGAGTTCTTTACTCGCACAAAAACCCCAGTCCGTTACTCATGGAAGCCGATGCTTTTCTTTCAGATCCCGAATGCCCATTTGAAACCTTGGAATGCGAATCGTTTGAAATAGCAAAGCGCCTTGCTTCAGCTTTAGTGAGTGACGATATTCCAGTCAGCCGCGTGTATTTCGGAACAAGAAAAGAATTTGAAATTCGATTTCCATAAGCTAGACCCCTCCTAATATTTTCCAATTCTTTATTCCCCTATTGCCATTTAATTATATTTGAAGCCTTAAAGGGCCGGCTATGTAGGGCCCGAGTCATTATCCTGGGGAATAAAAAACCAGATAGCCAGCCCTGTAAAGCTGCCTCGTTTGTCCAATGAAGGAATAGGTACGAGGCGCGACCTCAAAAATTATTTAGTCTTTTTTTTCATTGCTGTCTTTTTAGTCGCAGGTTTTGCTGCCTTTTTAACTGTTTTTTTGTTTGCCATGGGGTGCCTCCTTTTTGTTGAATAAATTAATCCTTACTAGGTCTGAAATTTCTAGGAATATCGCTTTTTACTTCGCCGCGAAAATCACGCAAAGCCAGAATGACCCCGTAAGCAATTTTTACGATATGCAAGCCAATACCAGTTTTGTCTGAAATTGCCGTCATGCCCTTGTTTTGATCGGCGTGAACAGTTTCAACAGCCATTTTAAAAACTAAATCTTTAAAATCTTTTAAATCAATTACTGACCAATCTTTAAAATCGTATTTCATATATTCCCTTTTCTGCGCTTAATGGCTTCAGTTAAATTCGCAACACCTAGTCGTTTCAATACATCATTTAAAGCGTCACCGGCTGGCATTGGAACATCATAAGATTCTTTTTTATAACCATATCCATCAGACAATTTTTTGCGCTGTTCAATTGCCGCCTCTTCAAAGTGCGTGGGAAGCGGTGGATATTTAACCGGAACTGTCATGCAAAAGTGTTTGCATATCCACGCAAAGTTTTTTTCTGGCAGGTCTGAAACCGTTTCGTAAATCAATGGCATTCGATTTTCATATTCTTTCGCTCCAAAAATCTTGATGATGTCTTGCATGTGTTTCATGAAGGCGTCTTGTGTCATTTGGCCACCTGGTATTTTGGATCTTGGAAGAATGCGAAGGGATCGACATTCGTCGCAGGCTGGCCTCCGTTCGATTTTCTTTTCTCAAGGTATATCGATGGGTCTGGATCGATCCAATCGTGCCACGGCTTAACCTCTTTCGATTTAGCACCACACCAGACATCGAAGTGCATTGGTGTATACCAGTCATTCCAGGCGAGGTCGCAGTAACGCTTATAGTTGTCGCTAGATAATTTTAAATTTTCAAATTGTTCGGATGAAAGGCTTTGAGCATGGAGACGGAGAAATCCTTCTGCCTTGTTGATCTTGTTTGGATAATTTTGATAGATCATTTCAAAATCGCAAACTGGCCTCTTCTCTTTTTCTTTATTCTTATCTTTAACCTTTTCCTTATCTTTATCTTCTTCTTTATCTTTAGGACTGTTTAAGTCCTTAAATGGGGCGTTTAAGGATTGAATAAGGATTATTTTTTCCTGTAATCTAGCACTGATTTTTTCCGACAAGCTGTGTCTATCTAAAAATAAGCTGACGTCTAAGTCTGATTTGAGTGAATTGCATGACCCACATGCCGTTGTTAAATTTCCATCGTTATTATCCCCACCTTTAGTCCTTGGGACTATGTGATCAACAAAGAGAGTAGAGTCGTTTCCATTCATTCCACAGTAGGTGCATCGGAAGTAGTCGCTGGCTAAAACCTCACCCTTCTTTTTCTTTGAAAGACGACTAAGGATAGAGTTTGGTTTCATGCAATAACCCTCCTCCAATGAAACCTCAACGCCACATTTCCTAAGGGCGTTGGCGACAGATACATGCACAGAGTTATTTTCTCTTAATTGGCCATATTGAAACTCAATGAAAGATGGAAGGAATATCTTATCGTCGTCCAATTTAACGATTTTCCCATCTAACCAAAAACTAATATCTTTTTCAGTTAATTTAAAACCAAGCTGAAATGATGCCAAAGAGTAATTAGCTAGCCAAATTCCAGCATGGTCGCAATTATCAACTAAATATATCCAAGACAACTTGGCCTTCGTTGGTAAATCAATCCACCAGGATCTCTTCCACTTGTCTGTATCAGTAAATCGTTTCGCCATTCCATGCCCCATTTTTGATAAGCGAGTCCCCGCGCTTTTGTCGTTTTGATTTTATTAAAGATGATTTTTGAATTCGCCGATGATAGGATTGAAGTCTCGATCAGGGTTCTAAAATTCAGATTGATCATGATTCGGCTGCAAGTCGGATGCAGATTTTCTCGTACCACACTCACCCCACTTATCTCGACGAGCAATGACCCTAAACGAATAGGAATGACAACCATTGCTGTCATCACTCTATCTAAATATGTGTCGCAATCCTTTGTGATTTTATATAGTTGCGTGTATTTTTTTATAAGATTAAGAGACAGTGTTTCTTGCATGGCATGCAAGAGGTCGTCGGTTCAACCCCGATCAGGTCCACTGAGCTCTGCAGAAGCGAAATTAGACAGCTGTATACCCAGCTAAGGTTTGCGGAAACCTATTTGCTCTAACTTTTCGATTACATTCGGATTTACTCTTCCAGATTTTTTTTCGATGACCAGATACGCTTTGAACGACTCGTAGGCTTCTGAAGCCGTCAATTTTGGCTTCGTCGCAAGTAATCGGAGCCAGCCTTCGGCAATCTGAATGAGGGCCGTTTCAGAGGGGATTTTGTCTCCTGAAGCCTTATTGGGCAAGCCCTGTCCATCAAATCTTTCCTGCATATGAGAAACAATTTGATCCATTTGACCAGCAAACTCGGGTAAGTTAAGTCTTCCAACCTCACAAGAAATCTTTAGGGCCTCTGAAAAATGACCCAGATCCTCATCTGTCCATTTGCTTTCAAGCTGATCATGCCACCTTAAATAGGTCGTATAATCCGCAAACATCAAACCAGAACAAGCCACCAAACTTGATTTCAAAACTATTTTAGGGTCTCCCACTCCCGACATATCGCTGAAGAAACTGGCCAAACCTGCTACGAATAAACTTCGATCAAAGCTGGAGAGGCTATGATTTTGAAAAACCCTAATATAGTTATAAAAAGGCTCAGAAGAAGCCTTAACGTAACTAAGTAATGAGGCATGACGGGATTGGCAGAATTCAAGAAGACTTGCTAACTGCTGACCCTCTTCATGATTATTTCCAGTCATTAGTAAATTTCTGATTTGGGTATAGGCATAAACAACTTGTAAAAAAGCGGCTTTGGTTCTTTTTTGTAAACCCGTACTAAAGGAGTCGTAATAGGACTCGATATATTTTTGGTACGCGGGCGCCGCATGATTCTGGATATAAATTTGACTGATTTTTTCAAGTCTTTTAAATTTTTTATCACTTAAAACTAAATGCTCAAAAATAACCGGTAAATATTTATTATTCAGGGTCATAAAATGAAACGCATTAAAAGTAATTTCAGTCCCTGGAAAAAGATCCCTCAGTTCGATGGGAAAATACTGTAAAATAAATTGCTGCATGACTAGAAAATCAAGCTTCCCTGATCTTACGACCTCATCGACATTTTGAAGTTGGTCAATGCCAGTGTCTTTGATCTGCTGGCAATACACAGAGTCTGCGGTGTCTTTAACTAATGCCAAGTAATAACTATGTGGCACCAACAACTTTAATGAGAAAATCATTTCTAGCGCGAGTTTTTTTTCCGTGGCAACAGACAAGTCTAAAATAATGAGATTGGGCCGGCCAATTTCGGCAAATTCTTTTTCATATTGGCTAATTGTGGAAACTCGGTGCACAGTCAGATTTAATCGCTCTGAAACTTGCACAGCCCTTCGCAAGATTTCCACCGATGGCGATATGACCAGCACATCGATTCTAAAACGGCTGAATAAGCTTACTGCTTCCAAAATTTCCTCACGAAGCAGCTTCTGACTTTGGCTTTTGTAAAAGTATTTTTTTAAGACTCCAGATCAAAGCATCGTTATCCCACGGCTTATTTATAAATTCATTCACCCCAAAAGCTGAGAGTAGCTTCATAACATTGTGATCACTGTGACCTGTCAGAACGACCGTGGGAATATGAAACCCTGATGCCCGCAGTCGCCGTAAAAGCTCAAAGCCGTTTATTTTTGGCATGGAAAGATCGGTGATTAAAAGATCAATTTTATGAGTTTTAATACAACTTAAGGCTTCTTCACCGTTAGCCGCGGTCGAAATTTCAAACCCGTGGAGACTTAAAATAACTTGCGAAATAATATCGCGAATCTCGGGTTCATCATCAACAATAAGAATATGTTTAATGTCTGTCGTAGGTGCCATAATCTATTGAGTATTTCGGTCTTTTCGTAACGCTTATAAACCTCTCTGCGTAAAATAATTCTGCCAACGCGACTCATTTTGAGATATGTTTGAATTATGTTTCATAAAAAAATGATTTTGGTGGTTTTCAGTCTGTTGGGCATTTTAGGATGTGGCTGTATGAGTGTTAAAAAGTTGGAATTTAAAACTCTCCCCTCCTTAGGTCGCTCAAGTGCTGGCCAAGAAATTTTCTTAGGTGGCTTTTCAGGACTCCATTATTTAGGAAAAACTCCGCAGGGACGGCACCGCTTTATCACTCATACCGATCGTGGACCGAACGGTGATATGTACAATGGAAATCGCCCTTTTTTATTACCAGACTATAGCCCTCGGTGGATTTTCTTTTCACTCGATAAAGATTTTAAAGATCTGGTTTTGGAAAAAAATATTCTATTAAGAAATTCTGATGGAAATCTGACGGGCCTTCCGCCCGCACCTGGCCTTGAAGACCCTGTTGATGTTTATGATTACTTATTACCCACAAACCCAAACGGCATCGATCCAGAGTGTATTACTCAGGATCAAAGGGGCCATTTCTGGATGGGGGAAGAGTACCTGCCAAGCCTTCTTGAGTTTTCACCAGAGGGGCTTCTTTTAAATCGTTTTATGCCAGGCCAACATTTTCCCGAATTATTTGTTCAACGCCGCTTGAACCGCGGGTTCGAAGGAATGGCTTTTTTTAAAAAAAATATTTGGGCCTTTCTGGAAAGCCCTTTGAAATCTGGTCCCGAAAATTTACAAGGGCCCATCTTAATTTTCAATCCTACCAGTCAAAAATCGGTCGACGTTAAATATTATCCTTTTGATAGTTCTGCGGCAGATAAAATCGGAGATGTTGCCACACTTAAAATTGCGGGCCAAGAGTTGGGCCTTTTTGTATTAGAAAGAAATAATATATTAGGAAAAGACGGCTATCGAAAAATATATTTTGTTCCCGATCCTAGCCAGGAAGGTCCTTTAAAGAAAAGACTGATTGCTGATCTCACAAAAATTGGCATTGATGATGTTGAAAAAATTGAAGGCATGACCGTGGTTGAGGGCCGTTACCTGATTTTATTGAATGATAATGACTTCGCCCTTCGCGGTCGCCCCGATTATTTAAAAACCGGTCTTGTGCCAACGAAGGACGAAGGCAGTTTTGTCTATGTTATCGACCTTAATTTGCTGCTCCCGAAAACATGGAGCTGGGCTCATGAATAACCGCCGGCAAAAAAGGAATTTCAAACTTCAACGCAATATTTAAAACTTCATTAATGTGTTCAACGAAATGAAACTTAATTTCATTTCGGACATCTTCAGGAATTTCTTTTAGATCCTTTCGATTTTTTTCTGAAAGAATAATTTCTTTCACCCCCGCGCGATGCGCAGCAATCACCTTTTCTTTCACTCCACCCACTGGTGTGACAGCCCCGCGAAGAGTTATTTCACCCGTCATCGCTAACTGCGGAGACACCGGTCTTTTCGTCAAAAGCGATGCCATCGATGTCAGCAAAGTCACCCCGGCCGAAGGCCCATCTTTGGGAATGGCTCCGGCTGGAACATGGACATGCACATCATGCTTGGAAAAATCAATCATTGGACCCGCAAAAGGCAGCCGTGCTTTGAGAAGCGTTAACGCAATTTGCGCAGACTCCTTCATCACCTCCCCGAGTTGACCAGTCATAATAAGATTTCCACTACCTGACATCAGCGCACTTTCGACAAATAAAATATCTCCACCGACAGGAGTCCATGCAAGCCCAGTTGTCACTCCAGGTTGCATGACTTCTTGGGCCACATCATGATAAAATCTTTCTTGTCCTAAAAGCTCTTCAAGGTCGTTAAGTGTTATAATGACGCTATCTCCATCAGCTCGAACGACCCGTTCCGTGGCCGCTCGGCAAACAGCCGCCAGCTTTCTTTGTAATTCTCGCACACCGGCTTCGCGCGTAATGTGCGAAATAATTTTATGTAAAGCTTCCTCTGAAATTTGCAGCTGCTCCTGGCTGAGGCCATGTTCTTTTAACTGCTTGGGAATCAGATGATTTTTAGCGATATGAAATTTTTCAGCCAAAGTGTAACCACTGACCTCAATCACTTCCATACGGTCTAGCAAAGGCCCGGGGATTGTTTCTAAACTATTAGCCGTACAGATAAAGAAGACCTTTGATAAGTCAAAGCCGGTGTCCAGATAATGATCAAGGAAAGAGTTATTTTGCTCTGGGTCCAGCACTTCTAAAAGTGCACTGGCAGGATCGCCATTAAACGCTTTCGCTAGCTTATCGATTTCATCTAAAACAAAAACTGGATCGTTTTCTCCGGCTTTTTTAATCCCTGAAATTAATCGACCTGGTAAAGCGCCAATATAAGTCCTGCGATGCCCTCTGATTTCAGCGTCGTCTCGCACTCCTCCGACGCTGACCCGCACATATTTTCGCCCCAGTGCTTTTGCAATGCTTTGCCCCAGCGAGGTTTTACCAACCCCCGGCGGACCCACAAGAACAAGAATGGATCCTTTTTGGTGGCGCTTCATTTTCATCACAGCTAAATGCTGAATGATCCTTTTTTTAACTTGTTCTAAACCATAATGATCAGCATCTAAAATCTGCCGTGCTTGATCTAAATTAATTTCAACCTCTTCAGCTCCTTGACTCCAAGGAAGCGAGACCATTAAATCCAAATGGGTTTGAGTCATATGATATTCCGGTGAGGCCGAATTAATATCTTCTAATCTTTTGAGCTGTTGTCCAGCTAACTTCTTCGCTTCCTCGGGCATCTGAGCATCATCAATTTTTTTATGATAAGTCTCGATCTGTGATTCTTCATCACCTTCACCTAATTCTTCTCGAATGGTGCGCATTTGCTCACGCAGAATATTTTCCCGCTGTGACTGACCAATTTTTGAGGTCAGTTTTTGGCGGATATCTGCCTGCACTTCCAAGTTGTCTTTAAAAGCCTGCAGCAATGTCAGTAAGTGCATCACGCGCTCTTTAAGGGAAAGCTGCTCGAGCAAAAACTGCTTTTCTTTTAAGTCTAAATCGGCATTGGCCGCAGCTAAATAAGTCAAATAGGTTAAATCATCAATACTTTGCAGCAGTTCTTCGACTTCGCGAGTGTCTGCTGGAATTAATTTAAGGACACTCATGGATAAGACCTTAAGGCTTTCCAGTAATGCTTTTCGCGTCGAACCTTCAAGGTCAGAAATATCTTCTATGCGATCGTATAAGACTTCAAAAAAGCCAGACTGGTCTGAGCTTGTAATCACACGCACTCGTTCATGACCTCGGATCACGACATTGTAACCTTGCTCGGGATTGCCGCGAACGGATTCAATTTTACAAAGAACACCCACCGAATAAAGATCATCGATGGTCCCAATTTTTTGCTGGGGATCTCTTTGCGTCAAGGTGATGATCCAATTATTATTTTCAAAGGCCTTTTGCAGGGCACGAATACTTTTATCACGACCCACCCGAAGAGCCTGAGCCACCCCTGGGTAAAGAACCGTATTTTTTAGAGGTAGAACAGGGATAAATCCAGACGGTTTAATCATGTCGACTCTCCTTCTTAAAGAGAAATTGAGGCCGAACTAAATTTCGTCAAGCCTCAAAATCTCAAAGGGTGTCAGTCGACACACATAAAAATTCTTATACTTAGGATAAGCTACTTAGAATAAGATTCTCAGTCCGACACCAAGATCGAATCCTAAATCTGTGTTAGGAATAAAATTAAGCACCGGTGCAACCTCTCCAAAAATCATAATATGCGGATCACGCATTGTATGACTGGTGCCAAGCGGTGCACGAACACCTAAAGCCGTCTTATTTTTATCATCGCCGGATTGAACTGCAATCACTCGCCCACCAAGCCCGTAATAAACATCCCATTGCCAAGACTTAATGCTGTACTCGTAAACATTATCCCAAAGGTAATCCACTGAAATATGCAAACCAGGGTACTTCGAAAAATTGTAGGCCAGCGCACCCGCCAGCAAGTGGCGATCGTCCATTCGAACATGCCCGGAAAGCCCAGTTGGACTTCCTAAGATGGCACCGACGCCGATATCATCAGCAGCCTTAGCTTGTAAACAACATAGCATTAACGAAACACTCAACAACTTTACCAATTTCATAAATCCTCCAGGGGCAACCTTAGGCTAAATAGCTTTTTAAAAGAATCGATTGTGCATCGCGGAAAATATAGGGATGATCAAAGTGTTAAGTTTTCGTCTAAAAAGGATCTCTTATGAGCTTGTGGAAACTAAATTTTTTTTTAAAAAGTTATGCTCTTTTGAAGCTTCCTTTGCTTGCTTTTGTAAATCCAAAAGTTTTGGAACTCAAAGGTTCACGCAGTGTCGTTCGAATCAACTTAGGTTATCGCACGCGGAATCATTTAAACGTCATGTATTTTGGCGCATTGGCTGTTGGTGCTGAACTTTCAATAGCTATCAAAGCCGTCGAAGCCATCCAAACCTCGGGAAAAAAAATTGATTTTATCTTTAAAGATTTTAAATCTGAATTTTTAAAGCGAGCAGATGCCGATGTCCATTTTATCTGCGAAGAAGCCAATCTGGTCCAGGAATTGATAGACACAGCAAGAAGCAGCCCCGAGCGCCTAGAAAAAAAATTTACCGGTTTTGCTGTTGTTCCCTCTAAAAGCCCTGAGCCTGTCATGACTTACGAACTGACTTTATCTGTAAAAAATCGATCTTAAATTTACCTAACGGGGCAGCTTTTGAACCGCCACCTCATACTCCAGGACCATTTTTTCAATAATTTTTTCACAGGTTAGAATATCATGCACTAAACCCACTGATTGGCCGGCGCTCCAAACTGTTTTCCAAGTGGGCGTGTGGGCCGCAGCCTCAAGCTTTTTCATTCCTAACCAGTGAATCAAAGGCACAACCATTTTTTTACTCACTGAGTTTTGTTTTAAAATTTTAATGATCCAAGGAAGATCACGAGCCATTTTTTCGGTGTAGGGCGTGCGAATTACGGCCGCAGGCGTTCCAGACACAAGGCTGGTTAAAAAAATATCCTCGGGCGACGCTTTTAAAACAGCCTCTTTGTAAGCGGAATCAATCTGCGCTTCAACACTTGCAATAAAACGGGTCCCCACGCTGACAGCAGAGCCACCTAGACTTAAACACGCAGCCATTTGCGATCCGTGCGCAACACCCCCTGCTGCAACGACGGGAATTTTTAAATTCTCTTTTAACCATGGCACCAAAACCAATGGAGAAATAGGACCTGCATGGCCTCCAGCCCCAACGCCCACGGCAATCACCCCATCCGCTCCTAAATCTTGAACTTTCAAAGCAAATTCTAAATTGGTGACGTCACAAAAAACTTTGGCCCCATTTCGATGTGCTGAATTAATGACGTCTTTGGGATTCCCTAAGGAAGTGATAAAAAGCTCGACACCGGCATTCAGAGTTACTGCTAGATCAGCTTCCTGACGCGTATTGCTTTTATTAACTATAATGTTCACACCGATGGGTTTTTTGGTTTGGTTGCGAATGGTTCCTAGAGCCTCTTTCAAACTTGCAGTTGTTCTAAAGTTCAGGGAAGGGAAAGTACCAATACCTCCGGCTTCGCTGACGGCGACGACCATGTCAACATTACTGACTAAGAACATGGGGGCACCGATAATCGGATAGCGAATCTTTAAAAGATCGGTGAAATCAGTCGGAATATTTTGAATCATAGGACTATCTTTGCAAAATTATGGCGCTTGAACAAGCGCCATCTTTTCTAAGACCGAGGCCCACGCAATTTGCAAAAACCTGTGCCGATAAAGATCAATTTTTTTATAAGCTGGCCTTTAACTCGCGCGCTGCATATTTTTGAGCGGCGTTGGCTTCATCCAAAACAGACGACATTCCAAAAAACTCATGGGTGACGCCGTTATAGTTTTTATAATTTACTTGAACACCTTGCTGTCTCATCTTTTCCGCCAAATCTTTTCCCTCTGACTGCAAGGGAACCTTTTCCCTCTGGAATATAAAACCGAGCCGCGATTTCCCCCACGGCCCCTTTCACCATTTTGTCTTCAATTTTTACAAACCCTTCTTGCGCTTTCTTTTTATCTTTATCAGTCATGATAGATTTAACTGCATCCACCGGAGTTGGTTGTTGCCGGGCCTCCTGCGCCGTCAGACTTTCGATAAGTGACCCACCTTTTAATTTCATTTCGTTTAAAATCTTTTTCATTTCTGAGTTTGGCTTTGCCTGTGACTTGGTTTCGGCAAAGGAAACAGGGCTAACACATCTCAGATTGGGAATATCACTTTTTCACCCCTACTAAGTGCTTAAAAAGGATCAGCTTTTTTAGAGGTTAAAAATTATTAATTTCGCCTTCATAAGATCTTAAGAACTTATTATTAATCACAGCTTTGATCGGCTTTGCAAGCCTTGCACAAGCGCAGGAAGCAAGCTCGCCAGCTGCACCCGCAGCACCCGCTGCCCCTGAGAAAGCGAAATTTGAAAAAGTTGAAGCTGGAAAAGTAAAAGAAAAATCAGTCAAAAAAGTAAGTAAAAAGTCTAGCAAAGTAGAAAAAAAGGACGTTGTTCAACCGACTGAAAAATAAATCCTAACAGGAACCTTTTTTACCGAAGCCTCGACTCAAATATTTTACTAACTTATTTTACTGAGTCGAGGCTCCTACAAATCTATTCTCCAGAACATTCCTGCGAGACCCATCGAAAACTATCCCCTTCTGAAAGTTTTAAGCTTAAAGCCAAGACATCTTTCTGAAAGTTTTTTCGTTTTCCATTTTCAAGACACTGCCAGTACCCTTTAAGCATCTTTGCCATTTCAGTCCTGACAACTTCCGAACGCAACAAACCGACATTTTGAAACAAAAGTTCGTAATCCGCCTTACTTAATGGCACTTTTGTCTCGGATAAACCAGTGGCTAATAAATAAGGAGTGTATTCGCTAAGGTATTCCACCGAACAAGACGCCACCCAAAAGTCTTGTGATACAAAAACTTGGATCATTTCTTCTGGAGTGCCTGCCAAAGATTCAATACAGCTAAAATCTCGGATATAAAAACTTTTACTGGTTTGATGGTCTTGAACAATAGCAATTTTGGTCTCATCAAAAAATTTTAAAACAATCTTTTCACAGCGCAAATCAGTGTAGCCGTCTATAGCCAAACTTTCTCGGGCATTGCATGTTTTAGAAAAATCGGCAGCATCTTGGAAACCGAGGCGCACCTCTGAGTTGATTTTATTAAACCAAGTTATAAATCGTTTGTCTTTTTCTAGACCAAGTAAGGTCGCAACTCGTTGAGGGACCCGACATTCATCAGCTACACTAAATTTTACGAGCCAATTATTTTTTGCACCAAAAACACTGCTGGCAGAACTACTGGTATCTATGCCATCTGAAACATAAAGTCCTCGGCGGGCCTGACGATTTTCCATGCCACGATCGCCACCCGTTAAAGAGGTGTCCCAACTTTTTTTAGTTAAGCGGTGTTCATTAATATCCTGCACTAATGTTTTTTTCTGAGTAAAATGAAAAACCTCAGCGGGGACCAATATTTTTTGAGCTAAAATTTGATTCGCATCATACTGGGGATCGCAAGCGACAGCTTCCGGATGCTGTTGAGATGCCACCTTTGCGGGCTTTATGGTGGCACAACCCAAATATTCCAAAACGGAAATTAAAAATATAAACTGAATTAGTTTCATATCTTATGATCGTATTATGGGTCCTACTTTTGTCAATGCTTGACTGCCAAGCCGGATGAATGATTAAAAATGATAGGTTAAGCCAAGACTAACACTGTCGTACTTATTGTAGAGTCCCAGTAATGTTTCCTCTGGCCCCTGCAAAGCTTGCCCATCGATTTCTAAAGAAACCGAATCATTCCACCGAAAACTGGTTCCAAGGCGAATTAAAGACGATTTCCCAAGGGTGTCATAAATAACGCCCGCCAATAATTGCAAGTCTTCCCCCCAAGGAATTCGAAGCCCCACACTCCAGGCATTTTCATAAATAGATTTTAAAAAACTAATTTGATTTTTGCCCCCCCGCTTTTGCGCTTCATGTTGAGCAATGAAGGTCACAAGGCCTTTTGATGTGTCAAAATTTTTTTCAAAACCCAAGACTCCCGAAACAACCTCGCCAGGCACTCTGGGGTCATCACTGATCGGTTTGGTCAAGCTGGCTCCACCTTTGATAGACCACGTTTCTAATGGCAACACAAAAGTCCCTGCTAAGGCGCGATGTTTAAAAAATAAGGGCTTTAAGGTGACGGGCGAATTCAGTAATAAAATAAGTTTAGGAGTCAGTGCTAATAAAGTCCCCGAGCTGTCGATCACGACATTTGGATCCTGAGCAAGACCCTCATAAAAAATGAGCTGCCCTTCAAACGAAGCGGCTTTTCCACCAAGCCTCAACGCATAATTATTATTTAAGGAATGGTTAATATCTTCACCGTCTGTCACATCATATTTTATATCAGCAGGAACCTGAAACTCGGTGTCGTTAGATTCAATCGGAATTCTTTGGCCCCGGGGCCACCAGGGGCTTTGGTCACCTGGCAGTCGAGGCTTTGTTTGCAGGGGAATGTAAAAAGCTTCCCATTGCCAGGTACTTCCTTCTTGCGATATTGAAAGACCGGCCGAACCTAAACTTCTAGGGCTTGTTGGATCTTTCCAATCCTTTGAATGAATCACATCCGCCAGATTTAAAAAATCAGGTCCTTCCGGAATAATTGTTTGATAGCCGGCTCGAAACACCACCGAAGCAGACTTGTTTTCAATATAAAGAGTGCGAGGATTAAAACGAAATTTTTCAGCGCTATCTTTTGATACTTGATCGGTTTGAAATTCAAGATCCGATTTAAAGCGCCAAACTGGCTTCGACTTCCAGTCGAACTTAAGGTTACCGTTAAATCCACCCGCCGCATTCGCAGACTCTTCACTGGAGCTAAAGGCATATTGCCTGTAATATCCTTGGAGCGAACCGCCGAAGCGCGACTGACCCCAGCCTTGAATGCTAGCTAAAGAAATTAATAGGACCCCCCAGTGCGCCATCATAACTTTAATCTTCCTTCAAAGCTCCTTGTGAGAAAACTTTTGTTGTGAGACCCGAGTTCACTTTAATTTGAGAAAACTTAAGCTGCGTTGATCGTCCGTTAAGATGGTTCTTCACTTCGATGATTTGAGCACGCCAAATCGTCCCTAATTTTAAATACTGCAAAAAGGTCACGGTTTTCTTTTTTCGAGAACCTACATAATACTCGGTGCTGAGGGGCACTGAATCTTTTTTGGAAATTTGAGTGATGACTTTAGAATAACCGGAGGTTCCCGAAGCGGGAATTATTTCAATCCACGAAGCTTGCTGATCAGATTTCGATAATCTTAAATTTGATGACTGAATCGCCTCGGAACTTAAATCTTCGGGACTGATTTCAGAACCTAAAAGCCCGGCCGTTGTTTTTCCAGTGACGACTCTTCGAACTTGGCCGCTAGAAGGCAAATAAATCCATTGGCTTTCCTGACCCTTTTTATTTATTTGGCCTAAAAACCCCATGCCTTTAATATCAGCGGGAGATTCGATTTTTGCTAGCACATAAAACTCTTTACCTCGTAAGGTTTTTAATTGGATCAATCGGGACTTCACTTCGCCATTTTTTTCAATAATCTTCATTTCTACTTGAGCTTGATCGTCGTGAGCATCCAAGCGAGCCTGCGATTTTTCTAGAATATCTTTGGGCGTTTCAGCTTTTGCAATCGGTGCAGAAAGAATCAGGATCAATAAGACATAGCTTGCGACTTTTCGCAGAGGGCTTGTCGCTGATTTCTGGACATCATTGAATGATGCATGGCCAGCCGCCGGATCTTTTCTGGCCTCCTTCAGCAAGTTGGGAAATACCTTGAGCAGCGCTGGCAAAAACATAAGATCCGCAAAAAAACCTGCGACGACTGAAATCATCATAAAAACTCCAAAAATCTGATTCATTGAAAAGCTTGAAAAAATAAAGATTGAAAATCCCACAAACATTAAAAAGGATTCAAACAAACAGGGATTAGCTTCCATAAACAGGGCTCGCTTCAAAGGAAACTTGCCGTCTTTCATCAGACTACGTAAGCGGCTGAGCAAATACACAGTATTATTAAAAGCAAACCCCAAAGCGATCGAAAAGATCAAGGCAACGCCAGGCTTCACAGCAATCCCAGTCATCGTTAAGGCACCCATTAAAATTGCTGGCGGAATAAAATTCGGCAAACAGGCTACCAAGGCCCAACGTAAAGACCTAAACATCACAACTAAAAATAAACCAATAACAACAAGTGATTGCCAGAACCCATAGACCAAGTCATGGGCCACATCATGATTGATGGCATGTGCACCCACCGCCATGCCGCCTTCGACGATGTTAACCTCGGAAAAGACCTTTGAAATTTGATGGCGAATCTCAGCCCTTGTTTGATCAATCTGAACCGTCGGCACATCTTTGAGACGGATCATATATCTTAAATTCTTTGCATCCTCTGTTAAAATCTGGCTTAGGGGATTTTTTTCAGCCATTGAAAACATAAAAAACGTCTCTGCGATTTCATTTTTTTTCTGCGGAATCTGGGCTTGAAAAAAATCAGTTAAGGTCACTATGCTACCAACATTGGAAATTTGCCGAAGCTCCTTTGATAGTTGAGATAGCTTTCTGAGTGCAACGGGTTCTTTCCAAAACCCAGGCGTCTGCGTTTTTAAAATAACATCATACGAAACGATTCCGCCGTAATCTTTATCCATCCATTCTGTAGAGGCCCTGACTGGATCCCCTTTTGGCAAATCATCAAACAACCGCCCTGAAAAATTAAGCTTTGAAGAAAGTCCTCCACCGAGAAAAGAAACAACCAGCAATAAGACGATAATTAATTTTGCGTGGCGCAAAGAAAAGATCGACCAGACTGCAGGCTTATTAAACCAAGTTCGCATGCGAGGCTGTATCCAAGGTAAGGCGATTAAAATCATCAGCTGACTGTAAATGGAAACCGCTGTAACCACCAACGCGACCGCAATTCCATACTGATAAATTAAGGGGATCGGAGAAAGCACTAGGGCTAAGAAACCTAAAGCCGTCGTCCAAGATCCTAAAAGATTTGGCGTTAAAAGGTCTAGCCACGTGTCAATCGCACCACTCAAACGATTCTTGTAAACAGGGTGTTTTGATAATGGATTTTGCGACCAAAGGTGAAGTGTATGAATCAGTAAGCTCATGATTGCGACACTAACGATCACTGGTAAAGTCACAAGTACAATATTCATAGGAATTTTAAAGGCTGACAGCAACGCTAGTGAAAAAATATTTCCACTTAAAAGTGTTAAAAACGCGCAAGCGATCGCTGTCCAGTGCGAGAAAAGAAAATAAAAAATTCCACAAAAAACAACCACTGCAATTAGTAAAAACTGACTCAGCTCGGACTGAATCAGCTGAGAAAGCCTAGCTTGAATCAATGGCACACCTGCTTTTAGAATTTCTGCCTTCGGAAATTCTTTTTGAATGAGGTCTTTCATGTCGTCGTCGAAGTGGCCAAGTTCTGCCGTGCTATTTCCTTTAGCTTCAATGGCCATCAAAGTGGATCTAAAATCACTTGTTACAAGTATAGGATAAATCAAAGGATTTGATTTAATACCCTCTTTCCACTGCTCCTGTGGAATCCGCGAAAAGATATTACCAACCTGAAGGGTATTTTTCTCCAGTGAGGCTCCTTCGACCAAAGTCATTGATAGGACTTCTGCAACCTGTGGATTTTCTTGGAGGGCTTGCGATAAATTTTGTAATTTATCAATCTGAGTTTTGGAAAGCCAAGATTCACCCTTCGGTTGTGTAACAATAAATAGGAAGGGAGCCTGCTCGTTCAGTTGAAAAGTTCGACGAATCTCTGCATCATTTTTTAATAGAATATGATCTTTTGGGTAAAATTGGCGAATTGAATATTCCGTTTGCAGTTTTGTTAGACTTAAGCCACTCCAAATGACAGAGGCCAATAGCAAAGTGATTATGACTTTGACAGTCTTTCCGGAATTAAGAATTCTCTTCAGGGGAGCGGCTTTGGAGCCGATCAGACCTTGGTCCATTTCGCTTCCTTTAAGGGGTTTGAGTTTATGAATTACAAATCGGTACTCATCACACTTTTCTTAATAATTTTTGCAGCAAAAAGCGAAGCGTACAATGTTGAAGTCGCGCAATGGCTCCCTTGGAAATTTGTAGAGCAAGAACTCAAGAAAGTCCCTCTCAGTTTTAATCTGCAAGCTCGTGATCTAACTCTACATTGGCAAGACTGGCATCCTCTCCTGGAAGGAACCTCCCTCCAGGTCAATGGCGCTTGGACCCAATTACAGGTCCAGGCGACGGGAATCAATGCGGGTGCACAAGGCATTTCCGCTCATTTAGCCGTTCAGAAATTAATTGTCGATCAGACGATTGTAAAAGAGGTCGGCGGAAATCGCATTGAAATAAAAATCAATGCCATCTGCGATCCCTTCGAAATTAAAATTCCTTTTGCTGATCTCGCCTTGCAATCTTTATTTCAACGACAAAATAAAATGTTATCTCCGAAAGTTTCCGATTTAAAATTAGCTATTCACGATGGCTGGTCTATCAGCCCCTTGGTTTGTAGTGGACCCCAAGGATTTGATCAAGCCGTCAGTCAATTGTTGCAAGATTCACTGAGGAGTCCTGATTCCATTGCGAGCCTGTTACAAAACTATTTAAGTACAACCCTAGAAGAAAAATGGCTGACGGTGTGGAAGCAGCTGACCACGGTCGGTTATCAAAATCTTAAAGTGACTTCAATGGATGATCCCACAGAACTAGGATTTTTTATTCGCGGTGATATTCAAGCGGGCACAGATGTCAGAAAAATTGATTTGCCAGGAAATTTAGCCGCTCCATTAAAATCCGATTCGCCGCAATTAGTTCTGACTTCAGACGGATTCACGGCGCTCGCCAAGGAAAGAGTCAGTCACTTTTCTTTTTTAAAATTTAATTTGCAGAACTTGGATGCATTTCATCGGCTGATGCAGAGTCGCTTTAAGCAGTTTTTTGTCTGGCCCGACCTGATGAATTTTTCGAAGTCAGCACCCTTTTTGCTGACTTCAGATCCCAGTCAAATTATCGATCTAAAATCTTTGGGACAAGGGCGTTGGTCTTTACGATCTCAGACAAAGGGTTTTATAGAAGCCTCTCGGAACCACCTTGAGGAAACCTATCTTCAATGGGGCTTAGGGGTTAGTTCTACACTTAGTTCCCAGGTCAAAGACAGTGTTTTAAAGCTTCATGTCGATCAAGCAAAAACCAATATGACCTGGAAATTCGATGGCAATTACTTGAAAAAATATCAACCCAGCCAAAAGGTTTCATCAAACTTGATCAAAAAAATTGGCGATTCCTTATTTACGGAACGCAGTTTCGAAATTCAACTGCCCGTCTTAAACCTAAAAAATAGAACGTTAAAGCTTAACAACTGGGTTGAAAGCCAAGGTCTAATATGGATGGATTGGAAATAATATCATGACTTTACAAATGATCCCGAAGCTAGCATGGCGCTGCCAAACAGCGTCGCTATAATTCCAGACCATAGCTGAATATCCAAATCCTGTACCACCTGGTGCATCGGTGAAAAGACCACAGCCAATAAAATAATTCCTACAATAATAAAAAATAAGCCAATTACATTTCTTAAATCTATCAACCAGTTTAACACACAAACCTCATCTCGTTTTTTTTTAAGAAAAAATATAGTTAATGACTAGGGTTAAAAATAAGACTCCACCACCAAGGACCATCGGACGTTTCCAGAATGGCAAATGTCCAGTTTCCTGTTTTGGGGTCAAACTATAGACAAGTCCCCTCATCTGATCATCAGTTTTTGGCGCTGTAAATAAACTGATCGCAACGGTCACAATCAAACACGTGAGCCACGCAATGATAGCAATATTAAATGCCTGACCCATCGCTGATGGATACTCATGAACTGTCGCGATCCAACCGCCCTTGCCCTCAGCCACTGTTAACCCGTGCGTCAGTGCGGCGGCCGTTGTACCACTGAGCAAACCCCAGAAGGCGCCATGTCCAGTGGCACGCTTCCAAAACATACCCAGCAAAAAGGTTGCAAAGAGTGGTGCATTTACGAATCCAAAAATAAGCTGCAGTAAATCCATAATATTATTAAAACTGCGGGCTAAGTACGCCGTCGCCACGGATAAAAGAATTCCCACCACGGTCGCCCAGCGGGCCACGTTAAAATAATGGGCATCTGTAGCATCTTTTTTTATGTAAGCCTGATAAATATCAAATGTCCAAACGGTGTTAAAGGCCGTCACGTTGCCAGCCATGCCCGACATAAATGACGCCATCAAAGCGGTGACTCCGACACCCAAAAGGCCAGGTGGAAAAAAATGTGTCAGTAAACTTGGTAAAGTCATATCAAAATCAACACGCCCATCAGCCTTCAGCGGAAGCTGAAAAGTGCTACCATCTTTTGTTAAGGCCATAGCGATCATGCCAGGCAAGATCACAACCAGTGGAAGCAATAATTTGGGAATCGCTGCGATGATTGGCGTTCTTTGGGCGGCCGACATATCTTTTGTCACCATAGCCCGTTGGACCACTAAGAAATCAGTGCACCAGTAACCAAAGGACAGAACGACACCCAAGCCAAAGATCAATTCGAAAGAACCAACCCCCATGGGGTTATTGGCGGCCACATCAGCAAATTTCCAAGTGTGGCTCATCACTTCAGGCAGGCGCGTGGTCATGCGTTCGTAACCACCTAAAACATGAAGACCGATATACACAATCGGCGAAATTCCCAACACAATCAAAAAGAACTGCAGAACTTCGTTATAGATAGCGCTGGTCAGGCCTCCTAAAAATGTATAAATAAAAACGATCCCGGCCGAAAGTAAAATTGAAGATTCAAACTGCCAACCTAAAATAGTTTGCAATAAAAGGGCTAAGGCATAAAGCGAAACACCCGACGAAAAAATTGTCATCGCTGCAAAAGAAAATGCATTCACAGCCCTCGTTTTTTCGTCAAAACGCAAAGATAAATATTCAGGCACGGATCTGGCCCGACTGCCATAATAAAAAGGCATCATAAAAACACCTAAGAACACCATCGCAGGAATTGCACCCAGCCAATAAAAATGGGCTGTCATTAAACCATACTTTGCACCCGAGGCGGCCATACCGATAACTTCTTGGGCGCCCAGATTTGCAGAAATAAAAGCTAGACTTGAAATCCACAGGGGAATTGAGCGGCCACTCATCAAAAAATCGCCGCTATTTTTAACAGACTTTTTGACGACCCAACCGATGCCTAATACGAAACAAAAATAAATTCCAACAATTAGATAATCAACCCACGACATTCCCATATTTAGCCCTCTAAAGAAGTTTGTATGGTTCTTACATTTTCGTAAGAGGCGCAAGGCTCTATTTATTTAAGACACCCGATAACACTGCTGGTCGAAGTGGTCCCATTTTTTCCATTCGAAGTTAAGGATGCCTAGTTTTTGTGCATATTTTCTATTTTTAGCATTTTTTTGGTATCAAAGCGGCCAAATTTCGCTTGGCACAGAAGTTGATATTCAGTTTGTCGTGAGGAAACGATTTCAATCATATAAGGAGAATTGATGATGAAAAATTTAGTTCAGGTCTTAGGATTTTTAGGTCTTTCGATGTTTGCTGGTGCTGCTCAAGCTGACCTCATTCATTGCGGAAGCGAGGACTACAGATACAATTCTTGCTCTACGAATGGCTATGTCAGTCGAGTGATCTTACGAAAGCAACATTCTCACTCTGCTTGTACTTATGGTCAGAGCTGGGGATTTGATAGCCAAACTATCTGGGTCGACAAAGGTTGCGAAGGAACTTTTGAAACCATCGAAAATAACAGTTACCCACCGCCGCCAGGAGATGGCCATAATCCACCACCAGATTACGGTTACCCGCCCGGACATGATCACAACCCCGGCTATCCGCCTCCGCCTCGCGACCAACAAGAACAACTCCGATGCGGATCTTATGGCTATTCGTTGAACTATTGCTACCCAGCAGCTTCAGGTCGAATTGTCTATTTAAGACTTGTTAGACAGTTGTCTCGGACGACATGTATCAACGGCAGTAATTATGGCGCGACAAGCGACTCTATTTGGGTGAGTGACGGTTGCGAGGGAATCTTTCAAGTCGTGACAAGACAATAATTTAAAGACGAAAAAGAACGGCGTCGACTGAAAAGGCGCCGGGCCCTAATAAAAAAAGCACCACACAAATCATCGCAAGATTAATAGCATACTCATTTCCGGGAGGATTGTTGGTGATCAAGTAGCCTCCTCCTTTGTGTCCCACTCCTGCAGCAATGACCATCGTGAAAAAACATAATAAAAACCCAAAACGCGCCATAAATCCAAAAACAATCAGACCGCCACCTAAAATTTCAGCAATCATGGCTAATCTGGCCTGCATTTCAGGAAATGGAAGGCCTAAACTTTTTAACCATCCGGCAAAGCCTTGCATATTGCCCGACCCCACAATTCCAAGTTTTCCCAAACCGTGAATGATAAAACATGTGCCGATAAATAACCGCGCGAAAAGCAGTGCAATATCAGTTGTTGTCCCACTTGTAGCCAATAAAATATTTCCCAATTCGCACCCCCAGCTTCAAAGAGTATCTGGATTCATTGCCTTTGGCATTAGTTTTGCCTCTTATTGCGCGAAGCCCTTGATCAGGGTCAATTTGTCCCCCAAAGGAGGATTTCAGTATGAAAAAAATAATTCTTGGTCTCATTTTTTTGGCATCATTGGCTGAAGCACAGATCCAATTACAAAGCTTTAGCGCCACAGGGCCAGGCTGTCCTGCGGGAAGCGTGCGCGTGGTTCTTGCCCCAGATGGGTCAGCATTTTCTATTTTGTACGATCGCTATAATACCGAAGTGGGCGCAAGCGTTCTGACTTCCCGGCAAAATTGTTCGGTGGTTCTTCATCTTTTAAAACCTCGTCGTTTAGGATTCAGAGTTGAGGCCGCTGATTTTCGTGGTTTTGTTGCATTAGATGAAGGTGTCACAGCTCAGCAAAATGTACGGGTGATGTCAGGACCAAACCCTGGCCACCGAATGTTATCCGCAGAATTTGGCACTCAAGTTTGGCGTGGACCTATCAACGAAGAATTCGTATTAAGAGCGGTTCGACCTGTTAACTCACGACCACCTGTTCTGGATTGCGTTCCAGCGAAAGAAAATACAGATCTTGTGGTTGATTCGGTGGTACAGATTAATTCCAACCAAGCTCAAAAAAACGGGCAACTGACGGTCGACACAGTGGATGGCGTGCTGCTGCAAAAATTCACTCTGAAATGGCTGGATTGCCAACCAGGCCGTGGACGCGGTGGTCATTAGGCATTATCCTTTAGTTCGTGTACAAACTTAGACCTTACCAGCGGGACGCCGTCACTGCGACCTTAAAGCATTTTCGGCAAAGCAAAAGTCCTGCCGTTATTGTTCTCCCAACTGGCGCCGGTAAAAGTTTAGTGATTGCCGACCTCGCCCGCAGGGCCCGCGGGCGCGTCCTAGTTCTCGCCCATGTGCGCGAGCTGGTTGAACAAAATCATGCAAAATATTCTGGCTTAAAACTTGAAGCTGGAATTTTTTCGGCGGGTCTTCAACGTAAAGAAAGCGATCAAAAAACCATTTTCGCCAGCATTCAATCGGTGGCCCGAGCTCCAGATGAATTTTTTAAAAATTTTTCTTTGCTGGTCATTGATGAATGCCACAGGATTTCAATGGAAGGCGATACTCAGTACTTTCAAGTCATTTCAAAACTTCAAAATCTGAATCCTGAACTTTGTATCCTTGGTTTAACTGCGACTCCCTATCGCCTAGGTGATGGCTGGATTTACGAATTGAATGCGGCCACTCGCTTACGAAAAACCACCGATGAACGGTTTTTTAAAATTTGTATTTTTGATATATCAACTCGTTTTATGATTGAAAATTCTTATTTAACACCGCCTATTCATATTGATTCGCCGGTGGCCTGTTATGACTTTTCAAGTCTCCAGTTGATGGGCCAACATTTTGTCAAAGCTCAAATAGAACTTCTGTTAAGGGACCAGAAACGCATCACACCTATTATTATCCAAAATATAATGGACATTTCAAAAGCTCGAAAAGGAATTATGATTTTTACTTCATCGGTCCATCATGCCGAAGAGATCCTGTCGATTTTACCGCCCAAGCTTTCAGCCTTAGTCCTCGGCGAAACAGAAGACACCGATCGAGATCAAATCATTGCAGATTTTAAGTCTCAGAAAATAAAATACTTGGTTAATGTTTCAGTATTAACAACGGGCTTTGATGCGCCTCATGTTGACGTCATTGCGATTTTAAGACACAGAATCGGTCAGCCTTTATCAACAAATTATTGGCCGCGGACTTCGCTTAAGCCCTGGAAAAGAGGATTGCCTCGTCCTCGATTACACAGGCCAAGGGCATGATTTATATTCACCGGAAATTGAAGAGAAAAAACCATCTCAAGACGCAAATTTGGTCGACGTTATCTGCCCCTCATGCGGGGTGACCAATCATTTTTGGGGTCTTGTGAATTCAGATGGTTTTATTGTTGAACATTTCGGCAGGCGCTGCCGCGGAGTGTTTACAGATCCAATTCATCATCAGCTCAGCGATTGTGGCTTTAGATTCAGGTATAAGGATTGCGACAAATGTGGCGGCGAAAACGATATTGCCGCCCGTAGCTGCTCCCATTGCCAGCACCTTTTGATCGACAATGATCGAAAACTAAAGGAGGCCATGGCGCTAAAAGATGCGCACGTCATGCGTGTTGAGAAAATGATATTCCTCAAAACCAAAGACAAAAAATCCGTCGATCGATTAGAAATTCATTATTACGATGTGGATGCTAACATTCTGAAAGAATATTTCTATTTAAATAACATTGAACAAAGGACAGCTTTTTTAATTAATTTTATTCGTATGCACAACCGCCTGCCAGAAACGCCAATTTCGATAAAGAATGTTGAAGATGTCCTTCATCAACAAGTCAGATTCAGGTCGCCATTATTTATCATTGCACGAAAAAAAGATCGATTCTGGAATATCCGCGAAAAAATATTTGCATAAGTTAAAGATCTAAGGGCATCTCTGCGGGAGAGCTAAGGCTTAAGGTTTCAACAATTTTCTGTTTTAAACTGTCAACTGAAAAAGGTTTTGCCAAAAACGCATCAGCCCCTGCCATAAAAGCCTTTTCTATATTTTCATCAGACTGCAAACCACTGATCGCAAGAACTTTAATCTGAGGATTAGTTTGGCGAATTTTTTGGATAAAGTTTAATCCATCCAAAGTGGGCATCATTAGGTCCGTCACTAATAAGGAAATTTTATTTTTTGAATTTTTAAATTGAAGAAGGCCCTCTAAACCATTTGATGCTTGTAAAATTTGATACCCCGTCGGAGCAAGAGCATCTTTAATCATTTCGCGAATCTCAACCTCGTCGTCAATGACAAGAATGAATTCGCCGCTACTTTGCATGGCCTTTACAGGCCTAACTGGCGATGAAATCTTCTCTAGTTCAAGCTGGGCCGGAATATATATACTGAATGTTGTGCCTTTACCAATTTCGCTCTCGACCTTAATAAATCCTCCATGCCTTTTTGCAATTCCTAAGGAGGTTGATAGGCCTAGACCAGTTCCCTTGCCGATTTCTTTGGTCGTAAAAAAGGGATCAAAAATCTTATCGACGATATCTTTGGAAATCCCTGTCCCGGTGTCTTTCACAGATACTAAGACGTAAGGTCCTGGGACAAGATCACTGCCCAGGGAATTATCCCCGTCAATTTTAATATTTCTTGCAGAGATAGTTAAATCTCCTCCTTGCGGCATGGCATCTCGGGCATTCAAAGAAATATTTAATAAAATTTGATGCAGCTGCGTGGGATCTCCTAAAACAGGCCAAAGATGGGAGGCCCAGGTTAAGTTAACATTTATATTTTTTAAAAATGTTTCGTTAGCAATTTTTTCAATTTCCTGCAAAACGGTTGGCATATGAATTACTTTTCTCTGACCTTCATATCCTCGCGCAAACGACAATACTTGTTTGACCAAGTCTGCGCCTCTAGAAATTGATGATTGGATTGTCGTTAATGGCTTTTGATGACGCGGATCAGAGTCCATTGTTTTTAAAATATCTGCAGCCAGCATCGCTGGAGCTAAAACATTATTTAAATCGTGGGCGATACCACCTGCCAGAGTGCCCAAACTTTCCAGGCGCTGAGATCTTAATAAATGCTGCTCTAATTTTTTTCGATCTTCGATATCTTGAATGGCGCCTTGAATTCGATAGATTCGCCCAGAGCGGTTACGAACGGCTTCGCCAATCGCACGAACCCAAACTTTTTTCCATTGGCCAGTGACGATTTGATATTCTAAGTCAATGGGAGTGCCCTCCCGGAGACAATCTCCGAAGGCCCTTGAAATGACAGCTTGATGTTCTGGGACCCCTAATGAAATAGAAGTCTCAATACTGTCTGGTGACCAGTCCTCTGGCATTTCATAAATCCTGGCGGCTTCTTTTGAAAATTTAACTCGCCTCAGATCGAGATCCACTGACCATCCACCAATTTTAGCAAGTCTTCCCGCCATGGAAATCAGCGACTCATTTTCCTTCATTTTCTCTTCTGATTTCTTTTTTTCACTTAAGTCTCGAAAACTGAGAACGCCCCCTATCAAGCGGCCCTCTTCATTAAAAATAGGATTGCAAGAAATATCAGTAAAGACCGGGTGACCATTTTTGTGCCAAAATGTTTCGTTGTCAGCCCTGCGCGGAATACCATCATGAAGTGTTTTAAAAAGAGGACACTCTTCACGAGGATAAATCCGCCCATCTAAGTGATGGTGATGCATTACGCTATGAGAATTTTTACCAAGATTTTCATCGGGCGCATAACCTAGAATTTCATTGGCCGCTCGATTTTCAAATACGATCGTACCCAGGCGATCCACGCCATGAACTCCGTCGCCCATTGAATTTAAAATCTGTTGAGTTAAATCTTGAACATTGAAAGATGCTAAGTCAGTGTCTGCAGTTTTTAAAAACTTTGACCGACAAAGCCACAAATGAATTTTCTTTTTTAAAGAAGTGAGAAATTCCATGGCCAAGTTATCCCTCTTTATGGAACCCCCTGCAAGGGGCAAATAGACCGCTTAGGATCCTTATTTTGAACTGTTTTACACACAGCACCTACCTAGTTTGACAAGGATACCTTGCAATGCTATGTATAGTGCCATGTTAGGTACTATTGATAATTGGAAAATTCAAATTCGCAAAGGTTATTTGGAGCTTTGTATTCTTCAGCTGATCAGGCAAAAAAAGAAGCTTTATGGATTTGATTTAATTGAGCAATTAGCGACCGCTGGCTTAGAAGTGAAAGAGGGCACCTTGTATCCTTTGCTAAATCGAATGGCTGCTGACGGAGTCCTCTCAGCCACATGGGAAAACGACGGCCCAAAGGGCCATCCACGAAAGTTTTATTCGCTCACTAAAGAAGGTGCGAAATTTTTAACCCTTCTAAACGCTGAATTTGATGAAATGATTTCTATTTATAAAAAGTTAAATCAATAAAGGAAAATAAGATGACTCCGGATCCACGCCTTGAACGATACTTAGCGGCTTTAGAAAAAACTCTAAAACCATTTCCAGTCAGTGATCGAGCTGAAATTATCACTGAAATTAAAAGCCATGTGCTTTCGGCCTTGGACCGAGATCCTCAAGCACGCTTAGACACAATTTTTAATGCTTTAGGCGAGCCCGAGACCGTGGCCAATCGATATTTACTTGAGCGCGGTTTAAAGCCAGGAAAAACTTCTATCAGCCCTATCGTAAAATGGGTGATCATTGGTTTCTTAAGTACATTTGCCATGATTTTAATATTCATTGGCTTCGTTCTGAATCATTTTGATTCCTTAGTGCAAGTCGATGGCCCTAATGGAAAAGTTGAAATATTAAACGGTTTTTTCAAAGTGGACGGTAAAAAAGGAAAAATATCAATTTCAGGATTAAATGAATCTTCGACAGAGTTTACGGGACTTCAAGATATGGCTGCCGGCCGAGCTGCCAAGATTAAATTTAATTCAGGAAATTTTGAGATCAGCAATTCAGGTTCAGAGAAACTCACATGGTCATGTACGGCGAAAGAATCCTTTACTCCAAACCTTGACGATACTGACAGCGCCTTTAATTTGGACCTTTCAAATTTATCGGGGGTTAAATGCAAAATAAATATCCCCGAAGGGTCCCCTATTTTGATTCAGGGCGGAAATGGCAAAGCCGATACTTTTACTTCTACTGATCAAAAAATTTCGCATCTCGTAAAAATTCACGTCGCCAATGGAAAAATCACCAACAATGAAACAGAGGTTAACCAATGATTTCCGTCAACCCAACTTCAACCGACGAAACTAATATCACGACTCCATTATTTGCATCGTTAAGCCGTCGCGCGGTGGCTCTTGTTATTGACGGATTGCTTCTTGGCTTTATTGCAGCGTTGGCTGGCAGTCTTATTCCTTTTCTTGGTGGAATTATTGTCTGGTTTTTCTACGGACCGCTCCTGGAATCTTCCGAGATCAAAGCCACCATTGGTAAGCATTTAATGGGAATTCAGGTCACTGATCTCATGGGCCGAAGAATTTCTCTGAAAGCAGCACTGATTCGAAATGCGATGAAGGTTGTTTCAATCTCTATCTTATTTATCGGCTTTTTGATTGCACTTTTCACAAGTAAAAAACAATCACTGCATGATCTTTTGGCTGAAACGATTGTTATTTATGGAAGAAGTGAAAAGCCGGTTGGTGATGCATGGCTAGATTCAATAAAAGAATTTTTCGGGATGGGAAAGAAAAATTTTGACCTGTTTACATCTAACTCAACAAATACAGATTCTATTGTTAGCCAGCTCGAGCGAGTGGAAAGCCTTTATGCAAAAGGCGCATTAACAGAGAAAGAATTCCTTGCTGCCAAAAATCAAATCCTAAAGATTTGATTTTTATTAAGGAATAGGGATTCGCAAAATTCGATTGTTGCCGTTATCTGCAATCCACATTTGCTGACCACCGATTTCCAGGCCCCAAGGCAATAAGAATTTTTTAAGATTTAAAGCACTGCTTAAAACTTGAAAATTAAGTTGTCCTAGGTTGATGTCAGCCGCTGCCCCTGAAACTGACGGAATCTGATTCCAAATCAGAATCCGATTAGCACCATGATCGACAACATAAAGGCGATTAAGCCCATCCACTCGTAATCCGCCAGGATGGTTTAAGCCCGTCATCAAAGTGCTGGCTGTGCGAGTCGTTAATGAATTCTGACCAATGGCAATACTTGCAGTCACACCATTAGTTGTGGGGACCGTACTCCAAACCAAGACTCGATTATTTAAAAAATCAGAAACTATTAATTTTTCTTTATTCAAAATTGAAAAATAAGGTGAATTCAGTTTTGCGCCGCTGGAACCAGCGGACGACGTATACATATTAGGCTGACCCACGACCACATCAGCTGGCTGAAAATGAGCCGTAGGAATTGCATTCCAAATTAAAATTCGACTGTTTCCCGTGTCTGTGACAATCAATTTTTTGCCATCCGAAAAGATCGATTCTGGCATAAATAGCGATTTTGAACTTGTTCCCCCATTGTTACTTGTCGAGGCCGTCATAGAAGGTTGCCCCAAGACGACATCGGCCGGTTGAGAGTTCGAAGTCGGAATAGAATTCCAAATCAGAATTCGATTGAATTTTCGGTCGGCTGCAAATAATCGCGTTCCATCTGAAAAGACGCTGCTTACATAGCCAAAGGACTACGCGGAAACTTTTGTACCATCTTGAGTGTTTGAGTAAAAATCAGGCTGTCCAAGCACAATGTCAGCATGGGATCCAAGAACGGGATTTAAAGTTTTCCAGATCAGTATTCGGTTATTAGAACCATCGGCGACGAAAAGATTTTTACCATCTGAAGATGGAGTCATAGGGCTATTTAATGAGTGCCCACTTAATCCCCCCAGATTTGCCGTATTGGTCATAAAGTCCGGCTGCCCTAAGACAAGATCGGTATTAGGATCACCCACCGTCAAACTTAAAGAAGCCCCTGCTAATTTTGTGCTTTCAGCTTTAAGATCTCCCGATCCTGCAAAACGACCTTTGATATAAAATGTGACGTGCAAAGCGGCTACGGCAATTGGCGTATCTTCTAAGGCCTCCACCGCTTTACTATAGGAATTTTGCAGTTCAACCTTTACAAGCGTGCATAGATTCGGCCACGTTTGCAGGCTGGTTTTTAGAGCCAATTGCGTGGCGGGAGCTACTACCTCAGCGCTTTGTAGGGCTGCATTTAAAGACGGACTGGATTCTTCACAACCCGTCGTCAAAATGAGACATGCTACAACTCCTAAGGCTTTCTGATTCATACAATACCCTCCACACCATAACCTTCGACGGGCAAAGTTATAGGTTCCCTAGTGTATTGTTAGAATTTTGTTAGATCGCTTAATTCGGGCTAGAAACGCTCAAGGGCGCTATTTATTTCGACAAATACATGGGACCAGTCTTGGAATTTTTCCTGCCTGAATAGTCTTACACTGTTGTACCAGGGTGAAGTGCTGGTAGGCAGTGCCCAAATATAATAAGGCAAAATAGGGACAATCACCCAAGTCACTTTACCAAGGGCTGCACTGGCGTGAGCGACACTTGTACAGGAGGTTATGACTAAATCTAATTGATCTAAAATGGCCAGCGTATCTTCCCATGTTTCCATCGGTAGATCTGTTTCTTCTTTTTGTAAATTAATCCAAGGCTGATGAATCGCACTTTCAACGGCATCAATTAAACTCTTTGGATCGAACCTACGAAACTGCTCGTGTTCAAACTGGGGATTGCCGTAAAATCTAAGTCCAATTCTCTTTTTATTTTTTGGGAAATGTTTTAAAAAATACTGGCTCCATTTTTTTTTATATTCAGGATCAACACTTAAATACGGTTTACCCGTCAAGTCGTCGTAGTTATATTCTAAAATGCGCGCAGCACTCATCGCCGGGACCCAGTAATCATGATAAATTTCCGGAGATCTGCGGTGACCAATCACGGCCGAGACGCCTTCAATTCTAGAAAAGACGCTGGCTAAACCTGGGTCGCAAGTTAAAATGACTTTAGCCCCTTTGTTGGCAAAATCTGTTGCAAACCTGGCGTTGATAATTTCATCGCCGAGCCCGCCTTCAGAGCACATCAAAAGATATTTTCCATTTAAATTTTCACTATGATAAATAGGCTTTTTCGTTGGCAGCGGAGGATCCCCAAAAACTTTTTCCCATCTTCCGGCATCTAAATTTTTTAATCCTTCTAAAAGATTTCCATTACGCATTTCATACCAAGCACGATTAAATGCGGCCTTATTACAGCTGGGAGAAATTTTTTTTAATTTATTGGCAATCTTTTGACCCGTTTCAAAATCACCCCGTAAACCTGAAATAAGCTGCTGATCTAAAAGGGGTAGTTTTGTTAAATCAAAATGGTCCGGTGGTAATAAGTATTTTTTATTTACGGAATCCGTCATACCTGATCATTATCCATCTATTTAATAGCTGTTGTATGCAAATAAGCCGAAATTTTTGATCCGCTTATTAAGACACCTATCTGCACTGGTGATGATTTACTAATTATACTACTGTCACCAATAGCTCCATTAGCATTATCACCCCAAGCCCAAACCGTGCCATCTGTTTTGATAGCTACAGAATGTGCTCTTCCCGCTGCCACGTTTGTCCAGGTTGTTAACACACCAATTTGAACGGGTGAGGATCGATTTAAAGTTGTGCCGTCCCCAATTCGACCATCGATGTTTTCTCCCCATGCCCAAAGAGTCCCATCTGTTTTAATCGCCAATGTATGATTGTAAATAGAAGAAATTTTCGACCAGGTTGTCAAGGCACCAATTTGCACAGGTGAAGATCGCAAGGTAGTTGTACCATCACCCAATTGGCCTAGGCCGTTGTCTCCCCAAGACCAAAGCGTTCCATCAGATTTGATAGCACAAGTAGAGTTATTTCCAGTGACTAACTTAGCCCAGTTGGTAAGACTTCCAACCTGAAAGGGGGTATTAGGTAAAGCATATCCTAATTCACCGACAGAGTTATTGCCCCATGAATAAATAGTTCCATCTGATTTCATAGCCATCGCAAAAGAATGACCAGCGGCTATTTTTGTCCAAGTTGTGAGCGCTCCGATTTGAACTGGTGAAGACGTGCCGACATTGGATGAATTTCCAATTGTGCCGAAAATGTTATCTCCCCACGCCCAAAGTGTCCCATCAGTCTTAAGGGCCATTGAAAATGAAACTCCACAGGCCACCTTTGACCAATTTGTTAGGGCCCCAATTTGAACGGGCGAAGATTTATCAACAATGGTTCCATCACCTAATTGGCCTGTTGCATTTAATCCCCAAGCCCAAAGTGTAAAGTCCGACTTAACGGCCAGAGTATGCCCGCTGCGATTAGAAATTTCTGTCCAATTTGTTAAGGCTCCGATTTGCACTGGCGACGAGCGCGTCACCAGTGTCCCATCACCAAGACGCCCATTCGTATTAAGACCCCAAGCCCATAAAGTGTTATCTGTTTTAATCGCCAAACACTGGCTAGTGCCAGCCGAAACCTTTGACCAGTTAGTTAAACTGCCCACTTGAATCGGAGAAGTTGGTTCTGAATACCCCAGCTGACCTGAACCGTTACTACCCCAAGTCCACAAAGTGCCATCTGTTTTAACTGCCATCGAATGCGACCTGCCTGCAAATATTTTTGACCAGGTCGTTAGCGCACCAATCTGAACTGGCGAGGATCTAGATATACTTCCGTCACCTAATTGCCCTATTAAGCCATCGCCCCACGACCATAATGTGCCATCAGTTTTTATTGCAAGTGTGTGATTGTCTCCACACTTTATATCTAACCAATTTGTTAAGGTGCCAACTTGAATGGGTGATGATTTGCTAGCAACTGATGAATTACCCAATTGCCCAAAACTATTTCTTCCCCAGGCCCATAATGTACCATCTGTCTTAATGGCAAGCGTTTGATCTTGGCCAGCATAAATCTTTGACCATGTGGTTAAGGCTCCAATTTGAATCGGTGACGATTTATCAACAATCGTTCCATCACCCAATTGCCCGTAAGCATTGTCACCCCAAGTCCACAATGTACCATCGGTTTTGATGGCTGTCGTGTGGTTATTACCTGCAGAAATTTTTGACCATGTAGTTAATGCACCAACTTGAATCGGTGAGGATTTATTAACAATCGTTCCATCACCCAATTGACCTGTTGCATTTAATCCCCAAGCCCATAATGTACCATCCGTCTTAATGGCCAACGAAAATGAAGACGAATATAACCCACCGCCAGAAATTTCAGACCAAGTAGTTAAGGCTCCCACTTGAACTGGTGATGAACGAGCGGTGGTAGTACCATCTCCGACTTGACCTGAGCCGTTTGGACCCCATGCCCACAATGTACCATCTGTTTTAATCGCCATCGTGTGAGAAGCACAGGCCGCAACTTTTAACCAGTTGGTCAAAGCACCAATCTGCACGGGTGACGATTTGCTGACGATTGTATTATCGCCTAAACTGCCTATTCCATTGTATCCCCAACCCCAAAGAGTGCCATCTGTTTTGATAGATAACGAATGCTGAGACTGACTTCCGACTGATAGCACTTGTGACCAATTCGTAAGACTACCGACTTGTATAGGACTATTCGGCGGACTAAATCCAAGCTGACCAGCGATATTGTCACCCCAAGTCCAAAGTGTCCCATCTGTTTTAATTGCCGTCGTATGCGATCCGCCCGCAGATATTTTTGCCCAAGTTGTTAATGCGCCAATTTGTACTGGTGAAGTTTTTGTGGTTGTTGTCCCATCACCAAGGGCGCCATTAGTCGTGCTATTTTCACCCCACGCCCACATTGTCCCGTCGGTTTTAATCGCTGCGGTGTGAATATCTCCGGCTGATATTAATGACCAGTTAGTTAATGCGCCTATTTGCACAGGCGAAGATCGATCGACCACTCCATTCCCCAGCTGCCCAACATTATTGCGACCCCAGCCCCATAAGCTGGCAGTAGTTTTGATCGCCATCGCATGGCTTCGGCCTGCCGTAATCTGAGACCAATCCGTCAGTGCACCGATTTGTACTGGACTGTTTGGGGGACCGAAACCAAGTTGACCAAAAAGATTTGATCCCCAAGTCCACAAGGTCCCATCCGTTTTAATGGCCCCTGCGTGCGATCCGCCGGCAGAAATCTTAGACCAAGTGGTTAATGCGCCAATTTGCACAGGTGAAGATTTATCAACGATAGTGCCGTCACCAAGGGCGCTCCTATTAGTGCTATTTTCACCCCACGCCCATATTGTTCCATCTGTTTTAAGGGCCGTTGAAAATGAATTTCCAGCTGACACCTTTGACCAATTTGTTAACGCTCCGATTTGAATTGGTGAAGATTTTCCAATGATAGTTCCATCGCCCAGCTGGCCTGCCGCCGCACTTCCAACAGCATACAATTCACCGGTTGTTCGAACCATCAGGGTGTGATTCGTACCAGCAGAAGCCTCAGACCAGACTCTTGCATTGCCAATCAAGACGGGTGACGAGAAATTAGTTAAGTTTCCCTGACCCAGCTGACCACTTGTGTTAAGCCCCCACGCTTGCAGAGTTCCTAGACTTTTGCGTTTCCATAATCCATGACTGATTAACTGAGCTTCGGCTTGCTGAATCCAAAATGAAATCGGCGAAAATCCTATCGCCACGGATATTTTTGAATACTTAGCTATAATAGATAAGAAACCACGTCGTGTGACTTTCATTCTTATATTATTTCCTTAAAATTATAAATCTGGCAACCAAGTTACGTAAACATCTGTCCCCATCACAAGATAACTGTAAAGGGTGTGTTTAGATGCTGTCGAAGCCGCATGATCATTTGGCATGTGCACCGTGAGGGCGGTCACACCAGCATCAGAGAAGGCCGTAAAACTACATAACGCAGACACCGCGCCCTTCACTGCCAAGGTATACGAACCACCATCTTTCATATTGTGAAGTGCAAAGGCTCCACAGCTTGCGGCTGTATGCTGTAAATTTCCTGTTAAGAAGTCGATTGTTCCAGTCGCATTAAGAGTCGAGGGTTTTACTAATAAAGTCCCTGAAACGTCCAAAGAGGCTCTTGGTATCGTGGTGCCTATACCAACCAAACCCGCCGAGGTGATTATCATTCTTGTGTCATTGATAGGCTCGGCAGCCGAGTTATCACCCGTATCATCAAGGACAAAGCTTAAGTTACTTTTTGCGAAAGGACCGGCTCCAGTTGCCATAATGGCAGTTTTTACTGAGTGTGAACCGCCATTGACTGTATCGCTTTGCTTAAAGCCGATGCCAGCATTACCGCCATCTCCAGTGTAATTTGAAACAACAATTTGAACGTCAGTGCTTGTCGTGGGTCCACTATAATTAGAGACCTCAAGCTGTGCTCCCGCTGTGTTTGCAGTTGTTCCGATGGACACCAATCCTGTAGCACCCACCCGCATTCTTTCTGTGCCTGCCGTAGAAAATCCTAAAATATTCGTGCCACCGTTAAATAAACCTAATGTATTAGCACCCACTCCAACAGACGGAGCTGCGGCTGTTCCTGCAGAAGAAACCACAGCACCGGTCATCGTTCCGCCAGCCAGTGGTAAATAACTTCCTAATGATGTCACTGTTGCGATCGTTCTTCGAGCGGCACCTGAATCTGTGAAATACATATTCGTTCCATCATACTCAACCGCACCCGCTTCAGGAGTTGTCAGATTCACACCTGATGTAAACTTTAGCGGAGCCGTACTTGCTGTCGCAGTTCCTGCTTTTAAGTTTAGAGCTGCCGTTGGTGCTGTTGTTCCAATACCAACATTTCCAGATCCACTGATATGAAGATCCTTGGTGTAAGTTCCTGCACCAGCATCTCGTCCCATCGTAATAGTTCCAGTCGCACCGTATGTATGCATAAATACGCCATTTGGTGGAACACTTCCAGTCGCAGTATTTTTATTAATTCCCCAGTAAACCGCTTCAGTTCCATCTTTATCAATTTCAATGGCATAAATATTTCCAACAGTAGCTCCTGTTCCCGAAGTAAAGGATGTAATAAGAGCATTCGGGATAGATACGGCACCAGCACCAACCACCTCAAGAGGAAATGTTGGATTTGTCGTCCCAATACCGACTTTTCCGGTCGCATTAATACGCATTCTCTCAACGCCTGCAGTTGATAATCCTAAAATATTCGTGCCACCGTTAAATAAACCTAATGTATTAGCACCCACTCCGACAGATGGAGCTGCGGCTGTTCCTGCTGATGAAACCACTGCTCCTGTCATTGTTCCACCAGCCAGTGGTAAATAACTTCCTAAACTTGTTATTGAAGCAATCGTTCTTCGCACAGCTCCTGAATCTGTGTAGTATATATTTGTACCATCGTATTCAACCGCACCGGCTTCAGGAGTTGTTAAGTTTACTCCTGAAGTGAACTTAAGCGGAGCTGTGCTGACTGCCGCTGTTCCTGCTTTAAGATTAAGAACTGCTGTTGGTAAAGTTGTTCCAATTCC
>JAYTOY010000026.1:0-19155 GCA_043747555.1 Pseudobdellovibrionaceae bacterium | reverse complement strand
TACCCATGGCCCACTCCGTGTTAAAGTTTTAACAAGCACACCTTACACGATGTGTCCCGTTTTTCAAACTGTCTGCTTTATATACGGGGTCAGTAGGCCTCCCAAGATTGAACTCAAGGGAATATTAATTCCATGCAGTGATCAAGTTGAAGGACGCCACTTTAAATTCAAGTTAGAGACGGACTCAAGGGAGTATTTTTTGAGCATGAGTGAAGAACTTTGTTTATGTGCAAAAAAAGTGGAATGGGAGGAGGTCACAGTAAAAGGATATCTAAGTCTTGAAAGTAATATCATCGAAGTTGAAAAAATAAGCCTCGATCAAAATAATATGCTGTTTGGGCCCCTTCCTATACCAAGTGATAGCTCCTTCGAACTTGATACCTTAAAAAATTTAATCACCTTACGAGGAAAGCTTGAGCCTGCTCCCGATGGCTTAGCTTCTTGAAAAAAAAGTGTATCTCGGCAGACGAAGTTTGGGGATGCGGAATTCTTGTGTAGTTATTGGCAATGTCGCGCTAGGTTCGAAGATATCCGTAATATTTTGACGGCCTAGCGCGACTGGAGCCACAGTGAATCGCCTTGTTTGGTTTAGAAATGACCTTCGCCTGGATGATAATCAGACACTGGCCAAGGCTTTGTCAGATAAAACTCATAAAGTTTCGTTCTTATTTGTGTATGACAAAGCTTTTGATACGCAAACGCCTGAAGGGCAATTACGGATGGCGCCTTTTCGAAAAAAGTTTTTAGCGGAAAGTGTTCATAGTCTGCGGGTTAGCTTGCAAGCTTTGGGCGCTGACCTAATTTACGCTATCGGTGATCCTGTCAAGACCGTCTTAGCTGTCTGTGAAAAACTTGATATTCAGCAGGTCTTTTATTCCAAGTTATCGGCGTTCGATGAACGTCAGCAAGAAATCGAACTTGAAGAGCAACTTGAATTAACAAGCCGGACAGCATTTTCGTTTGAAACGCAGACTCTGTTTTGCCCTTCTGATATGGAAGAGTTTAATCCAAATGCGGTCATGGGATTTACCAAGTTTAGAAAAATTGTGGAACAATCATGGCCAATTCGCGGGCCTTTAAAACCTATCACGCAAATTGAGCCAGCCGTCTTAAATCCCAGCTTAAGCAATATTCCCAAATGGGATTATCAAACGGCTTTGCAGCACCCTAAGCCTGCGCGCGGAGTCTCAATGTCCGGTGGTGAATCAGCGGCCTTAGAACGTATGAAGGAATTTTTTTGGAATGGCGATCATCTGCGCACCTACAAATCCACACGAAATGGGCTGATTGAACTTGATGACTCATCAAAATTTTCTCCGGCACTTGCCCTTGGTTGTATCTCTGCCAGACGCATTTACAGCGAAGTTCGTCGCTATGAGTGCGAAAAAATATCAAACGAATCCACACTTTGGTTTTTATATGAACTTTTGTGGCGCGATCATTTTCATATTCAAGGCTTCAGACGTGGCCGGCATTTGTTCACTGACTCACTTGCGGGTCCTCCGAAATTTCTGAATTCAGAATTGCAATTGGCTGCTTTTGAAAAATGGCGAACAGCGAAAACAAAGCAACCCTTTGTCGACGCCGGAATGCGAGAGCTAAACCAAAGTGGCTGGCTTTCAAATCCCATGCGCCAAAACGTTGCAAGTTACTTGGTGCACAATCTTGGTGTCGATTGGAAAATGGGCGCTCGCTGGTTTGAGACATGCCTTATTGATTACGATCCCTGCAGCAACTGGGGCAACTGGGCCTATATTGCGGGCGCGGGCAAAGAAAATACCCCGCATATCTTCGACGTTGAACAGCAGGCGCAAGCGTATGATTCTGAAGGACAATATCGCGCATTTTGGTCGCCCGGCATGCTCAATTAAATCAACACCCTTGCCGTCGACCTAGATTTGACAACAGCCGTATTTTAATTTATATTTAACTAATTGGTTAATTAACCGATAGGTATAATATGCAGGATCATCTCAGTAAAACATTTGCGGCTTTAGCCGACCCTACAAGGCGGGCCATGTTAGCACGCCTTTCAAAAGGTGATGCGAATGTTTCTGATTTGGCGAAACCATTTTTAAAAAACATGAGCCTTCCGGCCGTTACAAAACATCTTAAAGTTTTGGAAAAAGCAGGTCTTATTACGAAAACCAAAGAAGCTCAATGGCGTCCCTGTAAGATTAATGGAACCCCACTTCGTGATGTGGCGGATTGGATGGAAATTTACAGAACATTCTGGGAAGAAAGTTTTGATCGACTGGATGAATATTTAAAAAAAGTTATGCTTGAGAAATCGAAGAAAAGGAAAAAATATGGCCGAAAAAAATAAATCTAACGAGATTCAAATTTCACGAATTTACGATGCTCCTGTAAAAGCAGTTTGGGAGGCTTGGACCGATCCCAAACAAACGGCGCAGTGGTGGGGCCCTCGAGGTTTCACAATAACAACTCACAGTAAAGATTTGCGAGCCGGTGGCACCTGGGTCTACACAATGCACGGTCCTGACGGAGTTGATTATCCAAACATGACTCACTACTTTGAGGTCGACAAATACTCACGCCTTGTTTACGACCACGGTGCCAGTGAAAACAGTCCACCGCTTTTTCATGTGACAGTTCTTTTTTCAGAAATCAAAGGCAAAACGAAAATGGAAATGACGATGCGTCTTTCTACGCCTGAAGCCGCTGAGCAGACGAAGAAATTTATTAAAAAAGCGGGTGGAAATTCAACATGGGATCGCCTGGCTGAATACTTAGAAAAAAATTCTTCTGGCAAAGAGCAATTTGTGATCAATCGGTCCTTCGATGTTCCAATAGAAACGATGTTTAAGATGTGGACTCAGCCCGAACATATCGCGCAGTGGCTTCCGCCGACAGGTTTTAAAATGAGTTTTATAAAAGCTAACATTAAGTCTGGTGGAAGTTCATTTTACGTAATGGCTAATGACACTGGTATAAAAATGTACGGAAGGGCCGAATATCTTCAAATAATACCTTCTCAACAAATCGTTTACACACAGCAATTTTGTGATGAAAACGAAAAAATGTCTCGGCATCCGATGGCCCCGATCTGGCCGGAAACGATGCTGACACAAGTCAATTTTACCGAAGAAGGACCCGATCAAACTCGAGTCACCATTTCTTGGGAAGCCCACGGACAAGCAACTCCTGAAGAAATTAAGTTTTTCGCAGACGCCCGAGGTGGCATGACTCAAGGATGGACCGGATCATTTGATAAGCTTGAGGCTTATTTGGAAAAAATTTAAGGGCTATTTTGTTGAACTTAAGCTTTGTCAAACGCGACCTTCAGCTTTTTGAGATCTAGCTTTTTCATCTTCCACATTTCAAGTGTCATCGCTTCTTTTTTAGCCTTGTTCTTAGTGGTGTTCCACTTGTCAAAGCTGGCAGGAACAATCTGCCAGCGAAGACCGTACTTATCAATCAACCATCCACACTGAACCGGCTGACCGCCAGCGGCAGTTAACTTTTTCCAATAGTTATCGATTTCTCGCTGAGTTTTACAGGGAACCACAAAAGAAATGGAGTTAGTAAATGGGACTTCTGTGTAACCATTTAAAAGCATCAGCTTTTGCCCCAAAATTGTTAGGTGCGCCGTAAGGACCGAGCCTTCTTTGACACCCATTGGGTTCTTACCCCAGTATGAAAAATTGCCCACTTTAGTGCCTTTAAAAACAGATTTATAAAACTTCACCATTTCGGCAGCACTCTGATTGGACCAAATGCAGGCATAGGCTTTTTGCATATTACGGATCTCCTAGGATTTATTACTTTGGACTAATTACCCTACTTTTGGAAGGCGACCTTTTTTTTTGTGGGATTGTTGCGCATACCATAAATCATAATTCGCTTGAAGATTCATCCACATTTCAGCGGAGGTTCCAAAAACATCTGCCAAAGATAAAGCGGCCTCTGGAGAAACACCACGCTTTTCAGCAATAATCTCATTCACTTTCGCATGAGTCCATCCAAGGTGTTTTGCCAGTGCCGATTGTGTCAAATCCATCGGATCCAGAAATTCTTTTTGCAAAATTTCACCAGGATGTGTTGGTGGTCTTTTTTTTGGTAACATGCACTACCCCTTTCAATGATAATCAATAATTTGTACCTGATCCGCATCGCCATCGAGCCACCTAAAGACAATTCGCCACTGGCTATTTATGCGGACGCTATGAAATCCTTCATAGTTTCCTTTTAACGCTTCTAATCGATTTCCTGGTGGAATCCGCAAGTCATCAAGGCGGAGTAGCCGCATTAATCAAATCCAATAGCCGCTTTGGATTTTTCCCCATCAAAGATATCTTGAGTGAGCGCTCCCGTGATACATATTATCACTATACGATAATACCGTAATTTGATATAATTTCAAGCTTTAAATTGACGAAATAATCCTCAGGTGACTGCGGACCTTCGGAGTAATATTTCAAATAAAGCTGCTCCCCCCAGGGAGCGTTTAACCAATAAACCACACGATGCGGATCCATGATTAAATTCATATTATCTTCAATTTGAAACAAATTTTTCGTTCGACCAAGGGCATTTCCAAGCGTGCTGTAGGAATATTCTTCTGCTTTTAACACAAGTCCTGCCGTGACCGGATTTTGGTAAATGTACTTATAAGTATTTGTGTAAGAAGCTTTGCTGGTTATTTTAATAATTTGCGGAGCCGGGCTTAAAACATTTATCAGGCTATCCGTTTCATGGCAAAAGCAGAAATTGATTCGCTCATGAAACAACTTAAACAGTGATTGATCTTCTAGGTCTCCGGTTTGGCAGAGCCAATGGTAATGATTTCCCATCAAAACAAACGCCCGTGTTTTTAATTTATGCATCTTTTGAAGTTCATCAATAACTTTGCTGAAGATTTGCCAGGCTGTCCGGCGGCTTTTGCAAGGCCATTTTTTAAGCTCAGTTTTTGCGATAACGTGGAAGGTATTGATTGGCGACTTATTACTCATGTTCTAAGAGGCCTGCAAAATTAGCGGACTGTTCAGTTTAATTATAAGGATTGAAGACTGATTTGATTTTCCGGTTCTCGATATTTAAAAGCAAACTTTGTGCGGCTTGCAGACTTTAGGATCTAAGAGCATCCAGGGGAGTCAATTTCGACGCTCGGTACGCAGGCAAAAGAACAGAAAGGATCACGATCACCATGGAAAAAAATAAAACCTTGAAAAATGGCCAAATAGAAATTTTAGGATAAATTATTAGACCCAAGCTGTACTGATTAACATCAAAGTTTCCGCCAACAAATGGCGTTAAATCAAATCCCACAATTTTATGATACGAGACGACGGCAAGGCCCAAAATAATTGCAAGGACGGAAGAAAAAAGACCAATCAGTACGCTCTCAAGAACAATGATCAGCTGAACTTGGGCAGGACTGACCCCCAATGCCATTAGCATTCCAATTTCGCGGGTTCGTTCCATAACACTCATTAGCAATGTGTTTACAAAACCCAAGACCACAACAACCAGCAAAATAGCAGAGACCATTCCCATAATTGCATTATTGACGTGGACCATTCTTGAAACAGCCGGTAAGGACTGTTCCCAAGTGGCCAGCATATGATCAGGCTTTAATATATCTTTAAGGTCCTGATAAACATTTGGCTCATCGTTTCCATCCTTAACACTGACGACAATCTCGTGTGGATTTTGGACCGCACCTAAAGATAAACCACAATCATAATAAATAAATGCATAAGCTTTATCGAAATTTGAAGACCCTGTGTCATAGAAGCCCTTAATTCGAAAAAGCTCATTGCCCAGATTTCCGTCGGTGGCTTGGGTCAGTAATACTATTTTTTCTCCAAGGCCCACTTTTAATGAGGCCGCCAGTTTTTTACCTATTAAAATTTCCCCTGGCGAACAGTTCGACTGCGGAGATAAAAATTCGCCTTCAACTACAGATTGGCGAATGGTTGAAACATTCTGCTCAAGCTCAGGCTTTATTCCTTGCACAAGAATTGGTAGTGAGTATTCGCCGCTAGAAACCAAAGACGGCAAATGAATTCTGGGACTGTAAAAAGCGCGTTCTTTTAAAACCGGCGGAAGTTCAGCCAGATCCATATCCAATTGGTTAATAACGGACTTTTCTTCAAAAAATGCTTTACTGTAAAGTTGAAAGTTTCCGGTGTAAGCGCGTGTCACATATTTTATAACTTCGTCGTTTCTTCCGCGCAGCATGCAATCCAGCCAGAAATTAATCGAAAGACCAAAGGTCATGGCTATAACGGTCAAGATGGTTCGCCGTGAATGCCTGGTCAAATTTCTGTATGCAAACTTAAGAAATAATATCACTGAATATATGATACTTGATCTTTAATCGTTGTCACGACAGACTTCAGTAATGAATGTTTTGATTACGGGCTCCTCATCAGATATTTCAACTTCGATTCAATCTCATTTAGAGTCCAAAGGCGATCAAGTCTACTTTACTACACATCAGATAAATCTGGACCCCGCACAACTTAATAAGCAAACCAATAAAATTCCTTTTGATCTTTCAAAGCCTTCGGCCCATGAAAGTGAATTGGACAATTTACTAAGTGCACTTAATCCGTCTTCGCTACAAGGATTAATTCTGAATGCGGCCACACCTACTTATCGTTTGGCCCCTCTTGATCAAATTAATTGGCAAGAACTGGATACTTTTCTGCAGGCTAACATCCAAGGTAATTTGTGGCTGTTACGTAAGATTCTGCCGATCTTTGTAAAAAAAAAGTTTGGCCGGATTATTTTTATGTCTAGCATGAGTAATCAGCGCCCCGTTGCTGGCTATGCAGGGTATGCCCTGGCAAAGTCAGCCTTAGAGACAACGATGAAATACATCGCGCATGAGTTCGGTCATCACAATATCACTGCCAACACATTGCGACTGGGAATTTTTAAAACGGCAAGAACCGATAAATTTATTCGCAGATCTTCTCTGCGAGAAAAAATGGAGGCTTCGGTTTCACTGAAGCGCCTCGGATCGCCGGCGGATTTACATCCAGCCATAGACATGCTGCTTGATAAAAACTGTTATGCTCAAGGGTCTGTTATTGATATTTCAGGCGGCATCGCTTTTTAAAACTAAATTTTCCATTCTAAGCCGGCCAGCCCTAAATGGTAGCCAGCACCCATGGCGACAAGCAGAACTTTTTGGCCTTTTTTAATTTTCTTTAATTGAGCCGCTTCTGACAAGGCCACGGCCACACTGGCACTGGAAGAATTTCCATAATCTCCAAAATTAATATGAGTTTGTTCCGCCGCAGCTCCAAGCTGACTTAAAATTCGCTGAATCAGTTGACCATTTCCTTGATGAAATACAAAAAAACTGTAATCCGAGACACTTTCAGATCTTTCTGTCAGAGCGGCCTTCACGGCCTCTAACAATTTCATTTCAACAGCTTCTGTGATCGACACGCCATCGACCATTCGAATTTTATCAGATTTATTATTCAGCAGTTCGATGGTCAGCGGCATTTTAGTGCCCCCAGCAGGAATCAAAATTTCAGGAGCGACATGGCTTTGAGTGGAGCAAGAAGTCCACAGCAGTTTTGCGATGGCTCCTTTTTCCTTTTTTACAACTGAACACGCCGCTGCCGCATCTGCGAATATGAAAACTGTTCGTCGATCCTTAAGATCTAAAAAACGACTTCTTATTTCAGCAGCCGCTGAATACACAACGGGCTGTTCAGTTGCCATGGACATTAATGCTGCCGACTCCAATGAAAAAATAAACCCTGCGCACGCCGCCGATATATCATAGGCCGGATGTAATCCCTGCCAATTCATTTTTCTTTTCACCTCTGATGAAGTTGACGGAGTTAAATAGTCAGGCGAAATCGTCGAAAGAAACAAGGGCCCCTCACCTAAAGACCCACGCAAGGATTGCAAGGCCTTTACGGCAAGATCGCTGGTGGTTTCTGAATCTTCGGCCCAGCGCCTTTCGTGAATCCCTAATCTGGATTCCACCCACGAGGCTTTCATTTTTAAATTTTGTCCTTCGATGATCGATTGGTTAGTCACCCTTCTAGGGGGTAAAAAATGGGCCATATCGCCAATAAAAACAGAATTATAAGAAATCATGTTTCCGTACTCCTGATAGCCGCCAGCAGTTTCTTGCGGTCAATTTTTTCTAACGACTGCCTTGGAAATAAATTTTGAACAAATATTTTTTTAAAGGCTGTCGCTAAATGATATTCATTATTTAATAACTTTTGCGCCTCATCAATGTTGATGTCACCTTCAAGCGCTAAAATTGCGACATCTCCATATATTTTATCCTCTTCTTTTAAAACAATAACATCCGTGACTCCTGGCCATTTCCTAACAAGGATTTCAATATCTTTGGGATAAATTGTAACCCCGCCATATTTTATTAAATCATCTTCCCGTGACAAGAAGAATATATCCGTTCCTATAAGGCGAACACGGTCCCTCGTGACAAGGCGTCCACCTATAATTTCACCAGGTTCGGGGTTTATTTTTAAAAATGGCGATTGAATGCAAAGACGTCCAACATTTATTTCGGTTTCTACCGATGATAATTCTGAAGTTGATAATGAAACGTCGACTCCTATCAGTGGCCGTCCAATCCACGCTTCACTGCCCTCAAGTAACATATCAGTTTTCATAGACGCAAAAAATTTTCCTGCGGTGACCCGAGGGCCCGCTTCAGTCAAGCCATAGGAAACATAAATGTCGGCCTTCGGCAAAAGTTTTTGTAGCTGTTCCAATTCAAGAATTGAAACAGAGCCACCTCCAATGGTTACTTTTCTTAAGTTTTCAATGCTGACACCATCATTTAAAATAAATCGCGCCTGACTGGGACTGATATGAATCACTGACTGTGGGCTGACTTGATCTTGTTTTTTTCGCAATGTTCTTAAGCCCATCATTCCAGGACAAAAATTCACAGAGGATCTAACCACCAAAGGCGTTAGTATATAAGCAATTATTCCATAGGAATGATGAACCGGTAAAGTTTGTATAACTTCATGCTGGGATTCAAGACCAAATCCGTGGGCATGCGCCCGAGCATTCTGCAAAGCCCTTTCAAAAGAAAACTCACAGAGCTTAGGGTGACCGGTTGTTCCCGATGTTGGAACCGCATAAAGTCCCATTTTACTTTGCGTTGCTTGACCCTCGATGGGTCGCGCTGGGGTTTGCGTCGACCAATTATTTTCTATAAGGCCCCAGCTGTCCAAATGACTTAAACTATTTCCGTGTGCTAAGGCAACGGGAGCTCCGCCACGATCTAAGATTGATAAGAATGACAAGGCAAACATCACCGGATCCGAATGACTTAGAAAGACCCATTGATCTTTAATATCCCTTTGGTCCAAAGTTTTTTCAATTTCAGCCAGCGGTTCAGCCAAAGATTTGTGCTCAAAAAAACTTCGATGAGCTAAATTTAGATACTGAGAAACCCACTTCATGAGGTTGCCACTATTGATTGAATGCAATCGCCGACAGCGGTCCATTTATTGACATTGGATTCTTCCAAGTGGGGATAGAGATCTTGAAGTTCATAAAATAGGGCGGCCATAGTAAGGCTATCAAATCCCAAATCTTGCCTAAAGCGGGTCGTTAAAGAAATATTCTCAATGGCCATTTTCGGCTTTAGATCCGGGGTCTTTTGTAAAAGTTCTTTAAATTTCTGTAGGTCGTCTTCTTTCAATTTAATAATCTTTCACTTTGAAGCATTATGCGTCCTGTCGTTGGTCCAGTTATCAAACTTTTGAATCAAATCGGTCGCCACCATTATTTTATTGTTCGCCTGAACTATTTGCGGAAGAATCATAGACGACTTCATGTCTCTATATTGAAAGGATTCTGTTCATCTGTCCAAGAAAATAGATTTCCATCATGTCACAAAAGTTTTTGAAGGTGCTGAAAAGCTCACCGCCCTGAATGCCGCGACTTTCACGGTGGCGGGGGGCACAATTGCAGCCCTTTACGGCCCGTCTGGCAGTGGGAAATCGACGGTTCTTAATATGGCTTCAGGAATGGATCGCCCTACAAAAGGCGAAGTTTATATTGGTGAAGATTGCATTTCTAAATACTCACCGGCGGAACTGACATTATTTCGGCGGCAAAATATGGGCTTTATCTTTCAAAGTTTTAATTTATTTTCATCTTTATCAGCCGTTGAAAACGTCGAGATTATATCTTTGTTGAATGGCCGCCCTGCCAAAGAAGCCCGCGAACAGGCTTTGACGTCCCTTGAAAAAGTGGGTCTTAAAGATCGCGTGAATCATTTGCCCAATCAATTAAGCGGCGGACAACAACAGCGGGTCGCCGTCGCCAGAGCCATTGCTTCAAATCCCCACGTCCTTTTTGCTGATGAACCGACGGCTAATCTGGACTCGCAGACGGCCTTAGCTTTAATTGATTCTCTTTTTGAACTAAATAAGCTGCATGGCACTACGATTCTGTTTTCCACCCATGATCCGCAAGTTTTAGAACGAGTGCCGCGACTGATAAAAATTAAAGACGGAATGATTCAGAGTTCTTAGCTCGCCTTAACATTTTGAATTCTTCAAAATAATCCATGGTTTCTTTAAGTAATTCTTTAATTTTAATTTGCGGATTGTAAGAAAGTTCAGCGCGAGCTTTCTGCCAAGTCACAGCCGAAGCGGCACACAGTTCCTTAGCCCAATCCGTAGAATCCTCATTCAGTGGCTTTTCCAGCAGTTCAAAGTCCATGTTCATTTCACGGCAAAGCTCTGTAAAAAAAAGTTTAAGACTGATGTTTTCATTTCCCAAGATGAAATGACCTTTTGCAGACCGATCTAAAGCTTGCAAAACACCCCTTGCCACATCTTGAGCGGCTACAAAATTCTTTGTCGAGTTGTGATAGGTTTGAATTTTTTTAAACTTCACAGCAAAAAATATCGAACCGGAAGAAGGCTTTGCATCCCATTTTCCTAGCATATAACAGGGATGAATAATCAATGCTGATGGATCAGTGAAATCCAACCACTGGTCGGTTGCAAGCTTTGATTCGGCATAAAAAGTTTTGCGGGCCTGTCCTTGAAAGGTTTCATCAACAAGCTCATGTTCACCACTGCACATTGTTGAAATCGAAGAAATTTGAATCCATTTCTTAGTCCGCGGCCTTAATAACTGATAAAGACTTTGGGTCCCTAAAAAATTTATTTTCCACATTTGTTCTTTAAGTTTCGAATCGACGCTGGCCAAAGCAGCGCAATGAATGACGGCGTCGAAATCACCTTGTAACTGTGAAGCCCACGAAAGATCTTCAAGGTCGCCTTTAATCAGCTCCACAGACCCCGCACCACTTGCGTCAACATGGCCAAGAAATGATTTTTGAGGCACAGCTCTAACCAAGGCCACCACTTTGTCGCCCCGATGGATTAGTTGCTCAGTTATATGGGAGCCTAAAAGGCCCGTGGCTCCAGACAAAAAAATTCGCATTTAAAAAAATTCCTGATCTTGTTTTCAATTGCAAGGGCGCTCGGACTTAACCTAAAATCTAATTATGTCTAAATCTAATTCTGAAATCCAATCAAAAACGGCATCATTGGGTAAATACCTGATGGGTGACGTTGTGATCGTTGCGCTTTGGGCTTTTCTTATCGCATTTTCTGGCTTCCTCACGAAGATCACTTCGATTTATTTTTTACCTCTTTGGATTTTTATTGGCCTTTGTCTGATGGGTTTGCTGCTTCCTAGGCCCAAGCCAGGAGTCTATTCAATCCATGCAAAGGAAACGGCTTTGTGGTTTATTTCATTTCAATTTAATCGGGTTTGGAGCTTTCCCCTGTTTAAACACATCATTTTTTCGTCCACCGTTTTAAGAACTCTATTTTTAAGAAGTTGCGGAGCCAAAGTCACAATGAATATGGGTTGGTCGTCCTACTCGACTCTTTCTGACCCCAGCATGCTGGAAATCGAAAGCGATGTTATCATCGGGGTTGAGACTTTAATTTCCGGCCATGCCATTATGAACGGAAAACTTTTTCTAGGAAAAATTTATATCGGCCGCGGCAGTATGATCGCAGCAAAAGGCGTCGTCTCATTCGGGTGTCACATTGGTGAAAATGCGATTTTACAAGGGGGCGTCGAGCTTCTTCCCGGCAGTCAAATTCCCAAGGGCGCCGTCATCGGCAAAAGATCGATGATTTCCAAAGATATGCATTTGGAAGAAAATAAGAAATATCCCGGCTTTATGAGGCCTCCGGAATAATAATCTTATTTTCCCACAGCGTCGTAAAATCTAAAACGGGGTTTTTTGGGGAAAGAATGATCCGATATTTTGATTTCATTTTGAGTCAAAAACAAAATAATTTCGGAATGAATTTCAGATTTCTCGATCACTTTGTCGATGGTTCCACACTTTAACAAATCTTCCAAAGTTGGAACTTCAGTATCTGCAACCTCTGTCCAAGCCGCTTTCAGCCGAGGCGCTCCTGACAAGAGTTCTTCGATGATATCTCGGTGCATGATTCCCATCTGCGCGCCTCGAACTGCAAGGTTTTTCTGTCCACCATAGATTTTCGGAAAAGTGAACATTGCAGATCCACCAAAACAACGACCCATAATAATTCCCATTTTAGGATAGGGATAGTCGATCATGTCGTGGGTCAGTTTGATCATTTTCATGATGCCGTCTTTGTCACTTTCAGCTTTTCTGGGATCACCGCCGGGACAATCTAAAATGCTAATGACTGGAATTTTTAAAGCCTTAAATAGCTCTAAGGCCGCAATGCATTTATCAATCGCATTGGCTGTTAGCATATTATTTGGATGACCCGGAGGATTTACAAAATAACCGATAACTTGGCCGTGAATTTTTCCTGCGTAAATTCTAACAATGGGTGACCTTTGTGGAAAAAGTTCGATGATTGACCCGCCTAATTGGGACTCTAACTCTTTTAATTTTTCATCGCTCATAGTGCGGATGCAAAGGCCGCCCTGCTCTAGTTCGGAATTAAAATTTCTTGAAGCCAATCGGGTGACTTTAGAATTTTTCACAAATAAAAATGAAACTAAATCTCGGACGGTTTTATAAATACTTATTTGGCAAGGCAGAATCTCATGGATTAATGAATTCACTTCAAACTGATGTTCGGCCATGGTGAATTGCGAAAACACTTCATTGGCATTTCCAAAAAACTTTTTGTGAACCTCAGGCCCAGTTAAATTAAGCTGCGTTTCGTCTTCTAAGGCCATTCGATAGTGCCCTTGAGAGAAAAACAAAGCACTGATACCTAATGTTTTTCCTAACGAAATTGTAATCAGGGGATTGTTTTTTCTGAATTGGCAAAGATCGGCAATAATTTGGAAGGCATCGTCGAAAACTGTTCGGCCCTCCATAAATCTGACTCCCAAGGAATTCATAATAAATACCAATGGGATTTTCGACTGATCTAGTTCTTTAATAAATTGGCTGACCCGTCGAGAGTTCTTTTTAGAAAAGCTTCCGCCCCCGACTCTGAAGTCGGTCAGAATGACACCAATTTTTTGATTTTCGATAAACCCAACTAAGGTCACAATCCCATCAAAGGAAATACGGCTGACTTCGTCGTCAGCCTCATGAAACAAATCGACATGATCTTCTGTTAATAAGTCGGATAACCCTGAAATGAATTTAATTTCAGTTAATGTGGCTTGTTTATAACTATACATAGGCCCTCCCCAACCAAACATCTTTGCAAAATGCACTCCCGAAAAAGTGGTGTCATTAAGTCGAAATTTTAATTTTATGCCCAATGGCTATTAGTTCATTTTTAAAGGAAAACTGAAAGGATTTAATTTACTTCCGGACCTAGAGCAATTACGCTAGAAATTCATATGCAATTAAGTAAAAAAAGAACATTTTTTGTAGACATAGCGACGATATTACTTTGTTACAGTCCGATCGTTATTTCGCTGTTTATCACATTTTTTTGTTTGGAAAAAATAAATGAAATGGGTTTTAAAGTTTTGGTTTTTCCATTTCTTTTACAACTTAGCTTTGTTGCCACTATTTTTGCGATCAGGATTTTGCTTCCGAAATTAAAGCCAGGTGTTTATGCTACAGGCTTTAATAAAGATTTCTTGGCGTGGTACTGCCACTCGATGCTGACAAGGTCGGCGCGCTGTATGGGCATTCAATATCTTTTACACACCACGGCCGCCGCGCGGTGGTTATACTGGAGTGCTCTTGGCGTGAAGGTTCCCTACAACATGAGCTCGTCTTATAAATTGACCATTCATGATGCCGCCATGATTACGATTTCCGAAGGTGTGATTCTTTCGGAAGACGTGAATCTGTCAGGCCACTTGATCAGAGGCGATAAAATTCTGGTGGCCGCAGTTAAAATCGGCAAAAATGTTTTTGTCGGAAGAAACACTTACATTGGTCCGCGAACTCGCATTGGGGACTTTGCCTGGATTGGCATGGGTAACACTCTGAGCGGGGATGTTGTGGCTGAGAAACAAGTTATTAAGTCACATGAGTGGTCGCGCGGAAATCCGCTTAAGGCTGAGGGGAAGATTTAAATTTTGTATTACCAAAATATCACTTTAAACCCCACCCATTCCTTTGTCACCGCAATGCGTAGTTGTACTTTTCCAAAGTACAACGTAAATAAAAATCTATCTCGGAGGGAGATCTTATGATCGAAATTTTGCTTATCGTTCTTTTAGTCATCGTTATCGTAAAAGTTATATAAGGGCATTAAAGTTTAATGCAGCTAACGGTTCGAGGACTTAGTAAGGTTTACGGGCCGAATAGAGGGCTTTTTCCCTGCAGTTTTGACGTCAAGGTCGGCGAGCTTGTTGCCATCGTTGGACATAATGGGGCCGGAAAATCGACTTTATTGAAAATTCTTTCGAACTGGATTCAGCCAGACAGCGGCGAGATCTTAGTCAACGGGCTAAATCTTAAAAACCGGCAAGCCGTCGTTAAAACGATCGGCTTTGTCCCGGAAGTGCCAAACCTTTTCGATTTTTTTTCAGTCGAATACAATCTTAATTTCTTTGCACGGCTTTTTGGATCACCCCTTTCTCGCGTCGACGAGATTCTAACGGAATTTAATCTGATTTCGTTTAAAAAAACCAAAGTAAGAACACTTTCAAAAGGCTTAAGACAAAGAGTCAATATCGGACGATCGTTGATAGCGAATCCGCCCTTTTTGCTTTTTGATGAACCAACTTCGGGACTTGATATTGATATGACAAGCGAGGTTTACCGAATGATGATTCAAATGCACAAAGCTGGGAAAACCATCCTTTTTACGACTCATCGGCCCGAAGAAATTAAAGATCTAGCCACCAGGATCCTTGTTATTCAAAAGGGAGTTTTGATCTTTGATGGCACCCCGGCAGATTATTTTCAAACCTCTTTTTATAAAAACTCGGCACCCCACTTGTGAAAAATATTTTCATTCTCCTTTGCCATGACTTTGCATTTGCGATTAAGAGCAAAAGTATTTATTTAGCTTTATTTATCCCCCTGTTTGTTTTCACCTCTGATTATTTGGTTGATCGATCAAAAATCGAAGGTGATAAATTCAAAATAGCCTTCGTCAGCTCTGATGCCAAATCATCGCAAGTCGCACAATCCCTCAACCAAGCCGAAAAGATCGTCGAAGTCATTGCCGTCAAGGACGAGGCCGAAGGACGAATACTTTTAAAAGAGCATACCGTTCAAGGGGTTGTAGTCGAAGAAAAACCCGGATCAAACCAACTCTCTTTGATTGTTTTACGCAAAGACTCTGCCGAGACACTTTCTATCGTACAACTTTTTTCTGCACTACAAAGAGCTCAAGAGAGCACCCGTCCCAGCTGGATCTCTCAAATTTCAGGGCTGCATGAAGGGGGCCTCCAAAGCCTGAATCTAACAACCTGGATCCTGATGCTAGTTCTGCTGGTCAGTTTTATTATTCTTCCAGCTCAGGTGGGCGAAGAAAAAGAAAAGAAATTAATTTTAGCTGTGCTTCAAACTCCCATATTAGAAAGCCAATGGCTGATCAGCAAAATCTTGTTTGGAATCTTGTTAAGCATAGCCTCGATTATTTTGCTTTCGCTTTTAGGTCACTCTGTTCCAAACAATCAGCTTGAGTGCCTGGCTTTCATTGCACTGGGAGGCTATTGCTTTAGCGCGGCTGGGGTTTTCTTAGGCCTTCTTTGTCGTCACCAGGCCAGTGCCCGAACATTGGGTTTCATGTTTTATTTACCTCTTCTGTTACCCTCGGCCCTGGGTGACTTTTCAAAAAAGTTGACGACCGTTGCGCCCTTTGTACCGTCTTATCAATTTTTTTCTCCGCTTCATGATCTGTTGTTTGAGGGAGCTCACTTAAGTGGATTGATTTTTCCTATGGCCTATCTGTTTGGCTTGGGCTCGGTTCTATTGTGTTGTTCGTATTTGTTGATGCAGAAGCGTTGGCTGATGAACGCGTGACCTGTCGCCTTTACTAACTAAAATCCTTGTGCCATCCTTTAAAAACAACAGGAGAACTTTCAATGAAAAAAGTAACATTGGGCGCACGTATCATCATGGGTTTAATTTTTCTAGGCTCAGGAATTGCTTTCTTTTTCACAACTCCGCCTCCGATGGAAGGACCGATCAGCGAATTTTTCAAAGGAATGATGGCGACCCAATACTTCTTCTACCTTCTGAAAGGCACCGAGATCACGTGTGGCCTACTTCTCTTACTTGGGCGCTGGGTCCCGCTGGCTCTTGTGGTGCTGGCCCCTATCGTCCTTAATATTTTTCTGGTTCATGCGTTTTTGATGCCGTCGGGTCTGCCTCTCGCTATTGTGCTTGGGATTCTAGAGATTTATCTTTCGTTTTTTTCCCCGGAGTACAGCTCTACGGTTCGACAACTTTTTAGTCGGAAGGTTTAATTACTCAATCAGACCTATCGGGCTAGGTAAGTCTGCCATCTTTTAAGATCAAGCAATCCGTCTTTCATCGCACGCACGACGGCACAGCCGGGATCTGCGCGATGACGGCAGTTTGTGAATTTGCATTTCAAGATCAGATCTTCGATGTCGGGAAACTCCTCGGCATGGACTTCGCCAATGACGGCCACTTCTTGCATCCCTGGAGTATCGATCACTAATCCGCCCCACCGGGTTACTAGCAATGAACGTGCGGTCGTCGTGTGCTTGCCCCGCGAATCAGTGCTGACTTCCGAGGTTTTTTGCGCATCCACTCCAATTAGAAAATTGCAAAGAGTTGATTTTCCAACACCAGAGGATCCGACTAACACAGAAGCCATTCCAGGATTAAAAAAAGACTGCAGAGCATTGAATGAAGCCGAATCCCGATCAGAGATCGTAAATGATTTAACATCAGGAAATTGAGATTTAATTTTTGCGACGTAGGCTTGCGGATCCAGGCAAAGGTCCGCTTTCGTCAAAAGCAGCACAGGGGTCACACCCGATTCCTGTCCAAGAGTGATGTAACGCCCAAGTCTTTCAAGATCGAAATCTTCATTCAGTGAACTCACAATTATAAAAAAATCAACGTTAGCAGCAATGATCTGATTCTGGTGCTTACTGCCAACACGCCGACGCTGAACAAGGCTTTTTCGCGCTAGCACGTGATGAATTTCTGCTTTTCGATTGCCCTTACTTAAAGTGATCGCGACCCAGTCACCGACCGCGGGAAATCCAGCTCCGTCTTTAGCAACTTTATGCAGCTTGCCGGTCACGACAGCCTCAAGAGTCAATTCAGGTTCGATAAGCACGCGGTAATTACCACGCCCTTGGCTTACGACCCGGGCCGGAGCAAACGCAGTCGCGCTGTGGTCAGCCGTACAAGTTTCAAAGCTTGATTGAAAAAATTCGCTCCAACCGATGGAGAGCAGGAAGGGATTTAGAGGAGGCATGTATTTACGAAGTTATTTAAGAGCATTATCTTTTGTCCTAGAACGCGTCGTTCTTCGACGCCAACCGCCGAAAATTACAACTTATTAACACCAAGGAGTTTAATTAGTTTACCTTGTGAAGCAACAGGATCATGCAGTTTTACGAATTTAAATTTGCATGGTTCTTAAGCCTTCCAACTCACTTTGGGTGATGTTTCTTCGTTTTCTAAGAGTCAAAACCGAGTCTTCCTTAACCTAAATGAGTTCCGAAACAAGGATAAGAAAAGATGTCATGAGTGCTGAGCTTTATTAAGAAGCTTTAGAAAATGGCCAATCACTTGCATTGATAAATTTTGTGCTTCCAAGCCGTTATATGCATCGACGCTACCCTATATTAAGCCTTATTGGAGAATTGAAAATGACAAAGAAACCAATTAAAAGCTGGCGCTCCCTAGTTAGCGAATCACAGACCTGCTGCATTTCCAAAAACACCCCGGCGATAACAATTTGCAATTTACTTCAAATTGAAGTATTATGTTTTTAACATGGAAGTTCGCACAAGAATCACCCGCAGTCGGGCTTTCGATCTGTGCGAATGAATCAGGCTTATCGACTGATCTATCAGGTGATTCAGGACCGGGTTCATATTGAATTGCTGGAGGTACATAAACATGACTACTAAATCTTTCTTCGAGAAACTTGAAAAACAATACGGTACTTTGACGTTCGGAAGTTTGCTGAAAGCATGGCGTGAAGGCGAAGACATGAGCCAGACTGCTTTTGCAAGGAAGGTTGGTTTATCCGTACAAAATCTAAACGACCTTGAAAAGGGACGAAGAATTCCATCCCCCACAAGAGCCGCCCGTATCGCCAAGAAACTTGGACTACCTGAGATAGGATTGATTCAGCTCGCTCTGCGAGACTCTTTGGTTAAAGAAGGTTTCCACTACGACGTGAAGCTGGAGTCGGCGTAAGAGTTGATTTCATAAAATCAACTTACTACTGATTCTTTTAAGGCTAGTTGTTCAGTAACCGTTTGTGAGAATTTCACCACCAAAGAAAATTAAAATGTAATCCCGCAATTAGGTTCTTATGCGAAGAGTGCCTACACTAACTTTCAGATGAGCTGCTGCTTCTTCAGTTTTTAACCATTCATTAGTGACTTCTGACTTAACTTTTTCCATTTGCTGAATTATTTCAGGAAAGTTTTTCATTCTATATCTTTTCCTACTGACCCCGTATATAAAGCAGACAGTTTGAAAAACGGGACACATCGTGTAAGGTGTGCTTGTTAAAACTTTAACACGGAGTGGGCCATGGGTAG
>JAYTOY010000025.1:0-73342 GCA_043747555.1 Pseudobdellovibrionaceae bacterium | reverse complement strand
CTGGATTTTATTTTGCTCTCGGGCATTGGCTAGAAAAAAAGTGGTGGTGCTGAGGATAGCGATTCCAGAAATTCCCAAAACAAGCAAAATCTCAATAAGAGAGAAACCCCTGTCGGATTTGGCTACAAAAAGAGGGTTTTTTTCTTGGATCACGAGTCATTCCTTCCTTAGGTATAATTATAGACTGCGACTTGCAAAAGAGGTCCCTATTTCAAGTAACATATCAATTTGAGACAGCCTAAAAAATCTCATAATGGAATGTCGAAGGCTTATGCGTTCACTACTTCAATAACATTTCTTCAAAATCATTCGAGATATTAGAATCTTATCAATTAAGGCAGCTTTATTTCACATAAAGGTTAGACACTTTTCTATTTATATTTAATTTGAAATCAATTCTGATGAGTTTTGGTTGGCCGCATTTTTGAAGTACTGATCTGTACGGGGGAAACGTGAAAACAAAGCTCATTATCGGAATATCTGCCTTACTCATACTAGTCGCCTTTCAAAACTGCGGTCAGCCAGGAAGTGTTCAGCTTACAAGTGACAGCGTGGCACCTCAAAAACTGGCTTCGGATGCCACACCACAAGAGGATCCGCCTTTGGTTGTTGATGTCGTTGCCGCCATCGATGAAATTAAAGCTCCGGCCGCAGCTCCGTCAGTACCGCCAATTAAGGAATCGGACGACAAGCAGCCAACTTCAGCAGAAGTTGCATTAGTGCCAGCTCCAGCGCCTCAGGCTGGCGAAATGTCTGCGGATGACGGTGTTGTTATTCCAGCTATCAATAACGTTGAAGAAGTTCTTGCTGACCACTCTTGTGGCGAACGAGGACAAAAGGTATTGGTCTGCCACTTCCCTCCGGGAAATCCTTCAGCGATGCATACAATCTGTATCGGTCGGGCCGCATTGAAAGCCCACATGAAACACGGACATAGCGCTCCAGAACATCAGGATCATGTTGGTGCTTGCCAGTAAGTAAATCTTGTCCCCGGAAATTGAGCTTATCAAAAACCACCGAAAGGTGGTTTTTGTCTTTAAGTTCCAAGCATGATATCGTGAACCCTATGAAATTTCATGATTCTAATCTGATTATTAAAGAGTTCGCAGACATGGGACTACCAACCCTATTATTAGCGGCTCTTGAGTTGGCTGGGCTTCAAAAGCCTACTCCAATTCAGAGTGAGGCTATTGCGGTGGCACTGAGAGGGTCCGATCTGATTGGTGTGGCTCAGACTGGAAGTGGGAAGACGTTAGCTTACGCGCTGTCGGTTCTAACGATTTTATCGGAAAAACCTGAAGCGCGAGCTTTGATTTTACTTCCCAGTCGCGAAACAGCGGCGCAAGTTCATGATGTGATTCTTCCGCTTTGCACAGATCTTGCGATTTCAGTTTGTTTAGCTGTGGCGGGAATTCCTAATGCTATTCAGGTCAAACAACTTAAAAAAAATCCCCGTTTAATCATTGCGACACCGGGGCGTTTAGAGGAGCATCTTAAAAACAATAAATTGATGCTTCAAAAACTTTCAATTCTTGTCTTGGATGAAGCCGATCGGATGTTAAGTATGGGCTTTGAGGCGCAACTGACTTTTATGAAAAGCACTCTTCGCGGATCGCAACAAACTTTGATGTTTGCAGCTACTTTTGGGCCTTGGGCAGAACCAATTGCAGAAATGTTTATGGGAAATGAGGCTGTGCTGATTAAATCAAAAGCCGCCGAAACGCCTGTGGCAACACTGACGCAGACGGTTTTTTTTCTAAGTGCGCAGCAAAAACAAAATCGGCTTTTTGATGAATTAAAGCGAATGAAGGATGGGATTATTCTTTTTGCGGACAGTCAGGACAGCTGCGTAAGTCTTGGACGCTTACTTTCTCATCATAAATTTTCGTCGGATTTTATGCACGGAGATATGAACCCTGGCCACCGCAACCGGGTCTTACGAGAGTTTCGTGAAGAAAAAATTCAAATTCTTGTCACGACAGATTTGTTAGCGCGTGGACTTGATGTTCCGCATGTGAAACATGTTGTGAATTATGATCTTCCTTACAAGGCTGAAGATTTTTTGCATCGTATAGGAAGAACAGCTCGAGCCGGTCGGTCAGGGAGTGCCATTACTTTCGTCACGCCTGCAGATGGGCGGACCTATCGAAAAATAAAAAATTATTTACAGGGCGCGAAAGAAGAAAAGCTAGCATCTAATTTTAAATTTGAAGATCGAGGCTAATAGAAAATGCTAGTTATTTTTATCGATGCCGATGGATGTGCTGTCAAAGATGAAACCTATAAGGTGGCGAGCCGGTATCAAGTGAAAGTTTTTGTTGTGGCTAATAAATCAATGTCTGTTCCGATCGATCCCTTGATTGAAATGAAAGTGGTCTCGGGAAGTTTTGATGCGGCGGATGACTGGATTGTCGAACATGCCGAAGCTGGGGATATCGTCGTCACGTCAGATATTTTATTAGCCGAGCGATGTGTGAAAAAGAAAATCCGAGCATTAGGACCAAAGGGCACCGAATGGACTGAGGATAATATCGGTGGTGCTGTCGCAGGTCGCGAACTGATGCAAAATTTAAGGCACATGGGTGAGATGCGTGGGGGTCCGGCGCCAATGGAGAAAAAAGATCGATCGCAATATCTAGGGAAGCTGGATCAAATTATTCAATCCTTAAAGCGTAACAGCCTTCGCTAATGCTTTTGTAGCCACCATTTCATGGTGATTCAAGACATAGGCCTCAAGCGCGATATCTTTGAAAAGTACTTTTGATTTTCTTTTTGAGCAGAAAGTTGAAATTTCGTCCATATTTTTTGAATCACAAGCTTTATAAAAATCCTCAGAAAAAGAAATTTCACCAGCATTAGCACAGCCCTGAAGTTTGGCAGCCATATTCACAGTCGTGCCGAAAAGATCCAGACCTTGTAACAAATGAACGGCGATCACCTGGCCTACATGCAAAGAAATTCTTAAACGAATACTTGTGTCCGATCGATCTCTCCAAAATCTTTTTTGAAGTTCCATTGCGGCCAGCATGGCTTTATCAGGATCTAAAAAACAAGCCATGATTGAATCACCGATAGTCTTAATGACAGAACCGTCTTGTTTCTGCACGACCTCAAAGGCTTCTACAAAATGATTTTTAACGTCTTTAAAAGCCGAAGCATCGCCTTTTTCAGTGTAAAATTGGGTGGAGTTAACTATGTCCGTAAACATAATAACTTGAACACCTAAGGAAATTTTAACATTTGAATTAAGGGACTCTCTTGAAAAGACGTCTTGGTATTCTGGCATTGAAAAGATATCGCCGGGATGAAGGATATCATCTTTCCACCATAATTGCTCAAGATTAAGTGATCTTACCTGTGATGATTTATTTTCAATAGTCACAGATATTTCCGGTGAAAAAACCTTATTCTCGGCTTCAGTTTGAGTGTCCCAAAAGAGCATTTTATTGGGGGAATCACTTTGGACTTCAAAATAAAAATTAGCTGTTGGATTCGTTAAGCGCAATCGGTGTCGACCTTCTTTTAAGATCTGCTGAAAATTAATATTTTGGAAAGGCATCAGTTTTTCTTGAACGCGAAGATGGTCTTTTTTTGCAGGTTCAGCTGCACAAAATAGAACCTCAGTGACTTTTCGATAAGTTGGGTGAACATGAAAGACCACTTCAATCGATTCTAAGGTATCCGTTTGAAAATCAACGTCGCACACCAAACAGTCAGCGCTCTGAGGAATTTTACCAAAACTTTCAGCGGCCACTCTGACTCCACGGCAGTGGGGGCAGATAACATCCCAGGTAATAGATAAAAGACCGTAGCGCACACTTTCCATGCAAGCTTTAAGGATTTCGCCTTTCGGCATTTGTAGATTATTTGCAAGTGTGATAGCTTTGATCCGATAAAGATCAATGTCATCGCCATATTTTATAAACTCGCAAATGCCATCGACCACTTTAGAGTTAACTTTACGAAGCCTTAAAACCTGTGCGGCTTTTTCGAGGGCAGGCAAGTTAACATTGGCCGCGGGATCATTTCGTTGCTGTAAAGCTTTAGGTGAAGCTTGGGTATGAGTCTTTACAAAAGTTGAAATTTTGATTAGTGCCGTCAGGAAGTTTTTCTTAAGTAAAGAGTTAGTTAGTTTCAGGAAGAAAAGTCCTAATAGATTATCTGTTGACCACGAAAAATTAATATAAAGGTCGACGGTCGTACCTTTAGGATCTAAAATAAATACAGCTCTCGCTGATTTCGCGATTCCTTTTTTATATATTCTCAGAGATTCGATAGATCTTTCAAAAAACCATGTCCAAGGTTCTTCAACCCATTCCTGCTTAAATCCTAAGAGCTTTGTTGTGACGATTTTTTGGCCCTCGACTTCTCGCTCTTGTCGTTGTGCTAAGCCCAGTTCGCGATTAAAACGGGATGTGTCTGAAATGTAAGGCCATAGTTCTGTGGCTGTGATGGGTAAGGGAAAGCACCAAACCACATGAAAAGTCTTCTTAGAAGAGCCCTTTTGAAAATCGGAAATTTTAAATTTTCTGCAAAATTCAATGTAAGAAATATCTGTGACAGCCAACATTAGAGCTCCTTACAGATGATTTTCATTCAACTTTTTCATATGCTTCAAGATAATTTAGTGGCAAATGAATTTGTAATTCGGGTTGATCCTGTATTTCTTTTGTTACATCCATCTGAAATCGTAGGAAAATTTCTGGTAGAGCCTGAAGCATTTTTTCGACATCAGATTTTTGGAACCAAAATCCTTCTAGTAAGGGAACAGTTGAATAAATTAATCGAAGCATTTCGCGTTTTTTCATATGTTGATATTCAGGGGAAAACTTAATTACCATTGGTACATCTTGATTGAACGGAACATATTTAGAGGCTGAATAAATTCCAGTGTTTATTTTTCCTGTTTGCCAAGCTACCATGACTTCTTTAAATGATTCTTTCAAAGCCATCATGGGCATTTCTGCGCCCTTATTACTGGCGTCAGTTATTGTGTGCAGTTCGCCATCACCATGAGTCATCCAAACTTCACCCAAAGCATTCTTTACGCGCAAACCTTCTTCGTCGCCAGTGCGCAGATTTCGGCTTTCATGGTCATGCATAATCAGACTGAGCAGATCTCCGCGGTAGGAGATCAAATTGCCGGTGAGGTTTTTAAGGGCCCAATTTTTTGTTTGAATGCGTGGAACGCGAATGTGCCCAGAAGCAAAAGCATCCGTTAGATAATGATCGGCAAAGCCATTATAAATTAAGGCTTGTTCAAGAAGCCTGCGACTTTGGGACGGATGCTGGATCTTTTTATTAAAGGCTTCTTGCGCTTTTTTTAATGCTCGCCTGTGGTTTTCTACGTAGGCCACCATATTGTTCCAACCAAAGTGGTTATAATTTTTTGTGACTACTTCAAGATAACCTGGGATGGCTAAAAAAGCTGTGACGTTGCAGTTAGATGAGTCGTTAGTCGTAGGAATAAGATCAAGCATATTATTGACAGCGGCGTTGGTGCATCGAAGCACGTGTCCAATCCCAAGAGCGCGATCTTGATCCATTTGCAAAGGTGTCTCATAAAAATCTGCAGCGGTGACAAGTTCTCCATAACGAAATGATAAATTTTTATCGGCCCTGCGAATATTTTTAATCGGGCAATGAGATGCAGAAATATTAAGTTCAGCACATGCCGCCAAAGCCCCTTTTTCTCCGATTTCAAGATGTTCGCTTTCAGACCATTCAGCCTTTAACTGTGCATAGGAGGATAAAGAAGGAATTAAAAGAAGTGCCATGAGCGTTATTTTGGTCATTATATTTCCGCTGGGAAAAGAGTTATGTTTTCATCGGAAATAAAAGTTTTTATCGTGAGGTTTTTTATAAATACCGACCAAAGCAGGGGGCCGGCCTATTTCTGTCTAAAAGTTTGACACCTAATATTTAGAAACTCTGAAATCTATTCAAAACAAAATCAATTTTTCAAAATGTGGTTCGATATATGTTATTTTTTCCTGATGAAACTGATCGAATTGTTTTGTGCTATCTTTATTCTCTCGTTTGCAAGCTCGGGCCTTGCTCAAGAGGTCCCGTTAATTCAGTTTAAAGATGTGGCGCCGATTTTTGAGAAACGCTGCTCAGGATGCCATGCCGATGCTTCGGGTGGTTCGGTGAATTGGTCTGACTATAAAACAGTTTTTGAAATGCGAGAGCAAATTTATTTAAAAGTTGTTACTCTTAAAAATATGCCCCTGTATTCAAAAATGCCGCAAGAAGAGCGGGACCTTATCATGTTCTGGATTGATCAAGGGGCGCAAGAATAAAAAAACTAAGCAGGTTTTGCCTTTGCAGTCGCGGCACCTTTTTTGGCTGCTTTTTGTTCAGGAGACATACCCCATGGTGATTCTTTTCCACCACCGCCGCCTTTACCACCTTGGCGACCCTTGCCTTTGCCTTTAAGATCTGTGGCTGCAGCTGGATTGTGCTTTACAAAAAATTCTGGGAAATAATGCATCTCTTCAACTTTTGTTGATTTTGCAGGAGCGCTTTCGCCCTCGGCGATGCTAACAACACGAACGCGATTTAAGTTTTCAGTGTTCTGACCTGCAACGTCTAAGGCGTTAACGAAATAAGTTAATTTTTCGGCTTCGAATTTAAATTTTTCGCCCAGGCTTGCTTGAATCTCTTCAGGAGTTTTGCCTTCTGCAGCTAATGCAGTTTTAGATTTAAGGCCTTGGCTTAAGATAAAGTTTGAAAATTCGGTCACTGATTTCATGGAATTTGTCCTTGTAAATTATTGAAGGGCCATCATGGTGTGAAATGCCTGTGGGGTCAATAAAAAGCATTGCTAAGGGGGTGAAACCTGGCGAAAAAGGCCTCCAGCTAGGATCGCAGCGCTCTGATCTAAGCCTGTATTGGCAAGGATCGCTAAGCCATAGTGGCGGTCCTTTGTATGCATCACGATCAAGTGATGGCGCACCTGCACTTTGTAGGGTGAGCCGTCGGCGTTTGTGGTGCCGCCGGTATCGGGGTTGATGGTTGGGCCGTCATAGGTTCCTGTTTTTCCAGCGACAAAGACATCCGAAGGAATGTATTTAAATCCCCGATGACGGCCAGTTCGTAATGTGTGCATCACTTTCCAAACAGTTTCGGCCCCTGCGTATTGGTTCTGATAGGTATCATACAAAAACTCAGTTAAATCTTGCGCATTTAATTCGTTTCCGTGAAGGGGTCCCAAGCTGCCTTGAAATCCTTTCGTTTTGCTGTAGCCCATCCTTTGAGTAAAGGCCTGTACCAACTCCCGGCCGCGATCGTCGTTTCCATCACCAATCTGCTTTTGAAGCTCAACCCAAGCTGTATTGGAAGATACGACCAGCATATCAGCCAGCAACTGGCACTGGGATTTTTGTAATTGTCCGCCTTGAAGATCTAAAAGTGTACTGGCTACAAAAACTTTGGCGACAGAGGCACCAAAAATATTTTTATTTGGAGCTGCACTCTGATCAATCACCTGATGACTTTCTAAATCCATGAGCAGCCATTGCACGGGATGATTTACTGAAGTCTTTGAATCCTGTTTAAGTTTTTCAAAAGCGGCATTTTCACGGGACGAAAAAACTTCACCCGAGCCTTTCGTGAGCGATAGGGGAATACCGTGAACTTTCAAACTAGTAAGAGACCGTCCATCGGGAAGTTCAAGAAAGAGGGGATCATGAATCGGATCGCTGGGCATTGCCGCAAAAGCAATAGAAGACAGCAAATGCAGTATGCACCAAAAAATCATAAACTCCTCCATGAGCGTGATTTTTTATTTTATCTGCTAGATGCCTTAGGGAACAAGACCGGGACCGCGATCACTAGTGACCTTGGTCCGGTATAATCGCCAGAAACTAATCGATGTAAGGACGGGACTGTTTTAAATAAATCTGCGGTTTGCTTTCCTCATCGCTTAATTTGAATTCCAAATCCAATGAAAAATCGGCGGTGTTCTTTCCAAGTAATGGCTTGAAATGCTGATGCGCTTTCAGCACCAGGTAAACAAGATCTTTTGAATGTTCGTCAGGCAAAACCAAATTCATATTGTCATGCTCCATCACAGTTTTATTATCATCTGCAATATTAGATCTTTGCAGAATATGGATTTGATAAGAGTCCTTGTTCAATGGATCTGCCGAATCAAACGTGACTAATATTTTTTCTGGCTTGATGCTAGCGACAGGGTTAACGACGCTGTAAGTCTCACCACGTTGAACTTCGATATAAACTCCAGCTCCTGTCAATAATGGATTTTTTGAAACATTTTTTGAAACAACGACGCCGTTGGCTAATTCTCCCTTATAAGAAGGGTTAATATGTACGCCCATTTTCACATCGGCGTGAGGAATCTGGAAATAAGCCCGCTCTTCGAAGGCGCGTAAATTCCAAATAGAAGCCCATACAATTCGCAAAGTTTCTTTAAGGGCTTCAACTTTTTCGGCCGGATTTTTTTCTTTTTTCTTATCCGTTGGCTTATAAGCGGCCGAATCGTAAAGGCCCGCACCATTAAAATTAGGAAGGTCTTCCGAATTTGTTGAACTGCGAAGTCTCATCTTTTTTGGCAGTCCATCAGCAGTTCGCTCTTTTTCGAAACGGGCTAAAAGTTCGTTGATCAAAGTAGGATTAATATTGTTGTCCTTACTAAGGATCATCTCATGAAGCTTTTTTAATTTTTCTTCTCGGTAAGCAACTTTAGAAATTTTATTCATCAAAGGATCCCGAAGGATTTGGTCAATCGCGGCCTTAATCGAAGGATTAGTATCAATAAATTCCTGGTAAAAATAGAAAGGAATCGCGTAACCGGGACGAACAACAGTTCGCTGTGGTGTATTTAAAGCTTTCGCAAGCTCTGCGTAATTAGCAGCTTTAGATCCTACTTTATCAAAATCAACCCATGAAAGTTCACTCGTTTGGAAAATATTTTTTGCAGTTAGATCTGACCTTAATTTTACAGGGGTTACGGTTTTTTTTGCAGAAGTAAAGGCGATGGCTTCAGCTTCGGTTGTCGTTTCAATTAAAATTTGTCCGTCGGCGGACAAAAGCATGTGAACCCAGTCACCACTGCGAAAGTTTTTAAGTAAATCATTACTTAAGCCGCCAGAAAGTTCGGAAATATCCAAATTTGGCGTGTGACGCGCCCTTGATTTCAGTTGTACATGGGACAACAAATTCTGCTGACTGAGTGTGATGGCCCCTGCAACCACAGACAGCTCCATGGGCAATTCAGCAAAAACGGGGATCGAAATCGGATTTAAGGATTTATAAACAGCCGATTCACTGCGCACATCTTCAGCTGATAAAAAAACTAGTTGGCCCTTGGCTTCACCAGGATTCATCACTTTAGCGTCCGCGAGGGCAGAAACACTTGTAAGGATTGTTATTAAGTGAACTGCAAAACCTAAGATCCAAATTTTCATAATTATCTCCGTCCATTTCGTTGAGCAATCACCGAAGCGGTATTGATCGCAGAGGATTTTAAAGTGTCATCAATAAAGTTAAGCATTTTTGGTTCAATAGTTTTCCATTGATCTAATGACGGAGAAAAAGCCTGTACCAAAGTGTCGTTGGCCACTTCAATCATTTCTGGCAAAAGCAAAAGTGCGGAAGCTCCATCTGTCTTTGAAGCGACCTCTTGTTTAAAATAAGCCCAGTTATCTTTGACTAAAAATCCTTCAAAGTAGGCAACGTTTAAAATAGTTTCGACCGTGGCTGGTGTTATTGGTGCTTGGCTAGCAATCAACAATCTATTGATAAGCAACGATGAATTAAAAAGTATCTGTAAGGCGGTCGATTTTTGATCGAAAGAGATTTGATTTGTTGTCAAATTCGATCGCAACGTGGCCACTGAATTTGATAAAGCTAAAATATCAAACATTAAAGGATTAGAGACATTAAGTCTGCGCGCTAAATTCTTAATTTCACTGGCAGCCATTTTTTCAGCGAGGCTGATAAGCTTATCAGGTCCAAAACTGAAATAACTTGATAACAGTTTTCTTGTTTCCACTAAATCATTGTAGTTGGTTCTTCTGGCTGCAGAAAAATCAATAATGAACTTATCAAGTTCTGCAACCACATCAGGAGATAACTGATTATGGATATGATTTCTGATCGAAAATAGTCGATTGATACTTGAATCGTTAGCTCCATAGGCTCTCGAATACTGGTCATAAACGTTTGCAATCAGTGCTCGGGCCCGGTCCAATTGATTTGAACTTCCAATCGGACTGTCTTTGGCTAAAAGAAACAGAGGAAGGTGCTGAAATTCGCTGGTTTCAGAACTTAAGTAGAAATCAAAAAAGTAATCCGCGTACTCTTGCTCGAATTCACTGCCGCTGATGCCTCGAACGGAAAAACCTTTTGCTAAAGTAGATTGTGGATACCGCCCACAATAATATTTTTCTAAGACCCAATGCCGAACCATAGAAGCCGCTTTCGTCATGGCTTTTGGTCCATTGCTGACCAGGCTTAAATGATTCAGCGGGTGGCTGCTGAACGCGTCGCCAAACACATATTCGCCCATCAGTTCATAATAATTTGTCGTAAATAGGTTCCCTACATAAAAATCATAATTAGTGGCTAAATTTTTTCCGATGTCATTGCGATAGGCTGCTTGAAATTGAAAGTTGGACGGTGGATTTCCACTGACATTCACATTGATTCGGGATTGGGCGCCTTGCAAAGTGTTGTACCCAAAAGCACCCTTTCGACTGGATTCAAGCGATTTAAAAGTGGACACTAAATCGGCATGGGCCATCATTTGTAACATAAGGATTGAAAGCAGAGCTAAAAGTTTCATTTACAAAATTCTCCTAAAAATAAATTTTTAAAAATCTAACGAACGAATTGCGAAGCTTCTTGATCGAAAGCTGATTCTCCACATTGTGTTTTATCGACACCGGGAGCACACCCACGAACTCGGCCCATAAGCCTTATAAAATTCTTAAGGTCAGGTGATATGGACTCAGAAAGAGTTCCTACCGTTGGTGTGTAGAGTTGGATTTTATCTTTTTGATAGGTTTGCTCATAGAGGCGATAATCGCCCGGCAAAGTTAAACGCACTGAAAGTTTTTTTCTTTTAAAATCCAAGTACGACTGCTGGGAAATGGATGGATTTTTAAAAACATAATCTCCATTTGCACTTTGGGTAAAAACGGATTGAGCGCCGTAAAGCGAGGTGTAAAATTCCAATTTTTTGCCTTCGTTCACCTGAAGATCTATTCCTTCACGTCGAGCAATATCGTCTTTGCCTTGCAAATCGTAAGAAATTAAATATTCGACGCCCATGACTTTTAAGAGGCCGCTGCCATCAATATCGAAAAGATCAAAGTCCTTGGGGTCATTTCCAAAAAAATAAACTTGCGTCATCTTGCTATTTTCAACGGGCAGGATATGACGAAGTTCCCAAGTATGTCCTGACGAAAGGCGTGAGCAGCCATGGGAAACGCCGCCTCTTTTTACGGCCCACAATGTGTTGTGGGTCGCCGGAATATTCATACTGGCATGGACCGCTTTATTAATTCCACCCATGCGGACACCAGGATTGTGGAAGCCGTTGCCAATGGCTTCGTAATCCATTTTTGGAATCCAACCGTAAAATGGCTCGTCGCGAATGTTATCGACGTCGCGACCAGCATAATTAAGAAATTTCCAAAGGCCGGGTGTTGTGAAAGTATTGATCACATTTCCAACTGAGTCCTTGGTCGACTCCATCACAGAGCCCGTCGGATAGATCGTGGTAAATTCTGGATAAATTAAGTAACAATTTTGTAAGTCAGTGCATTGAATTGGACTTTGAAACTGGTTGTTCTGATTCAAAACTTGAAAATTATATTTGTTGCCAGTGATCAGTTTAAAAAGTTTTAAAGCAGAAGCTAAAAATTCTTGATCTGCGTTGTCCAGTGCAGCTTGCGCCGTTTCGTCAAGCTGTGACATCACTGCCGCTGTGGGTTTTTCTGTGGCGTTAATTCGGCCCCATAAAAGGGTATTCAGTGCGATCATGGCCTCAGACGGTCGGCTTTTAAAGTAGGCGGCCGGTGAATTTCCGGCTAAAGTTTTTTGAATTTGTAATTTCCATCGATTAAAAGATTCGGTCAAATTAAGTCGCAGAATAAAAATTCGACCGGGGTTTAAGGCCTGTAAAGTTGAAAGTCCCTTTGCATAAATCATTTCATTCGAAGTGGAATTGCTTTTAGCCAAAGTGATAAAGTCTTTGATGCCATAAATCGGGGATTCAATAATTTGATGAAAATACTGTAAGTGCGGAAAAGATTTGCCCTGCTTATCCGAGACCAGAGTCACTAGGGGCTTACTAATGCCGTTGGCGCCTGTTAGCTTTTTGTAAAAGTCATCGCGCTTGCCAAGGTCAAACAAGTAATTGTTTATTGTCTGGTCATCTAAAATCACCGTTACACGAGTTTGATTGCCTCGCGACAGTCGGATGTGTATGCGGTCTGGAAATTCGGCCCGCATCGCAAACCCTGTATAAAAGCTGGGATGGTATCCGTTAGCCGCGCCTGATACGGGCGTCCAAGTTGTGCCCCATAACGGAAGACTTTGATCGTAATTTTGATATGAGGCGCCGCTTGATTGGGCCCAGGTTATAGAGAAAACAAATAAACTTAAAACTATTTGCAGAACGGACTTCATTTTTATCCTCGTCAGTTTGGGAAAACTTTGAGGCCATGTGTTAACGCAGGCGGGCAAAGAGGTAAAGCTAATCCTCAAGCCCCCTTATCACCCTTGTTGTTTTTGCACGAAGCTTGCGTAACTTTTCCAAAAGGCATCGATTAATCCTTTGGTTTTTTCGTCTGTTAAAATCCCATGCTCATCAAAAGAGTGGGCGCCGTTCATATAAAATTCCGGCTGTCCTAGCGTTGGCATGTTCAGATAAGCTAAGACTTGTCTAAGGTGATGTTGAGCTCCAAATGTTCCGATGTTGCCAATGGAAACACCCAAAACGCCGGCGGGTTTTTTATCCCAAGAGTTTTGACCCCAAGGCCTAGAACCCCAGTCCAAAGCATTTTTTAAAACCCCTGGAAACGAGCGATTGTATTCTGGAGTAATGAATAAAATACCCGATGCTCCCAGAATTAAATCCTTTAATTCTTTGACGGAGACGGGCAAGTCCGCTTCTAGATCCTGACTGAAAAATGGCAACTTCGAAATATCAAACGAGACTGTTTCGAAACCCGCGGGTTGCTGAAGTTGAAGAGCGGCTAAAAGTTTTTTATTGAGTGAATTCTTACTAATACCACCAACCAAAGCTAGAATGCGATTCATAAATTCCTCGTTCCTTTAAGATTTTAAAGCCATTTTGAGGCGGCCATACTCGACGATCAGATCTGGAAAGGTACGACAGATAGGAATAAATTTCTCACTAAATTCACTATTTTTGTGATCAATCAAAAGATCATTGGTTTCTTTTATAAGTAGGCTTAGCTGCTCCTCAGTCACCGGCGTTTTTTGAAAAATGGCACCATCGACGGCAGAAATTAACTGGCTAAGAAGTCTGAGCCAAGCAAAATTCGGATCGTTGATTAAAAGCTGTAAGCGCGTGCCCGGATTTAAAGTTTGGCCCTGAGCACGTTCTAAAGACTCGATCTCATTTTCAAGCAAGCTTTTATGAATGACGGCCAACGCTAGTGAAACACTTTTCAGTTTTGATTTGAAGTCCAAGTCTGTGGTCATAAACAGGCCTTAATTTTTCTCTTCGGTATTAATTTTAATTAAAGCGGTATCGACCGCCTTGGCAATTTGGAGCTTCTTCTTGTTGGCCATCCAGCCTGAATTGTCGGCCCGAATACGTTCAAGCTCAACTTTTGCTGAAGGATCATTTAAGAATCCTAAAGCTGTTTTCCCAGCGTCTTTCATCGCTGAATCATTTGATTTTAGCAAATCCAAAATTTTTGGAAGGGCAGGGGCGCCAATTTTTCCCAGACTTTGGCTGCAGTACATTCGTACTTGATCGTTTTTATCACGCACGCAAGTTCCAGCTGTTTCCAAGGCTTCTGGCGATTCTTTAACATCCATTTCAGAGAGTGCACGAGCGGCGATAGGTCGTTCTAATTTTTGTGGTTTTAGAACTTCGTGTTGAATAGCTTGAAAGCCAGGTTGACCCAGGCAGCCCAAAGCCATCATTGCAGGATCTTTCTCAGATCCTGTTTTTACTGTAGCCACCACTTGATCAAGGAAGGGTTCTGCAAGAATTCGTGTCTTTGGCGGTAGCTTGCAGATCATGCCGACAGCTTGCTCGCGAGCTTCAGGACTGCCTGCTAAATTTTGGACAACATATTCGGCCACTAAATCGTCTTGCTTCATTTGGTTCACGAGAACATCTGCGGCCGTGCTGCCAGCCACTTTTGAATCTAGAAGCGCTAACAATCGGCGCGAAGTCGTTTTTCTTTCCTCTTCACCCAGTCCTAATAAAACAAGGGCTGATGCTTTAATCACTTCCGGTGGATTATTTTCATTAATTCTTTTGTAGAGGAGGTAAGCAATCCGTTTTACATTTTCTGAGCCAAAACGCGGCATAGTTTGGATCGCCGACACACGAACTTTGACGCTGGGATGACTCATCATAATTGCCACCAGCCGAGGCAGCGCCACCACTGATTTCATTTCGGCGCATTTAACAGCTTTAGTTGCCCAGTAAACAACTTCTTCAGCTCCCTTGGGATCAAGGGCCGCTTGAATTAATTTCGACTCTTCCTTACAAGATTGTCCAGATTCAGCTAAACTTTGCAAAGACTCAACGCGCTTTTCAATGACAGGCGGAAGAGTTTCTTTAGCGTGCACTTTTAATTCAGGCGCCACTTCTGCAACAGCAACTGTTGGCGATTGGGCTTTCATTATCACAAGCTCAGGTCGGCTTGAAAAATAAGCTGTCACAATTGTTTGGCCCAAAAAAATCGCTGTCAGTGGAATCAATGCAAACACCGGCAGACTTAAACACCAAGCGGCCATCCGACTTAAAGACATTGAAGAGGACCAAGTTAATATGGGACCCATCAAACGCCAAACAATCACAAATACGGCTGAAGTAAAAACGAAAGGAATCACAAAGGCTTGCCAAAAAAGAGGAACAAACGGCATCAACCCAATCAAGTAAAATAAACCGGCCAGCAAACTTGCCTTCATCGCTGAAAAAATCCAAGGCCAAGAATTATATCGCAACGAACTTGGTAATGAATGGGTGATCCAAATTCCAGCAGTACTGAGGGTGTTTATATTCGAAACTAAGCATAGTAAAATTCCTAAGCCGATAGAAATAAAATAGGCAGGATGATCTTTAGCTTGAATATGGTATTGAACGCCGGCAACAACAGCGCCCGCCAAAGCCAAGGTGAACAGAAGAATCCAGGGAAGCACTAAATTTCTAAGAACGTTTATTTTCATAGGGCCCAGCATAATTCGAGGTTGCGAAGTCGGTCCAGCTTTGGTTCTGCAATTTCTGAAAGAATTTAAATTCTTTTTCTCAAATAGCCCTGGTTGCAGAATAAGCTCGATTTTTGGCGCAAAAAGTCAGATGTCAGTGTTTTTTACTTAGTTTTTTTATCTACTTTATTTACGGGCTCAAATTTCGCCAAGGCAGCCTCTAAATCTTTTGTCAGTTTTTTAAGTGCCTCCTGGCGGAGTTTAATCACGGCATGGTCTTTTCGAAATTGATCGTGCTCGACGATAAAGTCTTCGTATTTTATTTTTGAACCCTCGTGTTTTTTAATATTGCGAATTTCTTCGTGACTGGCTCGATCTTGCTCGGCCGCAACTTTTTTAATTTCATCCAAGACTGTTTTTAAAGCCTCTTGATCTTTTTTCCACTCTTCGTGTTCTTTCAACCAAGCTCGGGAGTCTTGAAGAATTTTAGCTAATCCATCAGTAACGACCACCTTTGTTTGGCCGTGAACGGTACCTAAAGCCAAGAAGCCAAAAATAAATATTAAAAGTCTGTTCATAGAGCCTCGTTTCGCAGATGTTTCACCAGGCGTCTTAAGCCAAGGATCTGATGATCTACTTAATAATGACTGGACCTTAAAAGCAATACTCTGTGCGACTAAGGGCCGCAAACCCACGACCAGTGTCTAAAAGAGGGCTGGTGCAGTTACTGAAATCAGGCTTTTCTGGCGTAATAAAAAGATGCCCAATTTCAAATTAAGATTTTCGATATTAAAGGCCGTTTTCATCATAGTCAGCTTAATTATAGCCCCTTTCTATTCCCAGGCTGTTGATCTGACTTGTACTAACGCCATTGGTGGTGGATGGAACTTTGGCACTGCTCCAAAAAGCTGTAATGTCAGTCCGCTGGCAAGCACGCCTCGAATAAAAAATCAGTACGGCCCCATTTTATTTGATGATGCGGAAGTGATATCGACCGAGCGGCAAAAGTACCTGACAAAAATGTACCCTGTCTTGCGGGATGTCGGCCGATATTATATTTATAAAAGAAATCCAGCCGTTTCATTGGTCGAAGCAAATTCTTTCGTTGAAGGACTTTTCACCTTAGCTAATCAAGAAAGTTTTTGGAGTCATTATCGCAACGGCACTGATGGTGTCGTCAGATACATGCGAGGGGATAATTTTCACGGGCATGGGATGATGCAAGTTGATGATCGATCTCATACGGCGGCTTTGAAACAAGGCAAGGGCGTTGATCTTGTTTACAATATGATGTACGGCCTTGATATTTTTTACGCCAGTTGGAAAAAATCAGCCACGGCTTCTTGTATTAGTTCTCCGATGGACTTTAAAAATAGAACCAGAGCCGCATGGTCTGCGTACAATGGCGGTCCTGGATCTATTTGCCGTTGGAAAAATAAAAATACAGCTGGCGACCAGCAATTTTTAGCAAAATACAATGCAAAATCTTGGTTGAGTTTTGTGGCTGATCCCAAAGCGGCTGTCGCGATAGATATTAAGTGTCTGGCCGAAGGTGTGCGACCCTGTGCTGTGCCGGGAAGATCACCTGAGTCGCTTCCGCAGACGCCGCCTGATTCGGTTGAATCTGTCACAGTATACAGGGCCGGGGATGTTGTTGAAGTGGTCGCTCAGTTTGGAATAAATTTAAGAGGCTTGCGTGATGGAAAAATTATTTCCAGAGTGCCTAAAGGAACTCAAATCGATGTTGAAGAAATAAAAGTGCACGGCGCTGATAAAGAAGTTTATGTAAAAACAAGCTTTCAGGGATTTGAAGGCTATCTTTACGGTGGCCAATCTTTGCCACAAAAAACTTATCATCAGTGGATGATTCCGGCGGTACCAATGCAAAACTCTATGGTCGCCTTGAAATCAAACAGGCCGTATGGATTTTTGCGCGAGTGCGCGGGGCTTAGTTGTCAAAAGAAAGTGGCCCTGATCAGAGCTTTCGGATCGGCTCCACAGATGCAAATTCTTAAGCGCGAAGGGGCTTGGATTTTTGTCAGAAGTGCTGAGCTGGATGAAGAGGGATGGATTGCCGATAGTGACGTTGAAGAGAATCGGTTTTAATGAAACCTGGAATAAAGAATTTTTTAAAATACAGCCTTAGTTTAACGGGAACAGCGTTGCTGGGATTGATTTTCTTTAAAGTCGACAGTCCAAGGTCTAAAAATAACTTACGAGCTCCTTCCAGTTTTCCGAAATCGATGGCGACAAAATCCCAAGAAAGTGAAAATCCTCCCTCGACAGTAAATCTTATTTCTCAACCAGAAAACTCAGTGATGGGGTTGGGAGCCGAATTGCGCGAGTTAAGTAAGTGCTACACCCAAGACTGTGGCTTAGAAAAAACGGACGCTCGAACAAGTTATTTTAATTTAGGCCAAAAGATTCGAGAGAAATTATTGCAGATTCAGGCGGTTGTGCAGGTCGATCAAGTGGCAGAACCGAAGATCTCAGAAATGGCGCGTGAATTCATTGAAAATTCTGATGGTCATGTACAGGAAGCCGCAATGGATTTAATGTCGACTCAAGCGCCGTCCCAGGAAAACTTAGAAGCAATCCTGGAGCACGTTATAAAAGGGTATGATGCCGAATTGATCCATCAAGCTTTGCTTGAGCTTCGCCGTTACCCGTCAGTAGAAGATCAAGAAATCATTCGGCAGACGCTGGCTCAGGTTTTATTAACGGGAGCGCCTTTTGTTGCAAAGGCCGTCGCAGAAAAGTCGGAGCTTTTTATTAGCGAGCAAAATCTAGAATTTTTTGAGAAGCTCACTAGGCAAATTGACCCAGCATCTTTGGTGGCCATCAGTCTTCAGTCATCCTTGCGTGAATTTCGTCGAAAGTCATCGGCCGGCTGATGATTTCATTATATGTGATGGGGTGTATTTATATCCTTGCTGGACTGAATCACTTCAGGGTCCCCAAAGTTTATATGACGATTATGCCGCCGTGGATTCCTTATCCTCAGTTCTTGATTTTTATCAGCGGCGTGATTGAAGTTATTTTGGGTGTGGCCGTCATGTGGCCACCAACCACTTCACTGGCAGCTTGGGGCATTGTGGCTTTATTGATTGCAGTGTTACCTCCCCACATTCATATGATTCAAAACCACAAACAGTGGGTCATGATTCCAACTTGGGCCTTATGGTTACGACTGCCTTTGCAAGGAGCTTTAATGCTGTGGGCTTATTCATTCACATCATAACTAGATAATTAATTTTTTTTGGATCGAATTTGTTCGGTTAGTAAAAGAAACAATAATATCACGAAAAATGATCCAGTTAAGATTGTGACGATGGCGGCACCAGCGGGCAGATCATATTTGTAGGCGGCGAGGAAAGAAATCAAAACGCCAAAGACGCCAAAAAACCATGCAAAAGAAAGTCGATTTTTAACCGACGAGTGAACTCTGCAGGCCATGGCTGCCGGCACCACTAAAATTGAAAAAACAACAAGGACACCTGCGTGATGAGTCGAAAAAGTGATGACGACTCCAAACAGAAAATAGAAAATAAAATCCCAGAAAAAAGATTTTTGCAGGTTTCGTGATGAGGCCCAGAACTGATGACGGTAAAAAAAGTGAATGAGGCCAATCACCAAATAGATCAAGCCAGTCTCGAGTACCTGGGGCCAAGTTACATAAAGAATATTTCCAATCAAAGCTTCCTTTAGATGCTCGCCACCGTGGGGCAGTCGATCCATCACAAGAATTAAAGAGCCACTGGCCAGAGCATAGGTGATTCCAATCAACGCTTCTTGCGAAATCTTTTTTTCGTAATGCCGTAGAATGGATAATAAAAATGCGACCAGCAAACAAAGAGTCAAAGATAGGGTCAGCCCCAGGATGTGATCATGTTCTGCTTCACCGCTGTAAAATAAAGCCAGGGCGCCACCCAGGGCAGCCACTTGCGATAGGCTAATATCAACGAAGATCACGTCACGAGCTAAAACGTGCAAGCCAAGATAAGCATGAATCCCTACCAGCATGATAGCCAAAGTCATTGGTGCTGCTAAAAAGATCAAAGCTTCATTCATTTTTTTGCGGTTTCAATGGCAAACTCGAAGGCAGACACGATTTTTTCAACGAGGTCTTCAGTGGATTTTACATTGGTTTCGCCACCGACAGAAACCGGAACGTTAAGAACAACAAGCCCAGGAATTTCTTGCTTTAATCGGTCGCCAGCACTGTTATCGAAATAATTTTCAACCAAAACTAATTTGATATGGCGTTTTTTAATTACGGAGATCACTTCCAGTAAATGACTGGCTGTTGGTGGAATGCCAGGTCTGGGCTCTAACTCCATCACACTTTTAACACCAAAACGATCCAAAAAATATCCGAAGGTCTTGTGGTAGGTGATGACTTCGCTGAGACCTGTTTTTTTCATGCGCAAAGTCCACGATTTAGTTTTTGTTTGAAGCTGACTTTGAAAAAGTTGGGCTTGCTGTTGATAGAAAACCTTTTCTGCCGGGTCAAGAGTTCCTAATTTTTCAGCCACCAGGAGAGCGGCTTGTCCCATACGAATCGGATCCAATTGAAAATGAGGATTTCCCCCAGGGTGGACATCACCTTGACTGCGAGAAATATTGCCTTTGGGAATTTCAATGGGATCTAGCACTGCGCCTAATTCTAAATAGCCTTTGGTTCCAACGAGAATTTTTGGATTTCTGGCGCCAAGAACTAAGGGATTCAACCAACCCGTTTCCAGTTCAAGCCCTTGACTGACAACCAGATCAGCATTTCGCAGGCGGATCATAAATGAAGGTTTAGCTTCAACTTGATGAGCATCTTGAGTGCCTTTTGAAATGGCGGACACTTCGATTTTATTTTGACCAACACTGCGAACAAGGGCTTCGAGATCCGTTGTGGTTGTTACAACTTTTAGTGTGGCCGACGAAATCCAAGGGATCAAAACCAATAAAAAGATAAAAATATTTTTCATTTTAGAACTCCATTAGTACGAGTGCGAAGCATGAGCGCCAATAGTAAAAGTGGCCTGTAAATAAATCTTTTTTTCTGGACCCCAACTGTATTCAAATTTGTAAGCTGAAAATTCAGAGCCCGAAAAATGAAGTGCTAAAGTTGATCTTGAAATTAAATCATTCTGTAAAGAGTTCGAATTAAAATTCGAATCTGAATTTTGGATTTTAAGGGAGTCGAATTGACCCGCGACGGACCAACGTTCAGCAAATTGATACCGGGCCAGTGTATAATAGCCACTCACCTTTTCAGCCGACGTTCCAGGTTGCTCAAGATAACGATTGATATATTCTCCACCAATGATCAGCGACTTGTAGCGGCCCCCATCGGCAGGTCGCCATTTGTAAGTTGCATCCACACCGGTCAGTGTCGTTTGCCCACCCAGAGAATTCGTCCCACTAGCATAGGATCCACCGAGTTCTGCCGTCGAATCTTCAGTCAGATCAAAAAGATTTTTCCAGTGAATGACACCGACACTATCTGAAGGAGTCTTTGATGAAAACTCGGTATTTTCGCCTTCGCCGCGGATGAATTGTCCAGTAGCTTCGCTGTACCAGGGCAGTGGCAAAAGCAAAGCGGCCGAGATCCCAACGTCATTTAAACCTTCGTCGCCCATAGCGGTTGTATTGACAAGAGGCGCATCAACAAAGGGAAAAGCGTGGGTGTGCAATTGATTGTGCTTTCCAAATGCGGTTTTGAATTTACCAATTTTTAAGGTCACATCGGGAACTTGCAAGCTTTCTGCAAATAGCTCCTCAGGCTCAAGTTTCCAAGCCTGTTCAACGCGAGTTGTGGTTGCATTCAATGTGTATTCTGGATGGACACTTAAAAGCAGACTTAATCGGTGATAAGGATCAACATCTGAATCAAAAGCCAATTCAGTTTCGCGCAGATCAAAACCATTTCGGGTCGTGCTAACGTCCTCTTTCCCTTTTTCGGAATTCCGGTAAAGGAAAAGCGCATTTGCACTGATATTCGGTGTTTTTAACGAATTGCTTTGGGCCCAACAAGACGTCACTAAAAAAACACTGAAAATAAAAGTGGTGCTTTGCATAGGTCCTCGCTAACAATATTTGTTGCCTTACTTATCGCAAGATAGAGCGAAGACTGTCAATGAACCAAAATGACTCAGACATTATGGCATCAGTTTTGGAGAAGACCTTAGCTGAGGAGATTCTTATGAAAAAAACACGGTTTATATTCATTGTCCTTAGTCTAATGACAGGGATCATGTTTGGCTCAATTGCATTCGCCGCGTCGGGCTTTAAAATGGGGAAAATAACGACGGCGGGTTCCTCGTGTTTGTCCACAGGTTTACGTCCCTCTCTTCATGGAAATTCCATTTTTATCCCAGGTTCAATGGCGGTCCATTTACAGCGCCATGAAAATTTTAAAAGGGGTGCATGTCAGTTTGCATTACCTATCCAGGTGGCACAGGGTTACCAATTAAGACTGACATGGGTCAGCGGAACCGAAGTCATTCAGCTCAGTCCACAGAGTCGCGCAAGGACCCAGATTGAAATTTTTCAAGCCGGTCGCCGTGAAGCTCCTATTGTTTTCCAAGAGCGCAGTCAAAATCAAAGTCTTTCTAAGCGCCGGGCGATCAATGGCCATTTGAATATTTTATCAGAATGCGGCCAAGGATTAATCTTACGAGGGAACTCGGCGATCACCCTGCAAAGTCAGGGGCAAGCCCGAGCTGCCATTTCAAATGTTAAACTAAGATACGCAGTTGAATCCTGTCGATAATTAGTTATCCTGATTCTTCTGAATGAAGAAGAATTTGGTGTTAGGCATTGATTTTGGCACAAGCAATTCGCTGGCAGGAGCTTGGCGAGACGGCCAACGCGTCGAAGCCCTTAATTTGGATTCATTAGCACCGGATCCAACTTTATTACGGACTTTGCTTTATTTTCCCCATTCAGATCAATGTTATTATGGCCAAGAGGCCATTCAAAAATATCTTGAAAATGAAATGGAAGGACGATTTTTTAGATCTTTTAAATCCCATTTGCCCAATCGAAGTTACTTAGGAACATTTCTTGAAAATCGAGTCCTGACTTTAGAAAGTTTAGTGGGACAATTTTTACTAGAAATAAGAAAGCGCGCTGAAGAACAATTGGGGCAAGCAGTCGATAGTGCCATTATTGGTCGGCCAGCGCGATATTCTATGGATGTGATGGAAGATGAATTTGCATTACACCGAATGAAGAAAGCGGCTCAGTTTGCCGGCTTCAAAAACTTTGAATTTGTGCCTGAACCTTTGGCGGCAGCCTTCGATTATCGTCGCCATTTAAAGGAAGAAAAAAAAGTTCTTATTGGAGATTTTGGTGGCGGGACCTCTGACTTTACTTTGATTCGTATGGGGCCGTATCCTTTTAAAAAAGAACATGTTTTGGGTTTGGATGGTTGTTCGTTAGCCGGGGATGCGATGGATAGCCTGTTTATGAGTCAAAAACTGAGTGATTTTTTTGGCGCAAAAGCGCGATACAAAGTTTCTATGGGAAGAAATATATTAACAATGCCGCCCTCGGTGATGACCCGCTTAAATCAGCCAGCCCATACGGTTCATTTAAAAGAAAAAGAAACCTATGAATTTATTCGCGATGTGCAAAAAGGCGCACTGGGCGGCACTGATCGTGACGCCATCGAAAGACTGTTAGTGTTAGTTGAAGATCAACAAATATTTTCTTTTTTTGAGCAGATCGAAAAAACCAAACGCGGCCTTTCCAGTCATGAAAAATCAAATTTTCAATTTGATTACCCCAGTTTAGAAATTAAACTGCAGTTTGAACGAGGGCACTTCGAAAACTGGGCCGGCCCTGCCAAAGAAAAAATTTTTGCTGCATTAGATCAATGTTTATCACAGGCGCAAACCAAGCCCAGCGAAGTCGATTTAGTCTGCCTGACGGGCGGGTCAGCTCAGATTCCTTTGATTCGACGCGAATTTGAACAACGTTTTGGGGCCGCAAAACTTCAAACGCAATCGCATTTCCACTCTGTGTTATCTGGATTGATCGAATCCGCAGGATTTTATTCAGAAGGACATCTTGCGCTTTGAAGTCGAGCTCTTGTAGGCTAGGCACGAACAGATTCCAAATACAGAAAAGGAGAACTTATGAAAAAATGGATAAAAGTCATCAGTGTTTTAAGTTTATTGGTAACAGGTTGTGCGACTAACAAAGAAAACGATAAAGCAGTTAAAGGCGCTGGCATTGGTGCCGGAGCAGGGGCCATTCTTGGAGGAATTGTTGGATCGAACGCTGGTAAGCGGAATGAAGGAATTTTATTAGGGGGCCTGATTGGCACAGCGCTGGGAGGAGTGGTCGGACGACGATTAGATCAGCAAGCCAAAGAATTGGATAAAATTGCTGAAACAAAACGGACCGAGGATGGTTTAGTAACAAAATTAAAAAGTGATATTCTTTTTGATACAGGGAAAGCCAATTTAAAACCAGCAGCTCAGAAAAATATCACCGAGATGGCTGACATCATGAAAAAATATCCAGAAAATATTTTAACAGTTAAGGGTTACACTGACAGCACAGGTTCAGCAGAGATAAACAATAAGCTCTCTGAAGAAAGAGCCGCTTCAGTGAAACGAGTCCTTGTTGCTTCTGGTCTTCCGAATGCTACAGTTTCAAGCACTGGCTTGGGCGAAGCAAATCCAGTGTCTGATAACAAATCAAATGATGGTCGGAAGAAGAATCGCCGAGTTGAAATTGAAGTGACCGTTGATCCTTCAAAGGTTCCTGAAGATAAAAAATAAATGAAAGAAAAGCTCCCTCTAGTGAGGGAGCTGACATCCTGATTGATTTACATCAAATTCATTATGTGCATTCAAACAGCTGTAAATCCAAAAAGTTTGTTGTCCATAAGAAGCGCCTTTACGAGCTGTGACTTTGCCATTGGCGTCGACTTCGCAAGGATTATTCATCGTGCAACTTTCGCCGGATTCATTGCCTGTGTTATTAATTCCAATCACCGTGCGTGTTCCCTTTAAGATAATGGGTGACCCCGAAGTTCCGCCAATGGTCTCGCAGCCAGGCTGACTGTAACGAAGCGAATCCGTAAAGCTCCAATCAGATTCTTTTAATTCGTGAATAAAGTCTTCGATAAGACAGCTGTAGCCACGCTTCCAGTAGCCAGAAATAACTTCGATTGTCTGCAGTTTTTGCGGATGACTTGACGCCAAAGTCAGCGGACTGACTTTAAAATCTTTTAAAATATCTGAATAGGTTTCACGCAGCTCGTACAAGGTAATATCAGTCTTAGTCATCGTCGCATAAAGGATCAGCGTCGCTGTCACTTTGCCAAGCGCCTGACCCTGGGGATTTAAAATATTAAAGCGGCGATTCGTTGGTTGTCGACTGATCATTTCGTTCGGGGCCGTGAATCCGGATTCAAGGCAGTGGCCATTTGTAAGAATCAAGGCGTGATCTGTCGCCTGACTGGTTTGATAGCGAATCAAACTGCCAGAGCAATTTGACAAGGAAACAATTCCTTCAAAGTTAAAATCCGAATCTAAACTGGGTGCAGTTGCTTCTAAGCGAAGGCGGCCATCAGGACGTGGAAATGCCAAAGCCTGAGTTGACAAAAAAGTTGAAATCATCAGACCTGTCATCACCCTTACTAAGTTCAACATGGAAACCTCCAAGGCTTGATGCTATTCAGTTTTCAAAAGGTTGCAATTAAAAATACCTCCTAAAAACAAGTTATTTATTAAATTTTATTCTACATTCCTGATTTCGCCTTCCTTTCAAGAGGTTACTTTGTGTCATTTCAGGATCCTCGTTTTGAGTCACATTTTAGGCTTTAGCGGCAGTAAAATTGGCCGAAGAATAAAGGGTCGACGTTGGAATCCCAGGCCAATACTTAAATAGGGAACCAGCGTATGAGGTTCGAAACTCAGTTCGACAAATCTACAGGAGGAATTGTGGTAATGATGCACCGAAGACTACAACTATTGGAATTGGACTATATCCCCGAGAGGGGTCCACCAAAATAAGTAGATCAACTTATTAACTTCGGAATTAAGCGCCTGGATTGTCTGGGCGTTTTTGTTTTGTAGGTAAGCCGTATTCAGGACTAATGTGTCGCTATGACTAATATCGCAATTAAAAAAGGTTGCCTGCTTCTTTACCGCATCTTCGATGTGGCAGAAGAAATCAATGTTTCCCAGATCGAAGCCATTTTGCGCGATTTTCGCGGGCCTGATCGCTTCAAAGTTCCTAAATATATTGATCGTGGTATTGTGATGAAAAATCCGCCGGTGACATTCGGTCTTGGCGAAGAAGTGATCAGCGTCAAGGGTCGTGAAATCAAAGCCGAGGTGACTGTGAAAGTCCGCGACTTTGGTGTCTTATCTTTAACTTATCAAATTAAAATTGAGCCCGGCACGACCTGGGATGAGCTTGTAAAACTGGCGTTTGATTTAGAAGAAGGCTCTGAAATTGATAAGGTTGCGCAGCAGCAAGCCCGGGAAATTGTTGGAGCCATTGCGCCGGCTATGAAAAAGGCGAATACCTGGAGCTCCTTTGAAGATTACATTATTTATTTTTTCGAGGAATTTGAAAATAGCGTCACTGCGCTTGATTTATTAAAGCATGCTGACCTAGCTTCGCTCCTTTTGGCAGAGGATAAAGTGAAATTTTCAGAATCCACTCGAAAATCATTAGTCGAAAATATTTACCAGTACAGCGAACAAGACCTAGCCTTGATTGAATGGAATTCGGCTCTTGTGGTCGAACCTGGCGGCGGTCGAGAGGTTCCTGATATTTTAGAATTTGCAGTCACGCAACTGATGGAAATGCGCTTTTATGATGATTTGCTCGATCAAAAACTGACCGATCTTTACAATGATATTGAAAAAAGAAGGTCCCGGTTATTTGGCTCTAGGTACGACCGAGTTTACGAAGACGCTAGTACCAGATACATCGAGTTTATTGAATTTTTAGAGAAAGTTGAAAATTCGTTGAAAGTCGTCGGCGATTTTTATTTGGCGACGATTTACAGGGCCGCCAATCGAAGATTTAGACTTTCTGACTGGCAAAACAGCGTCACCAGGAAGATGAATATTTTAGCTCAGGTGTCTAATTTATTACAGGGTGAAATCAATGTTCGAAAAAGTCATTGGATGGAAATCACCATTATTATTTTAATCACCTATGAAATTTTTATGGCTCTCTGGCGATCTGCTTAAGATGGCCTGTACAAAATTAATTTTTAATTCCCTAGCTTGTGTCTTGCCTTTTCCCCTGTTAAAAATCGCACCGGAACACCAGGGGGTTGCCATTGCAGATTCTAAAGATTCTTGCCATCTTGTTCTTATTCCCTAAAACCTTATTAGCTAAGTTCGATGTTAATAAGGCAGGTGGTCGACAGGTCGTTCGATTTACAAATGTAGGCCCTTCAAATCAAGAAGTATGTGTCCTTCCTCAACATTTCGAAGGCTCCGCTTACCAGCAGACGATGCAAGAAGGCGGCTCTGTGCTCCAAGTCGACGAGACCAAAGAGAGCGAACTTTGCTCGCTTGATTTCCATAGCGAGGTCTTTCCTTCAGGGGTCTGTCCAAAAATGAACAGCACAAATCCCGGTTTAGAAATCTTTAAAATTCCAAATGGTTTATCTAAAACTCAGATGGAGAAGCAGAATTGCAAGGCTGTGGATTCTGTAAAAATGGCAAAGTATAAATTAAGCACGAGCTGCAGTTACACGCCTTCTATTCTTGGTTATTATCATGTGTCACGCATGCTTGGGGATATTCTTCATATCCCAGTGTCGGTGTTACGGACAGTGGATCAAAGTTACCACCTGAACCTTGCTCGGAAAGGGTTAAAGCTGACACCGGCAAGAGAGCTTATTCATCAAACGTTTCAGACCTTGGTTGCGGGTCTTTCAGGGCGCGGATCCTCTAAATTTAACGACCGCGCACTAACAACAACGGGTCAAAGTTTCGGGGCTATTTCTGAAGTTGTAAAAGGTGAAAGTAATTACGAAGAATTTTACCATGTAGGCAAAGATGACGCCTTGGCCTTCAAGCAAAAAGATCGCGTCTTTAAAATGCTTAGCACCGATCAACCTGCCACTAAAATTGTTGGCCAAAGTTTAACGAAAGAAAATCTTCAAAAGTTAGTTGCCATGAAAGACATCTCCGAAATGTTGGTGATTGATTATCTAATGAGTCAACAGGATCGATTCAGAAATATCGCCTCAATCAACTTTGTTTATTTTAAAGATGATGAGGGGCTCTTGCGCAGGACAGCTCTTTCTAATGTCAGTCCTGATTTTCTAAAGACCGGCGTATTTGTCGTTAAGGAAATGGTTTTAAAAGACAACGACTGTGGTCTAGCGGAGCGCGAGAATCTTGCTAAAACGAGAGGTCTTACAATGAACCTTAGGCATATGCATCCTACGACCTATCATCGACTTTTATGGCTGAATTCAATTGCAAACGCGGTTCAAACCAAAGAATTCTTATCTAAAGAAACACTTTTCACGAGCCAAGATCAAAGTCTATTTCGCGCCAACTTATCAGAGTTGGCTGCAAAGTTAAAAAGTTTATGCGCTCAGGGTAAACTTCATTTAGATTTAGACTTCAATCAGCATTTTACGGGTAAAGAAGACCCAATGTCCAAAAAATGTGATTTAAATTAATTCCCTCAGTTATTTACGTGGGCAAATCGCAGCCTTTTCTGAATCTGAAATTTCTAGCCGTGATATTTTATTAAAATTCATCACCTGACGAAGAACAGCCTCATGGCCCTCGGAATTCCCATCGGTGTTTCTTTTCCAATAATCGCCGGCCTCAGCGTGGGACCAATCACAAAATTGCTGCAAAGCCATTGACGCCACAAGGCCTGAGGCATGCCAGCCATTCCAGCAGTGACCATAAATAGGGCCATTGATTTGCCCTTTAATTCTTTGATAAATTTGATTTAAAATAACTTCGTGATTGGACTTATCAAAAGCGGTCAGCTGTTGATAATCAAGTTGATTGCTGCTTTTCGCATCACCACAAATCGTTCTCTTTTTTGCAGCAGAAAAATTATTTGGATAAAAATAAATGCTTTTTCCAAAGCCCTCTTCGCACAGATTTTTTAAGCCGTGGTCTTGCAGAGGATTCATATTGCTGCGCTTTAAATATTTATTGTAGGTGTTGTTAGCTCCTCCGCGATAATAGACCCCATGAAGCACAACTCTAAAGTTTCTGGTTCCGTAAAGGCCTTCATTGCCGTCGCCTCGGTCATTTGTGATTTTTGTGAATGGATCGTCGACGCGATAGTGTGATTTCCACTGGGCTGCTGTCGAAGAAAGATCAGCCCACTCAAGCTTTGAATCTTCTTTTGGTGTCGGAGTCGCGGTAGTTGCTGTCGGCGCGAGGTCGATAGGAGTTGCGCTAGCCGAACAACCTATTAAAAAAGGTAACATAAGAGTTAGAGCTTTTACGAAAATCATGAATACCATCCTTGGTTTTATCCATGGTTTCATGATTAGGCGCGGGTTTCATATTAGGAAACGATTTAGAAGATGAAAATAGACGTTCGTCTAAGGTTTAATTGCACATCAAAGCTTCGGCTTTAATGGGTTGGGCTGACATTTCCTTAAGGCGACTTATATAAATTCGGCCTGAAGTTTCACCAGGGAGTATTTCAGGTTGGGAATTTGGATCTAAAAATAAATTATTTTTTGAATAGCCGGTAGCTGTCGACAGAAGATCTAAGTAGGATTCTTTGATGAGGCTGGCAGAAATTGTTTCTGCTTGTTCAAGTTCATCACCCCAAAAGATTTCTTTTTTAACCGAGACACGACCCTTGCTGTTTTCATTGCAAAGGAAGTCACCATTGACGAATCTAGAAGTCACTACTAAATGGTTTTGTGATACCCATTGATAGGTTATATCATCATCCCATGAATTTTTAATTGTCATTGAATCGTTTGTGGAATTAATAATTTTATATTCCTGAGGGCCACTCTCGTTAGTTTGAATTACTTTCTCGCAATCGACTTGGGAAACCGAGTTAAGCTCTTTGAATTCAGCAATGGGAGCATCTTCAAAAGAAAAATTTCCTAAAGCTAATCTTAGTTCAAAGTTTTTAGAAATGCTATTTTGTTTGAATGGTGTGACATCAAATCCCGTAGAGATTCTGCGAGCTGAGGGATTGCCCATGCCAGAATTCAATATGTTTAAATACTTTTCGAGGTTTAAACATTTTTCATTTTTAATTTCACTTAGCGCAATATTTGGTGAATGAATGGGTGCAGCGCTATTCTTTGAAGTCTCTGGGCTGTCTCTACATCCCGCGATGAAACTAACGCTCAAGGTAACAATAAATATTTTCAAGAATGCATTCCATGCACGCATGACAGGCTCCTAAAGAAAAAGAGAGTGAAGGTTTAAGTTCACTCTCTGATTTGAAAAAAAATTCGAATTAATTGTTTACGCTTTGCCTTTTCCTTGTTCTTGATCTTTTTCAGGAGCTGGAGCTGCTTGTCCTTTATCTTGACCTTGCTCTTGATCTTTTTCAGGAGCCGGAGCTACTTGGCCTTTATCTTGACCCTTGTCTTGACCTTGCTCTTGCTTTTCTTGTGCTTCAGAAAGGCTTAATGTCACGTTGATCATTTCGCAAGTTTCAGGAGTTGGAGCAACTTGGCCCTTATCTTGACCCTTATCTTGACCTTGCTCTTGATCTTTTTCAGGAGCTGGAGCTACTTGACCCTTGTCTTGGCCTTGATCTTGTTCAACTTCTTTTCCAGCTGTGCAAGATTTCAAATCAAAGCTTAAAGTGCTAGGCATTTGAGATTGATCTGCAGAACCCATTGTGTGAGTGATCTTTTCAGCACGGAAACCAGACGCCGCATGAATAACCTCTACACCGTTTGCTGTATGACCAAGAACGATCAGTAAGTTTGCGCCAGAGTATAACTCTAAATCACCAGTGTTTGTTTCAATAACATGATCCACTGAAAGCAATTCAGAAGCATACTTTTGCAATTCAGGATACATAGCATAGATTTCTTCTTTGCTAGTTGCAGTGCCAACCGGTGTTTCAGAAGTGCCAATAACTTTTGAATTATGAGCAGCAATACCTGGTGTGTAGTCTCCAGAAGTTGTTGCCGTGGCTGCTGTAGCAGGTTGATCACCATTATTTGATGAGCCATTTTGTGAACAGGCCATAAAGCCGACAGATGCAAGTGCGGCAACGCCGACTTTGAATGCAGATTTAGTAAACATTGAATTCCTCCTTAAAAGGGTTGTTATAGTTTAACCAAGAACTTTGGCTAATTTTTAAAGTTGCAGCGACTGGAAGAGCAATCGGCGGACCAACTTTGGAACCACCTTATTTCAAATTTATCTAGGTCTTAGGTTTTTAAAGTGTGGCGTTAAGCAATAATGAGGTAAGCTGCCCCAAAAATAAAGTCCCATAAATCCAAAATGGATGAACGTTGGTGCGCTCTATGTTTTCTTTAAATGGCCGAAGATTTGCTTATGCTTATGAGATTAATAAAAGAATCCATGGGGGGATCTGTGAAGTTCGTAAACTTTTTGAGTCTATTAATAGTGATTTGTTCAAGCTCTGTCGGCCGTAGTCAGTCTAATAATGAAATCCAAAGATCTTTAATTAACTTTCACTCAAATCCATCCAAGGCGATGGATCAGGTGGCGCCCGAGGTGATTGCTGGAAAATTAAAAAGCAGAGGATCAATAAATTATATAGATGTCAGTGCGATGCGGGCAGAGCGAAATTCACTACGACAACAGATCATGGCAAAATCGCCCCAGCAAATGGTTGCTTTATCAAAGATGGGTGACAACGATCAAGCGACAAACCTTGTGGAAAATAAAACGGTCGACAGTCAGATTGATGATTTGGACCGGCAAGGCTTAATTTACGCCAGCTTAACCGAGTTGCCATGGACTGATTCTTACTGGCCGATCTATAAGGGACTTCTTGGCCATCGCTATGCAGACCCTGGTTTCCCCGATTCGAAAATTTGGCAGGAAAATTATAATTATATCCTATCTAATCCCGCATCATCCGTTGTAGCCGTGGGCAATCAAAGTGAAATTAATAACTTATCGCCTTCAGAAAAATATGATTTTCTGGTGGGTGATCAATCCATGACAATGACAAATTATTCGTGGAAGCAAGGGCAAAATTACCTAAATAGAGTTGGATTTGTAGAAACCTGGATGGGTATTTGTCATGGCTGGGCTGGCGCTGCGCATATGTTACAGCCAGTCATCAATGCTCCGGTCACTTTACAGGCAGCGAATGGAATGCCAATCACTTTTTATCAGAGTGATGTGAAGGCATTGCAGTCATTATTATGGGCGAACTCTTCGCCACCCACCAGATTTTCAGGCACCGCTTGTAAAACGTTGAAGCCTGAGCGAGATCCTTACGGACGAGTTCTTGACCCCGGTTGCTTAGATAATAATCCGGCCACTTTTTTTCTGACACTGACAAATCAATTGGGCATTCACAAACGGAGCTTTATCATGGATGCAACCTATGACGCCGAGGTTTGGAATCATCCCATCACATCTTATAAGATGACCTACTTTAATCCGCAAAGCTTGCATCCGGCAGGACGTTTAAATCAGGCCGTGATTCCTATCGAGCAATTCACGATCGATAAATTTCGCAGCTATCGTTCCAGCGAAGCAAAATATGTTGTTGGTATTGTGACTGATGTCACGTTTATCATTGAGGTTAATCCCAGTCATGGTATCAGCAATAAACCCCCAACGAAAACACTTAGGTTTATGTATGACCTAGAGTTAAGTGCAAATAAAAACGTTATTGGAGGCGAATGGTATATGAATTCGCATCCTGATTTTATGTGGACCTATGAAATTGGCGGGCAGGCCATGGCCCGCGGAGAAAGCGCTATCCACAGCGAAGAGTGGAACGTAAGTGGCCCTATTCCAACATCATGGCGACCGCTCGCGCAGCAAGCTTCTGCGGCAGGATCACCAATGTATTCTGTGATTAAAAGAATCATTGAAGCGGCACCACATTCGACGCCGGGAGAGGTTCCCTACGAGCCGACCAACCCTCCTACAGAGGGCACGCCGACGAATCCATAAACTCAGGGGTAGCAATATCATTCGGATTATGTTGATAAGTGCTGGCAATATTTAAAGCTCGAATGGGATCTATCCGACCAGAGGTCGCAATTTTTCCCCATAAAATTTGAGCTGATTCCACACTTTTAAAAATAAGATAACGAATTTCTCTGTAGCTTAAATCGGGTCTTGCACTCCAAAGCATGGCGGCCACACCGGCGACATAAGGTGATGCCATAGAAGTTCCACTGAGCACAGCATAGGTGTTTCCATTTCGAGTCGAGCGAATATTTAAACCTGGTGCCGCAAGATCGACACCAATTCGTCCATAATTAGAAAAGCGAGTTAAAAAATCTCCTGATCCTGCGGCTGCAACGCTAATAATATTATCATGGGTATAAGCCGCCGGATAAAAAGCATTGCGATCAATATTAATTCCATTCCCTGCCGAATCACCATTGCCGGCAGCAGTGACAAAAAGAACATGGGCTTTTCGGGCGCGCTCGATCGCTTCTGATAATGCTTTCGAATAACTATTAGAACCCCAGCTGCCATTGATCACAACGGCACCATTTTTAATGGCATAGTCGATGGCTTTAATGGCGTTCCCTGTCCAACCGCTGGACGTAGAATCTAAATATTTTAGGGCCATTAATTTTAAATTAATTCCAGCATGTCCCAGTTGCGCGGCCGCTTTTACAATCCCTGCGACATGAGTTCCGTGATAAGATTTTGTATCATCAGCCATCGGGTTATTATCATTATTCGTGAAATCGTATCCATCATTGTCATCTATATAACCATTGTGATCGTCATCAATCCCGTTATTTTTAATTTCACCGGGGTTGTGCCACATCAACGGCGCAAGATCCTTATGAGTGTAGTCAACGCCACTATCGATGATCGCAACAATAAAGTCCTTACCTTGAGTGGCAACGTCTGAGGTCGATGAAGATTTTAAGTCATTGGTATTATCTACAGAATCCTCAATATTTGTAGCGGCGCCAACCTCTGTCGAAAAAGTTTGATAATCAGGCTCTGCATACAAGATTTTTCGTTGCTGAATAAATGATTCAATAACAGCTCGGGCTGGTGACTGAATTGAAAGTTTAATGGATAGGATATCGTGACTGACTTGGGAAATGCGAAAGGGCTCAAGGTTAGGCGTTAAGGCTTGAGCTGCGGCCAACGCTTCTTGAAACTGGGGAAGCTGAGTTTTAAGATCGGGCATCTTTAATAAGAGGTTCAAGGTCTTTTGATTCGCTGAGCCTTCAAATGAATTTAAACTTTGTGAAGATGAAATGATCGCATCACTTGGTAAGCAAGAAGAGCGAGTGGGAGAATCGTCAGCGCAGGAAAAAAATCCAAGTGTTACGAAAATAGCACACAAATGTTTCAATTTCTTGGTTGCATTTTTCATTTCGATTTCTCCCATATCCTATGGTTTCACAAAAGACTCCATTTTCGCAACCCTTCAAATGCAAAAGAATATTTCTCATTGGAGGAATCGCATAGCGCTTGTTGTCTATTCAACATAATTCTATTTAATTTATTTTAAGTTGTGACGGGCGTGTAACCTAATAATGAATTGCGAAGACAACTTTGAGCAAGTCCTAGATCTTGACGAAATTCCTCGCGCTTGCGTTTGTAAGCACACTTAAGTGGGGCAGTTGCTAATCCTCTTCGTGAAAATTCAGATCACGAGCAAAGGTTTCCTTTAAGCAGGAAAGGGCCAGCAATGCTAAGGCGAGGCAAAGTCCCCCAACCACCATAGCACTTTGCTGTAATCCTATCACCGGTTTTAAAAACTGAAATGTCAAAGTCAGTGGGATCACGCTGCCGCGGACAAAATTAGGTGCACTGGTTGTGACAGTGGCGCGAATATTTGTTCCAAACTGCTCAGATGCTATTGTCATAAATAAAGCCCAATAGCCTGAAGCAAAGCCTAAAAGTCCACACAAAGTGTAATAAGTTGTCAGCGACGATCCTGCAAATAAAAAGTAAAAGAGAATTACAAGCGACAATAATATTAAAAATCCAAGAACAACTTTTTTGCGATTTTTAAAATACTGACTGATCAGCCCGCTGGCTAAATCTCCCAGCGACAACGCCATATAAGAATACATCACAGCTTTGCTGGCCGACGGAATTTCAGCCATTTGAAAAGCCCGACCAAATTCGGGCGAAAAGGTGATCAGAATTCCAATCGTAAACCAAATCGGAACACCAATAAAAATAACACTTAAATATTTTACGATATTTTTAGATTGAAACAGGGAAAAAAACTGGCCGGTTTTAAGTTTCGTTTCTTTTAATTTAGAAAACAGGACGGATTCGCTGAGACCCACTCGCAGGGCCAGCAAACATAATCCCATGCCGCCTCCAATAAAATAGGCGACTCGCCAATCAAATGAGTCACCGATAAAGGCGGCAGCGACAGCGCCTAAAAGTCCAAAGGACGCAACAATTGTGGTGCCGTACCCTCGGGTATTTCTAGGCATCAATTCACTCACTAGAGTAATTCCGGCTCCAAGTTCGCCGGCAAGGCCAATACCTGCAACAAATCGAAGAGCTGCATATTGATCAACAGATTGCACCCAACCATTCAAAAGATTTGCGATACTGTATAAAAAAATGGAACCAAATAAAACAGACAGGCGGCCTTTTTTATCTCCCAAAACTCCCCAAAGAACGCCGCCTAAAAGCAGCCCCGCCATCTGGCAGTTGATCAGTAAGACTCCTTGATCCAAAAGCTGGGTTTCTGGAACTCCTAAACTTTTTAAACTAGAGACTCGAACAATACTAAATAAAAGAAGATCATAAATATCTACGAAGTAACCTAAAGCGGCAACGGCGACAGCCAGATAAATTTTTCGATCTGAATGGGCTTCTGAATTATTTAGCATTTAATATAATGTAAATCATACGATTTCCTCGGGCCAAGCGAACAGAGTTATCGCCTTTTTTTAAAGTCTTTAGAACATCACTGGCTGTCGCAATCGCCGTTTTATTGACATCTAAAATCACATCGCCGGGTGCAACGCCTGCTAAACTAGCGATGCTTCCAGCTTCAACTTCGACAACCACAGGCTTATTTACATCTTCTGGCAGTCCTAATAAATCTCGGAGTTCCACATTTAAATCTGAAACAGTAAATCCTAAGCCGTACGGAACTTTTTGGCCTTTGGTTTTTACAGGCGAAGTGGTGGTATTTAAAGACTGCTCTTTCGAAGGCTCGCCGATAACGATTTCGATATCTTTAGTTTTAAAGCGATTGCCCTCTTGGCGAACGATCTTCATTGAAACTTTCTTGCCAATAGGTGCATCTGAAACAGCATCCTGGAGTTCGGTTGAGTTTTTAATTTTACGACCATTAAATTCAGTGACGATATCGTAAGGTCTGATCTTTGCCTTGGCGGCCGGTGAGCCGGGGCCCACCTTAACAATAACTGAGCCCGTGATATCATAGGTTTCCGAGGCCCCTGGGTCCATATCGCCGAGAGCAACACCAAGATAGCCCTTTCGGATTGAGCCGCGTGATTCCAAGTCAGGTATTATTTTTTTGACCTCATCAATGGGAATGGCAAAGCCGATGCCTTGCGCTCGGGCATCGATGGCTGAATTGACACCAATGACAAGGCCGTTGCTGTCAACTAAAGGTCCGCCCGAATTTCCGGGATTGATCGAAGCATCTGTTTGTATCAACGGAAATTTGTTTATTTCTTCGATGGCGCGGCCGATCGAAGAAACAATTCCTTTTGTCATTGAATGGCCATGACCAAATGGATTTCCAAAGGCGGCCACCCATTCACCGACTTTTAAATCTTTACTGCTTCCAAGAACGGCGACGGGTAATTTTCCATCAGGTTTAATTTTAATCAAAGCAATATCACTGCGATCATCCGCCCCGATCAGCTTAGCTTCATAAATTTTATCTGATTTTTCTGAAAGCTGAACAGTGATGCCTGTTGCGCCACGAACAACATGGGCATTGGTTACGATCAGCCCGTTTTCATGAATAATAAAACCAGTGCCAAGAGCTAACTGTTGCGGTTTGTTGGATCGGGGAAGAGGTCTTCTTTGACCATAAAATTGTTCCAGCATATCCAGCCAAGGATCACGCATCTGCTGAAGGCTGGCCGTTGTTGAAATATTGACGACCGCTGGATTGATCACGCGCGCCAGCTCGACAAATAGGTTTGCAGGCAAGGGATCACTGAGTTTCATGACCGGAGGATTTTTTGGTAATGTTTCAGCGGATGAGAAAACACTGAAATTGAGCACAGCTAAAAAAATTAATAGGGACTGGTTTTTCATAAGACCTCCGCTTTAATTCATTTGAAGATATTTTGTTTGCAAATCAGTGACCAGCGAATCGAGGAATTTTTTTTCTTCTTCGTCCAGATTATTTTTTGTCTTTTCTTGCATCACGACAAGCAGGTCGATATTAAATTTGGCCATTGGTTTATCTTTTGACGTTTGGCCGGTTTCGGGATGAGGCGCAATCCCCATCGACATCGCCGCACTCGATGCGATCGACATGACTAACATCGAAAAAGAAGCTTCCATTTTTTGTTCCGTCATCATCTTCTCCTTAAAAATTCTTTAAATAGGGTAGTAACCCACCAGTTTTAGTAATCTTGATTCCATGGAGGGGTGAAACTTTAAAAATAAATTTTTCTGTTCAAAGCCCTCCGGATTAACCATAAACAAATGACTGGTGCACGGTGGAATCAGTAAAGGTTGAGTTTGCGCCAACCCCTCCATGCGCCAAAGGACTTCGGCAAGATTGCGGCGATCGCCAACAAGCTCTGCCGCTAAGGTATCATTTTCATAATAAGTTTTTGTGCGAACAACCAATCGAATAATTAACCACCCCAAAGGAGATAATAATGTCAGAAAAGGCATTTGCTTTTTATTTAAGAAAAAATTAGGCGGCCAAACTTGATCTAAAAGTTGTCCAAGGCCCACCAAAGTGTTTGCTAATATGCTGGTCACACCAAACCCGAAAGTTTCCATGCGCCGAATATGACCAACTTGATAGGCGATAACGGCGCGTAAATCTTTTTCAGTGAAGCGCTTCAGTAAACCTTCACTGATGCAGATGCATGGCTGCCTCCATGCAATTCCAATACAAAAGGCAACAGCAGCGCTGGCTTCTAAAATGTAAAGTCGCGGCTGACGTTTTAATCCCAAGCGAAAAGCATAATCCTTAATTAAGGGTTGCAGACCCCAAGGATCTTGGCCTTCAGACAGGCGCACTTTTAATAAACTTAAAATGTGGGCCTCGCCGTAAAAAAAGATTAATAAGTTTAAAATAATCGCACAAATAAGACCTGCAAGTAATCCGACGCGATCGCCCAGTCGGAAGCCAAGGACCAAAAAGAAAAGGCAAATGGCAATAATGAAAACCCAGACTTTTGTAGAGTTAGAAACCATAGTAAAGTTGTCTCCTAGATTGGGGTCCTTTAGCAAGCGGTGGCAGGGCGTGGCAGAGAAAGTCTAAACTTGCGAATTTCCACAGAAAACTATGAAATAGAGAGGAAATAAAATCAGGGAGGATTATGTGTCTGAAATAGACATTTTGGCGCTGAATGCGGCCATTCAAAAAGAAAGTCAATTTGTTGAACGAATGATGACTGAAATCGGCAAAGTCGTTGTCGGTCAAAAAGAAATGGTTGAGGGAATTATGATGGGTCTCCTCACCGGTGGCCATATCTTGCTAGAAGGTGTCCCCGGCTTGGCTAAAACGTTAACGATTGCCTCAGTGTCGCAATCCATTTCTTTAGATTTTCAGCGCGTGCAATTTACGCCTGATTTACTGCCGACGGATTTGATAGGAACTATGATTTTCAATCCTAAAAGCGGCGAGTTTGCACCGAAAAAAGGACCCATTTTTACAAACATTGTCTTAGCCGATGAAATCAATCGGGCTCCCGCTAAAGTGCAAAGTGCGCTTTTGGAAGCCATGGCTGAAAAACAAGTCACGATCAGCGAGCACACTTACAAATTAGAGGTGCCATTCTTAGTTCTGGCCACACAGAATCCTTTAGAGCAAGAAGGAACTTATCCTTTACCAGAAGCGCAGATGGATCGCTTTATGTTTAAGATCAACGTTGATTATCCAACCAAGGGCGAAGAGATGGAAATCTTAGAGCGCATGGGAAAAAATCAACGACCACAGATTCAGTCCGTCATTTCAAAAGAAGAACTTTTACGAGCCGCCGAACGGGCTGATCAGATCTACGTTGATAAAAAAGTAAAAAATTACATTGTTGAAATCGTCATGGCGACACGAAAGCCATCGGAATATGGCTTAAGCCGTGTTGCTAATTTGATTCAAGTCGGAGGCTCGCCGCGAGCGACATTAAGTCTTCTTCGCGCCGCCAAAGCGCATGCCTTTTTACGGGGGCGCGGATATGTCACCGTCGAAGATGTGAAGGCCATTATTTACCACGTTCTTCGTCATCGTTTGATTCTGACCTACGAAGCCGAGGCTGAAAATATAAAGACCGATGATATTATCAAAGAAATCTTATCACAGATCGAGGTAGGGTGATTTGGATTTTCCGGTTGAGGTCCTCAAAAAAGTTAAACTGATTGAGCTCAGCACGCGGAAGCTGGTCAACAATATTTTTGCCGGTGAATACCATACAATGTTCAAAGGTCAGGGAATGACCTTTGCAGATTTTCGTGAGTATGTGCCTGGTGATGATGTTCGCGCTATTTCGTGGCCCCTAACAGCCAAAGCTGGAAAGCCCTATATCAAAAAATTCGAAGAAGAACGCGAGATGACACTGATTTTGGCAGTGGATATTAGCGGCTCTTCGGATTTTGGCACAGGCGCTTTTTTTAAAGGTGAAATCATGACTCACTTAGCGGCTGTTCTAGCGTTCAGTGCTGTGAAAAATAATGATCAGGTGGGTTTGCTTTTATTTTCTGATCAGGTTGAACATTTTGTACCACCGAAAAAAGGCCGCGGTCATGTTTACCGAATTTTGCGCGATCTTTTATTTTTTAAACCTAAATCCAGTCAGACCAAAATGAATACGGCCTTACAATATTTGAATGGAATCCTAAAAAAGCGCGCTGCCATTTTTTTATTCAGTGATTTTGTCGATGAGGGTTTTGATAAGGCCTTACGAATTTTAGGAGACCGGCATGATGTTGTCGCCTGTGTTGTTCAAGATATGGCAGAGGAAGAGCTTCCTCACTGGGGATTAGTGGATCTACAAGATCCTGAGTCCGGTGAAATTATGACGGTCGATACTTCTGCTGCTGTTTTTCGTGATTCTTACAAACAATCCCACCGGCAACGAAAAGCTCTGCGCGATAAGATGCTAAGGCTGGCTCAGGTCGAGCGCGTGGATGTAGTCACGCAAGGAGATTACTTTGATCCCTTGATAAAGTATTTCAGGAAAAGGGCGCATGGCTGAGTGTGGACTGCAAATTCCTAAAATAGAAGGTTTGCCTGATGGTGTGATCACAGTTGGGCGTAAATTTATTCTTGAGTGCCAAGGCGATTTTCCTAAAAACTTTAAGCCCGAAGTTTGGCCCATTGAATTTGGCGAAAATCAAAACCCACATTCTATAAAGATTCTTTCGGCCAATTTTATTTCGCCAGAAAAGCTGCAACTGGAAGTCACAAGCTATCTGCCTGGGTCGCAACAATTTCAGCCCTTAAAATTTAAATTGGGTGAAGAAAAAGTGGATTTGGGAAAAGTGACTTTTGAAGTTCAAAGTGTCATTGAAAATAAAGAAGAAAAAGTGGAGCCTTTCGGGCCTGTCGCCCTGGCCATGAGTTGGCCGTTGGCTTTATGGCTGACCTTGGCTTTAATTTTAGTGGTGGCAGGAACAGCGATCGGCTTACGACTAAGAACGTATTTTCAACGAAAAAATCTCATTGAGGAACTTCGGAAACATGATTCGGCTCTGACCCCGCTGGCTGAAGTGCATAAGCTGTACCGTCATTGGCGTCGAGAGAAATCTTTTTTCTACGAAGAAGAAGTAGAGTCTGCAATTCTTTCTGAATTTCACAAAGAAGTGGATCAAGCCTTCCGACTTTTTTTAACAAGAACTTTTAAAGTGCCAGCCCTGAAATGGACCGATCGAAAAATTTTAAAGGATATTAAAAAATATCACACAGATACTTTTGAAAGCCATGGTTTTGAGCTGAAGAAATTAATGCTTGAAATGAGCAAAGCCAAAGAGGCTAAGAATTTAAAAAGCCGCGATGTCGTCCAATTGACAGAAAACTTCAGGACAATGGCTGAAAAAATAATGAAGGCCCAGACCCTATTTTCCCAGAAAGGCCGTCTGCAATGACCTGGGAAACACCAAGTGCTTTTTTATTATTGCTTCTTTTGATTTTGGCTTTTGTTTGGAATCGTTGGCAGCGAGGAAAAAAGGAAGCCTCTCTGCAATTTAGTTCTTTGCAAGAAATTAAGGCGGCTAGATCGGGCCTGCGTGCAAAATTAAACTTACTCCCTGAAATTTTAAAAGTGATGGCCTTAGTCTTTGCGATCGTGGCCCTGGCTCGTCCGCGGGAAGGCGATACAAGGATTCGGAAAAACGTTGAAGGAATTGATCTTATTATCTGTATGGATATTTCAGATAGTATGTTGATTGAAGATATGAAGCCCTTAAATCGACTGGAATCCGCCAAAGAAACTTTAAAAAAGTTTGTCGGCCGCAGGACTTCTGATCGTATAGGGCTTGTGGTTTTTGCTGGTGAATCTTTTACGATGGTGCCACCAACTTTGGATTATCCGATGTTGATCAGTCGCGTGGATGAAATTACAACGGCCAGAGACGCACATATCAAAGATGGAACTGCCATTGGGGTGGCCATGGCCAATGCTGCAGGCAGGCTGAAAGACTCGACCGCAAAAAGCCGCGTGATGATTTTTATGACAGACGGAGAAAATAATAGCGGCACCATTGATCCTGAGACAGGTTTAGAGGTGGCCAAAGGTTATGGAATTAAAGTTTACAGTGTGGGCATTGGACACGATGGACCGACACGCATTCCCGTTTATCAACAGGATGTTTTTGGTAAAAAAATAAAAACTTATCTTCCTTTTGAAAGCACAGTGAACGCCGACCTTCTTAGTCGAATGGCGTCTGAGACTGGCGGTAAGTATTATCGTGCCTCTAAGGAAGATTCCCTGGAAGGAATTTTTAAGGACATTGATTCTTTAGAGAAAACTAAAGTCGATGTTAATAAGTACACCCGCTTTACTGAAAAATTCCCGCCTTACCTGTGGATGGCACTTTTTCTTTACTGCCTTTCCTTAATTTTAAGCCGGACGTGGCTAAGGAGGCTGCCATAATGTTTCGTTTCGAAAATTTTGCAGCCTTTCAATGGCTTTGGTTGATTGTTGCCTTGATCCTTCTGACTTTTTGGCGGGAGCGGCAAGTTCGTAAAATTTTAAACTCTAAAATTGGGGCCAGGCTTTCACCTTTTTTAACGAAATCGCTTTCGCTCAGTAAAAGAAGATTAAAAAGATTTTTAGAAGCGGGTGTTTTGATTTTATTGATCGCCACATTAGCACGACCGCAAGCCGGTCAAAGTAAGCAAGAAATTAAAACTGAAGGTGTCGAGATTTTGTTCTTAATTGATGTCTCTGAAAGTATGCTTTCAGATGATGTAAAGCCGAATCGATTGGAACAGGCAAAAGCCGAATTGACCCGGATGGTGGATCAAATGCCTGGCAATAAAATTGGAATCGTCGCTTTTGCTGGAAATGCTGGATTAATTTCGCCACTGACGACAGATCCTGGCGCCGTTAAAATGTTTATTGAATCTCTGACAACTGAGTCCGTCAGCACGCAAGGGACAAGCTTTCAAGAAGCACTCGCCGTCGCTGATAAAGCCTTCGAACGCGGCGGTATCGAAGCCGACGATGTTGTCAAAGTGACAAGAGTTATCTTGATGGTGTCGGACGGAGAAGATAATGAACCTGGCGCAAGTAAGATAGCCGAAGAGTTAGTTAAAAAAGGCGTGCGAATTTTCACGATTGCGTATGGAACTGAAAAGGGTGGAACGATCCCAGTTCGTGATGGCATGGGATATTTAAAGAACTATAAAAAAGATCGCCAAGGTCAAACAGTGATTACAACGCTAAAAGGTGATGCTTTGCGAGAGCTTGCTAAAAAAGGGCAGGGCTCATTTTACTACGCCACTTTTGGTGGCAATCATATTAAGCAAGTGGTCGACGATGTGGGTCAGTTAGAAAAAAAACAATTTGAAAGTTCCATCGCCGTTCAATATGACGAGCGTTTTCAATGGCCTTTATTATTTGCTTTTATTTTAGGGTTGATTGAACTGGTCTTAGGCGAACGGCGAACTCATTTTCGTTTGTGGCGCGGTCGTTATGAGGTGCCACCAGCATGATGAATTTGGCATTAATTCTTTTATCTTTAGTGAGCTTGGCCTGCACTCAACGGCAGGAGCTTGCAGCTATTTTTGCAAATAATAAAGGTGTTAAAATGTTGAAGGCCGAAAGTATTTCGGCGTCACAGCAAGATTTTGTTCAAGCCTTGTCACTACAGCCTTTTGAGCCTGTCTTTCATAATAACTTAGGCGTTAGTCTTGATGCGAATAAGGATATTGAAAAGGCCATCAAATCCTACGCCTTTGCTGAAGAAAAAGCGCTGGACGAAAAAGTTAAATTTGCAGCCAGGTTTAATTTAGCCCAAGGCATCGCCAAGCAGGGAAAAATTGATGAAGCCCTGGCATGGTACCAAAAGGCCTTGGATTTAAATCCGGGTTCACTTGAGGCTAAAACAAACATTGAACTTTTGACTCAACAACAAAAATCAGCCGGCGGAGGTCAAGGGCAAAATAAGGACGACAAAGATCAAGAAAAAAAGCAGGACGATAAAAAAGACGACAAAGATAAAAAAGATGATAAGGATAAAAAAGAGCAACCCAAAGAATACCAAGGTAATAAAAAATATCAGCCGCGGCCTTTTAAAGGTGAGCTGAGTGAAAGTGATGTTAAAAAAATTCTGGGTGAATTGAAACAACAAGAGCAAAAAATCAGAGCCGATTACAATCGTAAAGATGCGAAGGAGCAGCCTCGTGACAAAGACTGGTGAGTTATTGTTATTTATAATCAGCTTTTTGTTCGTGGTTTCAGCGGGGGCTGTCACCGTTCAAGCCAGCGTCGATACCAATGAAACTTCAGTTGAACAAGCCATCACTTTAACGGTGTCTGTTTTGTCCAACGAGTCCGTTGATATTGAATCACCGCGTTTGACGGATATGGATGGCTTTCGATTAGATAACACTTGGGATTCAACTTCTGTCAGTCAAAAAATGGTATCAACGCCTTCGGGTATGGATTGGGAGACACAAAGGCGCAAAGATTTTAATTATGCTTTGACGCCAATGAAAGCGGGTCGCCTGTCGATTCCAGCTTTTGATGTTAAGGTCAGTGGAAAAATTTACCGAACCCAGCCGATGATGGTGGCTGTTGCTGATGTGGGCGCGGGCCCAGGGAAAAGTCCTCGGAACAGGCCTCAAGCGCAGCAAAACAAACAGCGAAATAATTTGCCGCCGGGATTTAGTTGGCCTGGGGCTAATTCCATGGACGATATTGATCGGCTGGAAGAAGAGATGTTCAATCAACTTTTAAACCGAAGAGGTCCACCCCCGGCTAGCAGCGGTGGTGGCGGGAGCGGACTTCCTGCAGATCCCAATCAGGGCCTGCATCGAAAAATGATTGATCCCCAATATCGGACTTTGCCGACAAATCCAAATGAAGCTTTTTTTGTTCAAGTTGAAGTGGATAAAACAGAAGTTTTCGAAGGCGAGCAGATCAGTGTGTCTTGGTATATTTATACTCGCGGCCAAATGGAAAGCTTAGACCGAGTTAAATTTCCGGACTTAAAAGGTTTTTGGAAAGAAATTATTGAAGAAGTTCCAAGCATTCAATTCACAGAAGAAGTCGTCAATGGCGTCCCCTACAGAAAGGCGCTGCTCGCTTCACACGCCCTATTTCCAATTAAGCCAGGGACTTCTGTTATTGACGAATACAAAATAAAATCAAGAGTGCGGCTGCCACAGCAGGGGTTTGGCCTAGGCGCAGCCAATGAATACACCCGTTCAAGCCACAGGGTTCCTATCACTGTAAAACCGCTTCCATTAGAAAATCGCCCTCAAGACTTTGCTGGAGCGGTCGGGCAGTTTGAAGTTCAAACTTCGGTAGAAGGTCAAAAGTTTCCCGTCAATCAGCCCTTCAATCTGCGAGTTCGCTTTGAAGGTTACGGAAACGCAAAATTGATTGATCTGCCTGCCATTGATTGGCCAAAAACCATTGAAATGTATGATACAAAATCTGAATCAAAATTTTTTAAAGATGGGCGCAGCTATAAGCAGTTTGATATTTTGATGATTCCTCGGGAAAAAGGCGTTTTACATATTCCTGAAATTACGGTCAGTCTTTTTGACGCCACAACAAAGAAATATTATCAGAAAAAAACAGCCGCCGTTGATTTGGAAATTTCAGAAAATACGCAAGCACCGGCGGTTGCAGCCAGTGATTCCGGTCAGAATAGGGGTGCTCCGAGTGCCGATAAAAAAATGACTCCACAGTTGCCACCACCTGTGGCCGAATCGCAAATCAGCACGGCATGGGTTGCCTTCACTGGCAACCCCATGGTTTTAGGTGGCGTTTATTTTCTGATGCTGATCAGCCTTTTGCTGAAGGCTAGGAATGAATTGGGATGGGGCCAAAGAAAGAAAAGCTTGAAAGAGCTTGTTGAAAAAAGATTTGTTAAAGTCGAAGCCGCATTGAAAGCCAATGATCATAAAAAGGTCGGTAGCGATCTTATGAATGTATTTTATTTTTTGCTAGGTGAAGCGACCGGGGACGGTGGTGCTGTGCAGGAGATCAACCGTTTGCTGGAAAAGGTTCCTCCCTCGGTGCGCCGCGAACTGGGCGAGCCTCTAAGCAAAGCCTTTGAACTTTATCAAGTCTTGTCGTTTGCGCCTGAGGAAATGGTCAGTAAATTTGCTGAGCCCGAATCATTAAAAAAGATCGTGAAAGAGGCTCGCACTTTAAGTCAAAAGCTTCTATCTGCATTAACGGCTGAGGCTTCGCCAGAAAAGTCTTAACTGTTCGCGGCGATAAGGAAATGCTTTTTCATGGGAAATGCTTGTGTAAACTGGAACTTCCGTAAAGGGAATTTTTTTTTTAAAAACCTGATCTTGGAAATTTAAGGTCAGATACCAACCAGAGACTTTTAAATTTTCTAGGAGTAAATCCCGAATTTCTCTTTTAAAAACTAAAGCATGGCAAAAGGGATCTTTGAATTGTCGTCTTTTTTGCTCCCAAAAAATATTCATATAGGTAATTTCAAGCCTTGCTTTTTTTGAGGTCGCATTAAAAAAAGGCGAATCTTTTTTATCAATGCGTGTTCCAAAAGCAATGGAGGCCTGTTTTTCGCCCAGGCTTTGCAACAGTTTCATTAGATCGCCTAAGGGAATCGAAAGGTCAGTCGACGCCGTTGCAATATAGGGGGATTTTGCTTCCTTGATCGCCCGCAGAAGGCTTTGCGCACGGCCTAACTTTCGGGGATTTGCAAAATAACGAAAAGAAGAATTTTTTCGGTGGGCTTCCTTCAGAATGTTTTCACTGGAATCGGTGCTGGGGTCGAGGCAAAACACCACCTCAAAGGGAATCATAAATTTATCGAAATACGAACTCAAGTTGCTGAAAAGCCCAGGTAAGGTTTTTTCCTCATTTAATACTGGAATGCAAAGCGTGATTTGCGGAGAAGTTTCTTGCGTCATCGGTGTTGTTTTAGCAGGATGAAAGAAGCCTGTAACCCTAATTATCGAGACACTCATGAAAAAATTCTTATTCGCCATCTGTCTGACAGTCTTAGCTTTGTTTTTAGGATCCTGCACTTTGGCAAGGGCATCAGGATCAGTTATGGAACTAGATGTCGATAAGGAATTAAAAGTGTTTAAGGGTCTTAATGCTTTTGATCAACCCAAGAATAAAGATCATTTAAAACCCTTAGCTTTATTAAAGGTTCATCAAGCTCAACGGGAATTTGTCGAATGTTACCAAGCGGGCTTAAGGCTTTTGCCGAAATCCGAAATTAAAGGTTGGCTGGCCACAACGGTTTTGCAATGTCTTCAAGCCGCACCTGAAAATAAAAAAAAATTAGCAGACCTTAAAAAAATTGTAGCTGTGATTTCAAGCTTAAAAATAGAACAAGGTCCCTGGAAAGCCGCCTTCGGAGAGGCCTGGACGCTGGCCATGAATCAGCTTTATCATGAAAGTGATAAGACAAGCCAACAGGAAAAAATTCTTGAAACTTGGGCCAAGCCTTGGGACCTGTTATCTAAGGAGCAACAGTCAGTATGGATGATAGCTAAGGCCGAGCTATTGATTGACGAAAAAAAGAATTCCGATGCGGCATTTTACTTAAAGCAAGGTCAGGATTTAGCACCTTCAAAAAATTTAAATGACAAAATTCAAAATCTTTTGGATTTAAAATCAAATCGGATGAATAAAAATTCACCGAACGCAGAGCTGGGCAAAGAACAAAAAATGGATGAGGAAATCCAAAAGAATTTGTCCACAAACCAAGGGCTAAGTGCGCAGGCTTTAATGATTCAATCTCTTCAGCAATTTCCGCAAGGTCTGCAGGCTAAAAAATATAAAGACAAAGTGCTGGATATTTATTTTTCCCTCAGCAAGGACAAGCAAGTGGAAGGACTTAAAAATCTTCTTTCGGCAGATTCCAGCCGGTGGGCTGACTGGGCCCAAGCTCTTCACCGAAGGGCCGATTTTAAAGGGGCCTTAGTTTTGGTGGAAAAAGCATTACCTGTATTTGAATCTTCGCCACAAGCGGCATCATTGCTTTGGATCCAGGGCCGGTCTGCGCAATTTATTGGAAACGACGAAAAAGCCTTAAATGCTTTTGATCAGTTAATTTTAAAGCATTCCAGCACAGATGAGGCTTTAGAAGCCCAATTTCGAGGAGGGCTAATTTTTTTTCGAAAAGCGCAGTTCGAAAAGGCCGCTTTATTTTTTCAACAAGTTAAAACTTCCGACAAGGATCGCTTTCAGTTGAATGCTTGGTACTGGCAAATTCGGTGTTTGCAAAAAACAAGCGATCCCAACGCTGATATGGAAAGAGACGCCCTGGTCGAGCGATATCCATTCTCCTATTACGGGTTAAAGTTGCGAGCTGAAAAGCAAGAAGGTGTGATTTCATTTCCTACAGCCACTCAGGGAACAGCTTTTAAAGAAAACGTAAAAATCCCCTTGCTGCCGCATCAGCAAGAAAGTTGGAAACGATTTAAAATATTAGCAGAAAGCGGTTGGGTGCTAGAAGCGCAGCAAGAAATTATGGGACTTCCAACTCCGGTGACGTCTGTTGGCCTTTGGAAGTGGATGCAGCTATTGGAAAAAGCGCAGCAGTCGCCGGCCGTCATCGTGCTGACCAATCGCTTGGTTGAACAAGATCCGACATTTCGAAATCCAAAATTTATAAATCTTAGTTACCCAAAATCTTACGCAAATTGGATAGACGCTGAAGCCAAAAAATATGGAATTGATCCTTTTTTAATTCGCAGCCTTGTCAGACAAGAAAGTGCTTATTCTCTGCGAGCGGTCTCGACTTCTAACGCGATGGGCCTGATGCAGATGATCCCGCCAACAGCCGATGAGATTGCGCGTAAATTAAAAATGAAAGTGCAGATACCTGAAGATATGTACCGTCCCGAAGTGAATGTGCCGATGGGGACCTTTTATGTTTCCGAAATGCTGCGGCAGTTTTCGCAAAATGTTCCGATGGCTCTTGCGGCGTACAATGCTGGACCGGTGCGACTGAAGTCCTGGTTAGAGCTTCGCCCCGACATCGCAGCATTAAGAGAAAAGCACAGCACTGAACCGATCGACGAGTTGTGGTTTGATGAACTTCCCTGGACTGAAACTAGTTTCTACGTGAAGGCGATTTTAAGAAATATTTTGATTTATCAGCTGATCGACAAAGGTCCTGTGACTATGAAGCCCGTCTTTTGGTCAGATCTTTCCACCAAATCGGTCGCAGCACCGGCTTCTGTGATTGTGAAGTAAGAGCTGATTTGATACGCTAAAAGCCTTGGGAGGTTTCATGTCAGTTGTTCGCTCTATCAGCGGCGTTTTGGCCGCATCCGTTATGGCTGTGCTTTTATCAGCCTGTGCAACTGGAAAATCATCCAGTCTTGGAAACTCCTCGTCTTCAGTTTCATCTAACTCTAATTCGAATAAAGATATCGAATCCTTCCATTTATCTGATCCTGAAGGTCCTAAAGTGGTTGATGAGGAACTTGAAAATATTCCTTCTGAAGTTAATCCACTGGTTGAAAAGTGGATTTCCTATTTCAAAGGGAAAGGGCGACCGCATATGGAGCGTTATTTAGCGCGCTCAACTCGCTACGAAAAATTGATGAAAAAAGTTTTGCGCGATAGCGGCCTTCCTGAAGATATTTTTTATATTGCGATGATCGAATCCGGTTTTAGTTCTAAAGCTGTCAGTCATGCTTCTGCCGTAGGATACTGGCAGTTTATCCGAGGCACTGGAAAACGATACGGTTTGCAAATCGATCGTTTTATGGATGATCGCCGCGATCCCGTCTTAGCGACGCAAGCGGCGGCCGATTATTTTAAGGGGTTATACAGTGTTTTTGGCTCTTGGTATTTGGCCATGGCGTCCTACAACGTGGGCGAAAACCGGGTCAAAAAAGAAGTGATGAGTCAGTACACTCGCGACTTTTGGGAACTGGCCAAGAAAAATCGCTTTCCAAAGGAAACGATCAATTATATTCCTAAATATATTGCGGCCAAGCTGATTGCAAAAAATCCTGAAAAATATGATTTTAATGACATCGATTATTTACCACCGATCGAGTTCGATAGTATTGCTCTTAATAAGCCCGTCAATTTGCGCGTTATGGCCGATAAAATGAATTATAACTATGAAGATTTTAAAGCTTTAAACCCGAAATTTAAAGGCGAGATCGCACCTTTAACTAATAACATGTTAGATATCCGAATTCCAGTGGGACAAAAAGATATTGCTATTGCTGCGGCTAACGATAGCACCGTTGAAAAAGTAGAGTACATTGCTGATACTGGCGATGTTCAAAATTATCGAATTAAACGCGGTGATAACTTAAACACGGTCGCTCGCAGATTTCGAACTTCTGTCGCTTATCTTCGCGATCTGAACGATATTCCCAAAGGGAAAAAATTAAAAGTCGGAACTATGTTAGCTGTTCCTGATCGAACGCCTGTCAGTCAAAGAAGTGCAAAGACCAACGTATCAGCAACACCTCGGGGTCAGTCCGCAGTTGTCGGAGTGGCTGAAGGGTCGGCCCGATATTACATCGTTCAAAGTGGCGATTCCTTATTTACAATCGCAAAAAGATACAAGACGACAGTGGATCAATTAAAAAGAATCAATAATCTTCAACGTGGTAACACCTTGAAGGTCGGTTTAAAATTAAAGATACCTAACGGGGATACCGCCAGTGAAGTGGGCGGGCGTAATGAAAGCCGAACTCATAAGCAACTGGCTAAGCAAGCGACTTTGCGCAGCCCAGCCTCGAAAGCCAAGCGAATGTTAAAGCATATTGTAAGACGGGGTGAGAACTTGCATTTGATCGCTCAAAAATACAATGTCGATTACGGATCATTAAAACAGAAAAATAAAATTAAAAATCCGTCGAAGCTTTTCGTAGGCTCGATGTTAGTCATTCCAGCAGCGCAAGCGTCTAATTAATTGGAAATTTAATTGAAGATTTGATTTAAGACTTCGTAGAAAAAAGGGTGCCTGCGAGCCATCGACCTTGATGAAACACGCAGGCTAAGGGGAATGAAACCGATCCTGGTTGATATGTGTCAGTCCTTCCATTTGTACCTCACCTTCCTCGGGTGACTCTGACCTTTGGCAGCTGGCTGGCACTCCATCTTGCGATGGGAGAACCCCTGTAGCTTTGCGACCCACGCTTTCGCGAGGTTTGCCTTGAGGCAAAGAAGGATATTATCCTGTAGAGTAAACCGCTAAGGAACCTCCTGTTAAATTGTTGCTAGGGAATTTAACTTCCCTCTCAGTTTTTAAAAGTGCTTGTGAGTGTTATTCCCAAGAACTTTTGAAAACTCAAAGGGATGTCTGTAAAGTTATATTCCAGCGTCGTCACTTTATGGCTTCATCGTGGTGGTCGTGAATTCGATACTTCACCCGTGTCCTCCCTCAGCTCGCCTGTCATCTCCGCAACAGGCTTAACGTTCAACATTTATAGAATAACAGGACCAAGGCCTGGGCCGCAAGAGCAGGGCATAAGATTCCCAAAAGAGTTCAGAAGCCTGTTTCATCCTGAGAAACGGTCACCAAAAATCAATGATTTAGACCGAGTAAACGGGGCTTAGTTGACCAGTTCCATGAGACGATTTGCTAACTTGATAAATTCTTGTGATTCATGAGAAGCGCTGTGGCTCTCTAAAAGCGGCACTCCGGCTTCACTAGAAAGTCCAATAGCGGGATTAAATGGAATCGATGCTAATTTCAGCAAATTCTTTTTTTGAATATAAGATTCCAGTTCCCCAGCAGGAAACATTTGAATTTTTTCGCCGTTCACTGGGTTCAGCATATAGGCCATGTTTTCAACGAGGCCTAAAATCTTTACGCTGACCCGGTTCCACATATCTAAAGCCTTTTTAACATCCGTAAAGGAAATATTTTGCGGAGTACTGACGACGATCGCGCCGGCGATAGGGACTTTTTGCACCAAGGATAATTGTACGTCGCCAGTGCCCGGCGGCAGATCGACAATCAGATAATCCAGCTCACCCCAGTTGACGTCGCGAATAAATTGATCCATGGCTTTAAAAAGCATGGGCCCGCGCCAAACAACGGCCGCGTCTTCTTCGATGATAAATCCGATGCTCATTAGTTTTATGCCGTACCGAGTGATGGGTTCTAATCTTTGGTCAGCTGTAATTGTTGGCTTTTGATGAAGGGCCCCCAGCATTCGAGGAATACTGGGACCATAAATGTCGGCGTCTAAAAGTCCGACTCGTTTACTTTTTCCAAGGGCTGCGGCTAAATTAACGGCGACAGTGGATTTGCCGACCCCGCCTTTGCCCGAACTAACAGCAATAATGTGCTTTACGCCAGGAATGGCTTTCTGTTGATCGAATGGATTTGGTGCTGCCATATCAACTCCTCTTGCCTCCAAGGGCTCCTCATCCAATAATGGAAATCGAGTGGACAGCCAACTGTTTTTCTTTATTAATATGGGTCTTGCCGCGTTCTTCCTGATCTGGTTTTGGTTGGGACGTAGGAACGTCGGAAATACGCCCACACAATTGCGCTTGCGCAATCAAGAGACGCCGATGGGCGACAGACCGGTGCCACCAAAAATGAATCCGAACGGTCAAGCCGAGGCAAAGAAGACTTTGTCGAATGACGAGCTTGCTGTTAAAAATGCAAAAGCATTAAATATTTTATTTTTGTATAACGGCCACGACTGGGACGCCTATCAAGTGTTAGGACTTCCAGCAGGAGCCAGTCTTCCTTTGGTGACCGAGCGCTATCAGCAGCTGATCAAACAAGCCGACGAGGGACAGCTGGCCTTTTACGATGCTGCTTATCAAGCGATTCTTAAAAAATTATAAAATAAATTTAGGAATTTTTATCAGAGTCTTTTTTGGTCACGTCACGGGTCTCATCGTCGCTGGTCAGACCTTTTTTGAATCCACGAATGGCTTTTGCAATGGATTGACCCAGTTGCGGAATGCGCTTCGGGCTAAAAAAAATAATGACGACCAAAGCGACAATCAAGATATGAGTCAAGCTGATGGATCCCATAGTTATCTCCTAAAGCGAAATCTTATCGGTTTTTTAAATTAAATGATACCACTGACACTACAAAAGACTGGCTCTGTCGTCTATAGGCTTTGCATCCTGACGGGAATTTGAAAGAATTGTCCTAGGAAGTGACAGCTTATGAATAAAAAATCGATCGTCATTTCAACCGGAGCGGGGATCTCTGCCGAATCTGGAATTAAGACCTTCCGCGATCAAAATGGCCTTTGGGAAAATCACAAAATCGAAGAGGTCGCCACGCCCGAAGGATTTTCAAAAAATCCGCAGTTAGTCCATCAGTTTTATAATTTACGCCGAGCCCAATTAAAAAAAGTAAATCCAAATGCCGCCCATGAAGCCTTGGCAGAGCTTGAAAAAAATTGGTCCGGCGATGTTTTTTTGATCACGCAAAATGTTGATGATTTGCACGGCAGAGCAGGCTCGAAAAAAATGGTGTCGATTCACGGTGAATTAAAAAAAGCTCGATGTCTCGAATGCACGGGAAGATTTTTTTGGGAAGAGGACCTAGAAATGGATTCTTCTTGCCCGGGATGTCAGAAAAAAAATTGCCTTCGTCCTGATATTGTTTGGTTTGGCGAGCTGCCTTATTTTATGGATCAAGCTTATGAAAAAATATCCGATTGCCAACTTTTTATTGCCATTGGAACTTCTGGAAATGTTCATCCGGCCGCCGCATTTTCACAACACGCTGTCAGTGCCCACAAAATTGAAGTGAATCTGCAGCCTTCGGTTGTGGCCAACTCTTTTGACGAAGTGATTCTTGGACCTGCTACAGAAAAAATTCCTGAGCTGGTGAAGGCTATTTTGCAGGGCGATCTTCAGTTTTAACCGAAACAACTTTCAAATTTTCTTTGTAAGCTGGCGTCAGTGCGCCTCGGTGACACATATAACAAGTGGCCACGGGTCCCGCCTTGCCATCGAAACCTTTTGATTTAAGAAGCTCGACAATTTCAAGATGATCTTTGGCAATCTTAAAATTAGGTTTTTTATCGTCTTTAAAATTATCGACCCTGTGACATTCTGTGCAGGTGACGCTGAGCTGGCGTGACATTTCAATCATCTGTTCCCGAACAACTTCGTCATGGGATTTAATTTTGGCCGCCGACTGTGAACGTCCTTCGGGGGCAAAAAATAAAAGAATCAAAAGGCTAAAAGAAAAGACGATGACCAAAAGCTTCATACTGATAGGTCAACTCAGATTGCGGAATTCGTCAACGCCCAGCCGACTAAAGGTCCTGAAGTTGCTGGATCCAAAAGAACAAGGCCATTTCCACAAAATATTGGCGACGCCGCTCGCTCATTAAAGCCGAGGTCAAAGGGCTTTCGAAAATTGTTTCACGCCATTGCCCCCGATAGCCTAAGCCGATCTGCACTCGGTTTTCTTCCTGCTTGCGAGTGAAAAGAATCAGAGCTTCGGAATCGGATGACATTTCGATTCCATTCTCACTTATAAAATTATGAAATGAGATTTTATTTTTTTGCATTAAGGGTCTCAGAGGCAACTCAAGACGAGTGAATAAAAAACTTCCGCCGGCCTCATCGTAAATTTGAATTTTTGGAAACCTTTTTAAAATTTGACTGAGCTTCTGAGCCGCATCTTCACCATTTTTAAGAACAGTCATGGCGCCAATTTTTTCGTTCAGTTTATCAAGCCAAACTTGCGTCGCGGTTTCCTGAGACTTTAAATAAGAAACTTTCACTTCCACATAGGGTAAATGAACCCGGTAGCCGATTTCTAAATCGGAACCCATCAAGGCCTCTTCTGTCCATCTGGCAATTTCACTCTCGCCGTAGCCCAAAGTGTCCCAGGAAAGAGTTATATGACGGTCCACCCCAGCCGTTTTTTCAATCAGCCAATGCGAAATGTTTTTTATCCAAATCGCTTCAATTTCGCGGGGCGGGCCGGGCAGAATAAAAAGAGTTTTATTTTTATGTTCAATAGAAAATCCATGGGCTGTGCCCTGATCATTTTCTAAGATGGTCGCACCGGCTGGAAAATAACATTGCTGCTTTTGAAAATCTCGAACGGCAAAGCCCCGGGAGCTTAATCGCTGCACGACATGCTGCCAAGCGGGCTCATTCCATTCAAGGGTTCGCCCTGTCCATTGCGCAATCACATCACGGGTGAAGTCATCTGAGGTCGGACCCAAGCCTCCGGTCACAAAGATCACATCACTGTGGTCAGCACAAATTTGCAGGGATTCTAAGACCAGAGGACGATCATCTGGGACTGTTAGATGCATGCTCGTCAGGACGCCAAGATCTTTTAACTTCTTAGAGATCCAAGACGAATTCTTATTATTGATTTGCCCGGTCGTAAGCTCGGTTCCGACGGCTAAAACACTGATTTTCATATCCTCAATTAACCTTAAAGCTTTAGGCCTTGTCCACGGTTTTTAGCCCTTGCCAAACAATTAACAGAGCTTTACTTTCAGCCACCACTTAAAGACCCGGAGCCGCCATGAACTACAAGGATTTTGATCTTTTCAATCCCACCTCTGAACACGGAATGCTGCGCGAAACCGTGAAGTCTTTTACTCAAGCCGAGGTCGAGCCTCAGGCCCATGAATACGATCGAAAAGAACGTTTTAATTTACCACTATTTCGAAAATTAGGTGAACTTGGATTACTGGGAATCACCGTTTCTGATGAATTCGGTGGCTCGGGAATGGATGCGACCGCAGCCGTGATTGTGCACGAAGAACTTTCGGCCTCGGATCCGGGATTTTGCTTAGCCTACTTAGCCCACTCGATGTTGTTTGTGAACAACTTAGCGGTGAATGGCAGTGTCGAACAAAAGAAAAAGTTTTTACCCAAGTTGTGTTCGGGCGAATGGGTTGGCGCCATGGCCATGTCCGAGCCTGCCGTGGGAACTGATGTTCTAGGAATGGCAACGACAGCAGTTAAAAAAGGAAATCAGTGGGTCATCAACGGTCGCAAGATGTGGATCACCAATGGCACCCTGGATGAAAAAGGCACACCCTGTGACCTGGTTTGGGTTTACGCGAAGACCGGCGAAAAAAATGGGCGGCCCTTGATTTCAACGTTTATTGTCGAAAAAAATAATCCTGGCTTTACAGTGGGCCAAAAAATTCAAGATAAACTAGGCATGCGAGCTTCCAACACCGCAGAACTTGTTTTTCAAGATTGCACCATTGCGGCGGACCAATTGGTTGGTCAGGAAGGCGATTCGATGATTCACATGATGCGAAATCTTGAAATCGAGCGACTGACGTTAGCCGCCATGAGCTTAGGGATTGCCCGTCGCAGCTTAGAAATTATGAATCGCTATGCCCAAGAGCGCGAAGCCTTCGGAAAACCCCTCAGTGCTTTCGGTCAGATTCAAACTTACATTGCAAATTCCTACGCCGATTTTAAAGCCAGTCGCGCTTATGTTTATGAAGTCGCTAGAAAACTTGAACTGGATAAAGAAGGTTCAAGGATTGATTCCGACGGCGCAAAATTAGTCGCAACGACCATGGCAAAAAATGTGGCCGATCGAGCTATCCAAGTTTTGGGAGGCTACGGTTACGTTGGCGAGTACGTCGTCGAAAGAATGTGGCGCGATGCCAAGCTTCTAGAAATTGGTGGCGGTACGATTGAAGCCCATCAAAAAAATATCGCCCGTGATTTGGCAAAAATGCCTGAATCTATTTTTAAGTAGGCACGAATTGTTTCCACACGCTGCTGATCTGCCGATCAGCCCTCATTTGAAGGTCCATTACAAGGTGATCCTGGATCAGATTGGGCCCTTGCTGACCGAGCCTCGTAAAAAAAGAATTGATGAAGTTGTGGGCCATCGCAATTTTTCAACGGCGGTGGTTTTAGAGGGAATTTATGATCGGGGTAATATTTCAGCGGTCATGCGAACGGCAGAAGGTTTAGGTTTTGCTAATTTTCATCTGATTGAAACCCAAGATAAATTTAAAAACGCCAAAGGTGTTTCGCGCGGATCTGATAAATGGGTTGAAATAAAAAAATGGAAAGAATCAAAAGCTGCCATTGAATCGATCAAAGCCCAAGGCTATCAGCTGGTCGTGACGACTTTAGACGGTGGAAAACCCATCAGTGAAGTGGATTTCACCAAGCCCACAGCGCTGGTTTTAGGAAATGAAAAAGACGGCGCCTCTGCAGAAATGATCGCGGCCGCTGATCACAGAATTATTGTTCCCATGAATGGCTTTGTGCAAAGTTTTAATATTTCAGTGGCAGGCGCTTTAAGTCTTTATCATATTTATCAGCAGCGTTTAGCAAGGCTTGGCGCCAATAGTGATTTAACAGACGAACAAAAAGATATTTTAAAAGCAATTTACTACATGAGAACTTTGGACTCGTCCGTCGATGTCTTAGAAAGAGTTCTGTCCGGAAAGGCCCTTGCATGAGAAAAAAAGAATTGGCTGATTTTGCATTAGGATCCGAAAAAACGAATTATCTACAAACCTATTCGCCGAAAATCTTAGAGGCTTTCAAAAATAAAAATCCCAGTAAGATTGCTTGGACGACTTTTGTTTGCACAGAATTCACTTCGCTTTGCCCTAAGACAGGCCAGCCGGATTTTGCTCATATTTTTATTAATTATATCGCCGATAAAAAGATGATCGAAAGTAAATCTGTGAAACTTTATCTTTTTAGTTTCCGAAACCACGGCGATTTTCATGAAGACTGCGTACAGACTATCTGCGATGATATTGCAGCGTTGATAAAGCCGAATTATTTAGAAGTCATCGGCGAATTCACACCTCGGGGTGGGATTGCGATTTATCCGTATGCTTCGAGTGCTTCGTCAAAAAAGGAATTCACCGAGCTTCGCGATCACCGCATGAAGAATTATTCCCCCGGCCAATACACAATGCCGCTGGCAAGACTGTACTAGTCTTCGCGGTCAAGAGGTCTCATTCTGAGCCAGTCCCTTGTATGGGAAAATAGCCTCAGGTACCCTGAACTATCCCGCATAGTTCAAATAGTGGAGGCAACTTTGGCACATTCACCAGGCCTTGTATTTAGATTCAAATCTGACTCAGGAATGAGTTTAATCGAAGTTATGATTTCTATCGGTATTTTAGCTGTCGTTGTTTCCGGGATGGCTTCCTATATGTCTTCATCATCTAGGGAAGTCAGGGCCTTGACCGAGTCTTTAGCAAAGTTAGATATTGAAAAGTTTCTGATTGCGTCTCTTGCAGATGGTGTGTCGTGCACTGCAGAGCTTGCAAATCCTGGCGTTTGGACGCCAGGAGCCTTACCCGCGACATTCAACTCAACAAATGCCACCACTCTGGCTAAGACGTCGATAAATTTAAATAGTATTCATGCCAGTGCAGCCGCCAATGCACCTGTTTTGATATCCAACGGGGCGGCCCCCTCAGCGATGGCGAATGGACTCCTTGTGAATAGAATCACCGTAGGAAACTTTCAAGCGACCGGGGCCCCAGATGTATACCTTGCAGATTTAACAGTTTCCTTCACGGGCTCTATTCGGCAGCCAAGCCCTATCGTCTTAAGGAAAACCATCGCTACAGTTCCGACTGGCCCGACCACGAAGAAAATTACTGGATGCTTATCTGCCAGTAACCCGTCCTCGGTGGGTGGCCTTATCAAACTGAGTGATTATCCAGCCGTTTTCGGAGGACAACGAACGGTCGATGAGCCCATTATTTTTTTTGGTAAGGTGATGCCTGGAATGAAATATCTGCAAGTGACGCCAGCAGGTTTTGTATTGGGTTGTAATTCACTGACAGGTTGCCCTGCGCCCACCGCGTTTAGCTGCAATATATTTCAGACGGGAAGCTGTAACGGGTCGACTTTAACTTCTTCCGGAATCCAGGTTTTCACTCCCAATACTCTCACGGGCTGTGGCCCTGGTTGTCCACCTAAAACCGCGGGGCTCGTTTTACATCCATGGAAATAGTTGATTTATTTTTTAACTTCAATCAGTAACGACGCTGTGAATTGATCAACAGTACGAACATTACTCGAAATCGGAGCCATCGTAATAAAAACTTTCGAAGGTATGGCGCCGATAAGGCCAGAACCGTTCATGATCGGGGCTTGCAGAAGTTTCAAAGTATTTAGTTGCTCGGCCGCCATCGATGCAGAGTCCTTCGCTTCAACAGTTAACATTCCACCGACATAAGTGACCGGACCACCGCCCATATCAGCTAACATCAAGTCTTTCGAATCAGCTGGCACATTGGCTTCCAAAATATTCGGCCTCACGGTGATTGTCAGAGCTAAATCTCCTGTCACAGCCTCACACTTGACGGGTGCAAATGGCAGGGGCGCCATCGGCATTTTTTCTAAAATTTGAAAGACCGGAGCTGAAATAGCTTTTCTGCAGACCTCTGTGACTTTGCCATCAAGAGCAGAGATTTTTCGAATGACCACTTTAGCCGACACATCTTTCAAAACATCAGCTTTTGCATTCAATGCGATCAGACTTAAAGCCAGAGTAGCTAAAAGATTTCTTTTCATAGGATCCTCCTAAAGAACCGTTTCCATCACGTAAGATGTTTCAGTATTTTGACAATCTTGAATAAATATACGAACGGCCCTTACAGGATTTTTACTGAAAGGCAGAATCAGAGACTGTCCTGCGATCAAATCCTGCTGCTGGAAACTTGTTTTATTTCTAGAGTCAAAACCTTGGCCATTATCAAAAATCAGATCGATCTGACATTTTGAAAGGGCTTTCTGTAAACTTGTCAGTCGCAAGGTTTCTAAAGTTTGTAATTGGCCCCAAGCTTCGGCTTTGAATTCGGCTGATAAGTTGTAAGACAGTCGATCTCGGAAATCTTCGGCTTGATTTAAATAACGGTCTTCAGATAGATTTTCTGGCGCCAAAGATATTTTTTTCCATGATCCACTTAGAACCATGCGCTTTAAATTTTGTCCAACAAAGCCGCCTTGTTTGTTCATCCACTGCTTCTGAGTTTTATCGACATTAAATCCTGACATCACATTGGATCCCAGTGCTTCCACTCGGCCGACCATGTTCGCTGTGGTTCCGCTTTTAATATAACCAAAAAGCATCATCCCAAATAAATGGTACCAAGTGCCGTACCGGTCAGAATCATAATTATAGCCGCTGGCAATGGGTTTAAGTCTTTTCGTTAAAGGCATATTTTCCCGACCTGGAAAACGCCAGTTCGAAGCCAAAACATTTTCAATTGTAAGAAGGGTTAAATAGACATCGCCTTCGTTCAACACATAACTTTGTCGAAAGAAGGTGGGCAGGGTGATCGAGCTGTAGGGTTGCGCCAGAATCCAAGCTTTTAATTCAGGTTCGCGATCCGTTTTCATAAAGCGATTTGTAAAGCCCAGGCTTAAAGCAATAAAAACCTTATCAAAGCCCATGATATAACTAGAGGTTATTCTTTTTTGGGAAGTGTCGGCGGACCATCGATGGATCTGGCCAAGTCTTGGCTGAAGCTGATGATCTAAATATTCTTCTTTTATAATTTGCCCGAACGCCCTCGCTAGCCCTTGAACTTTAATCGGATTATCACGACCTTGAAAAGTCGGCCGGGAAGAATCGGTTAAGTTTTTAAAAGGTAAGTTTGAAGTATCTTTTAATTCAGACTCATCGGGGGCCCAATCGTCGAGCTCATGAGGATTTTGGCCCGAAGACTTTTTTTTTAAGAAGCTGAAAATATTTTTTGGAACTTTACTGGCGCGAATCACCAAAGCGTCATCTCCCGCAGGATCATCTAGTAAGTAGTTTGATTGTTCGTAAAGACTCTGATCATAGCCCGCTGTTGCAGGGCCACGACTGCCATTGTCGGCCGCAGTACTTCTAAAAAATTCTATTAATTTCTGTGTTTGATTTTTTATCACTGATTTAACAATACCGTCCAAATTTGGGAGCTTTCCGTAGGAAGCGTCTTTAATGCTCATGATTTGATAAGTGACAACGTCTGTGGTTTTGGAATCTCTGGGAATAAAATAGCTGATCGATTGTGAGACCGTAAAAATATTAGACCATCTACGTCCTAGCAAGCGAAGTTCATAGGCCGCGTCTTCGGCTCCCAAGCCTTTTAGTAAGGTTTTAGTTTCGTCAGTAGCTTCAGCTAAGGAGTAAAACTGCACTTCAAGATTAGCTTGAACAGTGATGGAGAATAATAAGTACCGAACTTTTTCAGAAATTTCACAACCATTTGGGCAGCTTTTGTCGAATTCAAATCCAACAGCTTTTTGAAGACTTGCTATCTTATGAAGTTGCATTTGCTTGATATCATCAAGGGATTTATTTAAACGGAAAGCTGATTTCACCATCAAAATTTTTCGTACGCCTGATTTTTCAGCCTGGGCCACTTGCGACAGATTGTCTGAAGTCAGAATATTTTCAAAAGCTTTGAACTGATCGCCATTGGGCGTGGCTAAAACAGATTGAAATGCAATGGGCACATCGCCTTTAACTAGGTCAGCATTTTGCAAATTAAATTGAATCGAAGGCTGCTCTTTCAGTTGAAAGGCAAAGCTCGGTAAGGCACCGAAAATAATCCAAAGGGAGGTTAGCAAAGATAGTTTCATTTGACCTCAGGCGGTGCCATTTTCTTGCCAGCTTGGAATGAGTTCTTAAGCCCTCTGGACGCTTTAAACTGTCTACGGCCAAGAAAAATGGCCTAGAAATGTCACATTTTGATACGCGTCGCACCGCAGATCAGCGCCCAATGACGCTTTATTGGGGCCAAGACCTTTACAAGGTGTTAAGTACTTCGATAATAGTTTTTTTAAGGAGGATCCATGCGATCACTACTAGTTTTATTGTCTTCTTTGTTTCTTTTCAGTTGCGGAATTCAATCCATTCCTCAGACTAAAAATGCTGTCGATGCGTCGTTATCTGAAGTGACAAATCAGTACAAGCGTCGGGCTGATTTAATTCCAAATTTGGTGGCCACAGTTCAGGGTTATGCAAAGCACGAAAAAGAAACCTTGGAAGGCGTCACGCAAGCTCGGGCACAAGCGACCCAGATGACAATTGATCCCAGCAAAGCCACGCCTGAACAATTGCAAAAGTATTCACAAGCGCAAGGCCAACTGGGCAGCGCTTTAGGCCGACTTTTAATGGTCGCTGAAAAATATCCTGATTTAAAGGCCGATCAAAATTTTCGCGATTTGCAAGCTCAGCTGGAAGGCACCGAAAATCGCATCACGGTTTCACGGCAACGCTATATTGAATCAGTGAAAAATTTTAATGACCTTATTTTAGTGCCGCCAACAAGCTGGACTAATTCAATGATGTATCATTTTGAAAAAATGCCTCAGTGGGATGTTGCGGCTGAAGAAAAAGCCAAAATCGAGAAAGCTCCAGAAGTTAAGTTCTAATGAAAATATTTTTGATGGCTTTATTTCTTGCAGTTCAGGCCTCGGCACAGATCCGTTGGCCTGAAATGTCTTCGGCGGTTGTCGATGAAGGTGGTATTTTAAGTTCGCAAGAAAAATATGAAATTGAAAAATGGATTCATAATTATCGGGACACCGGTAAAGCTCAGTTGCAAGTCGTCATTGTAAAAGATCTGCAAGGTCTTCCCATTGAAGATTATTCCATCAAGCTTGTCGAGCAGTGGAAGCTTGGAAATAAACAACGAGATGACGGCATTCTTTTTATCGTTTCAACCACGGATCGCAAAATGCGAATTGAAGTGGGTCAAGGCCTGGAAGGAGCTTTAACAGATCTGCAGTCCAAGCGGATATTAGATGACCGTGTAAAGCCACTTTTTAAATCAGGTCAGTACGCAGCTGGAATTGCAGCCGGCGTTTCGGAAATTATTCAAACAGTAGATCCTGAATATTTTAATAGACAGGGCGAACCAGCAGCACAGCCAGATCGCCATGGAAAATCCAATCGTATTTCGTTAATTGTTTTTATTTTGTTTATAGTATTTAGCTTTTTTGGTCGCAGGCGTCGTGGAGTACTTCCATTCTTAGGTGGTGGGGGAGGCTGGGGCGGTGGTGGCGGAGGCGGCAGCGGTTGGAGTGGTGGCGGCGGTGGATTTAGTGGTGGAGGAGCGTCCAGTGACTGGTAAGCAGAAAGTTTCTTCTAAAGCCAATGACTTTGCGGCGCAAATCCTGACCCACGAACAAGTCATGAAGATCACCCAAGCTGTCGTGGCTGCTGAAAAAGGCACGCGCGGTGAAATCGTTCCGATGATTGTGCAAAGGTCTACCCCGATCGGGCATTTGCCGATGTACACGTCAGTGATTGTTTTTAGTTTATTTTTGTTAATTCTTTTAGAATGGCAACCCTGGTGGTTGCTTATTGGCTGGGGACTGCCTTTAGTAGCAACCTTATTGGTGGCGTTGGTGGTAGGATTTATTTTAGCACGCTGGCCAGTGCTGCAAAGAGCTCTTATTCCAGCCCGCGACCAGGAAGCTCAGGTCTGGCAGCGAGCCCGCAGCGAGTGGGCCATGAGTAAAATTCAAAAAACCCAAGATCGCACAGGCATCCTTATTTTTGTCTCAGTGATGGAGCGAAAAGCAATCGTGCTAGCCGACGATGGCATCGCCAAGTTTTATAACGAAGACACTTGGAAAGAAGTCGTTCAAATTTTAGGACGTCACCTGACAAAAAACCAGTGGACGGCGGGCTTTGAAGAAGCCATTGCTAAATGCGGTGAGATTCTAAAAAAGCATCTGCCCAGTGGCACATTAAATCCTAATGAATTAGACAATGCTCCGATCATAAAAAGCTAAAGAAGGCCCGCAAAAGGGCTTTTCAAGCGTCTGTTTAGATAGTAAGAATATGTTTTCAATTGCGGCCGTAGCTCAGCTGGATAGAGTACCTGGCTTCGAACCAGGGTGTCGGGAGTTCGAATCTCTCCGGCCGCACCATCTTACCCTTTTGCAAATGTAATCAATTCTGTAATATCATCAAGATTTCGATCGGCCCTCTGCAACGCAGAAATGTACTTTTTTCGTTCATCTGATTCGTGAATTAAATTTTTAGAGTTCCAAGAAAATCTTTGCTGCTTATTGTAAATAAGCAGCATGTCAGCCGCCGTCCTAGAAAACCGCCGATTTCCATACTTTGCCAAACGTTTTTTTGTGTAAGGAATTTAATCCTATCGGATAATCAAGTTTCATTTATTTTTCCATATTCGTCGATCATTTTTCTGCAGAAGTTGCCGTACAATTTCTTCAATAATAGATTGGCTGGCTGATTTTGAGGTGGCTTGTTTTTCTAATTTCATCGTTCGATCAACATTGTTTACGATAGAAGTGGCTGCTAATCTTGCTTGCTTTTCTACCGTATCTTGAAGGCTGGTTTTCGGAACAATAAAATAAATAAATTCGCAGTTCATCGCCTCAGCGGTTTTTTTAAGAGTTTCGATTGTTAGCTTCCCTTCAAGCTCATCTTTTTCTATGCGCTCAACTCTTTGTTTGATAACCCCTAAATATGAGTGGCTAGATCCTGCATAGACATGCCCAAGGCTTATAGAAGACGCATAGATGGCTATCAGTCACACATTAAGGAGATTTTGAGAAAGGCTGCCTAAGCAGCCTGACCCCCTAAGCTATATCCAGCTAAATCCAGGGAATCGATTTAACTTTTTACTTTCCGCAAGCGCTGGCATCCATTTGACCCATGACAATTTTAGCAATGGGATGACTGCCTTTGAATTTAGTAGGATCAAGCTTTGTCCAGTTGATTCCATCGGTGCTTCGAATAGCCACTTGCTTATCGTACCAACTTCCCCAGCCGGTGCTGATCGAAACGTAGGTTCCCGTTCTTTGATTAAATGAAAAATATCCTGACCATCCCGCTGAATTGCCAAGTGCAATATTGTAGGGTGTTGATGTCCACGTCAGTCCATCTTTACTTTGCCATTGGCGTCCCGCAGACCAAGCTACAAAGTTGGTTCCGTTAAAAAGTACGTTGGAAGACCAATATTGATTTTCAAAAACTTGGACAGCTGTCCAAGTTGCACCGTTATCCGTTGAACGCCCTGCAAAACCTAAGGTTGGTGAACCTTGGACTTCTTTTTGTCCAATCGACACAATCACTCCATTTCCTTCAGCAAAAGATCCGCCCCACTCTGGTTTGAATGTTGGAGCTGCCTTCCATGTAGCACCTGAATCTAAGCTGACGGCAAGCTCGCCGACATTGCGGCCCCGAGAGATTAATTTCTGCCCCGCGCGAGAAACGAAAGCATGGTCAAAATTCAAGTTTGTGATTTGCTGCCAAGTCTTTCCCTGGTCTGCAGAACCAGCCCAGCCAGATTCCCAAATACTAAATACTTTATTGTTTGCAACGCCCAAGCCGCCACCCCAGCCGCCCGATCGAACGACTTCCCAGATCACTCCGTTGCGGGATCTTCTGATTGTTCCGTTAAAACCCCAGCCATACTGAGCATAAAACCAGCCGTCATCACTGGCATCAAGTCCAGTGGCGGATCTGGCGTCATGATCACACTCGACATAATTTGGATCACCGGTGATCCAGCATCTTGCATTATCGTTGTCTGATTGGTTATTGATCCATGTTAAGCCATCATCACAAGACATCACGGTTCGACCAATTTTCCCGTGGGCCATAAAGACATCCACCTTGCCTTGGACTAATGGAGGCGCTGTGAAAGGAGGTTGAATAACAGGGGTCGTGACCTCTGGAGTGGTTGCACCAGGAACTGCTGAGTTCGTTGTGCTAGATAAAGAATTAAGACTGGTCGGCGAGGATAACGGTTGAAATCCGGGCTGGCTGCAGTTGACGAATCCGATCATCAGAAGGGACAGCAATAGGACCGATGAAGATAACTGAAGCCTAGCTTTGGAAGCCATAGAATTCCCCCTAAAGCCTTTTAACGGGCTTTCTAAAATTCTACACCTTAACCAAAGTCTTGAGATCACTAAAAAATTTTATATCAATTTAAGTCGTCGTGTTCGAAGCTCAGAGAATAATGTCAAAGTTTTATACGATCTTAGCGCTCTTCCTGGAAGTTGTGGGGACGGGGCAAAAGAAACCGATATGGAGTTTTTCTGATCTTGGCTGATTTAAATGCAAACGAGCTCGCGGGGACCCTACTGTTTCACAATTCTACGCATTCTAAAGCGGCTATCAGTCGCAGCACTTTTGAAAAAGTTTTGCAAAGTTGCGCCAGAATTAAGTTCATTGTACATTTTGTTCATCGAGCATGAATTTGTCTGGATTGTTTTTTCATTTAAGTCATAAGCATAACTATAGAAACTTTGAGTTAAACATTTTTTAAATGCAGTGGAATTTGTCATTTCAACACTGAATTCCATCGCATTAAGTACATCTTTATCAATACCTAAAGCGATCGATAAATTAACTTTTGAATCCGTCGCAATATTATTTACCAGCTGCTGGCTTTCGTTAAAAATGGGTTCAAACAATTGGTACCCTCCCAAGGCATTATATTTACTCATTGAAAAACCAACCGGATTAATTTGACTATGACATCCGATGCAGGCGGGTCCAGATGTTTTTTGCTGATAGCGTTCACGGGTTGTTAAGTTGGGATCCAGGATAGGTGGGGTCAATGCATCTCCCAAATCTGCTGGCGGATCTGCTAAAGTTAAACAGAGCAAATATTTTCTTGTGTGAATGCCGCGCATGACAGGGTTTTCTGAATGGCTTCCAGACATTAGCATTCCTGCACGAGTCAAAAGACCACTTCGCTCGCCGGCAGGGAAACGAACTGCATTTAATTCTGTGACAGCGACAGGGGCCGGAGTTGTTTGAGAATAAATTTTCATTAAACTAGGATCTCGGGCAAAAGAAATATTGCTGGTTAGGACCTCTTTGAAACTGCGATTGTTTTTTGAGACATACGATACTAAATCAACGATTTCCTGAGCCATATTTTTTCTTAAAGTATCATCGGCCGTAATGCCTAAACTAATGTATTTGAACTTTGCATGGGTCAAGGCGTTGAAATCTGGTAGGTTGTCTAAATGCAACCATTCGCGAGTGAACTGTCCCACGACGGGATCCATTCTTTGCGAAACGTAATTAAGGGCTATATTAAAACCAGCGTCTTGGGTCAGGTCATTGGAAGCAGCAATGCTTAATAGGCCTTCATCAGGGATTTTATCTGAATATAAGAATGAAAGTCTTCGCGCAATTGAATAAGATGATAATTTATAAACATCCCCACTGACTAAGACAACATCTGTCTGTAAATGATTTAAAAAGTGCGGCGATATCAATGTTCTGAAAATCAAAGCCTCGACTCCGGCGGTTGTGCTAGCGGCTTGTAAAAACTCATTCTGCATGGCTAAGTATTCATTGTTCAAATTATTATTAGTTTGTTCGATGGGGCGACCCCAGGCTCGCAATGTGAAATTTCTAATCAAGGTGTTCTTACAATCCGTATTAAGTGTGGAGGCGCTTGTGTAAATGCAAGTGCCTTTGCTGTAATTGATGTAGGTGCTAACAAACTTACTTAAGTTCGTAGTGCTTACTAGCTGGGTGGATACTTTATCAGCAATATCAAAATAGGCTTTTGCATGAATCGATGAGAAATTTCTATCGCCCGTGGAATAACCACCACTCGCATCACCGGGCAACAGTCCGATGGGATTAATAGGGTCTAAAAGTGCTTTAGTTGCAAGATCACCCAAAGCCCGACTGATGAGATCAAAAATCGAATTATAATATTCTGATCGGGAAAGGCGTTTTGCATTCACCTGATCAGGCTGTTCATTGATGTTACAGGCAAATTGGTTTAAATTAATGAGGTCAGGTGACAGACCAGTGACCCAATCAACCATTGCCTTATATTCTTCGCTGGTTAAAAGTCCACCAATCGGCATATTTCGAAGTCCATTATCAATAGGGTAATTCTTTAAACGATATATCATCGGAGAAGTAGTAATTTTACCTGGAACAACAAGGCCTGCATTCACAAAATCTTTTTCAGTCGCTAAATTAAAATTCGTCGCTCCATTCGGGCCACCGGCTTGGTGACAACTAACGCAACGATTCGCCATGACCACTTTAGCATTATTAAATGCCAATAACGGATCCACTTGTTGAACGGTGAAGTTGAAAATAGACTCTGCTGAAATATTGCCAGCAATATCAAAAGCCTTTACTTTAAAGGTATGACTAGCAACGCTTAATAAAGTTAGTGCCACTGGTGAAACACAGGCCGCAAAAGTGGCATTATCCAGTGAACATTGATAACCCGCAAGGCCCGATCCAGAATCCATCGAAGTAAATGTCATATCTGCTGATTTTAAAGTTGTCAGGGCGCCAATGTTTGATGTGAGAACTGGATTTGTCGGTGTTACAGTATCAACTACCCAGGTGGCACTTATCGGTGACGATAGAACTCCGGTCGCTGATACACCACGAACTTTAAATGTATGCACGGTGGAGCCTAGGTTGATGTAACTTTGAGGACTTATACAACTGACAAATGCATTTGTGTCAATTTGACATTGAAAAGAGGAAACACCAGTTCCGGTAAATGTAAAAGTTTGAGATGTACTTTTAGTAAAGGGCAGGGTGTTAGAGGTTAGATTGATGGTCGGAGCCGTTAAATCAATCAACCAATTGTAAGAGTAAATTGAACTGATATTACCAGCGTTGTCAGTGGCTTTCAGTCTAAAATTATGACTGGTAACGGATAAATTTGAAAAAGTAACCGAACTTTGGCAAATTGAAAAGGTCGCATTATCTAAGGAACATTCTATTTTGGATCCGCCAGATAAATTTTCATTGACTGAAAAAATAAAACTGGCAACGGTTGCGCCAGTTATTGCTGCTGGAGATTGAGAAACCATAATCACTGGAGCAGTGACATCTTTTCTAAAATTTAAAATAGCTTCACCGATAACACCTGTGGTTGTCTCAGCGATTACTTTTAAAACAAAGTCACCATCAGCAAGACTTGGGAATGAAATACTTTTGGAAATGCAATCTTGAGCAAGGTCACTTCCTAATTGGCATTTAATGGTTTTAAGGGCCTCGTTGTCTGCTGTAGTCACACTAAATGAAATATTAACTACTGAAGTTTTAAAAAGACTTTGGTTTGGTAAAAAAGAAATAAATATTTGAGCCGTAGTTGACAAAAATGAAGTCGAATTGATTTCAAGTGCTTTTGATACTTTAAATCCTTTCGAACAATTTTGAAAGGCAATCATGTTGAAAAATATAATAGCAAAAACTATCCCTAAATGAAGTTTTTGTTTACGAGATTTTAGTGAAAAAATACTCATGGTAGTTTCCTATCTATCGAATTATTTTCTATAAAATGGGCAGCTTGTATTTGAATTGTTTTAAATCATAAAAAGCGAGGGTGGGTTTGAATGTCGTATTTCTATAGTTAGTCTGTGTAATATCGATTCGATAAGCATAACCAAATCCACCGATACTGGTCAGACTTTTATTTAAATCACCGATATCGATTCGATTGTAAAGCTGGGCATTTAAAGCATTTTGTTCATATTCTGCTGGGGTGAAGCCCATCGCTTGGGCAATGCTCACTAATAATCTGTTATATGAGACTCCGCGCCAGTTATTTGAAAAGTTTAAATTGCCTGGAATTTCATTAAATCGTTCGACTCCAGAATCGGCACCTTTAAAGGCGCCCTTAGATCTGTCCGCATAGTCAATATAGTTGCCAGTTGTCATCGTGCCGCCGGCATTGCCAAATAGAATAACTGGGTGAGATCCCCAGCCGTGCACTTGGGCACTTTCGTTTGTGCAGTAAATGAGTGAATTATATAAAAATGATTTCCCATTACTTGGATCAATAGCAGAGGATAAATTTTGAACAAGAGGCGCAATGAAGTTTTTGTAGATTGTCGCCTGTCGCGAGCCAAGACGCTGCCACTGATATTTTCCATTTGCAATGGTCAACGGTTGATGACTTGTTAGCTGATGGTCAAATGTTTCTCCATCGACGATGCCCAAGATATCTTGCATCTGTGCAGATAAATTCATCACTCGAACACTGTCGCACATGATAGCGGCTGACATTAAATCAGCGACCGCTTTGCCTTTGGCTTGAATATAACTAAAGCCACGTGAATCATCAGTGCTTTTAACATCAACATGGGTTGTAAAAAAATCTTTATACTTGCACTGAGCGGTTGAGGTTAAATTAAAGCCTCTTTGAATATCGCTGAATTTATCAAAGACGTTATCCAGTGCCAGTTTATCTTCTTTACTAATATTTCTACTGTTACGGACGCGATTATAATCTTCAAGGACACGATTTAAAATATTTGCTTTCGGGTTAACTGCGACGGCTTGTCCACTTTCTGGGTAGCTACCATTTGCAAATAAGCCGTTGTACAAATTGCTAAAGTAGGTGCCTATGTTTGAAGTATTGACCACCGAAGATCCTGCTAAGGATTGGGAAAAAGAACTACCGTTGTGAGTCGATATCAACGGTAAGGCCGCAGGATTAAATTTAGCGCTACTATTTAAAAAATAATCAATTGTGGGAACCGTTTTTAGGAGACCATTATCGGCCTCACCCGGGGGGAGCCCTCCCAAAATCTGAGTAAAACCATGACCATATCGGGACGGTAAATCAAGACTTCTTAAGATGTTCATTGATTCTAAGTAAGGACTTAAACTTGATCCATACAAGGGTGCTAATACTGATGTATTTGTTGGGGCAAATTCCCGTAGGGGCTGCCAACGGGTATCATGGTGGCCATTGGTCCCTGGAGTGATACGATTTGGTTGCGGTAAATTATTGATTTGTTCGCTGGTTCCATTGTTTGGAATCCAAAAAGAATTGTGACCGATTTCGTAGCCTTTGCTGATTGTTATAAAACGTTTGATCGTCGCAGGGGATGTTTGCGCCCACAGCTCTCTAGGCAGCAAGGAAGTTAAAAATGGTATCGTCACGAAAGCGCTGGCGCTTCCTTGCAAAAACATACGCCGTGATAAATTATTATACTTCATTCTTAACCCCTCGATTTGCCGCTTTAAATTAAAATTTATGGACAATACATTTGATCTATTTCCCCAACGATCATCGACTTCATTGTAGATCCGCCTTTAAATTTAGTAGAATCGAGTGTTGTCCAATTGATTCCATCTTTACTACGATAAGCTTTTTGCTTGTCATATTCGTTACCATAGGCATTTAATATACCGACATAAGTTCCTGTTTTAGGATTGTACTGAGTTGTTGCCGCCCACCAGGTGGGAGCATTGATTCCATCAATCTTAGTTGGCGTGCTTGTCCATGCTAAACCATCTGAACTTTTCCAAGTTTGGCCCCGGCTCCAGCCCACAAATTGAGAGCCATTAAAAACAATCTGAGTCCAGCTTCCGCCGAGGATAACACCATTCCAAGTTTGGCCATTATCTGTCGATCGGGAAACATTTCCTTCGTTGATGGTGGAATCGTAACTGAAAGAAACGATCACGCCATTGCCTTCGGCAAAAGTTCTTTTTTCAGTATTTCCCAGTAAACCTGCGGTGATTAATTTCCAAGTTCGACCTTGATCGTAACTGATGCCTAACTTTTGATTGCGTCCCGAAACAAAGATTTTATTATTCAGTCGGGTGATCGATGGGTGATCAAATTGGTTATTAATATTTCCAATATCAGCGCTGATCAGCTGGACCCAGCTTGTTCCGTTATTGTTTGAAAGGTACCACTTACCACCCTCTGCACCATGAAAAAGATAATCTTTGCCGTAGGCGATGCCTCCGCCCCAGGTGCCATCATGAATGACAGTCCAATTGATTCCATCTTGTGATCTTCTTACAGAGCCATTGTAGCCCCAACCGTAGTTGGCATAAATGTACCCGTTACCAGCATCTATCCCGCGGCTGGCTGACGCAGAATGATCGCCGGTGACGGCGCCAACGTCAGATCGGTCATTGATCCAAGATAAACCATCGTCGCAGGACATCACAGTTCTGCCAACATGACCTGAACCTATAAAAATTGATTTCATTGTATTTGTCACAGGAGGAGGAGTTGCTACAGCTGTGACGGTCCAAGAGTATTTTAGAGTTGCGATGTTCCCAGCCATATCTTTACTTTGAACTGAAAATTGATGAGTTGCCGGAGTGAGATTCGTTAAACTGCGGGGGCTTATGCAAACCACATAAGAAGCATTATCAAGTGAACATTGGATTGATAAAATTCCTGATCCCGCATCCGATGAGCTAAAAGAAAACTGAGCCGAAGTTTCCGTCGTTGAAGGTGTAGGCGTTTGAGTAAAGCTAATCAAAGGCAAAACCGAATCGACGGTGAAAGAAAAATTTGATTCCGCAGTAGCATTGGTTGCCAAGTCGTAGGCTCTCACCTTAAAAGTATGACTGCCATCTGTCACAGTGACCGCATTTGGAGAAGTGCACACCGTGAATGGAGACCCATCCAAGGAGCACTGGAATTCTTTAACTCCGGATAAGGCATCGGTGCTTGAAAAAATAAAACTTCCTGATTTAGAATTACCTACAGAGCTAAAGCTAGAAGTCAGGTTTGGCATTGTGGGAGCCATCGTATCGACAGTCCAATTATAAATAACAGCTGCAGATAGAACGCCCGCGGCATTTCGTCCGCGAACTTTAAAGCTGTGGCTTGCTGAAAGTAAGCCAGAGTAAACTTTAGGACTGAGGCAAGAGCCATAGACTTCACTATCTAGCTGGCACTCATAACTTACAATTCCCACGCCTGAAAAATTAAAAGACGCTGCTGTTGAGGTAGTTACACCAGGAGGCATTGATGACAACTGGACTGTGGGTACTAATAAATCAACAGTCCAATTATAAGAATAAACCAAACTCATATTTCCGGCTCGGTCAAAAGATCGTATCTTAAAACTATTCGAGCCTGTTTTTAGAGTAGTAAGAACTATAGGACTAGCGCAAGCAACATAAGTGCCACCGTTTAATGAACATTCCGTAGATAAAACACCAGATAAATTATCATTAGAAGAAAATGAAAAGGTGGCAGAAGTTGCATTTGTCAGAGCCGGTGGGGCCTGAGAAACTATAACTCCAGGTGGAGTTGCATCTATTTGAAAAGTTTTAACTGCTTCTAAAGTCACACCTGTTGTTGACACCACGATCACCTTTAAAGAGTAGTCTCCATCTGGTAAATTGCTGAACTGAATTGATTGATTGCTGCAGTCTTGAATGGGGTTACTGCCCAGCTGACAACGAATGGATTGAATTGCAGAAGCGTCGAGGCCTTTAACGACAAAGGCTGTTATTAAAGAGGGCGTATTAAATATAAGAGTTTTATCAGAAAAAATGATTTCTATCACCGACGAGACAGCACTCAGGCTTGAGAAATTGGAAGTCAGCTGAGTTTTAGCTTGCATTTGGTTTGAGCAATTTTGAAAAGGAAATAATGCCAGAAGTAACAGGACGGAATTTAAAACAATAAACTTACTGGTTCGCAGTCTTATCACAATTCCCCCGAATCGAACTATTATCATCTCATACCCGGTATCGGATTTATCGAGATTTTTATGATTGTATCTAGCCTCCATTTAAGATGTCCCAATCTGGAGCGGAGAAATCTCAGTTTGGAGTCAGGGAGGATAGGAATTTCGAAGGCCATATTCTGGGGTGGCCCCGCGGTTTAGTCCGAAATGCTTTGATGGACGCGTATTGACTGAATTCCCAGAAATAATGTCGAAGTCTTTATTTTGAATCTAGAAAAAATTTTTTAACGGTCTATGACATCTCATTATGAGTCGAATCAAACTGGATCTTAGTTTAGGACGTTTCGCATTGGGAATGTCGGTCCGCCAAGTACTCTATCTTATATTACCCTCATGTTATCGATGTTTACTCCCGATAACTTAGGCTATGAAGTACGTTGCTGGGATCATATTTTTAATGTCGTTTTACACGGCAGCGTTCGGCGCTGGAGTCGGCCTCACCCTTCAAGGTCGAGTTTTAAAATCTGATAACACTCCTGTCCTACTGACCCCGTATATAAAGCAGACAGTTTGAAAAACGGGACACATCGTGTAAGGTGTGCTTGTTAAAACTTTAACACGGAGTGGGCCATGGGTAG
>JAYTOY010000024.1:0-74210 GCA_043747555.1 Pseudobdellovibrionaceae bacterium | reverse complement strand
CCCGTCAACCCCTTTATTCCGAACAATTTATGCTGAGACAACATAGTTTTTAATTTCCCCAGCTGTAAACTTTTTGATAAAATTTACAGGACTTAGGTTTCCAATCGATCCGTGTAACCGGCGATAGTTGTAAAATTCAATAAAGTTTACAACAGCCGCGTAAACATCATGATACGTATTAAAATATCTAATTTCGATCACTGTTTTTTCAAAAATTGAAAAAAATGATTCGATATATGCGTTTCTATTTGGCGTTCGTGGCGGAATAAATTCATGTGTCAGTTTGCGTTCAAGTTTTTTCAAATAAAAATGAAATCGATTCGACGACATCTGCGGGCCATTGTCTGATCTGATTTGCAGTGGGTGATCGTGGCTGATATTTTCTTCAACCAATGCTGAGTTCAAAGTTAAAATCAATTGGCCAGCCCTGATCGACTTACCAAGACTGTAGGCGACCACTTTTTTGGTATACACGTCGATAAACGACAGCAAATAGCACCAAGCATTTTCACCGTGGATATAGATGTGCTTTAAGTCAAATTGCCAGAGCTGATTCGGTGCTGATACATCTCGATATTCGCAGCGCATTTTTTTAATTTTCGCACGAACCTGATTTTCAGTGAACAGAAGTAAATTATTTTCTTTACACATTCTGTAAACCTTTTTGTGATTCACATACATTGAATGTTCTGCGGCCAGATAATGACTCAGCATTTTAGCACCGCACGTATTCATAAAATGAATATCAGCTCGATAATTTTTTAAATGTTGCAAGATCAAATCATCAGGTAAAAGTTTGCCATCCCGGTTGATTGTGAACCCCGGACAGGGCCTGCCTGGTGATTTTATTTGGTTATCTTTAAAATTATAATAAAACTGGGTCCTACTAAAATTTGCAAAGTGACAAATTTTTTGAACACTTACATTTGGCTTTGTAGCGGCAATAACTTTTACAGTGTCTCGGCGTTCTGCCAGCGAGGGTATGTTTTTTTTAGAAGTTCTTTTAGAACTAGGTTTTCTAGTTCAGCGTCATCCAGCTTTTTACGTAGCTCACGAAGTTCGCGGGCTTGATCTAATTTCGGTTTGTTCTTTCGAACTCGTAGCCAGTTGTGAATGTTTTTTGAATCTATGCCATGCTTTTTAGCTACAGTGGCTATCACGCCAACTTCTTCAACTTCTTTTAGAATCTGCATCTTAAGTTCTTCAGAATATTTACTTTGTCTACCCATGGCCCACTCCGTGTTAAAGTTTTAACAAGCACACCTTACACGATGTGTCCCGTTTTTCAAACTGTCTGCTTTATATACGGGGTCAGTAGGCGGTGCACCTGGGGCGACATCACTTTCAAGCATTAAAAGATCCGAAAGCGATGACTGAGTACCTTCAATTTGAGAAGACAAGACTGCTTCTTTACGGATGTAGGTATATAAAAAAAGATCAAGGTCTGGAAGGAGTCGGGCAGCCCCATCAAGTCGCGACACATCTTCTATCGCTTTGCTAAATTTCTGCATTAGTTCTGGGGTCCAATTAATAGGCGGACTAGGGGGAAGCATTTTTGGTAAAAATGCTTCATAATCTCTGCCCTCAACTGATTGTGGAATCCAACTTCCAGTTAATCCTCTGCTCATACGTACGACTGTATGGCCTTTATTTCGATTTAGCAACAACTCAGTTAAAATTAGGTCCTAATTTTAACTTGAGGTGCGACTTAGTAAAGTTATCTTACTTGCCTTATCTTGCCAAGCCCGTGAGGACTCAGCCATGATCGCTGCCAGCCCAGCAGATTTTCTCGCCGCGCTGTAAGATGAAAGGCGGCCAGCTGCCAAATAATAAGAAGCAATATAATTGCGGTTTTTGTCAGAGGAAGGTCGGTGGATTCAAAAATAACTTTGCTTTCTGAGTTCACTTCGACTCGCGGCTTACTTTCCCACAGGCTAAAGCTGGTGGTGATCGACATAACTCCTCTTTTTCCATACTTGGCCTCGGATTCGGAAATAGACTTTATATGAAAAAATATCCGCTTAAAGCGAAACCCACTTTTTAGGTTATTGGTGTCGCCGATTATCCAGCTGGGAACAGCATAATAGCGTTACCGTTCCCCTTTTGTGCATATGAAGAACAGCTTCAGTCTAAAAAAAAATGGCAGACGTCTCTCCGCCATTCTTTCTCGTCGGAATTCATGTCCCGGCAGGGTCCCCATCTTCGCGTGAACTGAAAATCACGTAGTTTTTTCAAAACATTTCTTTTTTTAATAAATCCTTCTGCCATCACCTAAAAGTGATGCATGACAATCGACCCCTTTGTTAAGACAGTTTTTTACAATAGTCGCGATGAATACCGGATTCCAACCATTGACCCAATCTGCATGACCTGAATAACCACCTGGTAAAAGGCTAGAATAATGATCACTAGACAATCTCCATTTTCCTGTATCCGCAGTAACTTTAAAGTTAAAGTGAACTGATATGTTGGGTATCGCAATAGGGTGAGATGTAGGACATTTATTGGCTGTGGTTAGGCGTCTGTCAGAATTTGCCATATGGCTCTTATGATCTAGAGAGTCTAAATTTTTACCATCCCAGCATTGCGGAAAAGTAATACTCAGTTGCATAGTTTCCCCAATATTACAATTTGGTATGCTTCTGGTCCAACCAAAGAATGGGGTCCGACCCGCACAAGTGTAATTCGCTTGACCTCCAGCTTCCGAAGTCGCTTTACCATTCCCAGAAATCATTCTTAAACCCTTGGGTGGAACATTTATATGCCCACTTGGCGTGTTACCAGTTTTGTAGTAAAAAATAGCTACTTCGGGTAACACCACTCTATTTGTGGCAGTGTTAATCATAGACGGCATCCAGTAAGCGCTCCGATTCACTATGCCGCCATTGCAGGTACTATTGCCAACAGAACTCATGTTATTTAAATCGCTGGCATAATTGGTCGAAGTATTGCCGTAGAACGTGTGGTGATGGGCTGCACCTTTCTGATTAGGAAACACGACTGGGTCATCTGTACTCATATGACTGGGCTTACATAAAATTCTAAAGGCACCGCCCGTTGCTGATGGTAATAAGGTTGTAGGCTCAACACGAATGGTACTAAATCCAATGGCTGGCACCATGTTGAGGTAAACTAGGTCAGCGGCATTGGCCGCAAAAGCGATGAGCAACGTGATGAGAGTGAATCTTGCCATTTTTATCTCCTTTAAAGAAACAATCTTAATTCCATTTGTTTGCGAAATAACATTATAGAGTTAAAATACACAGGGAGAAATTAATTCCTAATTCTTTCCCATTGCGAGACGACATGGAATTTTGTTCATGTTTTACCTGGCCCAGATTTGGTATGGACCCCCAAGTTGACTTGGATTTGATGATTTTTCCCGTCATCAACTATCTGAAAATGATCCAACTTTTCAAAAGTTTTTCCATCGATAGAAACCTCCATGAAAGAAGCTGGTTTCTGATCAGAATTTTGATAATCAATTTCGTAAGTTGTTTTTTCTGATAATCGATAGGTCACTTTAAAATTTTTCCAACTGGCCGGGATACAAGGTTTCAAATAAATCGAATCGCCTTCTTTTTGAAATCCTAAAATGGCTTCAATCCCAGCCCTGTACATCCAACCGCACGAACCTGTGTACCATGTCCAACCGCCCCGTCCAGCGTAAGGCTTTTGCGAGTAAATATCTGCGGCTAGCACATAGGGTTCGACTTTATATTTTTCAGCTTCTTCTGGGCTTGCGCCGTGATTGATCGGATTTAGCATCGAAAATAATTCCATGGCTCGAGTTCCATGGCCTAATTCCGTGTGTGCAAAAATACACCAAACCGCTGCATGAGTGTATTGACCGCCATTTTCCCGAACGCCCGGTAAATAACCTTTTATGTAACCCGGATCCAGCGGCGTCTTATCAAAGGGTGGAGTGAAAAGAAGAATCATTTTATTTTCCGGCACGATCAAATATTTTTCCACAGCTTCTAGGGCTTGCTGGGCACGACCTTTTTCAGCGGCTCCAGAAATTATCGCCCAGGTTTGAGACAACGAATCAATTTTACATTCTGACTGACTGGCTGAACCTAGTGGCGTTCCATCATCAAAAAAAGCTCGCTTGTACCATTCGCCGTCCCAGGCGTTTTTTTCAGCGGCACTTTGAAGATTCAGTGCATGATTTTTCCAGATCGATGCTTTTTCATTATCGCCGCGGGATTTTGCAATTTCAGAAAATTGTTCTAAGTTTTTATAAAGAAACCAGGCCAACCAAACGCTTTCGCCTTTACCCGCGTGGCCAACGCGGTTCATACCATCATTCCAATCGCCAGCACCAATCAAAGGCAAGCCGTGCTCACCGACTGGCAGGCTTTTATCCAAGGCCCTTACACAGTGATTGTACAGCGAAGCACTGTTGTGGGAGACGGCCGGCGCATAGTAAGAGTTCTCTTGATCCGGGCGTAGCAAAGGGCCTTCAAGGAAAGAAATTTCAGCGTCTAAAATTGAAAAATCTTTTGTCACCGTTAAGTAATGAAAGACCACATAGGGTAACCAAATTAAATCATCTGAAAATTGGGTGCGCACGCCTCGGCCCGCTGGCGGATGCCACCAATGTTGAACATCTCCTTCTACAAACTGTCGACTGGCGGCCCTTAAAATATGTTCTCGGGCAAGCATTGGCTGACTGACTGTCAAAGCCATTACATCTTGCAACTGATCGCGAAAACCGTAAGCCCCGCCCGCTTGATAAAATCCACTGCGAGCCCAAAACCTACTGGCTAATGTTTGATACAATAACCAGCGGTTCAGCATCAAGTTCATGGCTTTATCAGGTGTCTGAACTTGAACCTTATTTAAAATTTGATCCCAAGATGACTTCACTTTTTCTAAAATTTGTTCAGAACTTTCTGAGGGATTTTTTAGTTGCGCAATCATGGCTCGGGCTTGCACTCGATTTTCTGCTTGGCCCAAGAAAAATGTCAGGGACTTTTTTTCACCAGGAGCTAATTGGATATTTTGATCAAAGGCTGCGCATGGATCCATGGCGGCACCGACACGGCCCGAAAATCCGCTTCGTCGAAAGAGTCCCACCGGCGCGTCCATGCTGCCGTTACGTCCAATAAATTCAGTGCGATCCCCAGTGAACGAACGATGTCCTTCTTTGATCAAGAAAAAAGAGACTTGCGTGCCATATTCGGAATTTCTAGCATTAAGGGCAAATATGGCATTTGCCGTTTCATCAAATTCGGTCACAGTGGTCGGTGCCATGGTCGATCGTGAAAATCCTAAAACCCATTCAACATAAGAACAGACTAAAAGATTTTTTGTTACTTTTGATTTATTTTCAAGTGTTAGCGAAGAAATTTTAACAGGCTGATCCCAAGCCACATATTGATAAAGATCGCTGTAAACACCATGGGAAAGATGTTCGAAGCGACTGTAGCCTTGCGAATGGTGAATAATATAGCTGGTGTCTGGAACACGAATCGGCAACGCTGTTGGCGACCACAAAGCCCTGGTATCCACATCTAAAATATAAAAAGCTTCACCCGAGGGATCGCTGATCGGATCATTTTGCCATGGAGTGATTTGATTTTCGCGGCTGTTGTGGGCCCAGGTGTAGCCTGAACCACTTTCAGTCGCTAAAAAACCAAACTGCGAATTTGAAATAATATTTGACCATGGTAAAGGCGTTTTTTCAGTGCCTTTAAGTGCGATTATATATTCTTTCCCGTCTTCAGAAAACCCGCCCAGGCCATTGAAAAAATCAAGCTTTGGAGTTGGCAATAAGGGTCCACCTTTTCTCTGAATCGCCGGAGATTGATCAGCTGCAAAAACATGTTTATCAATCAACACCCGAGTGCGCTTCACCTGTTCAGAAAGACTTCCTTGCCGCCCTGAAAGCGTGGCCCTGGCAAAAGAAAATAGAAGATGTCGATCTTCATTCGTCAGTTTATCCGCTCTAATAACAAAAACCTTGCCGCGACGATGAGAATAATTTTGCGATGGCGATTGCGCTTTATAAACTAAAGATAGAATTGAATTTTGTAAATCTTCGGCGTAGGAGGTTGCTTGTTCATTAAAGATGACAAGATCAAAAGGCAATCCCTTGCTCCCCAAATATTCATGGGCTTTTAAAAGCTGACGGATAATTCCGCGGTCTTCAAAGTTATCAATTCTGATAAGAGCAATAGGGTCATCGCCAGAAATTCCGAAACCCCAAAGGGCTGTGACGTCTTTTACATTTCGCTTAATAATTTCAACCGAGGGCCGCAGCGAAGAATCCGAGTAAATTAACCGCGTTGCTAAACGTTGAAAAAGATGAGCTTCATCAGGCTCAATATTAAAATAATGAAGCTTTACTTGCGCTTGAGTCCAAGTCAGACCGGCCACACGATCATAAATCATTTTTGAATGAAACTTGTCGGCAAGGTGTAATACTTCGCCGCGCGTTTTTGCAACGACAGTAGAAAATGTAATATGGCTGGTCACACCTGGAGGGAGAAGAACTGTGGTTCGTAAACTCATGATTGGATCTAAGACCGAGCCTGTTGTGTTCGAAAGTGGATCTGAATTCGACATCGCTTGCGGATTTCTGATCGTACGACCACGTCCTAAAAAGCGACAGCGGTCTGTTTCATATTCGATCCTGCCAAGCGCGTAAGAATCAGTTTGAAGAACAACCGCCATCCAGGTTTCAGACTCGGTCGCTGATCTTGGCCTTCGCCAGGACAAAAGAGTTTTTAATTCTGGAATATATTCAGTCTGAATAAATAAATTGGAAAATGCTGGGTGAGCTATATCTGAAAGCTGGGAATTTAAAACAACTTCGGCATAGGACGTGATTTCAATCTCACGCTCTGTGTGACTTGTGTTGATTAATGTGAGCCTACGAATTTCGGCTTGATCTTCCGGGGAAACAAAAACTTCTAGATCGCTAATTATTTTCTGATCTGATCTGACAAAACGGGCTCGGTCTTCATAAAAAGTCACTTCATAGCTGTCCGGTTCTACACAAGTGGGTTGATAACCGGCTGACCAAACTTTATCACTCACAGGGTCTTTCAGGAATAAATAATGTCCCCAGTTGTCACAGGTGACATCTTCGCGCCAACGGGTCAGCGCTAAATCCTGCCAGCGACTGTAGCCTGAGCCCGAGGAAGTTAACATGACCGAGTACTCACCGTTCGAAAAAAGTTGAGTGGTTGGAACCGGTCGGTGAACAGTATGATATTGCCGCGAAACATGCTCCGTATCTTCGCGCACCAAGGCGACTTCGAATAAATCTTTGGATGGCTTGGCGACGCTAATATTTCTTGGGATCCGCTCTTGAAGCAACAGTTCCGTAGCTTGCACCATCGGCTCGGCATGAAAACGATCTCGCATAATTTCATTTTTAAAAATATTTGCGATGGCCACCAAAGACATCCCTTGATGATGAGCCATATACGCTTTTATCACGACAGAAGTTTGTCCTTTGGGAAGGCGGGCTGGTGTAAAATCGATGGCTTCATAAAAACCATATTGACCCCGACCACCAATGGCTTGGAGCTTCCTTAAATTTTCAATTCCCAAAGCGGCTTCAAACATGGATCCCAAAATTGTTGCATAGGGGGCCACCACCAGGTCTGCGCCAAGTCCCCTTTTTAAACCCAAATCCGGAACACCAAAATTCGAATATTGATAGGTCAAATGAATGTCGCGCTTATTATAAGCAGATTCAGATATTCCCCAGGGCACATCCTTTTCGTTTCCGTAATTTATTTGTCGCTGAACAGCCAGTTCACAAGTTTGTGAAATCAAGCTGCCGTTGGGTTCCCTCATCACCAGTGAAGGCATCAAGTATTCAAACATTGAACCCGACCATGATACCAGCATGGCGCCGTTTGAAACTTTTGTCAGCCCACGCCCAAGCTGGAACCAATGAGATGCGGGAATATCCCCTTTTGCAATCGCTATAAAGCTAGTCAGTCTTGCTTCTGATGCTAACAAATCATAATAGCTTGAATCCAAAGCCTTATCGTTCACGCGATAGCCTATAGAAAAAAGCTTTCGACTTTTATCATAAAGAAGTCCGAAGTTCATATTTTTAAAAAGCATATGGCAGTGATCGTGCAACTGGATCATTTTTTGATGAAATGCTTGCGCATTGGTAGCAGCGATTTCAAAACTAGTGATCAGATCAACCAGTTGCTTTTCAAATATTTCATCATTTTTAATGCCCTTATTTTGAAGAGCTTTTAGATCGCGAATAATGCCTTCACTATGAGCTGCGATTTCATGAACCGGCAACCGCATTGTAAAACGACTTTGAAGTTCATCCCAAATTTCCTGAAACGATAGTGGCAACATTTGTGAATTCTGCCCCAATTCGAGCCAAGGAAAAAAATATCTGATATCTCGGTCTAAACTAGTGGCCGTCTTAAGAATACTTTTCGCCCAAAATTTGACTAATTCAGAATCTGATTCGTTGGCAGTCACTATTGCTTCCGCGTAAAGAAATAAATTTTCAGATTTATTAAGAATTTTTTTCCAACGAATCGAATTAAAACTATTTAAAAAATCGGGTGATAAAAGTTCAGCTTTTAGATCTTTAATTATTCCAAAAAATCCCGAAGGACCTGACTGCTGATTTTCTTCAGGACTTCCATAAATCTCTTCACAAATCTCTTCAAGCACAAGAAGCGCATCCGTCATCCCCTGCGAATATGAAAAAACCAGCACAGGTTGTGTTGCACTTTCAAGACATCCCTGCGAAACGGCTAGCAAGTGTCCGGCCAAATTCCCGTTATCGACAGAGGAGATATATTTTGGATCCAAGGCCCGCATTTCACGAGTTTCATACCAATTAAAGAAATGTCCTTCAAATTTTGGTAAATCCGAAAGACTGTTTAATGTCTGCTTCAATCGATCGGCCATTTCAACAGTGCCAATCCAAGAAAAATCTTTGGCGGCGAGTGCCGCCAAAAGATATAAACCAAAATTTGTCGGCGAGCTGCGATGGGCTAGAACCGGCGTGGGTGTTTCTTGGAAATTATCTGGTGGTAAAAAATGGTCTTCTTCTGTCACAAATGAATCAAAAAAACTCCAGATTCGGCGACCTGAAAGTCGCAAGTACTGAATATCTTTTTTCTTTAATGGTTTTATTAATTTTGGTTTAGGCGGCAAGCTAATGTAACGTGCAATCAACGGAGCTGTTAACCAAAGAAAAACTAAAGGCAAAAACTCTACAAAACCTTTAGGATTAAAGATAAGGACAACACCAGCACTAAGAATTGTTAAAATTAATGACCCCAGATAGCTGCGCAAAAAATATCCCACCGAGATATTCGCCGCAGCCTGCGACTGGGCCGCGGTTGTCCATTCTAACATTTTACGGTGACTGATAAAAATACGAAATAACGATCTTGCGATCGCATCGATTGAATTCCAGCTTTGCCGGGCTAGCAAGATAATCTGAAAAATTATCCGTTCGACACCAGATAAAAAATCAGTCGCGGCGAAACGCATTTGATCGCGCCATGATATTTTTGTTCCGATATTGAATATCTCGGCAATGACGGCCACCAGTGTCGTGACTGAAAAACTAACTATGACCAGTCCCAGCCAAATAAATGATTGCTCTGTCGGAAGAGAAAAGGCCAGAATCACTAACAGCAGACAGGCTGGACCCAGCATAGATCTGCGAAGGTTATCAATTATTTTCCAGTACCCCAAGGCTGATATGGATCGACCGCTTCGGCCCATAAGCCACGGTAGCAATTGCCAATCACCGCGTGTCCATCGGTGACTTCTAGCAAACGACACTTCTGTATGATACGGAAAATCTTCTAAAAATTCGACATCACTGATCAATCCACAGCGCGCAAATATTCCTTCAAACAGATCATGACTTAATAAAGAATTTTCTGGAATGCGATCTTTTAGGGCTTCTTCAAAAATTCTAACGTCGTAAATTCCTTTTCCTGTGTAAGATCCCTCTTTAAAAAGATCCTGATACACGTCAGAAATGGCCGCTGCATAAGGATCTAAACCAGCATCGCCCGTTGAAATTCGCTGAAAGATAGTACTTTCCTTTAACGACGGAAGCGCTGGAGTGATTCGTGGCTGAAGGATGCCGTAACCACCAGTGACCCTCCCTGAATTTTGATCAATCCATGGCCGATTTAAAGGATGCGCTAATGTTCCAATTAATTGGACGACAGATCCATTGGGTAAGCGCGTATCCGCATCCAGAGTGATTACGAAACGAACATCCTTGGGAATTAAAACCGGCTTTTCATCTAAAGAAATAAAAGATGTGTCTTTGTGACCTAAAGCCAGGCGATTGAATTCGGTCAACTTCCCACGTTTTCGCTCCCAACCCATCCATTTTCTTTCAGAAGGATTATACAATCGTCGACGCTGAAAAATGTAAAATCGAAGGTCTTTACCAGCTTCGGGAGGATATTTCCTGTTTAACTCATCTAGTTTATTTTTTGCAATTTCTAAAAGTTTAATATCTAGAAAAGAATTTTCTGAATCGCTATCACTGACATCACTTAAGATAGCAAAGTAAACGTTGTCCTCGTTATTAGATAAATAATGTATCTCCAGCTGCTCAAGCTGGGATTCAATCTGATGGGGTTTTGTGAATAACGTAGGAACAACAACAAAAGTTTTTAATTCTTCAGGAATACCAAATCTTAGACTTAGTCTTGGTAAATGCCGAGGACCTAAAAATGCCACCGTCAATCGATTCATAATAGCAATGGCAATCTCAGAAGCTGGAAAGGCGGCTAAAATAAGCGGTAGATTCAACAATAAATAGGATCCGGTCGTTAAACTAAGCGCGTAAGATAATGCAAATCCCGTCAGAGCAAGGATGCCTGACAAATAAATAGTGATCCCGTAATCAATATAAAATCGGGTCCAACGTAGTCGCCAACTGGGATGGAACTGAATTTCTTTTTCAACCTCTTTTCGCCCTGAAGAAATAAGGTAAAAACCTAGATCCAAAGTGCGACTCGAGTTAGCGTCCATTTCAGGTGGACGCACCTGAGTTTTTTTGACTAAATCGCGGGCAATTTCAATCTCAGATACTTTCGAGTATTTTGAGAGCTCCTCAAGGGCTTGGCGATATCTATTCCTTGTTGAAAAATCAAGCTGCTCATAAATTGGATTGCTACGAAAGGCCGCTTCCGCCAAGCTGACATCTTCAAAAAAATCTTGCCAGTTGAACGCCGCCATTTGCCGCGAGCTTGTGATAATATTTCTGACCGTTGCATTGGCACCTGTTTGCCCGCTCAGCTCATTCGACACGGCTTCATCAGGATTTGTTTTATCTTGCGCTAATTTATCATTCAGCCATTGCAAGATCGGGTCGATTCTTGATTCTTGAAAACGCAGGCGCTGTAATAATTGAACTGCTAGCGAGTCAGAAAACGGAAGTAAGCTTAATTCTTTGATTATTAAATCAATCGATCTTGAAGGCGTGCCACTCAGGCCAAGAACTTCATCGGATATTGCATCAGCCTGTTGTCTGGCCGTTTGCGAGCCGACGATTCGAACGCTTAGGCGTCTTAGATTTTCAATCAGTAAAACGCGCAAAGTGATGGGCACGGCCCAAAGCTCACCGATCGTCAGCGGCTGCACTGTTTGATAAGATTTTAAAAATAATCTTAAAAGCTCCGGGTCAAAAGAGCTATCGGTATGGGCAATGTAGGCCCAGGCAATTCCAAAAACCCTAGGATATCCTGTCAAAGGACCTGCTGCTAACTTGGGCAACTCTTGATAAAATTTGGGCGGCAAGTGATCGTGAATATCTTTTAACAGGGACCTAATAATATGAAAATTGTCGATCAACCATTCAGCCGCAGGGGTGATCGCGCGCTTATCTTCGACAGCCTGAAGGATTTGAACATAGGAAGATTCTAGAACCTTGCGATTGTCTGTGATTCGATGAGTGAAATACTTGCCCTTTTTAGAATTTTCCAAAATCGGTTGCGACTGTGCCAAACTGATCGCATGCGATTCAAGTCGGCTTGCACTAAAAATTTCGGCCCTAATGGGTTCTTCAAAGTTCAGATTCGCTGAAATCACGGCAGAACCTAACATAAGATTGTTTTAAAATGTGAAAACAAATGTGAAAACAAATGTGACAAAACGAACACAATTGAATCAAGCAGATTTTGCTGACACACTTCTCCCTATCCAGGACTAGCCCTCCTGCCCGTTTAAAAAGTTACAATTAAGACCGAAGTTAATATGTGAAGCTAACATTTTTGTTTCTTTTTATAATCCCATGCATTTCCTTGGCTGATGAGTATTTCCAAGAAAATTCGACCCACTATCCCGCTCTTGATATCTATGAGGTTTCTCAGCAGGTCCTCAAATTTGGCTTAAAAGAGCTCGACTTAAAAAGATCCGGGGCTTTGATTCAGGGGTCTTTGGATCAAATTTACTTTAATCAGCAAAAGCCACATGAAATTGCGATTTTAAAATTGGACTTAAAACTGAATTCAGAAGAAGCCCTTTTTAAAATCTCTATAGACGAATTTGCCTGCCAGGGTAAAACTTCCAGGAATCGCCCTTTTAGTCTTTATTTAAAGGGTCGTACCCAAGCTGAGGTTACAAAAATTTGCCTGCCATTTTCCAAATCTTTCAAAAGCCAATCCAGATTTTATATTCACAAACTTTTTCTTAATGAGGCGCAAGCCTCTTCGTTTTCGTCGCCCTGCTTTGATTCAAAAGCTCCTCAGCAAATGATTTCAAATTTACAAGGTCAAATGCAAGGGTCAATTCTTATGCAGCAGCTTGGAACCTGCCTTTCTAATAGTTTGCGTGGCAGCAAGGATCGCATCTTAGGTCTAAAAGATGGCCTGCAAGAGCTTCTTAAAAATCCTCGGGGCCTATGGAGCGAACTCTCAGCCCAGGGTCGTGCAATGCTTGAATTTGTCAGACATTTAGAAAGTGAAATGATCAGCTTAAAAAACTCTTTGTCAGATCTAAATAGCGATTTAATTTTAGAGTTTGGCTGCCATTTGGGTGGGGAGGTTTTAATCTCCTTTGGCCTTTCCTCCCTGACCGGGGCCGGCGTCCTTAAACTTGCCGCCATCATGGAGCAAGCTGTGCTGAAATTAAAAAATATGAAGTCTATTTTTTCAAGGCTTAACAAGCTGGCTCTCAGCGGAAAATCTAAAATTGCCAAAGAGGTTTTAAGTTGTGAATCCAATTAAAACTTTTTCCTTGGTCATTTTCTTCTCGGTTGCAGCTTCGGCGATGAATTGCAGGGTTGCACAAATGTTAAATCATCCTTCTATTTCTTCCAATGATGAATTCTGGAATGAGTTTGGAAAGCTTGAAAAGCCTGACGATCGAACGGTCGAGGCGCTGATCCAAAAATATTCTGTAACAGCGGCGGCGGCGCCGCCACGGGTTTTGGCAACAAAGCCTACTTCCTTCAATGAGTCGTTTACCTTAACTCATAAAGCAGAAAAAGCTCAGGCCAAATTAAATCCCATCAACCAGAAGCATTTTGATGAATTTATTAAGTTGATCAACGAGAAGGGACCCCAAGGTCTTTACGAACAACCAAAAAAATGGCATTTCGAAAAACTTAAAACTCATTCAGTTCAACATACCGTAAGGCTTGATAGTGGTTACCGAGTGCTCTTTGAAGTTAAGGAGGGCATGGTTCATGTCCTTGATATTGGAAACCATATCACTCATTAGATGGGGAAGACCCAAATCGATACGTTGTCCCAGATAGACACGACAAATTTTTTTTTAAAGGGCTTAAGTGAAGGTCTAGTTTGGCCGAAACATCATCATGTTATTTGCTGCTGAATATAAGATGATCACCCTCATCTTATCATTATTAGTTTTATCTTCCTGCAAAGCTGCCAAGCCCGAGCTGACTTCTTTATTAGGTAGAGGGAATTTTAATCCTGGTAACAGCGTGGCGAATTCTGGCAACGGAAGATCCGTTATTGGGTCTGATTCCCAGGGAACTTCTCCGACTTTTTCGGTTAAAAGTAGAGTTGTCGTAGTATCGCAAGAAACTGTGGCTCGCACGACGACCACCTACCTAGTCAGGTCCAATGTTCATTTCTAAATTAAAATTTCTTTTCTTAATGTTAGTTTTATCCTTGGTCTCGCTGACTGCGATGGCAGTCGGGCCGCAGTTTTTAACCTACGAAGGGTACATCCAAGATAAAGTGGCTCCCTTTAATCCAGTTACGACCCCTCAAAATTTCAAGGTGCAAATTAAAAGTCCAACGAATGGATCAAGTTCTACCCCGTGCGTCTTGTATGAAGAAAATCACAACTTGGCGCCAGTGACAAATGGAGCCTTTGCTTTGCAGGTGGGTACGGGCGTTGTCAATGTGGGATATACAACTACTGATCTAGCCGCTTTGTTTTCAAATCTAGCGCCGATCACAACGTCAGGTTGTACTTATAATCCGGCCAGTGGGGATCAACGCAGTTTGTTTGTTCAGATTTTCGATACGGGATCCTATCAGCCGATCGCTGACATTAAGTTAGGCGCAGCCCCATTCGCATTTAATTCAGACCGAGTGGGCGGATCACTGGCTTCAGAGTTTTTAAAAATCAGTAACGGAAGTCAATCGACGCCTCTAACTTCTGCGCAAGTGGCAGAGCTGGTAAATTTAATAGCTGGAACCAGTAGCTCATATCTTACCCCGAGTTCAGCCCCAACGTTCACAGGCACTGTTTCGTTTTCAAATGCACCTCAGTTTTCCGGAACACCGAGCGGTGCCAGCGACATCACCAATAAAACATACGTTGATTCTGCGATCTCAACGGCAGTCGCTGGATCCTTACCTAATGTTGGAACAGCCGGAACGTATTACCAAGTGACAACCGATGCTAAAGGCCGCGTGACCAGCGGTACAAACAGCTTAGTCGCGGCTGACATCCCTTCGCTGGATGCCGCAAAAATTTCTACAGGAACTTTTGGTGGAGCGGTCGGAATTAATACGACTGGCAATATTTATTCTTCTGGGACGGTCACCGGCCTAAATGTCGCAGCGACGAACTTAAAAATCTATAACGGTGCAAATTATCTTCAAATTTCTGCAAGCAGCATGAGTGGTACTTTGAATTGGATTTTACCTAACAGTAATGGAACCGCAGGCCAGGTTTTAAGAACCGATGGCGCAGGAAATTTAAGTTGGGTGGCTGCACCTGCAGGCACCGTGACTGGTGTCACAGCAACATCACCGCTGGCATCAAGTGGAGGAGCCAATCCTGATATTTCAATGCCACAATCATCAGTAACTGCTTCAGGATTTTTATCATCTACTGATTTTAATACTTTTAATAACAAGCTCGGCACTGCAACAACTTTTGCTGGGGATGTCAGCGGCGTTTACAACAACACTATCGTTGATAAGTTAAAAGGCGCAGCACTTTCGATCACCTCATTAGCTTCTGGAAACTTTTTAAAATACGACGGCAGCAACTGGATTAATGCAAGCTTATCAGGTGGAGATATCACGGCCGGCTTGAGTTATACACCATTGAACAAAGCTGGCGATTCAATGACAGGTTTATTGTATTTGTCGAGTGATCCCTCTGGAAATTTAGGCGCTGCAACGAAACAGTTTGTTAATGCAGCCATCACAACCGATGCCGCAAATTATATTCGGAAAGATGGCACTGTTCCTTTCACTGGTGACCAATCAATGGGATCAAGGAGACTGACCTCCGTAGCGGAGCCAACATCAGCACAAGATGCTGCGACTAAAAACTATGCGGATACAAAAATTCTTGGAAAAGTAGCTACGGCTCCAACTGGCGCTGAAGACGGGCAATCATTAAGATGGAATCAAACCACTTTAACATGGGATTATTATACTCCCGTCGCGGGCACTGGCTTATCAAGCTTAAATGGCGCTACAGGTCCGTCTCAAACTTTTGCTAACGGAAGCAGCGGAACTGCTCCTATTTTTACGACTTCCACCACTATCCACACATTAAATATTCCGATGGCCAACACGGCATCTGTGACAGCCGGATTGATTTCAAAAACAGAATATGACGCTTTTAACTTGAAACTTGGAAGCGCAAGCACCTTTGTTGGTGACGTCAGCGGAACGTACAACACAACAAGTGTTGATAAGTTAAAAGGCGTAGGACTTTCGATCACCTCGTTAGCTTCTGGAAACTTTTTAAGATACACCGGCAGCAACTGGATTAATGCAAACTTATCTAATGCAGATATTACAACTGGCTTAAGTTATGCACCAGTGAACAAAGCTGGCGATACAATAACCGGCAAGTTAGTTCTTAATCAAGATCCAACGGCGACCTTAGAGGCCGCCAACAAGCAATATGTTGACGCAGCAGTGACGACCGGAGCTGCTAATTTTATTCGGAAAGATGGCTCTGTGGCCTTTATGAACTCCCAATCAATGGGTTCAAACAAATTAGTTTTTGTGACAGACCCAACTTCAGCACAAGATGCTGCGACCAAAAACTATGCTGATACAAAAATTGTTGGAAAAGTAGCTACCGCTCCAACTGGCACAGAAAATGGACAATCATTAAAATGGAATCAAGCAGCTTTAACATGGGATTATTTCGCAGCGGAAAAAGCACTTGGCTTTATGCCAGTGAACCGAGCTGGCGACACAATGTCCGGGTCATTGATTTCTGCTGCAGGAACTGCAGCTGCTCCCGCTTTCGGGGTTGGCGCAACAACATTAGGTTTATTTAACGGTGGACCAGATATTTTAGGATTTTCAACAGCTGGGACTGAAAGAATGCGAATTGATGCTGCCGGCAATGTCGGAATCGGGACAACTTCGCCAACTGGCAGACTCGAAGTGGTTCAAACTGGTGGCGATCCACTTCGCGGCATAGTATCAACTCAAATATCAAATACTGGTGCGGCCCGCCTGACCTTTAAAAGAGCCCGGGGTACTCCGGTTTCACTGGCTAGTGTTCAAACTGGCGATAGTCTTGGTTCCCTCGCTGCCTATGGATACGGTAGTGCATCATATGCAGCTGGTTCGTCAGCTGCGATAAATTTTGAGGCCACACAAGACTTTGCAACAGATGTACGGGGTGGCAAAATTGTTTTTTACACTAAAGCAAATGGGGCGATGGACAGTACTGATGCTGCTGGTCGAATGCGAATTGATCAAAACGGTGATGTAAGTATCTTCGAAAAAGTTGGCGTTGGAATTGGTACAACAACTCCGACAGCGTCGCTTGAATTAAAAGCTGGAGCTGCTGCCGCCAATTCAGCACCTCTTAAATTCAGAACCGGTGTAAATCTAACATCCCCCGAAGCGGGTGCTGTTGAGTATGATGGAATGAATTTGTATTTCACTGATTCGACATCTGTGCGAAGAACGATTGCTTCAGGAAGTTATTTACCACTGGCTGGTGGATCGATGACAGGCCAGATGGTTTCTGCAACAGGAACAGCAGCAGCTCCTTCAGTAGGTGTGGGATCTACATCAATAGGTTTATTCAGTGGCGGCACTGACATATTAGGATTTTCAACTGGTGGACTCGAGCGAATGCGCATCACTAACACCGGCAATGTCGGAATTAGCAGTAACTCTCCAGGCTATCCGCTTGAAGTCGGCACTTCAGCAAACACCGGCTCGGTCGCCAGCTTCACAAGTGGTAGTAGCTCCTCGGCCACTGCTAGATTTGCTAATACTACTGGCGAAACCGCAGCGTTTTTTGTTGGTAAAGTTGGGATTAGCAGTAACTCTCCAGGTGCAGCACTTCAAGTAACTGGACAGATTGTTTCACCAACAGTCGTGGTTGCCACTGGGGGCATCATCAATTTTTCTCAAGGGAACAATCAACTGCTTCAATCTGTTGGCAGTAACAATCTCACCTTGAATGGAATGCAAAATGGTGGCTCGTACACCATTCTACTCACCGATTTAAACCCAAGAACCTATAACTTCTCAGGCTGTACAACCTTAAAGATGAAACCCGCTAACGGACCAACCACAGGTGGATTGGAAACTATTTATTCGATCAGTTACTTCAATAACGTCTGCTATATTTCTTGGTCTTCTGGGTGGTAATGAATCATCAGCGTTTTTTCCTTAGTCTACTGCTATTGGCGATTCCCACTTTGGTGGGTTGGAATAGTGGTTTTATGGGCCAGCAAATGCTTAACCAAAGCGGCAGCGGGGCTTATGTAAACACCTATACAGCTTCAGGGCCATATACTTTCATTGTTCCTGCAGGTTGCTATCAACTCACAGTAAAGGCTTGGGGTGGTGGCGGCGGTGCCGGGTATGGAAGTGGAAGCACAATTACGGGTGGTAGTGGCGGTGGTGGCGGGTATGCGATCGCGACAATTCAAGTTATTCCAGGCGAGAGTCTTACAATCCTTGTTGGCGACGGCGGTTTCAGCGGTGCTGCGGCCGGCACTAGTGGATCAGGTGGCGGTCGAACCGAAATCAAGCGGAACACAACACAGCTCCTTGTTGCAGGCGGTGGTGGTGGCGGTGGGGCCGCGAAATCAACAACTGCTACGTTGCCGCCGGGCGCCGGCGGCGCTGGTGGCGGGGTCTCAGCTTCAAATGGTTCAAACGGCTCGGGCGGCTCGGGCGGCGGCGGTGGAACACAAAGCGCTAGCGGTCCGGGCGGTGCAAGTGGAAATTCAGCAGGAGTTGCGGGATCGTCTGGACAAGGTGGAAATGGCGGCGGCACAACCGGCACTGGATGCGCATCGGGTGGCTGTGGTTCCGCGGCCACTTTCAGTGGTGGCGGTGGTGGTGGCGGCGGCGGCGGATATTATGGCGGCGGTGGCGGCGGCTCTGGAAATTTATCTGGTGCTGGATCTGGTGGCGGCGGTGGATCTGGATGGGCCCCAAATGGAACTTTAATGGCTGGAAGTGGAACAACTCCACCAAATACCAGTGATCCAATCTATCTGCCGTATGCAGGGCTTAATGCAGGAGTCGGCGGATCGGGATCGTCCACAACAGGTACAACCGGCAAGCCCGGGTTACTAGGCCTGTACTACTAAATAAATACTTGAAAAGACTAATCTGTTTTTGTTTATTACTAGTAATTCAAATCGCAATTTAGCACCAAAAAATGAGGATAGACACCTCATACTCATTCAGCTTAAATATCAGCAAAGACTGTTTACGTTTGGAATTTTGTTATAAGATTTCAGACAGCCATCGAATTATACTTTATAATAGTGCAACACCTTAAAGAAAGTGATGTTTATGACAAAACAAGTTCTAAAATCGATGAAAAATTTTAGCTTAACCTTGCTAGTGAGCTTGGCTATTCCGCAAGCTGTATTAGCTGCAACAACGCTGACCTTCGATGATTACTCCGATGGAACTGTTTTAAGCACGGAATATCAAAGCCTTGGAGTTACAACCAGCGGAGCCACCGTTTCATTAGCTATTTTTACCCGCTGGCCAGCTGTCTCTGGATCCAATCTTGTTTTGGGACTAACTGGTTTGATAACTTTTAATTTTGATTCTTCGATCACAGGCAATATTAAGACCGTTTCAGCCTATGTTTCAGGTGACCCTGGCACCGGAATCTTTGCCTACGACTCTTCAGGAGCTTTATTAGGTCAGAGTCAAATGCCTTTATCTTCTGTGAATGCGTTTTTGTCAGTAACCTCTTCTGGAAATCCGATTGCAAGAGTTGAAATCCACGATGGCGGCGGAACTTTCGGAGTCGATGATTTCTCGTTCTCCCAAGCCCCTCCAGCCCCAACCTGCTCGCAAGTTTCACAGCAACTTTCCGACGGAATCGTGGCGCTGGCCAATTCAGATTTTAAATCAGGTAATGTTGCAAGTAAAAGAGCCAAACTAAAAAGTGGAGTGACTAATTTTCAGTCCTTGCTGGCAGTAAACTCTTCGCCCGCTCAACTTCTTTTCCAGCTTAACAAAATTAAATACGATATTAATGACTGGATTAGGCCGGGAACTAAGCGGACAAATCTGCTAAATTTAGTCGACCAGCTGATAGCTAAGGTCAATGCGGGTCAGTGCTAATAAAGTAAGGTTAAACAAACTCAGGATCAGGGGCCTGCCGCAACTTCAACGTCAGGCCCTTCAAAAAATACCGCAACACTTGATCACCGCACGGCCGATAATTGCGGTGATCTTTCTTCCTTAAAAACGACGACAGCTCAGACTTCCCAAACACAAAACCCGTGCTTGTTATCATCTCCAACAAATCTTCTTCTTTTAATTCGAAAGCGACTTTTAACTTTTTAAGAACCAAATTGTTCGACATTGGAAGTTCGATGGGCGCAGGCGCACGGCTTTCGTCTTTGCCGCGTTTAAACAAAATCACGCCGTCTAAAAAATGCGCCATGATTTCGTCGCTGCATCTAATATACTCAGCATCTTCTTCGTTTTGCATGAACGCATGAATTTGATTTTTTGTGACGTCAACGCCGCCAAGCTTGCAAATCTCTGCGACTTTCGCATTGTTGATTTCAAGCATATATCTAAGGCTTCTGATGATATTATTATTTGTCATTTAAGGCTTTAAGAAGGATTTTAGATCGGCGGCAAAGCCTGGGAACCAATAAAATCCTGCGTGCCCGCCATGATTTAAAACCAAGGCTCGGTCGCCAAAAGTTTCTGAAAACAAAGTGATGTCTTCGGTTCTAGAGATTGGGTCGTCTTTAGCTAGGACGAATTTTACCCGTGGATCAGCTTCAAGCTTTTCGATTTTTCTTTTTAAACTGAAGCTGGCAAGCATATCTTGGCTGTCGACAAACTGCGCACGTACAAACATTTTTTGTAAGATAAAATTTTGAAAGTAATCTTCAAAAGTGATTTTAGCAATCTCAGCGTAACGATCCATTCGTTTTGAAGGTCCTACGGGAGATTTAAAAAGTCGGCTTCGGCTGGGATGCACCAGACTTGTTACATAAAGGACTTCTTGAAGGCTCTCTTTAAAAGTTCCGCCAATCACAACTTCACTTTCACGGGTGGATAACGGGTAATTTTGAGCCACGTAAGCTACTGCCTTCGCGGGTGAAAGGTCAATTAAGTCTTCAATAAGTCCAATAAGGCGGCCGCGAAGTCCTTCATAATAATTGAGACTAGAATTTGAATTTTTTTCTGAGCCCACTTTATTTACGGCATCATATTTACGAAGCGCATACTTAATATCCAAGGGCGGGCTCATCATAATAACTTGGCTAAAATCAAAATCTTTATTCTGATCATCAAGCTTCATTAATTCGTAGGCATGCTGACAACCCAAAGAATAAGCCACCAAAATTGTCTTTGAAAAAACTAAATTGTTTTTCTTTTTAAGTTGTTTGGTCACGTCTATCATATTTTTATAAAGCATTTGGGCGTCTTCTGGGAAATACCCTGGAGCGCCATCAGGACTTAAAGTTAATGCAAATTGCCAATTCAGTGGATTGTTAAAAGTTATAACGTGATAGCCCCATGATTGGAAAAGCTTTGCAAGATCGCCGATATTTCCTCTGTAACTAAGGCCACCAATTCCAGGAATTAAATAAACCAGTGGCTGGTTGGCGCGTCCAGGCCAATAAACTGATTTTATTTCTGCTTTGTTTTCTAAAGACATGACATTTTGACGACTGGGATTGGTTGTTGAAATTCGCACTAAACCGGCGCCTGTCTTTGTTGCAAATAAAGACCCTGCCACCGTTGCTGTCCCATAATTCGAAAAGGGAAACGACCGATTTGTCGCTTCTGCTGGAACTTGCGCTTGCGCTGAAAAATTAAATGAAACAACCAGGGGAAAAAAACTGAACAACAAACTTGATTTCAACATGCATCTACCATTTCTTAAGTTTCTGAGTCACAGGGGTTTAAATCAGAATCAGGAATATGAAAAGGGATACTTCGCATCCTCCTGCCATCTGACAAATGACAGAACCTTTTTACAATGCCCTGGTGCCATTCAGAAACTAAAAAGCAACACTATGACGAAAATGTCTTTTGCCTAAAAAAATGGGAGGAAAATTTTATTAGAAGCCTATCAGGGCTGAAAGATAAAAGGTCTCGCTACGAAATGAGATCGGACTTTTATTAAGAGTTTCAAGATCTTTGGTGCGCTCTTCTGCAAATCGACCGGCTACCTGAAGTCCAAATTTACTGGAAAATTGGACATCCACTCCGGCGGTGCCGTAATATCCAGAGCCCATAACAACGTCTTTTTTCTTGGCGTCGTTTCCTTGCGCATCGATCTGACTTATTTTCGAAGTGTAAGTGATTTCATGGTAGCTGCCCATGCCGCCACCTTCGATAAAAGGTCCAAACCAGTAATTATCAATAAGCTTTAATTTAAAGCCAACGCTAAGATCAAACATATTGGCATCAAAACCGATGTCATTCACAGAGTAAGACGTACTGGTCGATAGATTCCGGTAAGAGTAATTAGAACGCCCCGAGCCTGTCATATGACCCAATGATAATGTAAAATAAAGATTAAAGGCATCGAAGCCCCGTTCAAGACCAACTGTTGTATAGGTGCCACGGTCTAGCGAAAAATTAGCTGAGGGATCAAGAATTGTAAAATTTGTAAAGCCAACACCGCCGCTTCCCTTAATGCCTAGACCACCACCCGTAGGAAGATTAGGAAGGTTTCTAGGCTTAGGTTGCGCCTGACAAAGACTTGCGATCAGCAAAATAAAGAATGTCATTAATAATCTGATCATAGCGCCGCCCTTGTGCAGACCCATTCGACATTTTCTGATTTCATCTAGAGACTAGATCTTTGGATTTATAAACCCCCGTTGCAAATATCGTAGACCAAAGGTATAGCTTGGCGACACACTTCAGTGACTCTTCAATGACCCTTTAATGATTGGTAACTTGCAATGACCCCGACGAAATTTTCAGATCTAAATCTGATTGAGCCCCTTCAAAAAGCATTAATCGACACGGGCTACACCGACCCGACTCCCATTCAAATCGCAGCCATTCCGCCATTGCTAGAAGGTCGAGATCTTTTGGGATGTGCACAAACTGGAACTGGAAAAACCGCGGCTTTTGCTTTACCAATTTTAAATCGACTGGCGCTTTCAAAACATCGACCTGAAGGACGGCAAGCCAAAGTTTTAATCTTAACTCCCACCCGAGAACTTGCCATTCAGATTTATGATAGTTTTAAAATTTATGGAAAACATCTGCATTTAAAATACGCGGTTGTATTTGGTGGCGTCGGACAAGGTGTTCAAGTGAAAAGTGTTTCTGGTGGTGTCGATATTTTAGTGGCAACACCTGGCCGCTTGATTGATCTTATCGAACAACGATATATTCATTTAAATAAACTAGAAGTTTTCGTGTTAGATGAAGCAGATCGAATGCTGGATATGGGCTTTATCCATTCCATCCGAAAAATCATCGGACTGCTTCCTAAAAAAAGACATAATTTGTTTTTCTCGGCCACCATGCCGCCAGATATTGAAAAATTAGCAGCGACCATGTTAATTGATCCTGTTCGTATTGAAGTCACACCGCCCTCTTCAACGGTCGAGCTGATCGCACAATCCGTGATGTATGTTGATAGAGATAAGAAAAAAGATCTTCTGCGACGTTTATTAGAAGATAAAAAATTAAGTCGCGTGATCGTATTCACTCGTACAAAACATGGCGCCAATAAGGTCGTCGAAGTTTTAGAAAAAAATAATATTTCTTCAGCAGCGATTCATGGAAATAAATCACAAGGCGCTAGACAGCGGGCTTTAGAAAGTTTCCGCGCCGGCAGAGTTCGCGTCTTGGTTGCAACAGATATCGCAGCCCGTGGAATTGATATCGATGACATCACTCACGTCATTAATTTTGAACTTCCTAATATTTCAGAAAGCTATGTTCACCGTATTGGTCGAACTGCTCGGGCCGGGGCACAAGGCATCGCTATTTCGTTTTGTGATGCTGAAGAACGCGCTTTTTTAAAGGACATCGAAAAATTGATTGGACAACCTGTGCCAGTCAATTCCAATCAGCCTTATCACTCATTGGATGTTGCGAATGCCAAAGTGATGTCTTCAGGAAAAGCCAAAGCCATGATTGAAGGCAAAGGCAGATCCGCTGGCCGCAGACCAAACGGAGGACCGCAAAGGTCACGTCCTAAATCAAGCGCTGGCCCCTCTGCAGGAGCTTCTAAACCTTATGCTAATGCTGGTCGCCCCACAGGCACATCAGCCAGCAGCGGTCCTAAAAAGCGTTGGTAAAAAATCGTTTAAATCCTATTTTGAGACAGTTATAAGAGCTCTCGTAAGAATCTCGACAAACGTCTTATAAAATCTCATTTTTGACCGATAAGTTAATGTGAGCCAAAAAATTGATCTTGAAACAACTGTTAGTCAGCACAAAGGCCTGAAAGGTTTTTTCGAACAAGTTTTAAGGCGCTTTAAAACCTTCATGCACTTGTTTATTATGCTTCCTGTTTATTTAGCCGCCTGTTTAGTATTGGGAACTTGTCTTGTTCCTGGAATCACTGTTTTTCGTTATGTTTCAGAATTAACCTTAAATAGTTCTTCTTTAATTCAAAATTTTGGCTTGGGCTTATCTTTGGCTTTAGGATTTTTTCTTTATGGATTTTCTTTGATCTTTCTAGCACCGATAGTGAATTTTGTGATTCGCGGAAAATTAAAAGCATGGCGCGGGCCTTATTATTCAATTGAATCGCTAAAATGGTTTATTCATAATGGTCTGACTTATTTGGTTCGTTTTACTTTTCTGGAATTTGTGACACCGTCTCCTTTTAATATTTTATTTTATCAAATGATGGGAATGAAAATTGGTCGCGGCGTCACCATCAATACAACTTTTATTTCAGATCCGTCGTTGGTCGAACTTGGAGATAAAGTGACCTTGGGTGGATCAGTCACCATTGTTGCCCATTACGGGCAAGGTGGATTGCTGATCATTGCTCCTGTCAAGATTGGGTCTGGTTGCACGATCGGCCTTAAAGCCACCATCATGGGTGGAGTTATTATTGGTGACGGCGCAAAAATTATGCCTCACTCGGTTGTTATGCCGAAAACTTTTGTACCGGCGGGCGAAACCTGGGGCGGTGTTCCCGCACAAAAAATAGAAACCATTCCCATCGTATCAATTCCAATTAAAATTGCTTAATTCAGCCTGGACCTATTGACAGAAACAGTTCCAGTCCAGGGTTTTTTAGAACTCTGACTGATAGACTTAAATGACATGCCAAATTTCGAAAAAAGATTTTTTTTATGCCTTTTCACCCTTTGTCTGACAGCGTTTTTATCTAGCTGCTCGACAGGTTTTTTGCGCATGCCTGCTTCAGTAGCCTTGAAGTATGATAATGAACATGTGCGGCTTTTAACAGCCGCAGCCCAAGAGGGAATTCTTTTTCAATTTGACGATGAGTTTCTTAAAGATGTCCCCAGTGCTCAAATATCTGATGTTTGTAATTACCCAGAGGTCGAAGATTGGGGAAGTCAGTTCTATTCGATCTTAAAATTATTTGAACGGAATCCTGATTTTTTTAAAAAAATTCATCTTATTCAATTTAAACGTGGAGATAAACCAGCTGCTGAAGTCACCCGCGAACTGGATGGCACTGCTTATTTGATTCTGACTTATCAGAAGGTTCAAAAGCGGGAAAACATCACCGATGATTGGCGACGAAAATGTGATGGCTTTTCCCCTTCTCGCGAGCAGGTCGTTTTAACACAGATGGAATGGCCCCTGACCGACGAGATCCAAAAGTCTTTGGCGAAATTACCCGCGAAAGCAGAAATTCCAAGGTTTACTTTTGATCGTTCCTTTCTGGTCTATCTTGCCCAACGAAAAACGATCCTTCGCATAACGCCTTCCTTAAGCGCTGAAAAATCTTTCCCAACTATGGCGCCGGTCTTACCGCAAATTTTAAACCGATTAGCCCAGGAGTCGCGTGCCGCTCGATTTAAATACTTAGATTATTATTTGCAAGAGATCGATCAGAAAAGTCGTATGGGCAGCCAAATTAAATTTTTCTCGATTCTTCAAGATCAGCGCCTCGAACGCGGCATTTCTTTGGATAGTGTCAGCCGGTCTATTGCATCAAGTTTAACGCAGCAGTTAACTTCAACTTACTTATTTATTTCTTATAGGTCCCGCGGTGGCGAGTATGAATACTCGAGCTTACAAGAACTTGATCAGTGTCTAAAAACTTTCAATCCTGTCAGCTCAGAAATTTCATATAAACCTGAAAGGTTTCTGCACCCTGGCTTCAGCTGTGGGCAAAAATAAACTTTAGATCGTCTTCTTAGAATATCTTGAAACGACAATTCCTAAAAGTAAGGACAAACTGGCCACAGCCGCACCCGTTGAGCTTGCGTATTTACCCCATAGTTCGTTGCCACTCAGACGCCAGAAAACTTCTGTGCACATCACAATAAGGCCAATCATAAATGAACCCACCAACCATAAATCAAGCGACCTGACTGGACGAAGTAAAACTTTATCTCCGGTGCTCCATTTTTTATACTGAGTCAGTAGCAACAAGCCAGGAATCGCCAGTGCCGATGAGAAAATAAAATAATTAATCCAGCCAAAGTTTTCAACGATACGTCCTGATTGAGAAGTAAAAATGACCCTTGTGATGGCAGCCATACTAGACATTAATGCAAACTGAGTTCCAGTGAATTGCAGACTGCAAACACTCATGATGAAACCTTGGATCGCTGCTACGCCTAATCCAATCATAAAATTTTCTGTCCCAATCACTAGCGCCATCGCCAAATAATTTTGCCCGATCACGGCTAAAAGTATAAAGCTTAACATTCCTAAAGCCTGCAAGACTCCAAAAATCCAAAGCGATCTTAGCATCCCCAAGCGGGTCATCAGGGCGCCGCCTGTTAAAGTTCCCAAAATCGTGGCCACTAAACCTACAACCTTTGAAACAGCACCAATATCAGTTTTTGAAAAATTAAGATCCATCAGAAACCGCGTTGATAAGGCCGAACCCATCATCGTGCCTAATTTGTAAATCATAATGAAAACTAGAATTTCCCATGCCCCTTGTCGACCAAAAAAATCTAGAAAGGGTTCCACAACTCTTTGCCGAAAGCGCAATATCGGTCGCGGCGCAATCACTGGTTCTGGTGAATAATAAACAGCGACCAGTCCTAAACACTGAACCATGGCCATTGCGATATAGATCTCTCGCCATGGTAAATGGTCCGCCATACTTAACGCCACCGCGCCAGAGATAAGCATCGCAATTCTATAACCCATATTATACATGCCGGCCCCGGCACCAAATTCATTTTTATCTAAAATTTCAGTCCGCAAGGCATCAACCACAATATCTTGGCTGGCACTAAAAAATGCGATGAGGAATGCGCCGAACGCTAATAATCCTAAAGAAGCCTTTGGATCTAAAAAGGCCATAAATAATTCGCTGGCAATCAGGGCTGTTAAAATGATGAATGCCCAGCCCCGTCTGCGACCAATAATTTTCAAATTAATATTATCTAAAAAGGGTGACCATAAAAACTTGATCGTATAAGGAAAACCTACAAGCGAAAAAATACCAACTGTTGTGATATCAATCTTAGCGTCGGTCAGCCAAGCCTGAAGGGTTCCGCCTGTTAAAGCTAACGGCAGCCCCGACGAAAAACCAAGGACTGTGATAAAAAACATTTTTCTATTTTTAAAAACACTGAAAATTGAGCTCATAGGATCTCCAGCAATTGTTCAGGGCCAATCATTCGTAGAGGAATTTTTTTCGCATTTTCCAAAGAAGATGACTAATAAACGGTCTTCTTGTTTCACCCGTCGTAACCATCAGTAGCTTCGTAATTTTTAAATTATCCGAATCCGTATAAAGAATGATCATCATCTCTTGAATAAAGTTTGTGTTCAAGGTGACGTAATTATCAGTTCCGACAGCCAGCTTAACGCCCTTTTTTTCCCACCAGCTAAAGGGATGATCTTTATAATCTTCAAAACGTCCTGTCAGTTTGTTATTTGAAGATGGCAGCGAAACTAAGTTCACATCTTTTTGAATTAAACGGTTCAAAACATCATGCTGGTACTGTTCGACTTCGCGTGCAGTATGAAATTTAGCTTTTACGAAATTCGTATTTTCTTCATCGTTTAACTTTTCACCACTTAGAAGCTTTTCAAGAACCGGTTTATAACTTCCCCAATCCAGCTCGATCATTTCGCGGTGCTCGGGATCTTTTGGTGTAATGGGTTGGCCTTTGAAGTTTTTCTTAATGATCTCTTGATAAAGTCGATGGAAGTAAAAATTTGGATTAATTCCCAAACTCACGCCATGCTCAAGGGTATCTATATGCCAAATATTCATGGCGTTATCGACCGCTTGAATCCCTTTTTTTAAAGTATGAAAGGTCTCTCCATGGTGAGATCTAATTTGAAATCCACGATATTGCAGTTTACGAAATCCCGACTGCAATTCATTGAAATGCTCTTTGCGATAAAGCTCGCGCTCATCCCCCACAGTGTCCACATCTGTTAAATGGGGCACCAGATACGGATATTTATCCAATAAGGTCACAAGTTCACTGACCTGATACATAAAATGGTCTTTGCGAGTTTTAAATTTATCAGAATCAAAAAAATTGGCTTCTTTTCTAAAAGATGGCGAAAGAGTGAAATTAAAGTCTGGATGCTTATCTTGAAACTTTTTAAAGCCATCATAAAGTCCCAGCAAAACGTCTTCTGCATTCACCTCTTCGACACCGGGAATTTGCTCAGATGAACTTGAGGTTGAGCGATTCAGGGAAAACTTTAATCGAATGCGGCCGACATTATATTTATGATAAAGTTCTGCAGCCATGTGATAGGTCGCCGCCTCATGGGCTTCCCGAGAGATAAAGATTAATTTCGGTAGATACAAAATCTTTAAATACTGACTGAAACCTTCAGATTCTTTAAGACTGATTAGATTTGCAACATCAGCGACGGATTTAATAGGAATTGAGTTTTCGCCGTAAACTTCTTTGATCTTTTTCTCGTAAATTGCTTTATGAGGACCCTCTAAAAGTTTTTTTAACCTTGGATAAATAAATTCAGCCGTGATCGCACCTGTCAGATGAATATGTTCTTCTTTGTACTTCAGCGGAAAATTTTTAAAGAATTCAAACATGGCCTTTGAAAAATCATGATCTAGCAAGGCCCCGATATTGATCTTATTGACCTTAAAAAGATCTACAAGCTCTAGGAACTCTTTTACTTTGGCGTGGGCTTCTTTATCTTTTTGAATTAAATCAGAATCCAGCATCAATTCCAAAGTATCTTGAAGGCTGATGCCGTTCGTTTCACTAATAATGGAGGCTAGACTTTTAACCAGGTATTTTTCTTTTGACATAATATAGTTAAAAAATCTTATCGGCTAAAGAGGGGCTTGTACATGACTTTATGGGGACCGATACCCGTGATGTCGAAGACAGGTCCAGTAGTTTGGAAGCCTAATCTTTCATAAAATTCAAACGCGCTCATTCGTGCATTAAACCATAAAAAATCGCCGTGCATTTGCTTTAAAATATTAACTCCACTTTGTAGGGCCAATCGCCCGAAGCCTTGGCCACGATACTTATCGTCTGTGGCCATTCCTCTTAAACGGTAAGGCAGCCCGGCTGAAAAATGGGGGTGTGATTGAATCATAAAGGTCGCAACGCTAGCCAATTTATCATAATGGAAAATGCCAATATGAAAGGTCGTCGGAAAATTGTCTTCTGGCAACAAGCATTCTGAAAATTTTAAATGGGGTTTTAAAATTCGATGTCTTAAAGGGAGCAGCTCTTCCACAGAAATTTTTTTAACAACTGTAGAAAGACTCATCCTGCTTTAAATCGCAGATATTGTTGCCAGTTTGAAGGCACCTGCTCGGGTTTAATTTCTAATTCTAGCATGGGAAGCCAAGTGGGAATTCTTGGTTCGCGCAGTAAAGGCATATTGGCTTCACTGGGAGTTCGCGCGGCTTTTCTTTGATTGCAGTGGCGGCAGGCTGACACGACATTGTACCAAGACTTCTGACCCTGCTTCGAGGCTGGCACAACATGATCTAAGGTTAGTAATTTTCCATGCAGTTTAGTACCGCAGTATTGGCAGGTAAAATTATCTCGGATATAAACATTTTCTCGACAAAATCTAACGGCGCCGCTCAGCCTTGGTCGAACATAGGATTTTAATCTTAAAACACTTGGGAGCTGAAAAGAAGCCGACACAGACCTTGCGAAGCCCGAGTGATACTCAAGAACTTCTACCTTGCCCTGGAACCATAAAATGAGGGCCTTCTGCCAACTTACCACCCTCATGGGTTCGTAACTTGAGTTAAGTAATAAGGACCTCATGGAGGTCAGGCTCTGCATTGATAATCCCCCTAACAGTGGCCTATTATCATTATAAGTCGAATGTCTTCGCTTTTTCAAGTCTGGCTTCATTCTCCCTGCCTCACATTGGGATTTAGGGTGCTTTTTTATGCGAAATCGCAGCTACTCAAACACACTTGATTCCTTTAGATTTAAAAGCCTATGAAAACACTTTTTTTTGCAGTTCTATTTCTATCAAATGTCTCTAGCGCACAGACACAGGCTCCACTGCGAAAATTAGTGATCCTTGGCGACTCATTGACAGAAGGATACGGCGTTTCCAAAGACTCTGCCTTTTCCCATCTGATCGAAAAAAAATTAAATCAAAAGTCCCTTATCTGGCAGGTGGTGAATTCAGGCGTTAGTGGGTCAACAACAGCCTCAGCCCTTAGTCGAGTTCGCTGGATGCTAAAAAATAAACCTGATGTTGTTATGATCATTCTTGGAGCTAATGATGGTTTACGAGGACTTAGTACAGTGCAGAGCGAGAAAAACCTCGCTGACGCCATCGAACTTTCGCAAAAATCAAAGGTGAAAGTCATCTTAGGAGGACTTTATATGCCGGCCAATTACGGAAAAGAATACACCGATCAATTTAAAGTGATGTATTTGCGTTTAGCAAAAAAATACAAAGTCCACCTTGTCCCTTTTATTTTAGAAAAAGTGGCTGGAGATTCCAAGTTAAACCAAGCCGACGGCATTCATCCCAATGAAGACGGCCATAAAATTATCGCTGAAACTATTTACAATTCCATCAAGGACCACCTATGAGCTTAGAATTAAAAAATATTCGTAAGTCCTTTCGGCAAGGCGACTTAAAAGTCGATGTTTTAAAAAATCTTTCAGCAACAGTTCAAGCCGGAGAAATTGTCGCCGTTGTTGGACAAAGCGGCAGTGGCAAATCCACTTTACTTTCCATTTTAGCCGGCCTTGAAAAATCAGATGCCGGCGAGATTTTAGTGGATCAAAAAAATATTTCTAATTTGACGGAAAAAGAAATGACCTCATTTCGTGCCCAATCCATCAGTATCGTTTTTCAGCAGTACCATTTGGTGTCACACCTATCAGCCTTAGAAAATGTCATGCTGCCGTTAGAAATTCTTAAATCCGGGGATGCTAAAAACAAAGCCCAAACTATTTTATCAGAAATGGGTTTATCCCATCGCCTGGATCACAGACCTTCAGAAATGAGCGGCGGAGAATGCCAGCGCGTTGCCATTGCGAGGGCCCTAGTTGTTGCGCCAAAAATTCTTTTAGCCGATGAGCCCAGTGGAAATTTAGATGTCGAAACAGGTCACAAAGTCATGGAAAAATTTTTTGAAATTATCCAGAAACATAAAATTACAACGTTACTTGTTACTCACAGTGAAAGTTTGGCTAAAAGATGCAGTCGCATTCTGCATTTAGAAAAAGGCCATTTTGTCGAGAATCCTCATGCTCTTTAAATGGGCCTGGCGAGAAATCATTCATAACTGGAAAACCAGTTTGGTTTTTATTTTAAATTTAAGCCTTGGCTTAACAGGCTTTGTTACCTTAGACGCATTCAATACGACTTTAAAAACGTCTTTGCATGAAAATGCAAAGAAAATGCTTTCGGCGGATATTGGGATTTCTGCTCGTCGAAACATCACCGATCTTGAGTTAAGTAAAACTAGGTCCATTGTTGGTGAACCTTTAAAAGAATCTCAGATGTTCGAATTCTTTGCCATGATCAGCTCTGGGCAAGACTCGCGCCTTGTGATGGTCAAGGCCGTTGATAACAATTATCCCTTTTATGGAGATTTAACCCTGGAAAGCGGCGCTATCATTCGTGCAGGGAATACCAAAAAAATCATTGGTCAAAAATTCTTATGGGCCTTTCCCGAGCTTAAATATCAATTGGATTTAAAACCCGGCAGCCAGGTTAAGTTAGGTCAAGCTACTTTAACAATCGATGACTTTGTTATAAAAGATTCCACACAGATGTTTAGATCGTCAGCGATTGCTCCGAAAATTTATATCTCACGCGAATGGCTGAAAGAAACAGGGTTGATTCAGTTTGGTAGTACTTTCACTCAAACCTACTTGTACCAAATTCCTGACGATACGCTGACTGAAATTAAAAAGAACTCTCTTTTATCTGAACTAAAAGATCCGTCTTTGGACATTGAAACACCAAAAACCACCGGTGAGGATTCCGGCAAGCAACTGCAATACCTGTCAGATTATTTGGGCTTAGTCGCCTTAATCGCCATTTTTCTGTCAAGCATCGGGGCTGCTTATGTTTATCGATTATTTCTAACGCGAAGATTAAAAGAGATCGCCATATATAGAACGCTTGGTTTGCAAAGTACAGAGGCCGTGATTGTTTATGTCATTCAAGCCGCCATTTTGGGAACGTTGTCCTTAATACCCACAATGATAGCCGCCCAGATATTTTTGCCTCTATTAACTTATTTGATGAATAACCTTGTTCCTTTTAATTTAATTCCGCAAATCACGCAGGAATCTTTTATTTTTGCACTTGTCTATGGAGTCTTCATAAGTTTTTTAATCACTTTGCCTTTTATCCTGCGCATTCAAGGTCTAAAAACTTCAAAACTATTTAACGAGGAGAAATTCACCGAAAGTATTTCGCTTCAAAATCCTTGGGCTTTTTTGCCCGCGGTGGTTGCGATGTGGGCTTTATCTATTTTACAAGCTCACTCAATCAGGACTGGCAGCATTTTCTTTTTGATCCTTTTAGCGGTTTTAATTTTATTTTTTGGAATCGGCTGGTTTTTATTTGGTCTTTTAAATAATAATCAATTAAGAAATTGGTCTTATCGTTATGGCTTAAAAAGCATTGCGCGTTTGCGCTCGACCAGTGTTGCGGCTTTTATGGCGTTGGGTTTAGGGACATTGCTTATTAATGTTTTGCCACAGGTGAAATCAAGTGTTCAGTCCGAGTTTTATTTAAATCCGAACTCAAAAACCCCGGGGCTTTTTTTATTTGATATCCAAGAAGAACAAATTCAAAACTTAGAAGCCAGACTACAAGAACAAAATATTCAGCTGCTTTTAAAGTCACCGATGATTCGCGCGCGTATTTTGAAGGTCAATGGGCAAGAATATGAACGAATGATGGAGAAAACTGAAACCTTTAAAACCAGAGAAGAAGAGCAAGAAGCCCGGTCAAGAAACCGCGGCATCAATCTGTCTTACCGCACAAGCCTTGCCGATTCCGAGTCAATTGTCGACGGCGAACCAATCACTACCCGCTTTGATCCTGCCCTTGGACTTCCAGGAAAATTATCCATCGAACAAGGTTTTTTAGAAAGAATGAAGCTTAAAATGGGTGATCAAATCAATTTTGATGTTCAGGGCGTGCAGGTCTTAGGACAAATCGTAAATATCAGAAAAGTAAAATGGAACAGTTTTCAACCTAACTTTTTTATTATGGTTGAACCAGGCTTCTTAGATGAAGCACCAAAAAGCTATATCGCGGCTATTCCCAAGCTTGAAACAGACCTTAAAAATAAATTGCAAAACAAGCTTGTAAAAGAATTTCCAAATATTTCAATCTTAGATGTTGAACGCACGATCCAGGAGATACTAAGGGTCGCCGATCAAATGAGCTGGTCCCTGGAACTGATGGCAATTTTGGCTCTGATTGTTGGCTATGTTGTGTTGTTTTCAATCATTCGAAATCAGGTGCTTCAGCGTCGTTGGGAAATTAATATGCTTAAAATATTGGGAGCTTCATTTACTGAAATTCGTTCCTACGTGTTGATTGAATCTTTGACAATTTCATTGATGGCTTCTGTTCTGGGCGCAGCTTTTAGTATCGCTGTCAGCTTTGCGTTAACGACTTGGGTTTTTAGCACCAGTTTCGCTTTGGATTTACAAACACCGCTTATTTCCATCTTAGGTGTTGTCGGGATCTCCTTATCAGTGTCATTGATTGCAGCCCAGGGAATCCTGAAGGAAAAGCCCCTTGTTATTTTGCGCGAAAGTAACTAATTTACCAATGTGCCTATCGTTCCAGCCAGTTCCATAGCTAGCGCCGCATTAGCCTTATCAAAAGGCGATGTCGTTGCTATGCCGACAGAAACAGTTTACGGCTTAGCCGGACGAATCGATTTACTCGAAGCTTTAGAGAAAATATTTTTAATTAAGCAAAGGCCCTTCTTTGATCCGCTGATTGTCCATGTGGAATCTAAAATGCAAGCTCGTGATTTGACGACTGAATGGAGTGACCTGGCTGATTTTTTAGCAGATTCATTTTGGCCAGGCCCTTTAACAATGGTGTTACCAAAAAGTACCAGCATTAATTCTTTGATCACTTCCGGCCTTGAAAGCGTCGGCTTGCGATGTCCAAAGCACCCGGTTGCACTGGAACTTTTAAAGAAAGTTGGGGTGCCTTTAGCTGCGCCAAGTGCGAACCGTTTTGGTCGGACCAGTCCTACCTCACCACAACATGTTCAAAATGAATTCCCAGACAGCGATCTATTAATTCTTGATGGTGGCCCTTGCGATGTTGGAATTGAATCGACCGTCTTGAAAGTTGAAAAAAAGAGTGATCAATACAATTTATTTATTTTACGTAAAGGACTGATCACCCAACAAATGATTGAAAAAAAACTTTCTAAAACTAATTTCAAATTTCATTTTTTAGAAGCGGCTGATAAGTCAGCTTCGCCCGGACATTTAGAGCATCACTATATGCCTCCGATTCCATTGATCTACTGCTTAAATCCAACGGTAACTCCGCAGGTATTACTGGCCCGCTTAAAAAATCAAAATAAAATCCAAAGTTCATATGGCGAAATCGGAGTTTTAAAATTACCTAACGAAGCCGCCTTAGCCGCTCGCCAGCTTTATAGCGAGCTGCGCAGACTGTCTGAAAAAAATTATGATGCACTGGTTTTTTACAAAGAAGACTGGCAAAACTCTGAAGCTTGGCAGGCCATTATTGATCGAATTTACCGCGCCTCTTTAATTAAAGTGCTATCCGAATGACAACGCAGATGCGACCTACCAGCGAATATCTTTGGTTTCTAAAAAGTTTGCCTGCCAATATTATCAATTTGGGTGGGACAACTCCAAAGATTCCTAGTTTTGTGAATTTATGGGAAAATGAAATCGCGGAGCCTTTTAATGTCGATAACAATCCCGCTTTAAATGAATTTAAAAAAATAATTTCTAGCATGACAGCTTGGCCCGAAGAAGAAATTCACCTAACTCCTGGGGTAACAGAAGCCATTTTTGGATTGCTTGCGACACTCACAAATCCCGGTGACCGAGTTCTTTTTAGTCAGCCGTACTATGAACCTTTTGTTTCTGCGGCTCAATTCTTAGGACTTAAAATAGATTACTTTGACCCCAGAATAGCCCATTTTGACAAAGATCAACTAAGCCCCTATAAAATGATTTTACTTACAAATCCAAATTGTTTTACGGGCCATTGCTGCGATGACTTTATTTTAAAGTTGGCTTCGCTAATAACAATCCCCATTGTCGTGGATGAAATCTATCGCCCGTTTTCAGATGAGAAAATCACTTTCCTCACAAGCAAACGTCCCAGAAATATAATTTCCGTTGGGGGATTTTCTAAACCCACAGGAATTACAAATCTACGCATTGGTTGGGTTCTAGGCTCTATACAAAATGTCGAAAACTTAAGAAAATTCGATCTATTTATTCACACTGATATTCCAGGTATTTGCATTAAATCCGCATTGAACGTCATGGCGCATTGGCACGAACTTGTCCGCTTTCACCGCGCTGATTTTGAATTAAAAAGACAAGCGCTAGCCGCTCCGCTTAAAAAATGGCATCTTGATTTAGGAACAAGGCATTTTTTTGATATTCCAGTCCCACAGGCTTTTTCGTCGGATCATGATTTTGCCGTCGCTTTGCAGAATAAGCATCAGATGTATATCACCGAAGGCTCTTACTTTGGCGCCCCCGGCCGATTAAGAATCAGCCTGACAGGGACACTTTCAGCGCTTGAGCAGTTAGTAAAAATATTAGATACTATGGCCCTGTGAAAGAAATTATCGCAAACCTTCGGGCCTTTATTCGTGTTCTTATTTTTTTTCCTTTGGCGACCACATATCTATTGATTTCCTTTTGGATTCACATAACTTCGGCTGATGAAATCGACCGCCGACGAAGGTTTTCAAAAAATGGCCATTTTTTTTGTAAGCTGATCTGTGGGCTCGTAAATATTAAAGTAACATTGATTAACCCCCCGCCGGCGAACAAGGTTTGCATGTTTGTTGGCAACCATATGGGCTTTATAGATATTTTTGCTATTTCAAGCTTGATGCCCAATCTTTTTGTGACATCCCAAGAAATGCATGAAATTCCTGTGATTGGCTTAATTACTGAATTTGCGGGATGCGTTTATGTCGATCGCAGAAACCGCTCTAATATTTTAAAAGAACTTGAAGATATGGTTCAATATTTGCGCGCGGGCTTTCGAGTCGTTCTTTTTCCCGAGGCGACGTCCCACAATGGTGAAAAGATTCTGCCCTTTAAACGAACGCTGATGATGGCAGCAGCCTATGCCGGCGTACCACTAATTCCTTTTGTTTTTAACTTTAGAAAAATTAACGGTGAGGTTTTTTCAAAAAAATATCAAGACTCGGTCTGTTTATATGGTGATCTGCCTTTTCATGTTGGAATGTGGAGTACCTTTAAGCTTAGAAAAATTGAATGCAACTTAGAGTTCTTACCCGAGGTCTTTGCAACTCCCGACGATGATAGGGCTAAAATTGCGGATGGTATTCGACAACAAATCGTAGATAAATTCCAACCTATCTAGATCGATCTTCTAAGTTCATGAAATTATTATGCTTCGTTAGGTCGCAAAGGAATCCACGACCAAGGCCTAAAAATTTTCCTGAGATCTAAACAGGCCCTTCCTTGGACTAAAGATATTAAGGTATCACTTTCCCTGACCGATGGTCCTTCGTTCCCAACAACGACGGAGGTCGAATGAAAGCATCAGTTAATAAATTTTTTCTTTTCGGAAGTGTGGCGTTCCTAACAGCCTGCGGGTCACCCAGCCAAAACTCGCCGGGAACATCCCCCAATTCAGATCAAGGGATTGTTGCACCTATTGCCACTGAAAATTTTAAAGGATTTGTCAGCGGTGGAGTTTACGATAACCAACAAGTCCTATCCATCGATCTAAATAAAAAGGAATTCCAAGTCAGCGTACCACTGGGTCGCAATGTGACTCTTAACCTAGTCGATACACCAATTGCAGATGTCCCTGGAGCTCACGCTTACACTTCTGTCCTTGCAGATGGCACCAAAGTCTTAGTCTTAGCAGTTCCTTTTAAGTACACTTTAAAAGGTCTGCCAAAATTTCCAAAAGGCGTATTACCTAGTGGCGATCCTTTACCTGGTGCTGTTCCGGGCCCTTTGGCAACAAAAGCATTTCCTTTAGGTGGCAAAGACAACGTAATTCTGCATCTTTATTTTGGTTCAGACACTTTAGGAATTTTTGTTGAGACAAATTTTGATCCATTTGCATCCATTCAAGCAGATATCTTAAATAAGGTGAAAGACCATTTGGGAAATTTAACATTGATCCCAGCAAAGGGCACTTTCCGACCAGGCGTTTACCTAGCAATGACTTTGCCTTCAAAACTGGCTCGTCAACTAGACCAATTTGTTCAGTAATTAAAACTTATTTCAATTTTCTAAGGGTCGCAGTTTTGCGGCCCTTTATTTTTTATGCAGGGTTGATTCGTAATAACCCCTCATACTTTGCCCCAGCGGGTGAACCCGCGCAGCCTCTTCGACTAATTTTCTAAGCTTCGCAGGATCAACTTCTTTCATTTCTAAGGGACGCTCTTGCTTAAGATCTTTCCAAGTGTCGTAAATCTTATAAAAACCTTCTGACGGTCTAAAAATCAGAAAATAGTTATCGTCAGCAAACATAATTTCGCGGCTATAACAGCGATACTGTGGATAACAGTGGCTTGAAAAGACCACCCGGTAATCCCATTTTTCAAAAAGACTTTTCCCGGTATAATAGCTTAAGTCCTCATAAAGCTTTTGCCCTGTTAGCATTTCATGAAGTTGCAACAGCGTCGGAGTCACATCAGTGACACTAACAATTTTTTTAAGATTCTCTTTTAAGTTAGCAAGCTTTTCAGCAGGAATTTTTTTCTGCAATTCTAATGGAATATAAATATTCAACGGAACTTTCACCATTTCCTGATGATAGTCGACACCATGATAGTAAACTCCGTGTTCGCCCATACCTTCGCCATGATCAGAAGTTAAAACGATGACAGTTTTATCCAAATCTAATTTTTTGAATAAATCACTGCGGACATGCGCGCTATAGATTTGACCATTCAAATAACAATTGCGAAAACTTTCAATTCCCTGCGCCCGTGTCAGATCGCAAGGCGTATAGCGCTGAAATTGAGGTTCCGTCCGATAAGGCGAATGACTGCCAAATGTTTGCCAAACTCCCACCCATGAGCCCTTTAAGCTTGGAAGATAGCTAAGTAGGTGATCTCGGGACAATCGATCAATAGTGTCTTCGGGGTTTCCTTCGCGGTAGTCGGGTTGCGCTGTTGCACTCCAAACATGGCGCTGCCCAATAGAATTATAAAATAAATTTAATTTTGACCATGTAATATCCTGAGACGATACAAAGAAACTTTCAGCCCCTTTCGAAAAATAATCCCAAACGGCAAGGCTGCTTTTAATTTTTCGAACATCCTGATCCGAACCTAAGCCAGTCATAATGGCAGGGACAGAAGTGTCAGTAAAATTTGCTGGAGCGACTGGAAATTGAAAGTTGAAGGACTTTTCGTAAAACCAATTGAGTTCATCATCCGTAGGTCTTGGGTAACCATTGCTAGAAAGGTGGTCCCAGCGCTGAGCATCGTTTAATACAATTAGGATATTGTATTCCATCTTTGCCACCGGCAACGCTTGGTAAACCTCAAAGGCTTTTTCATTTTGTTTCATGTCACCAAAAGCGGTTTGAACATAAAAAGCCCCGAAAAAAGATCGGTAAAATTGCGCATCTAAAGTGAACTTATTCCGCTCATCCAAAAAAGCCAAATTTAATGAATACAACTGCAGAATGTTGATAAAAATTAAAAGCATGACAAGAAGTCTTAGAAAAAGCGGTTGATGGGTGCGAACAAGATGAATAATGACGGATAGTAAAGCCATCAAAGTGATCGGGTAAAATGAGCGCATCAATAATTGAGAGGTATCATGATCAAAGCACCACTTAATTTGCAGGCCCACCATGATAACTGTAAATAGAGCACTCCAACGATTCACAAAGAAGTCATAAGGCTTTAATTTTTTAGCAATCAGGCCTGGTCGAAATAAAACCACTGAGTTAATAAAATAATAAATGGCAATGCCACCAATTAAAAGCAAAGCCCGGTCCCAAGTCAGCTCGACAGCAAAAACTTTTAATACAAAAAAAGGTTCGCGGATCACCACGGAAAGATTTTGCTGTTCCAGAAAAGTTTTATAGGTATAAAAATAAAATAGATTAAAAAAGGGCTGGATATAAAGGCTTGCTATAAAAATATTAAAAAACCGATGGCTGCGATAATAGTTAAAAGTAATAAACAGCCCATTTAAATTAAAGAAAATTAAAACTGAAGAAAGAATCTGAGGAATAAACCATAACGGCTCAAGCTTTGCGTCCGTAAAAGTATGGTGAACAACAAACCAAAAAAATGAGTAAGCCAACGCCAAAACAAGACTTCGATAGACAATATTTTTTGGAGCCATTTGAGCTCTTAAGCGCGCTAGCAATTTGGACATCTATAGATTTATGAAGTCATTCGGGCAAATAATCAACTGTTTCTGATCTCTTCCATTAAGGCTTTATGGAGCATCATCAAGTCATTGCTAGTTTGATTTAATCGCTTCATAAGCCCCTGCGCAATTCGTCTAAAAACAGGCAGCGCAAATTCCGGGTTTTTTTCACAAAAATTATTGAAATCTTGCTGGGTCAATGCCAGGCAGGTGACATCTGTTTCACACACGATAGTGGCCGAGCGCACCTCGCCCTCCATCAAGCCACCTTCTCCAAATGAAGGATGGTGGTCATGCTTTAAAACGGCCACTTTGTAGGCATCGCCTTCCGGAGTGGTTTTTGAAACTGAAACTGTTCCAGAAACCAAAACAAAAAACTCATGGCCCGCTTTGCCCTGTTCGACCAAAATATGACCCTTCGCAAAAGATTGCGATTTCATGATTTGAGATAAAATACCTAAGCCTTTGTCTGAATTTCTAAGATCAGAAAAAATGCTGACGCTTTTTAAAATATCAGTGCTTTGCTCTGACTTAAGCGTTTCCATTCGCACTCCGCCCTTTAATAATGATCGCCATAGACCCTTCTAAAACGATGTAGTCATCTTTCGGAGTAAACACGGGCCGATTAAATCGCAGACTTTTTACGCTTTGTAAATTTTCAACCAGCTGCTGAATATTAGGAGTCTGTTGAGCTTTTCTGAGCGCCATTTCTTTGGCCTGATGGCCGTTTCCAGAATTTTCTAAAATTCCCAATAAAGTCAGATCAATTTTTTTAGCCGCAAAAATTTCTTTAAGCCTTAGATAACTTTGATTGTGAGCCTCGCTAGGAATTTCCATGGTTCCCAAAGCGTATTCGCTATGAGGATCAATTAAATCATGAAATACCGTCGTGACACCAGTCCCTGTGGACGCTAAAGCCAGCAGTAATCTTGAATAATCACGGCTATAAATAATTTCGTGGACTCCCGCTAATTTTAAATACTGATCCATGCTGTTATCTAAAATTTCTGCGGCAATGGATGTTCCCTTCGCAATATTACTTAAAGTCATGGCCGTCATCACGGTACGCGCGTCAGCTTCGGTGCGGGTGGGAATCGCACCTTTTGGACCGGGGGTGGCGTCAGCAAGAATTAAAATTTTCTGGGCACGCTCAGGGGCTGCACGCTTAATAACATCGATCGTAAAGAAATCACCTTTGATAATTTTTAGTTTTTTAAGTTCTGGAAAATCATGCAAGGCTTCTATTTCAGAGTCAGAGACATTATTAATTAAAACTATGTTTGAGGCTGTCATGTGAGGATTTGATTTTAAAATATGATTTAGAAGGGAATGCATTTCTGGCTTCCACCCACAGATAATAAAATGGTTTTTCAGCTGATCCGTTTCCACTTGTCCCCTCCTGTCACGCAAAGCTTTTTCTAAAAACACTGATGAAATTTTAGCTGTGACAATTCCAATTCCAGCGACTCCACCCAGCATCATCAGACTGGCCCACATTCGACCTTCTGGTGTCACTGGGAATCGATCGCCGTAACCAACTGTTAAAATTGTGACAATTCCCCACCACAAACCTTCATTATAGTTTGTGATATTAGCGCCTTGAGCATTTCTTTCGTAAGCTGTGACCACCCAAGGAATAGTGACCCACATAAATACAATAAAGCTGACAGACGTTGTAAACGGATTGGCGCGCAGAATTTTTAAAGAATCCTTTAAGAATGTACTGATCCGTTGACCCATTCGCTCAGTTTAAAAGGTTACTGAGAAGAGTCAAAATAAGCGGCGGCCAGTGAGCCTTAAGTGGACCTTGGTCAAACTATTCAAAGATTAAAGGCAGAGTGATTTTCGAAGGTGATTTAGCAGATGGAAACTTTAAGCTTTTATTAAAAGCCTTCAGCCAATTCATGAAAAATCGCTTTTGTTCAAAAGAGTTTTCTAGGCCTTGAACCGTATTGGTTAGAATTTTTGCAAGCCGGACCTGGCCATTGGCGCTAACGGAATAGCGCACCGAGACTGTGCCGTGGACCGCACCCATTTGCTGGAAGTAAGGCTGGGAATCTGCAAGCAGGCCTGAAAGAACTTTCTCGACAGCGCCGACACTAAGCCCCCCAATGACATAAGGTCTTGGCTGAACGAACCAGCCGTGAATCACTAGGCGTGCGTCCATGGGATCAATCACGCCTTCGACTTCGGAGACCCCATGCGGAACTCGGGGATCAAAAACCACCAGTCGATTAAATTTTGGCAACACTCTTTCCATAAAAGAATTTTTTTCTTGATCGCGCTGCCCTGAAAATTGTGTCCAGTAATTTAAAACTTGATCCTTTAAAATTAAAGTTTCACCGCCGCGGAATTTTATTTGCTTAGGTGATAGAGAATAAACAAAAGCCCACGGACCATGCGGGACATCAGCATGCAAATCTTGGCGACAACCTTCGACATAATAGGAAAGCCAAGGCGGAGAAATATCATGACAGCCTAAGTTTTCGCGGCCCCATTGCACCAGTTGCGAATGAAAATCCTGATAATTTTTCTTAGGAAAGTAGGTATACGCTGGTGTTCGGATCAGTCGGTATTGATCTGGTACATGCCAGTAATCCCAGACAAAGCGCTGCGGATGAGCCGCTCGCGGATCCTTGAATGCGCTTTCAAAATGATTCCTTAGTTGACTGGCATTTGAATAAAATTGATCCGTGATTAAAAGGGATTTCATTTTGCCTGAACGGTTTGAAAAATACGACCGAAAATGCTGTCCCCTTTTTCATTGTTCATCAAAATTTCGATAGTGTCTCCAACCTTCATAAACGGAGTTTTTATTTCGCCAGTCTTTATTTGTTCCAAAGTTCTTTTTTCTGCCAAACAACTAGAACCCATGGCTTCGTCTTCGTTAGAGACTGTTCCACTGCCAATCAAAGTTCCCGCCACCAAATTTCTAGTTTTAGCAGCATGGGAAACAAGATCACCAAAATGAAAGTGCATTGCGCCTGCATTGGCTTTACCAAAAAATTCATTATTGTATTTCACATGTAACGGCAAGTGAACCCGACCGTCTTTCCAGGCCGAAGATAGCTCGTCCGCAGTCACCGCAAAAGGTGATAAGGCTTTGGCGGGCTTACTTTGAAAAAAACCAAAACCTTGCGAAAGTTCTCCAGGAATTAAGCCTCGTAAAGAAACATCGTTGATCAATACGAAAAGTTTAATATGCTTAAAGGCATCAGTTGGATTTGTTCCCATGGGAACAAAGTCTGTAATGACGCCCACTTCAGCTTCAAAATCAGTTCCATGTTTAAAATCTAATTGTGGAATATTTTCTGTGGGCGCCAAAAACTGGCCACACTCTGCTTGATACATCAAAGGCACCGTTAGCAATGTTTCCGGAGGCTCAGCATTGCGCGCTTTTCGAACCAGCTTGATATGATGAATAAATGCTGAACCATCTGCAAAAAGCCAAGTGCGTGGAAGTGCTGCATGGAAATCTTCTTCTTGAACGGTAAAAGCGTCTTTTAATTTTCCATCGTTTAGATCTTGGTAAAGCAGATTTAAGGGTCCTTCGACGTCAGACCATTTTTCCATGGCTTCTCGCAAAGAGGGAACAATGTGTGTGGCCTTGACCGCTTTTTTTAAATCGCGGCTGACAACACAAAGTTTACCATCAGGAATTATTGTGGATTTAAGAGTGCCTAATTTCATCAATCAAAAGTAAAAAGAAGGTTAGCACCGATGGCGCGGTAGTTGCCAAAATTTTCAGCCACATCGCCTGGGATTGTTTCGAAATAAATCGTCGCTCCCATTTGTGGCAAAAATTTAAAAGTGGCACCCAGTTGTAGTGGCAGTAATGAGGATTTTGCTCCTGTCACTGTGCACGTCGAACTGTTATCTAGTTCACATTTCTTATCTAAAATAAAAGAAATGACTGGTCCCGCAAATACGCTTCCATAATCTTCAAATTTATAAAGCGCTTGAACTGGAATATCAAAATAAGTCAGAGTCAAAGTCCCTTTGCTGGTGATCCCCAAAGTCTTGACTGTCAAATCGACATTTCTAGAGGTATAGAGCAAACCCGAACGAACATGCAGGGGTCCACTGACAGGAAATTGGCCAACTCCACCTAACTGAAAATCAGTTTTTGATTCAGCCGTGACGCCAGAGGTGCTAGCATCAGCTGATTGGGAACGTACACCGGCCTCGATACCAAAATCAGCCGCATGGGCTGTCGAAAAAAATGTTAAAAAAGCAATAAATAATAATGAAAAAAGGCGAATCATAAAAAGCCTCCTGGAAAGCTAAAAACCCTTTGCCCTATTACAAAGAGTTCTGGGCCGACTTTATTCCAACTATAAACGAATGTCTTCTATTTATTAATGCACCAGAGCGAATTTAAACCAAGTTCATTCACATTTTCCCAAACCGAAATCTGCGAGTCTTCTTTTTCTAAATGATGCGCACCTACTGAACCCCGCGCAGCTAAGATGACCAATAAGATAGGCCCAAGAATGCGCACAAAAACCTCGAGAAATGCCGGCAGGCCAGTCCTTTTAAGAATTGTTGGAAATAAATATTCAAAATATTTCCAAACACTTCTTAAAACAGAGGCCATCATAAATAAAAAAATCAAACTCACAAGAATCATTGATACGACATCAAGATTGGGCCTATAGATTGGATCAAGCCAGCGAAAATGCCGTCCTTCACTGATATAATGCGGAAGGCTGACCGCCGAGCTTAAGATAATTAGAATCCATGTTAAGGAAAAAAAAAGTTTTAAAAACTTAATACAGAGACTTTCGGAACCACCCAAGATCAACCAAATTGGCACGACTAAGACCACAGGTATAAAGACAAATCCAATAACCAAAAGATCAAAACGCAGACCCACAAAAAAGGCCTGCCAGATCACGTTTTGCTCGATAATTTCAAATGAAGCTGCACTTAAGAAAAAAAACATGAGGCGAATCAGTGACATCAGAATTAATAAGTTTCCACCAATGCGAAGGGCCTGACAGAAGATGTGATTATACCTTTGACTTCGAAGGAGGGTTTTCATGTAATCCTCTTAATGGCTTCACTTATTCTTTACAATTATTTTCGCAGTTCCACATCATACCGAGCCAGGATAGCACTTTACCACAAAAATTTAGAATTTGAATATCAAGCCGTGCATTTACTAAATAACGGCGGCGAACAAAATGCGCAGGCATATAAAAGCCTAAATGCCATGGCTGAAGTTCCTACTTTAGTTCATAAAGGTAAAAATATAGCCCAATCTGTAGCCATCATCGAATATTTAGAAGAAGTTTTTCCCCAGAACCCCTTATTTCCGAAAGATCCGATCGAGAAAGCCCAGATTCGGCAGTTCTGCGAAACGATCAATTCTTTTATGCACCCACTTGGAAATTTAAAAGTTCTCCAGTATTTGGAGGAACATCATCAGTACACCCAAGCACAAAAAGAAGAATGGTTCGCCCACTGGAATCATCGTGGATATGCGGCTTTAGAAAAAACCTTGGAAATAACTTCTGGAACCTTTTGCTTTGGAAATCAAATCACTGCTGCTGATATTTTTTTGATTCCACAAATGTTTGCTTCCTTAAGATTCAATGTGGATTTAAAATCTTATCCTTTGTGTGAAAAGATCTATGCCCATTGCAAAACGATCGCGGCCTTTGAAATGGCGCACCCTTTAAATCAACCCGATTCGCCGAAAGCTGCGACTTCAATTTAAACTTAATTATTTGAAGTTTTGGACGACAAAGCTCCACTTATCAATGACGGGAACAAGCAGAAAAACCAACATACTAAAGTTAGTCCATAAGAAAAATCCAAGCCAACGTTGTTCGCCTTTAGATTTATTAAAAAGATAAAATTCATAGAGCACTTTAATGGCAAAGGGTAAAACAAGAATAATATAAAGCCAGTTGGCAGCGACAAACCAAGGTGAAGCGATTGCCACAGCCGCATATAAAATCGTATACAGTCCAATTTGATAAAGCGTTTGAGGAATGCCTAAAGCCGTGGGCAAAGTTGGAATACCACCAGCGCGGTAATCTTCCTTATATTTAATCGCTAAAGTCCAAAAGTGCGGCATCTGCCAAAGAAACATAATTAAAAATAAATAAACAGATTCAGAATTCCAAATATCAGGATTGACCGCTGCATATCCAATCGTGACAGGCAAAGCGCCTGGAACCGCACCCGGGACGGCGGCATAGATCCACTGTTTTTTTAAATAAATTGTGTACAAGCCATTGTACAAAATAACCGAAATGATTCCGACTTTAAACGCCATTGGATGGCACTCATAAAGCAGGATGGAACCCAAATAAATAAATAACACAGAGATTATTAAGCCTGCAGCGGGCTTTAATTTACCATTTGCAATCGGACGGTTCTGCGTCCGTGGCATTTTCTGGTCCAATTTATATTCTTGCACTTGGTTTAAGGCCAAGCTGCCCGAGCTTAGTAGATAAAGGCCAATCAGAAATCGCACCAAGTGCTGCCACTGAAATGTTTGTTCGATCTGATAGCCGGTCGCATAGCCAATCATTCCCGACATAAGGACAAAAACAACAATGCCAAATTTTGTAAGATCGAAGAATGTCTTAAGCAAGCGACCTCTCGCGCAGCACCCGCTTAAAGGGTGCTGGTGTGAGTGATACGAGTCACGATATCCAATACAGAAAAGAAATATAAAAGAAGTAAAAAGAAAAACCCACAACCAAAAATCACACGATTTTGATTATCATCATATTTCAGACCCATGAAAAAAAGCATCACAAGCGCTGCTTTAATCGTAGCAATCAGCAAAGCCACAGGGGCTGCCATGGAACCTAAAGCGTGTTCAAAATAGTGAGCGACCACTGTTAAAACAGTCAGCACGTAAAGGGCAACAGCCACTTTAATGTAGATGCTCATGGGTATCACATGATGTGCGGTATGATTTGCTGCCATTGTCAGAACTCCTTTTTAACCAATCAAGTAAAGTAGAGGGAATAAGAAAATCCAAACTAAGTCGACAATATGCCAGAAAATCCCGACACCTTCGACAGGCGTATAATATTCAGCGCTGAATTCACCTTTGGCCGTGCGAATCAAGACCCAAGTGATGACACCCATACCACATAAAACGTGAATTCCATGAAGACCTGTCATGCAAAAATAAAATCCAAAATACATTCCTAAATTTTCATGAACGGCGTGGGCATGCTCGACATTCAAAAAGCGACCGGGCAGCAAGCCGTGCTCAAACTTTTGGGAATATTCCAAATACTTGATGACCATAAAAATGGCGCCACACAAAATCGTTAGTGCCAATGACATAACGGCTTTGCTTTTCTGATTTCTTTGGCAGTAGTAAATCCCTAAGGCCATGGTTAAAGAACTGGTGATTAGGACCATGGTATTGATAAATCCCATTTTCCAATCAAGGTGACTGGCGCCTTCTGCAAACATTTCTGGGTATTTGCTATGAAAAATAGCGTAGCCAACAAAAAGGCCACCAAACATTAAAATTTCCGTCACCATAAAAAGCCAAATGCCCTGCTTGGCCGTTTCAAATTCGTGATTCGCATCGCGAAAATGATGGGCGAAATGGTGTTCGCCCGGCTGATGAACTGAGTTATCGGTACTCATAAGGCCCCGCTGTCACGACTGGATCAGTCTCGAAGTTAGTGTGAATTGGTGGCGACGGAATCGTCCACTCTAATGATTTAGCACCCCAAGGATTCATGGGCGCTTTCGGTCCGTAAAGCATACCTTTAACGATGACATATAATGAAATCAAAAAGCCAGTAGCAATCAACCAAGACCCCATAGTTGATATTTTATTTAAACTAGCAAATGCAGGAATATAATCTGCATAACGCCGAGGCATTCCATTGGCGCCCAAAATAAATTGCGGAAAAAAAGTGACGTTAAAGCCAACAAAAATAAAGACAAAACTTAATCGAGCTCCGGCTTCGCTGTACATCTTCCCGAACATTTTCGGAAACCAGTAATAAATTCCTGCCATTAAAGCCATTAAGGTTCCACCTACCATCACGTAATGGAAATGAGCTACAACGAAATAAGTGTCGTGAAAATGCACGTCAGCGGCTAAAGCCGCTAGCATGATTCCAGTCACACCACCAATGGCAAATAAGAACAAAAATCCCAACGCATAAAGCATTGGCGACTGAAAGCTGACGGATCCACGATAAATTGTTGCTAGCCAATTGAACATTTTAATCGCAGTCGGAACTCCGACTAACATCGTAATAAACGAAAATAAGATCCCCGCCACTTCTGACTGCCCAGAGACAAACATATGATGTCCCCAAACGATAAATGAAACCGCAGCAATTCCTAAAGATGAATAGGCGATAGCTGTGTAGCCAAAAATAGTTTTACGCGAAAATGTTGTTATCACTTCCGAAATAATTCCCATGGCTGGCAAAATCATGATGTAAACGGCAGGATGCGAGTAGAACCAAAAGAAATGTTGAAACAGTACTGGATCGCCACCTAACTTCGGATCAAAAATACCAACGCCAAAAGCTTTTTCAGCAGCTAAAAGCAGTAAAGTGATCGCTAAGACCGGGGTCGCCAAGACTTGTAAAATAGCCGTCGAATAAATCGCCCACACAAAAAGTGGGATTCTGTACATACTCATCCCTGGGCATCGAAGCTTGTGAACTGTCGCAATAAAATTTAAGCCTGTTAAAATCGAAGACATACCCATGATGAAAGCGGCAAGGACCATTGTGATTGTCGCAGCTTGGGTTCGAATTGAATACGGCGTGTAGAAAGTCCAACCTGTATCAATCTTTGAAGTGAACAAAGTCGAAACAGCTAACAAAGCCCCAATCATAAAGACGTACCAGCTGGCTAAATTCAGACGTGGAAATGCAACATCTTTTGCCCCGATATGAATCGGCAGAAAAAAGTTTCCAAGCACTGCTGGAATTCCAGGAATGATCACCATAAAAACCATCATGGCTCCATGGTAGGTCATCGCTTGATTGTACTGTTCTTTGCTTCCAAAAAGTTGCAGTCCAGGCTGAAAAAGCTCTAAGCGAATCAACATCGCTGCAACTCCGCCAAGAAAGAAAAAAGTTAAAACTGAAATCATATACATCAGTCCGATGCGTTTATGATCCAAGCTTGTTAACCAAGAACCAATGCCCTTGAATTCGTTAAGATAATTTAAATCCGAATTGTGACTTGCTGACATTTTTATCTCCCTACTTCAAGCTCTTGATGTATTCGATCAAGGCCGTCAGTTCGACTTCAGAAAGTTGTCCTTGAAAAGAAGGCATAACGCCTTGATAGCCGGCTACAATTTTTGCTTTTGGCATTAAAATCGATTCGCGCAGGTAATTTTCATCGACGATTAACTTTGAGCCATCTTCAATGTTTTCTTCAGCTCCAAATTTATGCCACAAAGAAGGTCCCACTTTTCGACTGGCATCAGCCACCGAGTGACAACCGATACAGGCTTTCGCGGAAAAAAGTTTTTCACCCCGTTTTGCTAATGGCAAAGAACCGACATTGGATTCTTCCTCTAACCAAGCGTCATAATCAGCTTGGCTAACAACTTTCAAAGTCGCCATCATCCCCGAATGCTCGGCTCCACAATATTCAGTACAAAATACATGAAATTCACCTAATTTATCAGCCCGAAACCAAAGTGCCGAGTAGCGACCTGGAACGACGTCTTGCTTAATACGGAAAGCCGGAACGAAAAAGCTGTGAATGACATCGGCTGATGTCATGATCAATTTGACGTCTGTATTGATCGGAGCCATCACTAGATTTCCAACTTTGGCACCGCTTTTATAAACTGCTTCCCAGGCCCATTGTTTAGCATTGATATGAATTTCTAACCCGTTGGTCGGCATTTTTCGCATGTCGTGATACAACCACCAACCCCAGCCAAAAATCGCAAGAAAGATAACCAGTGGAATAAATGACCATAAAAATTCAAGGGCCGTATTGTGCGAGATATACGGAGTGACATCTTGGTCTGTTTTACGCTTGTACTTGATAACGAAATAAATCATTCCGCCAATCAAAATTAAACAGCCAATCAAACTAGAGACTAGCAAGAAGCCGTAAAGGTTATCCCACTTAACAGCGACTTCTGTTCCCGCTGCCGGAGCGAAAGAGGAACTAGCGTATGCAGAACTCATCCAAAAACCCATTTAAGTACTCCTCGCCGATGACGGATGACGACGGCTTCTGTACCATAAAGGCAAAAGCCAAATGCCTAGCAATAATATAGTCAATCCCCCACCCACTTTCATAATCTTGAAAGCGGCCAAAGTGTATTTGCTTTGGGTGGGGTTATAGTGAAAACAATAAAGCACTAATTGATCAACAAAAGTTCCGATCTGACCTTTGCCGCCTTCAATGACGGCCAATTTAATGTCACTGGGCTCAAATAAAATTCCAGGAAGGTAACGTGTGATCACACCTTTTGGAGAAACTACGATGGCTGCAGAGGCATGGGCCCAGTCGTTGGCTTTTTCATTCCAATGAAACTTAAAACCGATGGCTTTGGTAAAAGCGTTGATGGTTTCTTGATCACTGGTCAAAAAATGCCAAGAAGACTCAATGCCTGGTCGACCATAAAGTTTTACATAGGTTTCTTTTTTCTTGGCTGCTAAATCTGGGGTTTCTTTCGGATCAAAACTGATCGACAAAACTTTAAACTTGTCGCCAATTGTCCAATCCATGCCTTTTAAGCCATCTGTTAAACCGTTTAAATGGAAATTGCAAAGCCCAGGACAAGAAAAATAAACGGGGCTAATAATAACAGGCACACCACTTTGAAAGAAGGATCCCAATGTTACGATCTGACCTTGTTCATCTTTAAATTTTAAATTCAGATCAAGATCGTGACCCAGCTTTTCGTCGATGCCAACTCCGACAAGCTCGCTGGGTTTAGATTCGGCTGTCAAAGGTGCCACTTGATTAACATTATAGTCGCCTTTGTAAGCAAAGGCAGAAGGCCCAGCGAGGAGACTGAAAAAAACTAAGGCAGCACCTTTAAGTGCTTTCAGTAAGGTCAATTTTTCCCGAAGCCCAGTCTTCAACATCACTCACCTAATCTTTGTAAGTCTTTGCAAACTCAGCAATTTGGACAGGCGTTTGGGTCGATTTATTTTCAGTGATGGAATTAATGTAATGAACCAGCGCCCATCGATCAGCCACTTTGATCTGAGCTTTGAAGGAGGCCATCGAGCCGCCAGCAATTCCGTTAGAAATAACATTAAAGTGATCACTTAGACCTGATCCTTTGGTCCACTTGCCTTCAACTAGATTTCGAGGTTTAGGATTTAAACCCATTCCTGCCGTTCCATCGCCTTTGCCTTCGTTGCCATGGCAAAGTGCACAGTTGTTGCTGAATACTTTCTTACCATGAGCAATGATTTCTGGCGTTTCAACCCAAGGCTCGCTCACTTTAGAGATATCAAAAGTTGGCTCAGCACTGGCTGCTTGCAAAGTGGGATCAACGACTTTTTCATCCAGATCAATACCTTTTTCGAAGGCGACTAGATAGATCATAAAGCCAAAGACAAAAATCATAGATCCAACGAAAGCGATCAAGCCGCCTTGATTGTGCTGATCTGAAGAATTAGAGTTCATATTTTCAGACATAATTGGACGCTCCCAAAAGGGGACTGCTAGTTAAGTTAACATGCTAATTTGAAAATGAAAATTAACGGAAAAAGAGCTTCGCGGCAATCTATTAGCCAGATTCCAGACGATGCTTTTTCGCAATGTATCAGTGAGACTCAATTTCAAATCTGGTAAAGCTTTCAAATCCCGACTTTCAACAATTGTTAACCCTTTATTTTGATCAAAAACAAAAAGACCAACTAAATCAGACTTTTACATCAACTACCCTGTTTTAGGTCTGTTCCTGGGGTCGGTCGAAAAAATAAATCGCTCTTTGTAGCCATAGTGGGACCAATTTCTACTTCAGCAAGGGGCTCGAGTGATGGTACGCCTTTTGTAAAATGAACGGATGGCGGGATTTTCGGTGCCGTTCTGCTCCAGTTTGGGGATTTACATTTTTGGGGGATTTATGAAAAATATTTTGGTTCTAGTAGGATGTCTGCTGACTTTGACAGCTTGTTCGAAGTTCAACTTAGGGTCTAACTCAGGCGCCTCGAAAGACGGTGTTATCAGCAATCGGCCGCAAACCAATATGGATCATTTTATCACTTTGATAAAATTGCAAAATCCACCCCTTCTGGCGGCCCTCGAAGAAGGCAAACCTCAAAGAAAAATTAACCAGCAATTAGCGGCTGATATTGAACTAGAACAAAGTGAACTGATTAAAAAACTTCAGATGATTTCTCCGGAAATTAAGGTTTTGTACCAGTATCGCCTGGTTCTTAATGCCATCGCCATTGTTGCACCTAAATCAGCCGAAGATAAAATATCTCAGATTCCCAATGTGGTTATTGAAAAACCTAAGGGTTTTGGACGACTGCTTGAAAAACCAAATTTGAAGGTGCCTTCTAAATTAGCTGAGGCCGGCGGATCGACTTCCGTTAGCTTTATCGGCGCCGACGCCGCACATGCTTTAGGCATCACCGGAAAAGGAATCAAAGTTGGCGTGATCGATACAGGGATCGATTATACGCATGCGCTTTTAAAGGGCCCGGGGACCGAAGAAGCTTATAAATCCATCGACCCTTCGCAGCTGACGCCGCTTTTTCCCAATGAAAAAGTCGTAGGTGGAATTGATTTAGTCGGTACAAAATTTGATGCAGCTTCTGATATTTTCGAAGATCGCATTCCAAAACCAGATGCCAATCCTTTAGATGAAGCAGGTCATGGCTCCCACGTGGCGGGAACGATTGCTGGCGTTGGCGATCAAACTGAAACTTACTCGGGCGTGGCCCCAGATGCAGTTCTTTATGGCATTAAAGTTTTTGGCGCCGACGGATCCACCAGCGATGAAGTTGTCATTGCAGGTCTTGAGTACAGCGCAAATCCCCGCGGCGATCTTAATTTAGAGGACCACCTTGATGTTGTTAATTTGTCGCTAGGAAGTTCGTATGGTTCTTCGCATACAATGTATGCCGAAGCGATCAAGAATCTTTCATCAGCAGGGACTTTTGTGGTGGCCTCTGCAGGGAATGAAGGCGCCAATGACTTTATCACAGGCGCACCTGCAGCTGTAGATGGTGCTTTTTCCGTTGCGGCTTCCATTGATTCAATGAATTTTAACTGGCAGTTCGGAGCCTCGAATTTTATTTTATCCGATGGCTCAAAAATTAAAACTGAAGCTGTTGAAGGGCCTGCCTCTGCACCCTTGTCTGAAGTTGCCACTGCTAACGGTGAATTAGTTTTTATTGGTTTAGCTAAAGAAGAATTATCGGATGACTTAAAAGCCCAGTTAAAAGGAAAGATCGCCCTTATTGATCGAGGCGTCGTCCCTTTTACTGAAAAAATCAAAAGAGCCGAAGCGGCTGGTGCTATTGCGGTCGTCGTTGTTAACAATCAAGCCGGCGAAGCCTTTCCTATGGGTGGCGAAGGTGAACCTGCAAAAATTGCAGCGATCATGATCCGCCTTGAAATTGGTCAGCAGATTAAAGAAGCCATGACCAAAGGACCTGTGATAGCACAACTAAAAACAGCGGAGAGAATTTTAAAACCGGAATTGATCGATACCTTGACTGACTTTTCTTCGAAAGGTCCGCGCAGCCTTGATGCCATTTTAAAACCTGAAATCACAGCTCCTGGCCAAAATATTATTTCGGCAAAAATGGGTGGCGGTCGAGCCGGAGTTACCATGTCAGGAACTTCGATGTCAGGTCCTCACATCGCAGGGGTCATGGCATTGATGAAGCAACTTCATCCGAACCTTAGCAATAATGACCTTCAATCATTAGTGATGGAAACTGCAAAGATTATTAAAGACAAAGCCGGGATAGTTTACCCTTTAAGTCAGCAAGGCGCTGGCCGAGTGCAAATTGAAAAAGCGATTGAAGCCAACATTGCCACGAACCCGTCTTCATTATCGTTGGGAATTGTGCCCGTCGAAGTCTCTAAAACTTTACGCCAGACTTTGACGATCAAAAATATTTCAAGCGCTGCTAAAACACTGACCTTACAATTGTCAGGAAGCCCAGCTTTAAGCATGGCACCGATCAGTGTGTCAGTAGCGCCCCTATCTGAACAAACTGTGACTTTAAAATTATCTCTTAACGCCGCCAGTTTGAAAAATACGATCACTGAAGTTGATGGTTTTATCTTAATTTCAGGTGATCAAGCGCAGGTTTACAAGGTCGCTTTCTTGGCCTTGGTTCAGAAAGTGTCAAACATTAAGGTTCAATCACTGACTATTAAATCCACTTCAGCAACAGATGCCGCCGGCAGTGTCGTTGAGTTAAAATTAAAAAATAGCAGCGGTCAGCCAGGAGATGTTTTATTGTTTAATAAAATCGAAGTTGATGGTCGCAAACCGGCACCTCGAGGCTCACAGTTAAGTCAAATTTGTGATCTGCAAGCCGCTGGCTACCGAGTGATAGGCTCTAAAATCCAATTTGCGATAAAACTTTTTCAACCAGTTACTAGCTGGCACTTGTGTGACATTTCTGTTTTAGCAGATTCCGATAATGATCAAATCCCTGAGCAGGAATTAGCTGGAATTGTTGGTAACCACCTTGAGGGTCTTGATAAATTAAAAGATTTTAAATCTTTGTTATTAGATGCCACAAAGGCTCGTGAAATTCGTAAAAATTATGAAGCTTCTTTATCAAAGCCTAAAGAAGAACGCCCCAAGATCGATTACACTCCTGCTATTTTGGATGCTGGAGCCATGATTGTTTATGCGGATTCAACAATTGCCATTGTTGAAATTGATAAGTCTTTGCTGGTGACACGTCCTTCGGGCGAGCTTGCAGTGAAGATTTTGACAACGGCCCAAGATGAAGCCAACACAGAAGGTGATGATTATTTGGGAAAAGAAAGCCAATGGAAGACTGTCGATCTTTCAGAAAAAGCGGCTTCTTACTTGGACCTTCCTGGCCTTGTGACAATGCCCGGGTATAGCTCTCAGACTGTTGAATTCACAAAGGGCCTCGGACAACAGAATTTATTAGTTCTGATGCCACACAATCCCGATTCTTTGGGTACTTTACTGAAGGATCAGCAAATCGCGCTTCCAAAAGCAGTTTTTAAAAATTAATAGATCTAAATAATCTGATCTAGTAAAAGGGGTTCATCTTTGGCGAGCCCTCTTTTATGCCCAAGTTGTCTCAATTTGATATTTGTGGCCTTCCGTCTTTTCAAAGGAAGAAAAATCCTTCAGACTAGTCAGAGGGGGCTGAAAATGCGTCTATCTATATTTATTTTGAGCCTAGCGTTCTTATTTGGCTGTCAGACCTCACAAGTCCGTCAATTTTCTAAAGTTAAAACCGGAATGGAAAAGCCAGAAGTCCTCGAGGTCATGGGAACCCCTTGGACCACCACTCGCCTGCACGGCAAAGACCGCTGGATTTATATTATTTATGAAGGTGGCATTCGCCATGAAAGAGAAGTGCATTTCTTAAACGGTGCCACCGTGTACGTAGGTGACGCTTGGAAACCCGAGGAACCTAAAACAGCTATCATTGTCGACCAAAAAAACGAAGCTTTAGATAAACAAATGACCGAAGAAGCTGCCAAGATTAAAAAAGAAAATAAAAACGCCTACAGCGATTACGAAAAAGAAGTTAAAGGTGTGGGCAAAAAAGTAATCTACATGCCTGATTACGAAGAAATTAAATAATCACTTCTTTATAAAGAAATAGCAGGCATTGAAAATTTCGCCTTGATCAGAGGCCAGCAAATATAAATAAGGTCCATTTCGAACTACATGAACCTCCAAGGACATCACCGGCTGCTGGATTGAAAACTGCACGGGGGTTTCGTCTGTCGGCGTGTAACTTCCTTCGGATGGCAGCAATGAATCATCCAAATATTCTTTATCCAGCTTATCCAGTGAATCCGCCGCGTAGCCAGGCGCTAGCCCATAGATAACTTTTTTAACTTTTGGCGGAAGTAAGGGGCCATCGTAAGAATCCAGAAGATAAAAGCCCAACGCTGATCCTAAGGCGACTTCATGTTGTGAGCTCTCATAGCAACGACCGACATATGTTCCTGCAACTTTTGAAAATGAGATTTCTGTTCCTGCTTTATGTTTAGCAATAATCAAATCCCAAGCTGAAGCGGGCGGCAAAGGTGCATTGTCATAAGCGCTGGCCAAAGCGCCACGCAATAGGAAAATAAATAAAAAAAGAGCTTTCATCGGACCCCCTTAGAGGTTATGGGCTTAGGGCCTTGAATTTTCAAGATTTATTTTGAAAGAAACTGAGGTTCCGTCACTGAGTTCCTTGAGGGATCTTGGATTTTAGCCTTTGGAAGGGTGATCACTTCACTCTGAACATCTTTAGAGTTTTTGGACGAATTCTTTTTTTCGGGAAATTGCTGTCGAACTCGCGCCATCGTTTTTTTAATTTTTCCCTGCAATGAAAATTCTTTCTCCATTTCATCCAGCGACTTAATTTCAATGCGTTCGTATTTGCGTTCCTTGTTTAATCCCTTTTCAGGATATCGGTAATTTAAAAGTGCAATTTGTTCGTCATAATCTTTAATCGATATTTGCATCTCTTTATACTCAGTTTTCATTTCATTGAAAATTTCTAAAGATTTTTTTTCGTCCTTAAGGCCTTGTTTTTCTGCTACTAGTTTTTTTAAATTATCTTTTTTAGCCGTAATCTTAGTTTTTAATCCCATCAAGCGAGCTTGTAGATCCAAAACTTCTTGCTGGGCGGTGGCCTTTTCGTCTTTGATAGGTGCAGATGGCTTTTCTCCTTGCGCGGGTGCCGGCGTACCTTCTTCTTGTGCAAAGGATATTTTTAAGCCTAAAAAACAGATTAAAAAGATAAACATGATTCGAGTCATTGGGATCACCTCAAGACAGAACGTTCTGATTCCACGATACTTCAATTGGCAGATATTTAATTCGATTTATTAAAACCACTGCTTTTGCCGGACTTAAGTCAAGCAAAGTCAGAGCTCCGTTTTCAATTTGGCTCATCAGTGCTTCCGTATCCCATGCAAACCGAGAATCGGTTAAAGCTTCTTTCATCTTTTCTCGAGTGTCGGCAATATCAATGCCTTTGATATAAACTGAATAGGTTAACGGCCCTTCCAGCTGGGGGCTATTACCGAATTCGACAATGTCTTCGAAGTTTGGTGTGGCATCCAAGTGTATGGCTGCAGGTGGAGCGATCACCTCTGCCGCCGAATCCAAGGGCTGATCCCAAGATGGGGGCAACATACTTGGGTCGCTGGGTCCTTCGCTGGAAAGGCTTTCAATCGGTACCGGATTTTCTTGAGGCTGTTCGGGAACGCCGTCCCAGCCAACAAAATAAACGGCCTGACAAGCGGGACACGTAAAAAGTGTCCCGAAGTTTTGTTCTGGAATTTCAACTGAAGAATGGCACTTTGGACAATCAGCCAAATTTATCTCTTCCTAACGTCTTTTTCCATTTTGCGGCGCTGAGCTCGGTTCATTTGTCGATTATCCACATCACTTGGTGGACCCATTGACATTTTTCCTCGCGGTGGCGCTTCAGGTTCAGCTTTTTGAGCATGTCCGTTTGCTGAAGATAAAAAGCCTGAAGGCGCATCTTCGCCCCCTTGATAATTTAGATCTTCCAAATCAGTGTCGTCGGGACGAAATTGATTGGCCACTTGTCCTGCTTCGTTGGCGACCAACTGTACTTTCATCAACTTCTCGACTGTATCGGCACGAATTGCTGCGTGAAGATTTTCAAAAGCGCTGAAAGCTTCTTTTTTGTATTCAATCAAAGGATCTTTCTGCGCATAACCACGAAGATTAATACCTTCTTTTAATTTATCGATCACTAACAAATGCTCTTTCCATCTTTGGTCGATGGTTTGCAATAAAATCATCTTTAAAATCTGCTCAAAGAAATTTCCCATGGTGGCTTTTTGTTTTTCAAAAATATCTTTCACCTGGTTTTTAATTTCTTCGGTGATTTTTTCGGATTGCAAAGGCATCCGACCAAAATCTAATTTGAAACCAAAAAGCAAAGATAAGGAATTATTCAAACCTTCTGTATTCCAGTTTTCAGTTTTAGCTTTTTCAGGCACGTAAGTGTCTAAAAGATTTGAAACTACATCGCTCAGCATATCGCGGAAAGTTTCTTGAACTTCTTTGCCTTCAAGAATTTCACGGCGCATTTGATAAATATTTTTACGCTGCTGATTCATGACGTCGTCATACTCGATCAAGTTTTTACGGACATCAAAATGATGGCCTTCGACTTTACGCTGAGCCTGCTCGATGGAATTTGTCACCCAACGGTGAGTGATGGCTTCATTCTCATCCATTTTTAACATATCCATTAACTTCTGCATGCGCTCGCCGTTAAAAATACGCATCAGGTCGTCTTCTAAAGATAAATAAAATTTAGAGGCTCCAGGATCTCCTTGACGACCGGCACGACCTCGGAGCTGATTATCAATACGTCGCGATTCATGGCGTTCGGTTCCCATGATATAAAGGCCACCCGCTGCCACAACATCATTTCGATCTTGCTCACATTGTGTTTTAAACTTCGCAAGCAGCTCTGGAAAATCAGCGGACTCTTCGCCTTCAGCTCCAGCCGCTTTCTTTGCCATAATTTCTGCATTTCCACCCAGAACAATATCAGTTCCGCGACCGGCCATATTTGTTGCGATGGTGATGCCTGATTTGCGGCCTGCTTGAGCAACAATTTCGGCCTCCCGCTCATGATGTTTTGCATTTAAAACGTCATGGCGAATGCCTTCTTTTTTTAAAAGCGCACTCAAGGTTTCAGATTTTTCGATACTGACGGTTCCGACAAGAACTGGCTGCCCTTTGGCATGACATTCCTTAATATCGGTAACGATGGCGTTGTATTTTCCGCGCACGGTTTTATAAACAACATCTTCGTAATCCGCCCGGGCAATTTTTTTATTCGTTGGAATAACCACAACCTCAAGGTTGTAGATTTTTTTAAATTCAACGGCCTCAGTATCAGCGGTTCCCGTCATACCTGACATTTTGTTGTACATACGGAAGAAATTTTGGAAAGTAATTGTCGCTAAAGTCTGATTTTCATTTTTTACTTCAACGCCTTCTTTGGCTTCAATCGCTTGATGAAGACCATCGCTCCACCGACGGCCCGGCATCAGGCGACCTGTGAATTCGTCGACGATGATCACTTCGCCATCTTTCACCATGTACTCGACATCTCGGCGGTACAAATAGTGCGCTTTAAGGGCCTGATAAACGTGATGCAGAAGCTCGATATTTTGAGCGTCATACAAGTTATCGAGATTTAAAAGCTTTTCTACCATGGCATTACCCTCTTCGGTTAATGACGCGGTTTTGGTTTTTTCTTCCATCGTGTAATGAACGTCTTTTTGCAGCGACGGTACAATTTTATTAATTGTTATGTATTTGTCCGTTGAAGCTTCCGCCGGACCCGAAATAATTAATGGCGTTCGCGCTTCATCGATTAAAATCGAATCGCACTCGTCGACGATGGCAAAGTTATGTTCACGCTGAACGTATTCTTTCAGGTCAAATTTCATATTGTCGCGCAGATAATCAAAACCCAATTCGTTATTAGTGGCATAGGTGATGTCAGCGCCGTAAGCGGCTTTACGTTCTTCATCTGTTAATCCGTGAACAATAATTCCAGTGGTCAAACCCAACCAACTGTAAAGCCGACCCATCCACTCGGAATCACGAGTCGCTAAATAATCATTCACTGTTACAACGTGAACACCTTTTTGAGACAAACCATTAAGATAAACCGGTAAAGTTGCGACTAAAGTTTTACCTTCACCCGTTCGCATCTCGGCGATATTTCCTTTATGAAGAACATATCCGCCAATAATCTGAACATCATAGTGGCGCATTCCTAAAACCCGATGCGAAGCTTCGCGGCAAGTTGCAAAAGCTTCGGGAAGAATATCATCTAGTGATTCACCCTTAGTTAAGCGTTCTCGGAGCAAAGGGGTTTGAGCTTGCAGCTGAACATCTGTCAGCACTTTCATTTTTTGTTCCAAAGCATTCACTTGATCCACGATGGGCTGAATGCGTTTCATTTCACGCTCGTGACTTGTACCGAATATTTTTGCTAAAAAATTATTTGCCATAGAGGGGCAGAATATTATTGAGCCGGTAAAATCGCAACAAAGCTGAGTGATTCAGGGAATTTGACTCAGGATAGCAATAATGCTCCACGACTTTAGCCGGAGATTCCTAGCTGACGAACACCTTCATAGGCAACTATCGCCACCGAAGTGGCTAGGTTCAGACTTCGCGCCGGCCCTAAAAGTGGAATTGTCACTGCCTGTTCAGGATTTCGATGGATCAACTGCGGATCTAGCCCTTTTGTTTCTTTCCCAAACACCAACCAATCACCTTTTTGAAATTGAACGTCGGTGTATTTTTTTTTGGCTTTTGTAGAAAGATAAAAAACTCGGGAAGGATCTTCGACGAGCGACCACCAACTTTGATAATTGGCATGCATCTTCCATGTCAGATGCGGCCAGTAATCTAATCCGGCCCTTTTTACCTGGGTGTCGTTAATTTCAAAACCGAGCGGTCCCACTAAGTGAAGTTCACACCGGGTGGCCACACAAGTGCGACCAATATTTCCGGTGTTTTGAGGAATTTCAGGTTCAACAAGAACAATTCGAAAAAGGTTAGAATTTTCTTTATCCAAGATAACGATAAACTTCCTGCCCTAATTTTGAGAGAGCCAATCTACGACCTTTATCAACAATCAGCTCTAAGCCCATCAATTCGCGGTACAAAGACATATCGTTAATAGGAATGATATCGCGACCTGTCGCGGCTCCGAGCTTTTGAATATAAGCTCGCTGCCTTGGGTTTAATTTTTCAGTAAAAAGTGGCAAGGTTTTCATATCCAGCATCCAGTTTCCACCTGCAATAACAACAGCAGTGGCTGGCAGTTTTTGAGGATTCAGGTAATAGGCCCAAACACTTTCAGTGGTGGCACCCCCGTCGGTGACAACAGTTGCTTCCTGCCTTAAATAGAGGCTTTTTTCGGGAAGCATCGGATTATAACCGAAAAATTCGTCCAGCATGGCTAACAAAATTTCACTGGTTTTCAGCTCTAAGATCTGTCCTGGGATCAGATCTTCGCCTTGATTAATGACGACGGGATATCCTACCTTTAATCGGTAGGTGGTCCCCTGAATCCAACCTGGCTTGTGGGTGTCTACAAAGGCCGCGATCTTATCAAAGTGGATCATGCCCTCATAAATAGAACCATAAGCAAAAACTTTTGTCGTCATATTCCCCCTCGAGTACGGCGGCTCAATTTTTTTGCGCAAAAAGGAGTTATCAAAAAACCACAGGTTCCGCAATAGGTGTCGCTTTCATGACACAGAATTTTTGCCTTGATTTTAACATTTTGTTTTGCGTTAGGCCTGATTTTTATCTCAGATGCTGCTTGGAAGGAAAGCCTCTTTTTGCTATCTTCGTTTAAACCACGGGTCTATAAAAATAGTGAAAAAAATCGAAGCCATTATAAAGCCGTTTAAACTCGACGATGTCGTTGAAGCCCTCTCAGAGGCCGGCGTTGAAGGCGTATCTGTTACTGAAATTCGTGGCTTTGGCCGCCAAAAAGGTCGCACAGAAATCTATAAAGGTGCTGAGTACGTTGTCGACTTTTTACCAAAAATTAAAATTGAAGTTGTAGTTCCAGCTAGTCTGGCTGTGGCCGTAGTGAATGCCATTGAAAAATCAGCTCGGACCGGAAAAATTGGCGATGGAAAAATCTTTGTGACGACTGTTGAAACAGCGGTTCGTATTCGCACGGGCGAACGCGATGAAAGTGCTCTTTAAAAAATAAAATCGCCTAACGGCGGGGAGGACGACATGAAAGTACAAGAAGCAATGGCCTACGGAAAAGAAAAAGGCGCCAAGATGGTGGACTTCAAGTTTTGTGACTTGCTAGGCGCTTGGCAACATTTGACGATTCCATTTTCAGAACTCTCTGCAGACACTTTCGAAAATGGCGTCGCTTTCGATGGCAGCTCGATGCGTGGCTGGAAGGGCATTGAAGAATCTGACATGATTATTAAACCAGATCCAGGCAGTGCTCGCATGGATCCCTTTATGCAAGTGCCGACCTTGTCATTAACTTGTGATGTTTGTCTTCCCGAAACGCTTGAGCCTTATGAGCGTGATCCCCGACAGATTGTAAAACGAGCGATTTCTTATCTTCAATCCACAGGCCTTGCCGACACAGCTTATTTCGGACCTGAGGCTGAATTTTTTATTTTTGATGATATCCGCTACGAACAAACCAACAACAGCGGTTTTTATATGATTGATTCTGCCGAAGGGACTTGGAATACAGGTCGCGATGAAGGTGGTTCAAACTTAGGTTACAAACCTCGTCATAAAGAAGGATATTTCCCCGTACTTCCAACCGATTCAATGCACGATCTGCGCACTGAAATGTGCTTAGAGCTTGAGCGTTTGGGAATTATCGTTGAACGTCATCACCATGAAGTGGCCTCGGCCGGACAAATGGAAATTAATTTCCGCTTTGAAGACGCCTTACATATGGGCGACACCATGATGTGGTTTAAATATGTCGTGAAAAATGTGGCCCGCCGTCACGGAAAAACAGTCACTTTTATGCCGAAGCCTTTGTTCGGCGATAATGGGTCTGGCATGCATATGCACGTTTCCTTATGGAAAGATGGGAAAAACCTTTTTTCAGGAAATAAATATGCAGGTCTTTCTGAAATGGCACTTTACTATATTGGTGGCGTTTTAAAACATGCTCCCGCCTTATGCGGGCTGATCAATCCAACAACCAACTCCTACAAGCGCTTGGTTCCTGGCTTTGAAGCTCCCATTAAATTAGCGTACAGCTTTAAAAACAGATCTGCGGCCATTCGGATTCCAAATTCGGGTCCAAATCCGAAAGCCAAGCGGATCGAGTTCAGAACTCCAGATCCTTCAGCTAACATTTACTTAGCTGAGGCGGCAGTTTTAATGGCTGGTCTTGATGGAATTATTAATAAGATTCATCCGGGCGATCCTCTGGATAAGGATATTTACGGTTTGCCTCCTCAAGAAGCGGCAAAAATTCCGTCCATTCCTGGAACTCTGGAAGAAAGCTTAATAGCCCTTCGCGATGGCGGCAGCTTCCTAAAAAAAGGGAACGTGTTTAGCGAGGACTTATTGGATACTTGGATCAATTACAAAATTGATAAAGAAATTCGCCCCATTCAGCAGCGACCTGTTCCTTACGAATTTCACCTTTATTACGATATCTAACTCAAAACTTCATTTTTTCGACAAGGCGAGCCTTAACAGCTCGCCTTTTTTTTAGCTTTTACTTGATGGCTATTTAAATCATCGATAAAACTAGAATCTTAGATTTTCGAGGAGTCCTTATGAGCGAATTGGCCGGCGAAGTTAGAAATTTCATGGGTTACATGTGGTACAAAAAAGAAGATGGCATTGTGACCATTGGAATTAATGAAACAGCCCTTGAAGATTTTGAAGAAATTCTGTCAATTGATTTACCTCCCGAGGGCGAAAAAATCGAATCTGACACGGTCCTTGGCACCATTGAAACTGATGACGGACCCTTAGATATTTATTCTCCAGTTGATGGCGTTGTGACTGAAATTAATTCTCAAGTGATCGAGTCTCCAGAACTCATCCAAGATGACCCTATGGAAGAGGGCTGGTTGATCAAAATCGAAACATCTGACGATCTTGATGATGAAGATGACGAAGACGATGATGAAGATGGCGACGAAGACGAGGAAAAAGCTTACGAAGACGAGGATTGATCTACTTTTATATCTACTTTGTTCCCTGATCTGGGGATCCACCTGGCTTGCGATTAAATTTCAAATTGATTCGGTCTCCCCTTTAGTGGGAGTTTTTTATCGCTTTGTCATTGCAAGTGCGATTTTATTTTTATTGCATTTGTTTCTGCAAAAAACATTACGTTACGGAAAAGCGAATCACCGAATTTTTATTTTTCAAGGGATCTGCAATTTTTCGATGAATTATATTTTAACCTACCACGCAGAAAAGTATGCCACTTCCGCTATCATTGCTTTGGTTTATACAACTATGATTCATTTTAATATCTTAGGCCTTAGGATTTTCTTTAAAAAGAAAATCCATAAAAATGTCGTGTATGGCTCATTTATTGGGATGCTGGGCGTTTTCTTTTTATTTTACGAAGATATTTCAAAATTTAATGGTGATCCAAAAAGTCTCATGGGCGTTGGTATTGGCCTTGTTGCGGTGTTTTTTGCTTCAGCGGGGAATATGTTTTCTCACCAAAATCATGTGATGAGAGTCCCCGTCATGGCGGCCAATGCCTGGGGCATGTTTTATGGAACTATTTTTACTGCCTTTCTTTGTTTAGTGTTTTCACAAGTTCTCTTGTTACCAACTCATGCAAGCTTTTGGGGAACTTTAATTTATCTAAGTCTTTTTGGAACAGTGATCGCATTTGGCGCTTACAATTACTTGGTCGGTAAAATTGGCGCCGAGCGGGCCGTCTATACGACCTTAGTTTCACCGGTCATTGCTGTTTTGCTATCTTCATTTTTTGAGAATTTAAAAGTGACGCCTTTTTTGCTTTTAGGAATCACTTTCTGTTTATCAGGAAATATTCTTACATTATTTTATAGTGGCCGATCAGCTAAGGTTCTTGATGCGACCCCATAATTTTTTGCGAAATTAGTGCGAAGGACCTTTTCCTTTGTTGCCTTTTTCTTCCTTTTTCATCTGGCGCTCTTGACGACGAGCTTCTCTGCTCTCGCGTTTGTCTTCATGCTTAGTCTCATGTTTATCTTCGTGTTTGTTACGGTGCATTCCTGCAACGGCCTGACCGAGCTCTTTAGGTGTAACCCCAAGAGTTTTAGCAATTTTTCCCCAGCCCATTTTTTGTTCGGTTCGCATGCTGACAATTTCAGAAATTGGTTTTTTTGAACTTTCAGCCAGCTGAGCCACTTTTGCGAGCTCTGGGCCCTTCATGCCTTTACTTGTCATGCTTTCCATTTGGGCGTCTGTCAGATTATATTTTTTTTGAACTTCCGCATTCCAGTCAGCTTTTTTTGAATCTGATGCTTCATCTTTTTCAGGTGCTTCCGCCTTTTCAGGTGCTTCCGTTTTTTTAGGCTCTTCCACTTCTTCGGCATAAGCTGGCACACACACTAAATGACTTAATCCCACGAACGCGATCAAAGACAAAAATTTTCCCATAGATCCTCCTAAAAATTATAGTTAAGTTGTCCATAAATAATATTTGCAGCATACGTCTCATCACCACTGCGTGAACCTTGATTGATTAAAGTCCAACCAGCACGAAATTTAAACTCTTCGGTGATCTGGCGAACGCCAGAAAAATTAAGGGTTAACGTGCTTGTAGTTTCCGGAACCGTCTCAGTGCTAGCCCCTTTTCTTCGGGTAGTTCCAGCGATTACTTGAGTGGTTGTCCTTGTCGTGTAAGTCGAGAGCTGAAGAGCTAAGCTACCTTCTAAAGCCCAATCATTACCCAGCTGACGGTCTCCGCCGCCACTAAGAACCACAAAGTTCTTACTGTATTCAGTAAGACTGGATCTTAAAAGACCCACTTCCGCTTCTACAAAGGCATAAGTTTTTTTATCCCATTCCTTATCAAACGTTAAAAGCCCACCCAATTGCTGGTCTTTTCGTTGATTTAAGTTTGAATAGTTTCTTTGCTGGTAATAAGGATGGAGCTTTAGGTTTTTTTCATTGTTAAATTCAAAATTATGTTCTGATCCGAACTCAAAGCCCGTAAAATTATAACTTAAATCCGTCGATCCCGAAACCTGACTTGCTAAATAATTTTGGAAAAGTATTTTAAAATAGACCTCTGCTGATGGTGATTCGGGAGCCACCATATAATGGGCCGAAACCTGACCCGACAATAAATCATTCTGATTTTCTTTTGCGTAATCGAAATATCCCAGGCGAAATCGCCATTTCCATTCTTCGTTAGAAATTGTATTGGTGGTGGAAAGGTTAAGGTAAAAATCCCCATCTTTTTGATCTTTTTCAAAATTCGCGTTGTCTGTAAAGTACAGGCCTAAATAATTGTATGAATCGAAGCTGGCTTGCGCTTGAATGGACAATAATAATATTAAACTGAAAAGCATTTTTATTTTCATGATGGAACATTTCTATCATGGATAAAAATGTTCATCAATATGGCCGAGGTCGGTCTAGCTAGACCATAGAAAGTCTTCGTTTATTTTAGGGGAACCTTGCGGATTAAAACCAGGTAATCTTTGGCTCCAATTTGATCCATCAATCCTATATATTTTCCGGGCTCCCATTTTTTTCGGTACAGACTGCGGGATTTTGTTTGTATCAAACATCCCCACGAGGCCAGACCTGCTAGATCTTGGGATCCACTGCTGCAAGGGTAGATCGCGGTTGCTTCTTCGTCTCGGCTGAGGGTCGGCTCAGCGACTGACAAACTTAAGGGGGAAAAGTCTAAATCTTGTTTAAAACGATGAACGGGATTATCTGGAATACTTTGGCTAGAATAAATTGATGGAACTATAATCGCCACACGAATTTTATTTTCTTTAGAAACCTTTAAACCATTTTTGAATCGATCCATTTCTTTTTGGAGATCTATTTCTTCGTTATAAGAAATTATATTTTTATCTTCCAATCCAGGCTCTATCAAAACTTGCGCATATTTTTGATCTGAAGGCAGAACTTCTAAAAATCGTTTCCATAGTTTCAAGTGGTCGGTTTTGCCGGGCTCAACTCCAAGGAAAATCAAATCAGCTTCTTTGATCTCTTGCCAAAGGCGCTGGGCGACGGCTTCGCCCATTCTTTCGGGATTTGCCAAAACACTACCTTTGATTTTAGGCAGGGACTTAGGCTGTAGACCAAAATAAAGCGTTATGGCCAGGCCCACAGCGACTAAGACTCCAAGAGAGATCCAAGTTAAGTACTTCATGGCGCCTAGTTAACATGCTTACCAGTCCCCTGCAACGGCTCTTGCATTCTTGGGTGAATTTGATAAGTTAGGACTTGAGGCGCTGATCTGATCAGGGAATTTTAGGCAGCGACCTTTTTATAGATTTAGCCTTGAACATTTTTTTAACGAGGACTTGATCCCCAAAGGACAGGTACCACAGATGAAAATTTTATTAATCGGCTCTGGCCGACTTTTTCGCCACCTCCAATTCTACTTTCAAAAAAAAGATATCCATTTTACCACGTGGAATCGATCCCAAGATTTTAAGCTTCTTTATAATTTAGTTTCTGAAGCTAGTCATATTCTGTTAGCGATCAGTGACTCGGCTTTGGAATCCTTTATCAATCAACACCTTAAAGATAAATCGAAAACACGAGTTCATTTTTCTGGCGCCCTAAATATCCCAGGGGCATTTTCAGCCCACCCCCTGATGAGTTTTGGTCCTGATCTTTACGACATTCAAACTTACGAAAAAATTCATTTCGTGACGACTGGTTCTCAGGCCTTAAGCGATTTACTTCCAGGCTTGAAAAATAATTTCACCAGTATTTCTACTGAAAATAAATCCATGTACCATGCCCTTTGTGTTTTAGGGGGAAACTTTCCCATTCTGCTTTGGACCAAAATGAGTGAGGGCCTCAAAGAACTAGGCCTGCCCGAAGAAGCAGCTCGGATTTTCTTAGAAAAAATTCTTGAGAACTTCAACCGTCAAGGCCATAGCGCTTTGACCGGGCCTCTGGCTAGAAAAGATCTTACAACGATCCAAGCCAATTTAGATGCCTTAAAAAATGACCCTTTTCAAAAAGTCTACAAAGCCTTTGTGGAGGCCTACCAATGAACATTCTAGAGTTCCAAGAAATGAAATCTAAAAAGAAAAAAATATCAGTGCTGACATGTTATGACTTTAGCTTTGCGCAGATTTTAAATGAAACGAACATCGATGCTTTACTGGTTGGTGATTCCTCTGCCATGGTTATGCACGGTTTCCCCACAACCTTAAAAGCCAGTGTGAATATGATGGCCCTGCATACGGCGGCTGTGGTTCGGGGCGCTCCTAAAAAATTAGTGATCGCTGACCTGCCGTTTTTAAGTTATCGGAAAGATTTAAGTTCAAATATGAATGCTGTAGAAAAACTAATGAAAGCCGGGGCTCAGGCTGTAAAACTTGAGGGCGCAGAAGGAAATTTGGAACTTGTCCGTCACTTGGTGGATTCTGGGGTGCCTGTTATGGGACATTTAGGTTTGACTCCACAATCCGTCCATCAGCTGGGTGGCTATAAGGTTCAAGGCCGAGAAAAAAAGGCACAAGAGAAAATTCGCAAGCAAGCGATCGATTTACAGGACGCCGGTTGCTTTTCTGTGGTGCTAGAATGCGTTCCTTCGATTTTAGGTTCGCTGATCACAAAAGATTTAGAAATTCCCACCATTGGTATTGGCGCAGGCTTGGATATGGATGGGCAGGTTTTAGTTCTGCAAGACCTTCTGGGCTTTCAAAAACAATTTAAGCCAAAGTTTGTTCGAACCTATTTTAATGCCGGTGAAACATTTAAGGACATTTTCAATAAGTTTGATCAAGATGTTAAAAGCGAAAACTTTCCTAAATCTGATGAGGCTTACTTATGAAAGTGATTCAGACGCCCCAAGAAATGAAACGATGGAGAAAATCTCTTGGGTCCGATGATGATAACTCTGTGGGCTTTGTGCCTACAATGGGAGCACTGCACGCAGGCCACGAGCAGCTTCTTAAAACTTCCCGAGCGGGCAACTCTATTTCGATTTTAAGTATTTTTATTAATCCAACCCAGTTTAATGATCCTAAAGATTTTGAAAAATATCCTGTGACTTGGGATCAAGATCTTGAAATCGCTAGCAAGAATAAGGTCGACCTTGTTTTTGCTCCGACCAAAGATCTTATGTATCCCGATGCTTTTAAATTTAAATTAATTGAGACCGATCTTTCAAAAAATTTGTGTGGAAAAGATCGCCCTGGTCATTTTGACGGGGTTCTATCGATTGTTATGAAGCTGTTTCAAGTGGTCGAGCCTACCAATGCCTATTTTGGCGAAAAGGATTATCAACAGTTTCAATTAATACATGGCATGGCCCAGGCTTTTTTTATGAACGTCAATGTAATTCCCCTTCCCACTGTGCGGGAAAAAAGTGGCTTGGCCATGAGTTCACGAAATATAAGGCTTTCAGAAAAAGACCGGCGGGATTTAGCACCCCTGATTTATCAAAGAATGACTGAAAGCCATTCGGCGCAAGAGGCTTCCGAGAAATTAAGCGCCGATGGATTTCAAATTGATTACGTCGAAGACCGAAATGGGCGACGTTACGCCGCTGTAAAATTAAATGACGTGAGGTTGATTGATAATGTCGCACTCTAAAATTCTTTTTATCATGAGTGGTTCCATTGCTTGTTATAAAGCATGTCAGGTGGTTTCACGACTATCGCAAAAGGGCCATGACGTGCAGGTTGTGGCTACAAGCTCAGCTTTAAAATTCATTGGCAATGCCACCATTGAAGGACTGACGGGCAAACCAGTGATCAGCGATCTTTTTTCGGCAGGGAATGTGATGGATCATATTCACCTAGTTCGCTGGGCGGATTTAGTAGTTGTGGCGCCTGCGACTGCGGATTTTATAAATAAAATGGCGACAGGTATTTCTTCGGACTTGGCTTCAAGTTTGTTTTTAGCCCATGATTTTTCAAAACCTTTCCTGGTGGCCCCAGCTATGAACACAGCAATGTATCAACATCCTGCCACCCAAGAATCTGTGAAAAAATTAAGAGGAATGGGTTTGCAAATTCTTGACAGCGCTTCAGGAATTTTAGCCTGCGGCGAAACTGGCTATGGTCGCCTGCTCGAAGCCGATCAAATTTTAGAGGCCATTGAAACCAGCCTCCCACAGAAATTTAAAACTCCCGCAGCCGTTTCTAAAATTCAGCAAAACCTAGCTCTACCCACTAGAATTTTAATCACGGCGGGAGGAACTTGCGAGAAAATTGATGATGTTCGCCTCTTATCCAATTCTAGCACTGGACAAACCGGCTACAAGATTGCTCAAAACTTGTTTCAAGCAGGTTATGAGGTCGAACTTCTAACGGCCCAAAACTCAACCCGGCAAAATCCTTATGACTTTCCAGTGACAAGTTTTACAGATTTCAAAAGTTTAGATCAAAGCTTACAAAAAATTTTAAAGGAAAAAAAATTCACCCATGTTATTCATGCGGCGGCTGTTGGCGACTTTTCGCTAAGCACAATCACAGCGGATGGAAAAACCATTCAGGGCCTAGGAAAATTAGACTCGAGCCAGGATATTAGCCTTCATTTAAAAGCTAATCCAAAGTTAATTTCAAATCTGAAGAAGTATTCGTTGAATCCTTCTTTGAAAGTGATCGGATTTAAATTAACCAGCCATGCTACTGATGAACAGATCCTGGAAAAAATTAAAAAATTGCAGAAAGATGCTGATTTTGTCGTTCATAACGACTTACAAAATATTGATAAGGAAAATGGCCTGCATCAATTTACATTATGGGGTTTTAAAGCTCCTTTGAAATTTGAAAACATTGAACAACTGTCCATCGGATTAATTCAGGCCATTTCGGGCGAGGTGAATTTATGATTTTAACTTTAGATGTTGGCAACAGTCAGATTTACGGCGGAGTTTTTGAAAATAATAAAATGCGAATCAGCTTTCGTCGCAGCTCAAAAACAGGTTCTTCCTCGGACCAAATGGGCATCTTTTTAAGGAATGTTTTACGCGAAAATGATATTGATCCTAAAAAAGTTAAAAAAATTGCGATCTGTTCAGTCGTTCCAGATGTAATTTACTCATTAAAGGGCGCATGTAAAAAATATTTTAACGTCGAGCCCTTTGTTCTCCAAGCCGGAGTAAAAACGGGTCTAAAAATAAAATACTTAAGTCCCGTTGAAGTCGGTGCTGATCGGATTGCCAATTCCATTGCTGGAATTCAGATGTTTCCAAAAAAGAATCTTATTATCGTAGATCTTGGAACCGCGACGACTTTTTGTGCGATCTCGAAAGAAAAGGATTACTTGGGCGGCGCCATCAGCGCTGGCCTAAAGCTTTGCATGGAATCCTTAGAGAATCGAACCGCAAAGCTTCCGACTGTTGAAATTGTAGAAATGAATAAAGCTTTAGGACGTGCGACTGTGGAAAGTATCCAATCGGGTCTTTATTATGGGCACGTGGGCATGATTCGCGAACTTTGCGCGCGACTGGCAACAGAGTGTTTTTCGACTGAAAAACCTTTTGTGATTGGCACTGGTGGATTTGCTTATTTATTCGAAAAGGAAAAAGTATTTGATGTGATTGTTCCAGACCTTGTTTTAAAAGGCTTGGTCGCAGCAATTAAGATGAATGAAGACAAAGACATTAAGGAGAACAACCTATGAATATCAGTATGCTCAGGTCAAAAATTCATCGCGCCACCGTCACAGAAGCTGATCTGAATTATGAAGGCTCTGTCTCGATCTGCCCGGATTTAATAAAAGCCTCTGGACTGATCCTTCATGAGCGGGTTGATATTTATAATTGTAACAATGGAGCTCGTTTTTCTACTTATGTTATTAAGGGGAAGAAGGGCCAGATCTGCTTAAACGGTGCAGCGGCTAGACACGTTCAAAAAGGCGATCTGGTGATCATCTGTGCTTACTGTGGGCTTACTCTTGAGGAAGGTCCCAATCATAAGCCAACTGTGGTTTTTGTTGATAGCAAGAATCAGCTGAAGGATATTCGTTTGGAAAAAAATGGTCGAAAATCTTAGAATCTAAACCATTGGATGGCTTCGATCTGCGCTTTCGGCCGATAGGCATCAACACCTTTTTCCCAAAGAAGTTCTTGCCACCCCAAGGTCTGCAAAATGGGACTGTTAACGTCGCGATTTTGCATCAGCGCAACGACATTTGTTTTAGGTGGAATCTCATCACTTTTGATCATTAAAGACGGCATATGAAATTGAACAAAGGAAATGCCTTTGTTATTCCGAGCAAATCCTTCAGCTCCCTCTGCGAGATAGGCCTGAATCTCTTGAGGTGATTTCTTTTTACATGAATCAATCACTAAAAGTTTATCAACGATCGGGGCATAACCAGTCACAAAGGCAAAATCAAAGGGACCACATTTTTCTACGATCCGTTGATGGGAACGAATTTGAACAAATAAGCCGCGCTCGAGGGAATCTTTCGAAGGCAAAAACCAGATATGCTTTGGATCTACTAAAGCAATTTGTAAGTCCTTATTGTTTTCACCCACTTTTTGTAATTGCTTAAACAAGGGCGAGCTTTTATCAACGATTTGATCAGACTCATAAATGAAATCGAAAAAGACTTCAGAGGATGCATCTTGAAATCCTTTTTTTCTTAAGTTTTCAGTAAAGTGGGAAACTAATAGTTTGTAACTGCCATGCGACTGAGTTTCAGAAGCTCTAAACATGTATTCTTGCATTTCCTTTAAAACTTCGCGACTCATTGATATAGGCGAAGGATGGGATTCCCACAAAGCACCAATAATATTTAAAGGTGGTCTTCTTTCAGAAGAAACAAAGGCCGAGAAATTTTGAATCATTTCATTTTTTCCAAAGAACGATAGCTGCTGGTAAGAATCTATGAACGCCGACGCCACTAAAGGTCGGAGGGATAACTCCATTAAGGTTTCCGAAAAACGATCTTGGTTATTTTTATTGTCTTTGCAAAATTCGTAATGCTCTGAATTTTTCCATGGCGATTCACAATAGGATGCAGACGTCTTAATAACTTGGGGCCAACGAACAGCACTGGTCTTTGTCCTATAGCCTTTAAGGCGATCTTCGATATTGATTTCAGATTTCGTCAGATACAAAAGAAAATCAGTGATCGCCTCTTCCGCTAACCGTGAATAAGCAAACGTTGTTGGTTCCCGCTCGCGGTACCAAGTTTTAAAAATTGCCTTTTCTAAATGCCCTTCAGATAAGAACAATTTTTCGCCTAAAACAATGGCGTGATCATTCACTGAAAAAATCCACGGCTGATTCAGACGAATTTCTAATTGTACAGGTTTATGTAAAGGGCCGATACCTTTCAAAGTCACTTCCACATCCTGTAAACGCTCTTTTATAAAGGGCAGCATTTCGTTCAAATAAGGAGTAAAAGGGACTGATTTTCTGACCCCACAAGCGTAGGCGGTTTCAGAGCCTTGGGAAGTTATGATGTCAATTTTATCAACAAGCTTGGAATCAATACATAGGGGCCGACGGCCAGCCAGGAGGACCCAAGTGAAGAGGACCAATAGAAAGACATTAGAGATGATGAGGGCCGCCCGTGATAACATTTCAACAGGCTAGATAGCAATAACCATTCCCGTGAGGAAGCCCTTTTGAATCAGGGGCACTTTTTGACAAAATCATTCAAGCCTTTTTTATCCAGCATCAAAAACTTAATTTCTTTGGGCTGATCTTTGAAAGCGACTGAGTATGGGGCTGCCGCAAAAATCATTTCCTTTTTCAAAAGCAAAAGCCCTATATTTTTAAATTTATCCGAAGCACTTCTAATCTTTTTTGCCCCAGAATCTGTCACCGCAACACTGAGTGAAGCGCCTTTTTTGTTCCAATAAATAATTTCGATATCGCTAACGTTTAACAAGTCTTGACGGTCGATATAATATTTTTTTCCAAAAAATGGTTTAGGTCCTGAAAAATACTTTCTCGCGATGCTTGTGCCAGCCCGTAAAGTGAAACCCGATTTATCGACCTCTGGACGACACTCCATCGCTAAATTTTTTTCTGAAGTTATAATGGCCAGAGGTGATTGTGACGAGACTCTTAAGTAAGCGTCTTGGCAGCGTCGATTACTAGGTTCAGCATCAATACATTTTTTGTAAGCCTGCACCTTATCCACCAAACGGCCGGCTTGATATTCGATGTCCAAAGCGACTAGAAATAAGTACCCGACGGACTTGGGGCTACGAAGATCTAAAGCTTTACGGATGGTCTTGACCTCAGCAAATAAAGTCTGGGAAATATTTTTTGAATACGGATAAATAGCACC
>JAYTOY010000023.1:0-24849 GCA_043747555.1 Pseudobdellovibrionaceae bacterium | reverse complement strand
ACCCATGGCCCACTCCGTGTTAAAGTTTTAACAAGCACACCTTACACGATGTGTCCCGTTTTTCAAACTGTCTGCTTTATATACGGGGTCAGTAGGATCAGGTCATCGATCTCAGATTTAACTTCTGAAAATAGGTTCAAAAAAGCAGTGGAATTGGGGATGTTTGATTGTTTCCACTGATCAGCGGATTCAAAAAAGCCACCGTTTTTAGGAGAACCAGCAAAGGATAAGGCCGACATTGAAACGAGCGCAATCAGAACTAAGAATTTCATAGCGCCCGTTGTAACAAATTTATGACGGGTTTTCCGCAAATTAATGGGAACGGTGTAAATTGTCGTCAGTCATAGGTTGGCGGACTGAGCTGTCTTAACCTGCCTTTGACCGACGATATCAAAAAACTATTTTGATTTTTGTTTTTCTTTTTTCTTTTCTTGTTTTTCTTTTGTTGTCAGCTTTGGTTTGCCTTTGCCTTCTTTGGACTGATTTTCGCCTTTTGCCATTCGAATTCTCCTGTTTAAAGTTAAACATAGGATCTTAAGATGCAAGGTTTCTGTCAAATGCAAAAGCCAAATTATTTTTTGCGGCGGGGTGGCTTTTCATATCGTTTTTCTTCAAGCTCAATCAGCTCACTTAATTCTAGATTTAAGTCGACTGGTTGTTCTGGGGGTTCGATGATCATCTTGTAGTCTTTCTTGCTGACGTTGATGACATCAATAGGCTTTCCGATCAAAGTTTGAATTTCTTCAAGGAGTGGTTTTTCCTCTTGGCTACAAAATGTGACCGCAATTCCCTTATTGAAACCACGACCAGTGCGGCCAATCCTATGAACATAATTTTCTGATTTTTCCGGAAGATCATAATTAATCACATGGGTGACATCGGCAATATCAATTCCGCGAGCACTTAAATCGGTTGCAATTAAAATTTTGCAAACTCCGCTGCGGAAGGACTTCATCACTTCGATTCGGTCTAACTGGTCTTTTTCACCGTGAATGGTTAAAGACTGAATTTCAGCCCGAGCCAAAGCCTTTGCCACGCGTTCCGCGCGCACCCGGGTACGGACAAAGATGATAAACTTTCCATCGATATTTTGCTGGACATAACTTCCTAAGAAAAAACGCTTATCATCCATTTCGACAAACATGACAAAATGCGAAACATTTTTTGAAACCGGATCTTCCGGTGAAATTTGAATACGAATGGCGTTACTGCTGACTTGCGAATAAGCTAATTTTTTAATCTCAGGATTGATTGTTGCCGAAAAAAATAAGGTCTGATGCCTTCGAGTTAATTTCTTTTTGATGGCTTGAACGTCATCGATAAAACCTAGATCTAACATTCGATCGGCCTCATCTAAGACCAAAGTTTCGATGTAATCTAGATTGAGGAAACCTTGGCGGATCAAATCAAACATTCGGCCCGGAGTCGCAATTAAAATATCAATACCGTCTTGAAGTCTTTTGATCTGTGGGTCTTGTTCGATTCCGCCGAAAAGCGCGAAAGGTTTTACCTTAGTGTGTTTTGAGAGCGAGTTAAAGACCTCGCCAATTTGCTGAGCTAACTCACGCGTGGGAACCATCACCAGGCATTTAATTCCAAGGACGCGTTTGCTGGATTTATTGCTGTGGATGCCATTGATGATAGGGATGGCAAAAGCGGCGGTCTTGCCGGTGCCCGTTTGCGCGATGGCCAGAACGTCTTCGCCCTTCATGATCGAGGGTATTGCTTTAAACTGTATATCTGTGGTTCTAAAAAAGCCCATATCGTTTAGATTGCGCAATAAATCATCGGACAGGTGAAACTTATCGAATTTCAAGGCAGACCTCGTTTGTAGGACAGGTCTAACACGGGGAGGTGCAGCTAAGAAACAATAAATATCAATTGGGCAAAAACAATGGGTGGCGTTGCCATTCCATGGGATTGATCGGGGAGAATCCTACAGGTATGACTTAGGTAATTAATGAGGCTTTATAGAAATATAGGGCGTGTCTTTAATCGAAAAACGAAGAAGTTTTTCAACCCATTCACCGCTGGTTCCAATATTTATCCTTTTTGATTTGCAAATACCTCGTAGAGGAATTTTTAAACCCTCTTCAATCCAAACTGGAGAGGTCGTCAGATCATGTGCATTTAAAGATTTATCGATCTCAAAAACTTTACAAATTTTTCCAGGACCGTTGAGAATTTTGCAAACATTTGTCTGCTGAGATTTAAATTTCATCAGCTCAAGCCCATCCGTCGGTTCCAGGGCACGACTTAAAACAGCTTCGGGTCGATCTTTTTTTGAGGTGACAACATTAAAACAATAGTACATCCCGTAAATGAAATAAACGTAAGATATTCTGTCAGGCTCAAACATAAAAGCCGTTCTTGGTGTCTTTTTATGTTTGAACGAGTGACAAGCTTGATCGCTGGCGACTAGATAAGCTTCAGTCTCAACAATAAGACCTGCCTTTCTTTTCGCTAAATTTTGTTTGGATATTTTTGACTCGGCCCTGTTATTGAGTCGCACTTTCTAATGAATTCATTGTGATAGCACGATCCACTCGTGGGCGATAAGTGTTCAGGATATCCTGTTGGTTATTAAATATAGCCAAAGTCAAAATGGCCCCATACAAAGAGTTTAGCAAAGACTCTTCCCTAACAAATTTTGGATTCAGCCCGATTGATTAGGAAGGGTATTCTATCAGTCGGGTTTTTAAAAATAATGCGGATTAATGATGTCGATCTATTGAAACGCCCATTGCATCTTTAGTTTGTACAGACACGGCGGAGCGAATTTTACAGACGGTGAACTCGGCACAAAATGCATCCCTGACCTGCATCACGGCATCGCGGGCATCAATCGTTTGGATCACTTCCATGTCGAACCATGTGTTTTGCAAATCGGCATCTTGATATCTGACCTGGTAAACACCTCCAGATAGACGTTTTGCCGAGATCAGACCCATTGATTTGCCAATTTCAAAGCTTGTTTCCTTTTCAGTCATTTCACCAATTTGTGAGATTGCAAGAATAATTCTGTGAGTGTTCGAAACATCTGTTGTGCCATTAAGATGTTCTGCGATGATCTGGACAAGGACGCCATTGTTGCCATTTGTACTGGCAAGAACCACGCGGTCAGTGATTCGCGCTGGATTGACCGTGATGGTTTTTGATTGAAGAGTGGCAGCAAAAACAGGGGCGACTGCAAGTAGGGCGGCTGCAAATAAGAACTTTTTCATTTTAAGGCTCCTTAAAGGTTATGAGATCTTCAAAGATCCCAGCGAGGAGAGGTATAGCCCTTCCTTAGCCATATTAAAAATACATATTTATCACCTTATCCATTACTTTTTAGAATAGATCTGTTAAGGTGTTAAAAGCATGGAACTTAATTATCTTCGTTACTTTTTCGAGGTCGCCAAAGCCGGCAGCTTCACCAAAGCCGCCCAGCAGTTACGGATCAGCCAATCCGCCTTAAGTAAATCAGTGGCTCTATTAGAAGACCGGGAAGGGCTTAAGCTTTTGCAGCGATCGAAGAAGGGTGTTGTCCTGACACCTTCAGGAATGCAGGTCTTTTTAAAGTGTGAACGCTTGTTTCAGATTGTCAGCGAGATTGAGGCGACTTACCGTGATGTAAAAGAAGTGTGCGAAGGGCCACTGCCATTTGGGGCCTCAGATCATTTGTGTAATTATTTTTTAATTAAAAAACTTCACCAGATCAGAGATCAGCATCCTAAATTGGTTCCGCGCATATTTTCAGGAACTCCAAACGATATTTTGGATTTGATCAGGCAAAGCGAAGTTGAATTTGGACTTTTCTTTACGAAGGTCAATGTTCCTGGAATTAAATACGAATCTATTTTTCAAATGGAGATGACTCTTGCTTGTCATCCAAAGTGGACAAAGGATTTCAAAGGCGCAATATCGCCCCGACAATTAAAAGCCATTTTACAAACAGTGGGCTTTATCGGTTCAATTCGGTCGCAATATCAAAAGCATCCTTCCCAAGAAGTGATAGACTTACTGAAGGCCCAACCGCAGATTGTGTGTGAGTCCAACAGTCAGGAAACACAGAAGCGACTTTGTCTTGAAGGATTAGGGATCTCTTTTCTGGCGCGATTTATGATCGAGAAAGAATTAAGTTCAGGGGCGCTGGTCGAACTTCCGTTAAGGCGAGCTATCCCTATCCCACTCTACCTAGCTCGTCGAAATGACCGCAATTTATCTTTAAGTGCTAAGACTTTCCTGCAGTTGATTCAACCCGGATTGAGTTTTGCTAATGAGTGACCGTAGGGTGCCTCAAAACAGTCCTTCAAATAAATGATAGGTTGACCTATCAAAAACAATAGGTTAACCTATCAAATATGAATAAGGTGATAAAACTCAGCTTTATCGATATGTTAGAGATTAACTTAAGTCAAAATAATGGACTTATCCAGGTTCTTATTGGCCCACGGCAGGTTGGGAAAACAACAACTGTCCTTCATTTTTTTAAAGCACACTTCAAAGATCAATTTTTATATGAAAGTGCAGATGAGGTCTTTAACAGCACAGCTCAGTGGTTATCTGAGCTGTGGGGCAGGGCGATTCATCAAAATAAAATTTTAGTGATTGATGAAATTCAAAAGTGTGAAAGCTGGGCCGCTGTCATAAAAAAACTTTCGGATGCAAGTAAGAAAGAAAAATTGAAAGTGAGATGTGTTTTATTAGGATCCAGTTCCTTAGAAATTCAAAAAGGCCTGACGGAAAGTCTGACAGGAAGGTTTCAATTAATTAAAGCATTCCATTGGAATTTTCGTGAATCTAATGAAGGCTATAGACTTACTTTTAAAGATTATTTGAAGTATGGAGGATACCCAGCTCCTTATCAGTTTAAAGATCGAACTGAATGGGTTAATTACGTAAAAAATTCCATCGTATCAACGGTGATAGAAAAAGACATTTTACAGTTTCAAAAGGTTAAAAGTCCCTCGTTGTTCAAGCAAGCTTTTGAAATTCTTGTTTCCTACCCAGCCCAAGAAATTAGTTATACAAAAATACTGGGACAGATTCAAGATAAGGGAAATGTTGATTTAGTAAAATATTATATCGCACTTTTTGAAGGTGCGTTTTTAATGAAAGCCCTTGAGAAGTATTCAGAAAAAAAGTTTAAAACAAAATCGTCATCGCCCAAAATCTTATTATTGGCACCTTGTTTATATTACTTAAATATTTTGGATGATTATAGGCCAGAAGAATTGGGGCGAGTTTTTGAGCTGCTTGTTGGCGCGCAGCTGAATAGGACAGATCAAAGTCTTTACTACTGGCGAGAGGGTGGTGATGAAGTCGACTACGTCCTTAAGGAGGGTCGGCGAATTTATGCCATCGAAGTCAAAAGCGGAAGGAAAAAAAGTTCGAAAGGTCTATTGAAATTTAAAGAAAAATTTGGAAATTCCAAGTCGGTTACAATTAATCTTGAAAATTATTTTGAATTTGAAAAAGACCCTCTTGGGTTTTTACGGCAGCACGCCTACTAAAGACTCTCTGATTCCCCTTAGTTTTTTCAGTGATCGTTTGGCATTTTAACTCACAAGAAACGCTAGAGTCGAAGAAAATTGAAAAAATGGTGTTCCAAAGATAACTCGGTATCTAGTGGTCCCATAATCTTCGGTTCCGTATCTCGCCTTGTCCAAGTGGACCTTGCAGATTGAATGACTGCGCATGGTTGGAAAGCCTCCGCGAACTATATCACTGCAATTTATGCCAATGTCTCAGAACGAGATATCTTAACATTAAGTCGTATTAGGCAAAGTTGGCAGCCAAGGCCGAATCGAAACATAGACCGCCAACCGCCGAAAAGTGTCTTTCATTTGCTGATCTCTGCCCACAGCAATAAACAACCCAATTTTTTTGGCGATGGCATTTATAATCCACCCATTTCATTAGGAACAGTTCAAGACGGGCCTCCGTATCGCCTTGGTACACAAAAAACCGCTTTCTCCCCCGCGTCTCTTTAGCAAATAACTAAGTCAGCCGATCGACTCAACGTTAAGGAAAAAGGAATGGCTTATCAACCAAAGGAATTTAGGGAACTCGTATTTACTAACGCTGAGAGTGACGCCAAAGTCGATGGCGACTTTCTAGTGTTCTCGAGTGGAGCTCGAATTTCGCTTGATCAAATTAAATCAGTTACTTTCGATATAAGTCATTCTTGGAGAGTGAAAGTAGGAATTTACACGGGGGCCATACCTTTGATTTTTCTTCTAGGTATGACTTCGACAGCAATAAAGACGTTCCTTGGAACAAGTGAGAAAGAGCATCCACCCGAGGTGATGTTCATTTGTCTTGGGATTGCTGTTTTGTTGTGGTCAAGACAAATTCTGGCGAGCATTGGGGCCTACTAAAGAAAAACATCAAGGATTCGCGAGAATGCTTAACGTATCTAAACACGGAAATTTTTGTTAATCGTCGTCCGACATCCTTTACAGCCCTTGAACTGGCTGAACAAATAAAAAAAGATCGCGAAAGATTTCGAGAAAACGCCGGATTAAGTGAAGAAGAATTTAAACTGATGGAAGCAAAGGTGTCAGCAACGCTGACTGTGAACCAAGTATTAGAAGATCTTAAAGCCCTTCACGCGGCAGGTGGACTTACTGCAGAAGAATTTAAATCGATGACGGCTGACGTTTTAAAGGATGAAAGCCTCGTCAAGACTTCGCCTAAAAATAAATAAAGTATTGGATAAGGGTCAATTTCCACAAACTAATTTTAACTCTGTCAAAAAAAGTGTTCAGGTCAGTTCTTTTTCAACGCCAAAAAGGGATCCTAGGACACAATCCATCGGATGGCTTCTTGATAAATGCAGTCTTAATTCACTTAATTACTTGGCTCGCTGAAATGAAAAACTAATGCATGTGTTGGCTGAGCCCAATTCTGGTGCTGCCGATTTTAGACTTTCCAAAGAGCATGCTAACCTAATCATTTTTCAGCCGGGATATAAGGGGCGCATTCCAGTTTATGTGGTTGATTACAATTCATACTAAGAAAAAGGGACATATCTGAGTATATCCCCTGGATATTATAGAATATTAAATTTTTCTACAATTTTTAAACTGCGCTTTAACTTTGTTTCTGTATGAATGCCATCCACCTGTAGCGCTAAAGTTAAATTCGCCTTTGCCAGTTTTAAGATCAATATCATACGTACCCCAATTTTGAAAGGGGCCCGAAACATCAGAAACAAACAAACGATCTTTTGTCATAATCAATTTTGAGTTTCTTTGGTTTGTCCCAACGAAACCATAGGGCACGAAATCATCATCATGATTGCTAGCAGGTATAAATGCGCCGATATCTTCATACACGGTTCCGGGACTTCTTATAGTGATTATTACCGAGTTTAATTCACCCTCGGCAGGTGAATAATTTGAATTTAATTCACTAGCGCCTTCCAAGGTAACTTTAGCATTAACTAATACGCATGACACAATTTCTTTTTCTTCAATACCATTTGCGTATGAGTTGCTGGTAATAAAAACTGCAGCTAGCAAGATTAATAAGTTTTTCATTGCGATCTCCTGACAAGGTTTTAACATTTGGGGATGAATTTCTCTGCTATCTAAGGTTGACGATTCATTGGATTTGGATAATGCGAATTCCACGCCCTAGCAATAGATTTGAGATCCTCTTTTTCGCGAATGAAACATTTACAAAATAGGAAATCAAAAAATACTGTGCCCTATGTTCGGCTAAGTCGCTGCCGATCGACGCAATGGACCAGCTATACTTGAGCGATGTGCCTGTAAAATGTAAGGGTTTTAATCAAAAAGGCATCAGGTCAGCCTGAGCTTTCTTGAAGAAAGTGAGTCTTACAAGAAATTATGCGGCTTTTTTTCGAGCCACCCATAAATCGTAATCGGCTTGCATACGGACCCACATTTCAGCGGAGGTTCCCAAAACCTTTTCTAACTCGATAGCAAACTGAGAGGAAATAGATCTTTTGCCATTGACGATCTCATTGATTTTACGGGGCGAACATTTACATTTGACCGCTAATTGACTTTGATTCAAGCCCATTTCGGCCATGTAAATTTCGTTAAGAATAATTCCAGGATGAAGAGGCTTTGAATTTTTAATCATAAAATTTTATCCTTTGTGATAATTTTCAATTTTTACTTCAAAAAAGTCGCCATTCTTAAATCTAAAAGTAATGCACCAAGGTCGTTTAATTGTGACACTCCATTGGTCTTTGCGATCACCTTTTAACTTATGAAGTCGGATGTTAGGTGGTTGACCTTTGATTTTTAAATCATCCAAGGTGTTCGTGCTATGCATGATTGTCAGTAATGCCTTTGCTCGAATCCATAATTCTGAGGAAAAGGCCTTAGATCTATCTTCTTCCCATATATCTTGGGCGGCCTTATTTCCAAAACTTTGAATCATTAGCCCACCTACTTGTTACACTATACGGTATAAGATAATAGTTAGCAAGTTTAAAATTGATAACGACTACTACAGAAGACGATAGCAAAAATTGCATGAAAAAGTTAAAATAGGGTGAGAAAGGTAGCGAAAATGATTAACGCAATTGCAATAACGAATGATTACATTAGGATAAGTGCCTAATGCCAGAACTACCAGAAGTCGAAACCGTTCGCCGCGGTTTAGAAAACATTCTCTCCCACAAGCCAATGCTTGAAAAAATCGAGCTCAAGCGCCCTGATTTGCGTTTTCCAATTCCTGCCAAAAAAGTTAAAGAGCTTGAAGGACAAACAATACTTTCCGTAGGTCGAAGGGCAAAATACCTTTACTTCGAAACCGCTAAAGGCTTTTTAATTTCGCATTTGGGGATGACGGGCAGTTGGCGAACGAAAGACGACACAGAACTTGGAACCCATGATCATGTCATCCTACATTTTTCGGGAAATTTAGGTTTGATCTTTCGTGATCCACGCCGCTTCGGGGTTTTGGATTTTTCAAAGGATCTTTCGGGCAAGCCTTTTTCATTGATGGGACCTGAACCTTTTTCTGATGAATTTTCTGCGACCTATTTAAAATCTAAATTCAAAAATAAAACCGCGCCGATTAAAAATGTCTTGATGGACCAACGGGTGGTGGTCGGTATCGGGAATATTTATGCTAGTGAAATCCTTTTTGAATGCAAAATTAAGCCGCAAAAACCAGCGGGTCGTGTGACCTTTTTGCAACTTCAGATGATCATCGAAAAAACTCGTGAGGTTTTAAATAGGGCGATTTTAGCAGGGGGTTCGACCTTGCAAGATTTTACGCACACCAACGGGGACAGCGGAAAATTTCAGAATGAATTCTTCGTTTATGCCAAAGACGGCCAGCCTTGTCGCATCTGCAGGGCCGTGATTAAGACTAGATCAATGGCGGGCCGAAGCACCTTTTGGTGCGCAAGATGTCAGCACTGATTGATTTGGGGTTGTTTCCTCGATTTGAATAGGCTAACGTCCAGAACTGAACGGGCTCATTAGATGCCATTTTAATTAACGGAAGGATTTTTATGAAATTATTAGTGTCGGCTTTATTGGTGACTCTTGCATTAACGACAGGCTTTACTTGTTCTAAAAACACAAGCACAGAAGTGAACAAACAAGAAACTGCGCCTCCTCCAGTTCAAGACCAAATGGGTGCTCCTGCGGCTGCAGATGGAATGGCTCCGGCAGCTCCAGCCACTGAAACTGTTCCACCACCTCCAGGTCACTAATTACAATTAGAGTTACAATTTAGATTAAAAGCTAAATGTTATTTGAAACAGGACTTCTTCTAATAAAAGAGGTCCTGTGTTTTTTCAGGCCCTTTGAAACTCCGTCTTGCTCTTACAATTTGATAAGAGTTTAATTATAGAGTCATCAAAGGAGATCATCTTGGAAACACTGCCCTTTTACGGAGTTCTTTGCCAGCAATTGCCGGGCGGCATTTGTGCGGCTCTTGTCGTTATCGTTCTTTTATTCTTGGGATTTTTTAGCAGTCCCTTGATCGTTTGGGCGATCGTTTCGGTTTTACTTTTATTCTGTGTCGGAGCGCCGATGGCTATCATTGCCGCCACCGGTATCGCATTCCTGATTTTTCTTATTAAGCCGTTACGAACCATCTTAGTTTCAAAATTGGTTTTAGCTCTGTTTAAAAAACTAGAGCTTGTGCCAAAAATTTCTGAAACCGAGCGAGTGGCCTTGGAAGCCGGCGTTGTCTGGATTGAAAAAGATTTATTTTCTGGCAAACCTGATTTTAAAAAAATCTTAGCGGAGCCCTATCCTGATCTAACCGCGGAAGAAAAAGCCTTTATGGCAGGCCCGGTTGAAAAACTTTGTGAGCTGATCGACCCATGGAAAATCTGGCAGAAAAAAGAAATCGGCCAAGATGTTTGGGATTATATTAAAAAGGAAAAATTTTTAGGCATGATTATCCCAAAACAATACGGCGGCTTGGGCTTTTCAAATTTGGCGCACTCGGAAGTCATTATGAAGCTGTCATCGCGGTCTTTGCCTGCGACCATTTCAGTGATGGTGCCGAACTCTTTGGGGCCGGCCGAACTTTTAATTCATTACGGAACTCAGCAACAAAAAGATTATTTACTGCCTAGATTAGCTCGCGGTGAAGAGATGCCGTGTTTCGGTTTGACCGAGCCGATGGCAGGTTCTGATGCAGGCTCGATCACATCGTCCGGAATTTTATTTAAAGGTGAAGACGGAAAACTTTATATCCGATTAAATTGGAATAAACGTTGGATCACCTTAGCGGCGATTTCGACAATGATCGGCTTAGCCTTCAGACTGCGCGATCCAGAAAAATTATTAGGTAAAGCCGAAGATATCGGAATTACTTGCGCCTTAGTTCCAGCAAACCTTCCAGGTGTGATCATTGGCCGCAGACACGATCCTCTATCAGTGCCTTTCTACAACTGTCCAACCCAAGGAAAAGACGTTGTCATTCCAGTCGATGCCGTCGTCGGAGGAGTCTCAGGACTTGGTGGCGGATGGGGCATGCTGATGGAGTGCTTGGCAGCGGGTCGAGGAATCTCACTCCCTGCACAAGCCACTGGCGGATCAAAATTAGTTTCACGAGTGGTCGGCGCCCACGGAATGATTCGTCGCCAGTTTGGTGTTTCGATTGGAAAATTTGAAGGCATCGAAGAGCCTATGGCTCGAATCGGAGCTTTCACCTACGGCTTAGAAGCCATGAGAAAATTCACCGTCGGCGCCTTAGATAAGGGCATTAAGCCTCCAGTGATCACAGCGATTCAAAAATATTACTCCACCGAGTGGGGTCGAAGAGTTATTAATGACGGTATGGATATCATGGGCGGCGCCGGAATTTCATTGGGCCCCCGTAACTTGCTAGCAGAAATGTACGTGGCAACTCCGATTGGAATCACCGTTGAAGGCGCAAATATCATGACCCGAACATTAATTGTGTTCGGCCAAGGTGCACTGCGAGCTCATCCGTTTGCATTCGCAGAGGTAAAAGCCATTGAAGCCAATGATGCCAACGCTTTTGACACCGCTTTCTGGGGTCACATCGGTCACGTGGTCAGAAACTTATGTCGAAGTATTTTACTATCAATCACTCGCGGCTATTTAGCAGCAGCGCCAGATTCACATCCAAAAACAAAAAATTATTATCGCAGGCTTTCTTGGGCCAGCGCGAGTTTTGCAATTATGGCTGATATTGCCATGGGCGCTTTGGGCGGATCTTTAAAAATGAAAGAAAAAATCACCGGCAGATACGCTGATATCTTAGCGTATCTGTATATCGCAAGTGCTGTGTTAAGACGTTTTGAGGCCGAAGGCCGCCCTGAAGATCATCTGCCCTTTGTTCATTATAATTTAAAGTTATGCCTGCATGAAATTCAAAAATCCTTTGATGGCATTTTTGATAACTTGCGAGTCCCAGGATTACGTTGGTTTTTAAAAGGTTGGGTCGGCGCATGGTCACGAATTAATTCTTTAGGATCACAAGCTTCCGATGGATGGTTGCACGCAATCTCTTCCGAGATGTTAAACGATAGCAAAATGCGCGAAGATCTAACCGATGGAATTTATATTCCAAAAGATCCAAAACAAGCCTTGGGACGTTTAGAGCATGCCTTCAAAGCCGTGCACCGTGCAGAATCTGCCGAAAAGAAAATTAAAAAAGCGATCAAAGACGGCGTCCTACCGAAGAAAAAAGTTCATTTATTACTGGATGATGCAAAGGCAAAAAATATTATCACAGGTGAAGAACATCGCATGATTCTAGAATCCGATGCCATTCGCTATGATGCCATTTTAGTCGATGATTTCAGCGAAGACCAATATCACGGTCGCGCTCCTTATCCTTAAATTTTAATAAGGGTGTTTATTGATAAAAGTGACCTTTAAAAAGCGGCTCTGTTCAAATCAGAGCCGCTTTTATTTTCTCGACGTATTAGTCCAACTCGAAGATATGCAGCCTTAAATGTCACCGAAATTTTAAGTCGTCGGGAAGTCGTAACTTATCGAGATCGCTATGAAAATCTCTAAAAACCCACGCAAATCTCAATAAAAGTGAAAAATAATTTGCCACATTTTAGGCCTCCCTCAGTTGGCATGGCTTTGCATCTATGGTGTGTGGACTTAAATTACTAAAAAGGAATATTTATGAGAAACGTCATGTCAGCGAACTTCTTGAAGCTAGCAATTTACTCGGCTTCTTCGTTAGTTATCAGTACGAGTTCATTTGCCCAAAGTAACTGTGTTGAAAAAGCCATGATGGTTGAAAAAAAGCTATCTTGCGCGGGCTCTGAAAGCTGCGCAAAGAAATATCCATGGCTGAGCGTAGATTCTTTTAAGTCCAACATTAGCAAAGACGAGCTAAACCAAGTCATTGCTAAATATATCCATGGCTCAGAGACAAGGACAGATTCGCAAGGCAAACCTTACCAGAGCTGGTGGCAAAATTCTGAAGATCAGTTAAGCGCAACAAAACAAGGAAACAATGTCGCATTTATTTATGAGAATCATGGTGATAAAACCAGACCCAAAGGTATCAATTTAGTTGTAGTTGACACTCAGGCGAAAAAATCTGTAGCGGAAATTAAATTATTTGATAGTGATTCCGGCACACAGATTTATAAGTGGTCCATGGCCTTTTCTGATGATCAAAGGAAGGTCATCATAAATTTGCAAGAAAACTTCAAGTTAGATCGGACGGCTGTCGTTGATCTGAATCGGAAGACGGTCAATATTTTTAATATCAAATCCAGACAACTTCATAAAAATTTAATTTACGGAAACACTTCTGGAAAAACATACTCCGACTCCAAACTGGTCACTCTTGATTTAAATACACTAAAGATTTCTCCATTGCTTGGGCAAATCGCTAATGAAAATGATTTCGGATACGTCTGGCCTGACGCCGACCTAGCAGGCAGCGGAAGTAACACTTATGTCCTAAGCACCGGACAACTCCTTTCACGACTATCGACAGCAAATCTTTATAGTGAAAATGGATCCAATCAGATGTTGATACTTAGTGGTGGTGATTCGAATTCAGAAGCTTATCAGGTTAAGTTGCAAAACATTTGCGCACCTATTCAGCAGATCAATAACGATTTAGATAATAATAAACTGACTTTTGACGAACAAAGTTGTCGTTTTAATGAAATGGGAACATCCGCAAAATTAGCAAATACCCTTCTAGTGAAGGCGACAAATAACAGGCTAACCATCAACGATTCATTAGCGTTTTCGACGCTGATAAAGAGTCGATTTGCGAAACAATTTCCTAACCTCAGTTCATATTTGGTCGCGATGGCTTCAATGGATCACCGTCTAAACGGCGTCCTAAATGCCAATCGCAAATATGGGCAGTTGATTGCTTATTCGCCTGCGGCAGAATCACTGAGCTGCCTGAAGGGAAAAGCCGTTGATCGTCAGGTAGAGTGGCGTGATCAAAGTGAGCTTTTTAATGGGGGCGTCGCGCATTTTCAAGAATCTCGTCAGCTTTTAAACACCATGAGCCCACAATTAAAAAACCGCGTCATATCGGCAGCCTCAGATATGAGCATTGGGTTCTATCATGACCAAAGTTCTCTATCTGATGAATCTTACAAGAAACTCATCACGCTTCAGAAAAAAATAATTTTGGCTGAAAATGCCGATACAGAAATTGTTTTTGCTAATACTGCCGATTTAACAACCCTTCTTATGGCTTCCAATAAGACTTTCACATTATCAAATGGGAATTCTGACTTGGTTGATTACAAGACGTTTACTAACATGGGGTTGGTTGTTATTGATGCCGGCGAGTTGTTTTCACAGCAAGAGATCGAGGAAATGATTGGAAAAATCGAAAATTCTAAAAAACAGATGCCAGTGGGAACTGTCGTTGCGACAAAAGTTAAGACTATAAACAGCACCCTGGGAAATTTTAAAGTCACTGCAGTTGTAAAAGTAGACTCGGATAACCTTCGTACAGAGTTATCTTATAAAAAATAGTTATTCCCTCCGAATCCTAGCGTCCTTACGAATTCCAAAGGAATTCGTAAGGCAACAGTGAACCCCAGAAAATACTTATAATAGAAAATTAATCTTGAGGCGTAAGCTTACGCGTGCGATTTCGCTAGAGTGGACTCAGTGATCACAGTCTCTCGCACAACCACTACTTTAATCTGCCCAGGATAACTGCACTCCTGCTCAATCTTCTCAGCAATCTTAACACTTAAGTGCATGGCTTTCACATCATCCACTTTTTTACCATTCACCAGCACTCGACATTCCCGACCACCGCTAAGAACGTAACAATCGGTGACCCCTTCAAAGCTGCGGGCGATGTCCTGCAATTCAGTGATCTTTTGATTGTAAGATTCAAGGGTAGATCTACGAGCCCCGGGACGCCCACCTGACATCGCATCCGCTGCGATCACAAGGTAAGCCATATCCGAAGCAGGGGCGACGTCGTTGTGATGGGCGCGAACGTTATGAACCACATCCACGGCCTCACCACGAGCTTCAATAAAGTCAGCACCGATCACGGCATGGCCACCATCGACGGCGTGATCCATGGATTTTCCGATATCATGCAATAATCCTGATCTGCGAGCTTTTTTAACATTCAAATTCAGCTCGGCCGCAAGTAAGCCACACAGCCAACCCACTTCACCGCAGTGAAAATACTGATTTTGCGTGAACGAGTACCGGTAGCGAAGGGAGCCCATCATCTGCCGAACTTCAGGATGCATATTATCCATACGAAGTTCTTTTGCGATCATGTCGCCATCGTGTTTAATCTGTTTAAACAGTTCTTTTTTCTGATTTTCAGCGATGCGCTTAATAATTTCAGGATTGATCGCTTTTTTCTCTTTAAAAATGCGTTCCATGGTTCGGCGAGTCAGCTCGCGGCGAACGGGGTCAAAGCCTGCAATACCAACGATATTCAAATTATCTTCAATAATAATATCGCAACCACAAACTTCTTGAACGGCTTTAATGTGAAGGCCTGCGGGGTCCGCAAATTTTTTGCGAGTCGCTTCATCAGGAATATTCACCGCCCCAATGCCGCGTTCAGCACAGTAGGGCCTTGCAAAGCGTTCAAGGGTCGTATCCAAGACACGTTTGGCATATTGTTCTGAATGCATTTTGTAATCTTCTTCGGTGTCATCAATATGTTTCTGGGCGCGCCTTTGCGTTTCTTCTTCAAAGCGTTCCATTAAATATTTTTTGGCATCATCGATAGCCGTATTGCACTGGCTGGAAAGTCGGTCCACCAGTTGAAGTAAAACCGTTTGAAAAATATCTTTTTTTTCTTGGTACTGAAGCTCGGATTTTTTAAGTGTGCCTTCTTCGTGTTTCACTTGATTTTCGCGCTCGATCAAATTGCGCTTTTCAGTGCCGTACATCACGTCGATTTTTTGTTTTCGTTCTTCGGCAATTTCTTGCAGCTCTTCAATCCGCTCTTCGTACTTCAGCATTTCTGGTTCAGCTTTAGTCCAAAAAACAGTTTCAATCTCTTGTTGCTGTTCTTTTTCTTCCAAAGCCCGAATTTCTAAGGCGTCTTTGGCTTCTTGCAAAATATCTTGAGCATCCGATTGAGCCCAGCGAATCAGTTGCGCGCGAAACAGGCGGTGCATGAAAAGTCCAAGGACCGCCCCTGACACTAATCCGACCACTAAACCTATGATAAGCATGCTTGTTGTCATAGCGGATATCTTACGGGATTTCACAGCGTTAAACCATCATAAGACGCCTATGGGACGGGGGGTCTTTGCGAAATTGTGTCGAAAAGTGACTGTCGTGATATTATAACCAGCTCATGACGGCTCTTTGGTTAAAGGAAATTTGGTTTGAATTTACTCGGTCCCGCGGGCCCGGCGGCCAACATGTGAATAAAACAAATTCAGCGGCGCTTCTAAATTGGCACGTTGAATCCAGTGCGGCTTTCTCGGCGGAGCAGAAAGCTTTAATAGCCTTAAAACTTCAAAATCATATTAATTCTGAAGGCTATTTGCATTTGCGCAGCGATCAGTTTCGGGATCAGGATCAAAACAAAAAAGCCTGCTTGGCAAAGCTTGAAAACTTCCTCAAGGCCGCTCTGTTTAAACCTAAGAAAAGATTTAAAACAAAGCCCACCAGATCTGCCGTGCGAAAGCGCATCGAAACTAAAAAAATTAAAGGCGAGACAAAAAAACTTCGCGGCAAAGTGGCTTTTTAAGAAGTTTCTTGAACTTTTCTTGAGAAATAAATAGCGACGAGTGTGCAGGCTGCCGCAAAATACCCAGCATAACTATAGTTTAATAAATGCCCACCACTGTCTTTGACCACAATCAATCCCGCCAAATAAGAGGCCGCGGCCGCTGACAACTGCTGGACCGAGCTTGCGATGCTCATAAAGCTGCCGCGGTATTTAGGAATCGGTGCCGAGGATATAGTGGCCATCGCAGGCACCATTCGACCACTCATGCACAAAAAGAAAAAGGCCACACAAGCTAACGTCACAAGAACCGGTTGTGGTCCTAAGTGGGTGATAATAAGCACCGGTAAAATAGACACCAATCCCGAGATCACAAATAATTTTTTGCGGCCCATCTTATCGCCTAGACGGCCAGCAGTCGGGGAGGCAAAGATCGAAATAATTCCGCCCACCAAATAGATATATTTCAGCTGATCTTCGGCAAGACCTGTGTTTGCAACCAGCGAAGGACTTAAAAACGGGATGATCGTAAATTGGCCCAAAATTAGAAAACACATAAATCCTAAAGCAAAAAGCAAATTGGGCGTTCGGATCACATGCAGAAGCGAATGAAATGGATTGGATTCTTTAACTCTATTAAGCAGGTGATTTTTCATCGGCGGCATAGCAAAGAAAACACCAGACCACACAACGACTGAAACAATTCCTAAAAACATAAACGGGCCGTGCCAGCCGTAGCTGTCAGCCAAATAAAGGCTGAATGGCACGCCAAAGACAGAGGCCACTGAAAAAGCAGCGGTCGTAATTCCAATGGCTGTCCCCCTGCGGTCCAAAGAAATCGTATCGCCAATCACAGATAAAATAAGGGATCCTAAAACGCCACCAAAAAATCCGGTAAGGGCTCGGGTGATCAGCAAGCTTGAATAAGAATCAACCATTCCACACGCAATGGTCCCGATACCAAAGCCAAGGTAAAAAAATAGCAGGCCAGTTTTGCGATCAAAGCGATCAATAAAAAAAGAGGCTAAAAACCCACTGACTCCTGCGGCTAAAGTGTAGACCGAAACCAGAAGGCCAAATTGATGAGGAGTGATCTCAAAAATTCGCATCAATTTGGGGCCTAGCGGCATCAAAATCATAAAATCCACGATATGGCTAAACTGAATGCAGGCCAAAATGGCTAGCAAAATTTTTTCAGAACGCGAAAACATAAAACCTCGGTGTAAATATTAGAACAAAATAAATAAAAGTTGGCACCCAGATAGTTAACACTTTTGCTTGTTTTACCTGCTTGGTAAATGTAAACCTTGGGCATGAAAAACGTAATGACACTTGCTAAATTATTGGTGGTTATTGTGGTCTTGGTGGCCGCGGGATCGATATTCGTTAACTATTATTCCTATATTTTTTCTCGGGTCGTCAGTGGTCCAGTAAAAAAAGTTGAGCGGGTCGATAGCCAAATGATTTTTGCAGGCCGAGCCGGAGAGGCGCCAAATCCCCAAGTATTTTCATTTGCCGTTTCTATTGAAGACCAAAAAACCGGTGAAATCGTGGTTGCGTCGACAGAAGATCGCCAGTGGGCTGCGGTTGAACCTGGTCAATGCGCCACCGCCAGGTTTTATCCTTATCCTTTTTGGGATGTCGATAAAGCAGGCACCTTTCACAATGCGCGACTTTTGCATTTGCTAAAAGATTGCAGTGTTAAAAAAGATTAAAGCTTTGAAATTGCCCCACTTAATTGTGCTTAGGGCAGCTTAACATCTCAAGATTGTTCTGATATTTAAAAGGGTTAAGTGGGTCGCTGTTGCCTTACGAATTCCTTTGGAATTCGTAAGGTCGCAAGAAGAAGGCAAGCGTCTAGAAAAACTGATCTTTTTCGACGCGCGAGTAAATCTAAGCACACGTAAGTGGGGCAGTTTCTATAGCTTCACTGCCAACTGCTTTTTTTCCCAAAGAACGGCGGATATGATTAAGGTCTCTAGATCAGAAAATTGTGCTTTCCATCCCAAAGATTTAAAAGCTTTTGAAGCATCCGCAATAAGCTTTGGGGGATCGCCTTCGCGGCGGCCGGTCAAGCGACAGGGAACCTCAATTCCAAGGACCTGACTGACTTTATTTATGACCTCTAAAACGGAATAACCGTGCCCGGTTCCCAAATTAAAAGCGTCAAAGGTGATCTTATTTTCTAGAACCATTTGCAAGGCCCTAATGTGAGCAGAGGCTAAATCATTGACGTGGATATAATCACGCAAACAAGTTCCATCGGGTGTCGGATAGTCATTGCCAAAAATTGAAATTTCTTTAAGTTTCCCAAGACCGGCTTGAATAGCCAACGGAATCAAATGAGTTTCTGGGTCATGCGCTTCGCCAATCTGTCCTTCTGGATCAGCACCAGAGGCATTAAAATATCTTAAAGCGACGGCCTGTAAACCCCAGGCTCGAACTGCGTCTTGAAGTAATTTTTCAACCATCAGTTTTGATTGCCCGTAAGGGCTGATCGGGTTTTGCGGGTGGGATTCTGTTAAAAATTCTTCTTGAGGGTTTCCATAAGTGGCACAGGTTGAAGAGAACACGATTCTTTTAACCTGGGCCTTCTGCATCGCCTTTAAAAGCGATAAGGTCCCGCCAAAATTATTTTCGTAATAAAGTTCGGGCTTTTGCACGGATTCGCCAACATAGGCAAAAGCTGCAAAATGGATGACGGCTTGAATTTGATGTTCCTGCAAAGTACGAACGAGGTGCTCGGTTTCGTGAAGGTCCCCTTTCACAAGGGGACCCCACTGGATAGCCCACGCATGTCCGCGGCCCAGGTTATCATAAACGACAGGCTGATAGCCCTGGGCTTTTAGCATTTTACAGGCGTGACTTCCGATATAGCCAGCGCCGCCAGTGACAAGAATTTTATTAGACAAATTGGGCTCCTTCAGTCATTTTTATCCTCTGAACATTATGAAAAATATCGTTATTTATCAAGCTTATGGTCTAGACTCTATTTTAGAACAAACTTTGTTCTCGGTGATTAGTTTATTAAAGCACCAATCTGAACTTAAGTGTGTTCAAAAAATTGTCATCTACACCGATCGGCAGGAATATTTTAAAAGCTATTTGGGCGATCACCCGCAGATGCAATATGAACCGATCAACCCCGAGCGCTTGACTGAATGGCGGGGACAGATTCAGTTTGTCCACCGGGTAAAAATAGAAATGCTTCGCGATGCGGCCAAGAAATTCCCTGAATTCAATTTATTTTACTTAGATGGGGACACTTATTTCACTAAGAACCCAACGCCGCTGATGGCACAGATCGATAAGCATCACAGCCTTATGCATGAGGCCGAAAACGTTGTGAACCAAGGCAAAGATCCTCTGTCAAAAAAGGTGGCTCGGTTTTTAGCAAAATTTGAATTTAATATTGAAGGGAAAAATATTAAAATTCCGCCGTCCATGACGATGTGGAATGCAGGAGTTTTGGGCTTTTCACCGGCTTTTTTTAGCGCCCTAAAAAATGTTTTAGATCTCACTGATCAGTCTTATTCAAAATATAAAAAGCATGTCATGGAGCAAATGGCCTTTTCCTATTTTTTAGCAAGTTCGTCGCGAATTCTTGGTGCAGGTGACTTTGTTTATCACTACTGGCGACAGAAAGACGATTATACTAAAATGATTCAGCATTTTTTTATTGAAAAGAAGAGCTTAGATCAATCCTTAGCGGCCTTTGATCAAATTCAATGGCCACTTCCACCGCCCCCTAAAAAAACTTTTTTTCAAATGCTCCTGTTAAAGCTAGGTAAATCCTAGGTCGGCAGTTAGCGAATAGCTTTTAGAGCAGCCTCGTAATTGGGCTCTTTCGTCAGTTCTGAAACTAGCTCTGTATAAATCACTTTATTTTCAGCCGAAAGAATGACGACAGCTCTTGCAAATAGGCCCGCCAGCGGAGTGTCTATTAATGTAATTCCCCAGTCTTTGCCGAAATTATTTCTGAAGGCAGAAAGGGTCTCGCAGTTTGCAATCCCTTCAGCGCCGCAGAAACGTGCATTTGCAAATGGAAGGTCCGGTGAAATATTAAGTATCACGGTATTCTTAAGCCCTGAGGCCACTTCGTTAAATTTACGAACTGATGCCGCACAAACGCCAGTGTCAATACTTGGAAAAATGCTTATAACTTTTATTTTTCCGGCATAGTTGTCGACAGAAACCTCTGATAAGTCATTCTTTACCATTTTTGAAAATGAAACTGTTTGGCCGACTTGTGGAAGTTCGCCAGTTGTATGAGCAGGATTTCCTTTAAAAGTAATTATAGACATATACCTCCCTAGATTGTTTCTAAATAGGCTAACTTATATTTTTAGGGCTGCCAAAGGTATTTAAGTTCAGCTTATAAAATAGAAAAAGGTGACTCGGAAGAGCCACCTTTTTCTATTTTCTTTATGAAAATGCTGAAGATTACTGCGAAGAAGTGGCAGATCCCTCGGGTGTGATTGTAATATCGACGCGGCGATTCTGGGCTCGGCCCTCTTTTGATTTATTAGTAGCAATCGGTTTTTCAAATCCAAAGCCTGCAGATTTAACATCAATATCTTTAAATCCGTTGGCTTTGAAGTACGTCGCAACCGCACTGGCACGCTGTTCAGATATTTTTTTGTTCTGCTGATCATTTCCCGTTGAATCGGTATGGCCTTCAACATTAATCAAAGAGGCATTCAAAGATTTAGCGACCTCTGACACTTTTGATAAAGTTGACATAGAAGTTGCTGGAAGATCTGAACGACCACTTGCAAAGTTAATTTTCTTTAACCGAATAACCAGGTTGTTTCCCTGTTGATAAGCTTCCGCTTCATCCGCAGAAAATTGGCTACGAGCGCTTTCAATCGTCCTCTGAAGGTCAACGTTCGCCTTGGCTGAAGTCAAGTCAGCGTCTTTTGTAGCAAGCTCTGAACTTAAAGCCTGATTCTTATTTTCTAAATTAGCTGCTGTGGCGGCGCCAGAAGCAGCAGCATCCGAAAGGTCAGTTTTCAAACTTTTAATTTGCCGGTTCTGCGAAACCAATTTCAAAGCTGAAGGCTCAGATAAGTTTTTTCCGTTTTGTGAGATCGTTGACATGACGTCCGTTAGTAAATTGGCATCGTTATTAGCTTCAACGACGGCAGCCTTGTAACCTTCAGGATTTCGAACATTCGTAGAAATCACAGACTGAGCTGATTTTAAAGATAATTCAGCTTTTTTTAAAGTGACGGGGGCTTTTTTAGCAGCGCCATCCTTTTCGCCGCCATTAACCATAGCTTGGGCCTTACCTAGCTGGTTTAAAATGATTGATTGTCGTTCCAAGTCAACGTAGCGATTTTGCAATTTAGCTAGCTTATCAGAATTTAAATTAGCTAAATGATCGGCATCAGCACTGACATCTGAATCTAAATCTTCCATGGATCTGCGCAGGTCCGAATGGCTTAATACTCCAGCGTTTAGAGCTGCTTGGCGAGCTTCAAATAAGCCAGGCGCTTTGGACTCACGGTTCTCAGACGTAGTATAGGCTTTTGCTAAAAAGCTACGGCTTGTTCTTAGATCATTTAAGATCTCTTCTTGTTTTTTATGTTGGGATAAATCTGTCTTGGCTTCTTGCCATAACCTTAGGCTCTTTTTAAATTCACTTGGGGCCAAAACATCAATATTTTTTGAAACAGCGGTATCTAGGTCCGTGCTCAGGCGAGAAATTTCTTCTTGGGGGCTGGCTGTCGAAGGAATATCACCTTTTTTTACATCTGAAGCGCAAGCTACAAAAATGAGACTGCTTAAAATCATCAGACCAGACCAGATACATCGAGTTCTATTTACCATAAAGCATTTCCTCTTTAATTCGTTATGGGTCCCTTTTACACTCTTTTAAAGAAAGACCCGGAAATGCCATCAAGCCTTGGGTATGACGAATTTGCAATCGAGGTCACTAGTTGTGCGTGAAACGTATTATGTAAGCGCTGATATTTAACTGTTATTTAACGGTTGCCCTAGAAGTCTTCTATAATTATATTCCTCTGAATTAGCAAAAGAGGGAATCTGTGAAAATAATCTTGTTAGCTTTACTTTTTTTGGGGTCTTTAGCCCAAGCTCAAACATCTTGCACCGATTGGACCCAGGCTCGTGGGGTGAGCTGCATATTTGCAGGCCATAGCGCAGATTTGTGGAAGCGCCAGTGCCTCAATCCTTGTAGATATCAATCTGGATCCAGTCAGTGTCAGAATGAGAGTATTTGTTTGGATAGAAATCTAGATCCCAACCGGCTTTCATCGAATTGCACTGATTGGTCTGCCGAATCGGGAGTGACATGTCAGAATGTTAATACCGAGCAATGGGAGCAGCGCTGGGTGCGTGCCTGTCAAGGCGGCTATTCTACAGAACAGTGGTGCTCAAATCAAAGGCCACCTTTTAATTAAAGTGAATTAAAGCGCTTTGATGTATTTTAGGATTTCAGCCGCATGGCCTGCGGCTTTCACTTTCCTGAATTCGCCCACAATGATTTGATTTTCATCAATCACAAAAGTACTGCGCTCGATGCCCCATACTTTCTTTCCATACATATTCTTTTCTTTGATCACATCAAAGACTTTGCAAAGCTCTTCCGTTTCATCCGATAAAAGCTCAAATTTAAAGTCATATTTAGTAATAAATTTATCGTGAGATTTTAAATTATCCCGAGAAATTCCAAAGACAACTGTGTTTAGTTTTTTGAACTTTGGGAGCAAATTATTAAATTCAATGCCTTCGGTTGTGCAGCCTGGTGTATTATCTTTAGGATAAAAATAAAGAACGATCTTTTTGCCTTTGAGCTCATTGAGCGTACGAATTTTACCGTTGGACGAAGGCACAGGCAAAGAAGTCACTTTTTTGGTCATTAAAATCTGAGGGGTCATTGTTTATTTTTATTAAAGGGATCTTGTTAAGTCAATAGATCGATAAGATCTTGCGGGGCGAAGGGCTTTGCCAGAATTGTTAAATTGTAATCACGCGGGCCTTGGCCTTTGTGGGCAAGGACGTCTTCTGGGTCAGCCCCGGTCATAATTATAATCTTCACCTTTTGATTATTTTTTCTGATTTCCTTGACCAGCTCTAAGCCTGATTCCATGGGAAGAATTAAATCGGTCACAACAAAATCGGTCGGATTTTTATTAAACTCGGCTAAAGCTTTTTTGATACTTGTGCAGATATTGGTTTCAAAACCAAAAGTAGCCAAGATATCCGCTAAAGTCCCAGACAGAAGGATTTCATCATCGACGATCATAACTGATTTTTTGGCGTTTGATATCATAGGCCTCTTTTCTAAACACTTCTAAGTATAGTTAGGAACGGCCAGTGCTGAAAGGAATTAATTTCAAAAATAAAAATGTGAAATACGTCGCCGCGAGAAGGACGAGGAACGTTATGGCAGTTGGCTAGTCTTCCGCGTCGATCTAAAAATGGGACTTTAATTTTGCCAGTCAACATAGTTGCATAGGCTTAGTATTATGGTTAATTGATTTAATCTGCGAAGTATTGTTAGATTTTTAGTATGAAAAAACAATTCGTACTATGTTTAGTTCTTCTTAGCTCGGCGGTCACTTTCGCAGGCGACCTTAAAGTCGGTGACCTAGCTCCCGGGTTTTCCTCAACGACGGATGAAGGGAAACAGTTTTTATTGTCTGACCGCAAAGGGCAATGGACTGTTCTCTATTTTTATCCAAAGGCAGAAACTCCTGGCTGTACCAAGCAAGCCTGCGCCTTCCGCGATAGCATTAATACGATCCGTGCAGAAAGTGCTGATATCTTCGGCATTAGTGCAGATACAGTGAAGGAACAGGCAGCCTTCCGCAAAAACCACAATCTGAATTTTACCTTGCTGGCCGACCCTGATTCTAAAATTATTGATCTTTACGGATCGAAAATACCAGGCCTAAAAATGTCCAAAAGATGGACTTTTATTATTGATCCTGAATTAAAAATTAGAAACATTGAAAAGGATGTCGATCCGGCCAAAGATGCTGAGCGTGTGGCCCAGCAAATTCATGATTTAAAAGCTAAGAAATAGATTAAATTTACGACTTTAATATTTAACCTTAGAAACTGCCTCACTTAAGTGTGCTTAGGGCAGCTTTACGCCTCAAGATTGTTCTGATATTTAAAGGGCTTAAGTGGTTCGTTGTTGCCTTACGAATTCCTATGGAATTCGTAAGGTCGCAAGGAGAAGGCAAG
>JAYTOY010000022.1:0-53548 GCA_043747555.1 Pseudobdellovibrionaceae bacterium | reverse complement strand
GCATTAAATTAGGTTTAAATACGAGTTAGGTCCGAGATTATAGCTGGTTGGGGTGTGCATTCTACTTTATTGCGCACATTTGTGTGGGGGAGTTTCTAATTTTTATTAGATAAATTCTGGAACGCGGGACCTATTGTGGAAGCGCTGAGATCAGAAATTGATTCCTCGAGCGTAAGTCCGAATGGGGATTCGCCAGAATCCCGGAGGATGGGAGGAACTTCTGAATCAAGGAAATCTGCATTCTGGACTTTTCCAAGCAAAGACTTTTCACTTTGAGCTCCCGCTTTTAAATAGCGAATAATTTCTGTAGGACGAAACATGTATTCCGGTCTTTGCATTAAAAAGGAAGCGGCGGCCCCTGTGGCAAGGGCCGTCGCTTGAGAGGTGCCCGTCATAGGGCCGAGGTGGGATCCGGGAAGCCACGAGATTTGATTTTTTCCGGGAGCTGCTAATGCAACAAAATGAGAACTAAAATTACTTGTCAAAAGCAGCTCATGGGTCGAATCAACGGCTGTGACCGACAAAATATTTGGTAATGGATAAGTCGCGGGAAAAAATTTTCCTAAAGCCAAATTGCGGCCATCATTCCCTGCCGCTGCAGCCATCATTACACCCTTGTCATAAGCTTGCTGAAGGGCCAGGTATTCGGCGAGATTAGCCTCGGGTCCGCCTCCGGAATAGTTGATGATATGCGCCCCCATCTGCGTCGCATATTTAAAGGCTTTGATGGTGTGCCCTAAGGTATCCGTAGAAAGAAAAGTTTGGTCGTAATATTTTAAAATCATTAATTTTATAACCACTCCAGAGGGCGCCTTTTTAATTTGCGAAAGAACTAATCCAGCAATATGGCTGCCGTGACCATGATGATCTTGGGCTTCCGGTCTGCGCTTAACGAAATCCCACCCATGGACATCATCGATATAGCCATTGCCATCGTCATCTAAGCCATTGTGGGCCTTATCTGCACCATTGGCATCAAGGCCGCTTTCGCCAGGGTTTGTCCAAAGATATTTCGAAAGCTCGGGATTATTAAAATCAAGTCCCGTATCAACGATCGCAACAATCACTTCTTTGGAATCCATGCCGAAAGCAACTTTGCAGAATAAAGCAGCGGCGAGCATCAGAAAGATCCTGAAATTTTTATTCATCAGTCGCTCCATTTTTAAGGGCCAGGCGAGAACTTAGATTCTGAGATCTCGAAAATATTCTAGAAATGCGGTAACTAGAGCCAAAGGTTTTTTGTAATTCAAAGGTCCACTGTGTTTCATCTTGCAGCTCACCCTGACAAATCTTTTGAACTATTGTTTTAAACAGCAAAGGTTTTTTTACGTCAGTTTGATAAATATATGTCTGTTTGCAGGCCGAGTCCGTCGAAGTCTCGATCAGCCAATCTTTACTATTTTCATAAGTCATGCGTTCAATCGTTTTAGATCCCTGTCCAATACGAATTAAATTATGGAATGAATTATAATTATAATTTGTTTTTATTCCGCTGCCACCGGACACTGAAATTAAATCTTTATCTTTAAGGTGGTAAACAAGGGCAGCCTTCCCTGGCGCCATCACTGTGAGCGAATCTCCATCCTTTGGAGTGAACTTCAGGTCAATAATTTGATCATTATTGATTTTAATTTTATTAATTTGTTGGTTAGAGCCGTAGAAGATTTCTAGCGGCCATTTGAAATATCTGAGTTCGATCAATCTTCCTTCAGCATCGAAGATTTGTTTGATCAGACCCTTTTGCCTTTGAAAATGTCCATTTTGAAAGACGATTTTGTCTTTAAAATTTGTATTTGAAACATAATCTTTGGTGGTTTTTTTGAAAAGTAAACTTCTCTCTTCCTGGCAATCTATTAATATAATTTCGCCGGTTTTTCGAAGATCCAGTTTTTTATCAAAATCAGTGCACCAGCCAAAACCAAGAATTCCTTGATGGATGGATCGGCTACGATAGGTGCGTTGAAACGAGTATCGTATATTTTTGCTTTCAACTGTGAAGTCAGTCCATGTCTTGTAATAGGAGGCTTGTTGAAGGTTCACATCGGCAAGGGCTGTTGATGTTAGGCCTAAGAAAATAAGCTTAAGTGTAAGATTGATTGCTTTCATGACCTTGTAAGAAAGCAAAGAAGGGACCAAGTCGCGGGTGCTTTAGAATTGATTTCAGCTGTCACTTTTCGAAGAGTGTCTAAGGATTGGTGGTCACTATGATTCTTTAGACAGGTGTCTATGATTCCGTAACAGTGATACTTCTGCGACACTTCTTAGGATCAGGCTACGCTTTGAATCTTTCCGGGGTCCGTGGCAAGGGTGTATTTATTGCGACCGGTATTCTTAGAATGATACAGAGCTTGGTCAGCTCGCTTTAACCACTGTTCAACTGTTTCACTGTTAAAAAGTTGGGCAATGCCCATAGAGACCGTAAATTTGATCTCGAGCTCGCCTTGGATAAAGACTTCTTGGCGAATCTTTGCCATGGCTTCTTCGGCCATTCTTACGGCATCCTCGATGCGATACTCTGGTAATAGGATGGCAAATTCTTCTCCGCCAACGCGAGCAACGAAATCTTCTTTGCGGTGAAAGACCTCTTGTAAAAGAACCACCGTCTCTTTAAGGACAAAATCGCCAATATCATGCCCATAGGCATCGTTGATCTTTTTAAAAAAATCGATATCTAAAGAAATTAGACAAACTGGGGCCTTAGAAATGGCATGCATTCGGTGATGATTTTTTAATTGTTCATCAAAGCTTTGGCGATTGTAAGCTTTTGTTAAATGATCAACTCGCATATTATGGTGAGCTTCAACTAACTTCTTTTTTACGACTTGCAAATTCTTCTTCGCGCGGATCAAGCGCTTACTTCGACGATCGTCACGTTGATTTTGAACTTCAACATAGTAATCAATAAATTCACGAGCTTTTGATTTTAGAATATGTATTGAATTAGATTCAACAGCTTCCCGCAACTGATCTAAGTTTTCAGAGACTTCCCGATCTTTGACTTTGTCTATCACAAGGTCTTCACCCAACTGATCAGCAAAATCCCAGATAATAGATTTAAAATCATCAAAGGTTTTTTGAATAAAGCTGTATTCGTCAATTCGGTAGCTAGATAAATATTGGCGCAATTTAAAAAGGACATCGCCGATATCAGATTCCGGAGTTTTTAAAAGTAGCTTCGAGAAGTCGTCCAAGTTTTCACGAACCTTACGAATCGGATGCCCATCGATGTCCAGTAAATATTTATTATAAGTATCTAAGATAAATAATAAAGTTGCGCGGTCGTCCGGAATCTGGGGACCATGCTCTTGCGATGACCCCGAAGATTTCCAATCGACTTCTAATTGTTCGAAGAGCTTTTTAAGCCAAGTGTTCAACGGGCCTCCGAAGTTTGACCTTACCCTATCGGTGAAAATGGCATGACTCTAAAGGGACGAAATAACCGGGGCTAAGGTCTGAGCTAGCCTCCTAGAAGCATCGTGGATCTTTTCTTTTCCAGGTAATAATCCCAGGTTCCTTCGGTGACTAGAAGCTGATGTCGATCAAGTTCAAATACTTTTGTCGTGATGGCTCTTAAGAAATGTCGATCATGGCTAACAATCATAACGGTCCCCGGGAAGTTTTTGATGGCTTCCAGCAAAATTTCGCGCGACGTGATATCAAGATGGTTTGTTGGTTCATCAAGAACTAAAAAATTCACTGGGCGAGCTAAAATAGTCGCTAAAACAACCCGGCTTTTTTCACCCCCTGAAAGAATCGAGATTTTTTTATCAACATCGTCACCAGAAAACTTCATGGCGCCTAAAAGGCTACGAACTGATCCGACAGATGAATTAGGAATGCGACTGTGAACTTCTTCCATCACAGTCATTTTCGGATCTAGAACATCTAATGAGTTTTGACTGAAGTAGCCAACGTCAATGCTGGCGCCAACATTAAATTTTCCTTCTGTGGCTTCGGCTTGGCCTGTGATAATTTTTAGAAGTGTCGACTTGCCGGCGCCGTTAACGCCAACTACGGCGACGCGGTCTTGCCGTTTTACAAGTGCATTAGCTTTTTTAAAAACTAATTTTTCACGGCCTTCGCTGGTTTTCCAAGTCTTTCCAAGATTTTCAATTTTAACCACTTCATCACCTCCGCGCGGGGGGACGGGCCACTCAAACTGAACTGCTTTTTCTTCGATAGGAATCTCAATACGCTCAATTTTTTCTAATTTTTTAACCCGAGATTGCACTTGCGCGGCGTGGGACGCTCGCGCCGCAAACCTGGCAATAAATTCTTCTTCTTTGGCTAGCATATCATCTTGTCTGCGAGCGGCAGCGACCAATTGCTCTTTTCGAATTTGGCGTTCTCGATCATAGAAATCGTAATTTCCAGAATAGACGGTGATGGATTGATGAGCGACTTCGACAATTTTTGTGACGATGCGATTCATAAATTCGCGGTCATGGCTTGTCATTAATAAGGAACCTTTAAATTCCACCATCCATTGTTCCAGCCAAATGATTGATTCCAAATCGAGATGGTTGGTCGGCTCATCCATTAATAAAACTTGCGGATTGAGGACTAAAATTTTTGCGAGGGCGATTCGCATTTTCCAACCACCGCTAAAACTTTCTGTGGGGCGATGGTAATCTTCAGGACCAATGCCAAGTCCCGTAAGAATTTCAGCCGCGCGATTTTCTAAATCATAACCACCCAGGCTTTCGAATTCCGCTTGCAGTTCGCCGTACTGTTCAAGAACTTTAGTCATGGCCTCTTCAGGGAGCTCTTCAGATAATTTTTGTTCAAGCGCTTGCAACTGGATTTGAAGTTCAGGCACACGGCCGGCCGCTGACTTCACTTCTTCAAGGGCTGTGCGACCGCCCATTTCTTCGATATTTTGTGAAAAGTATCCGATCACTGTGCGTTCTGATTTAGACAATTGCCCTTGGTCAAAACCTTCTTCTCCAGTGATAATTCGAAAAATTGTCGTTTTGCCTGCGCCGTTAGGGCCGACAAGACCAATTTTTTCACCTGCATTGATTTGGAATGAGCCATTCCGGTAAAGAATTTTACTGCCATACTGTTTCGAAATGTTAGATAGATGAATCATCAATATCCTTGTGAGTTATGACATTAAAGTCATAAATTTTCTAATGGTTTCAATTTTCAACAGTATCAGATATTTTTATATTAGACACCAAACTAAGTTTCGTAGGAGAAAAGATGGCGGCTAAGAAACCGACGGTACCCGGAGAAATCTTGGATTCAAAATTTATATCACCCCAGGGATGGACTCAAAAACAAGTGGCAGATATGCTAGGTTGCGATATTAAGGTCGTTAACCGAATTGTGAATGGCCGACAGTCAATTTCGCCGATGATGGCCATTAAGTTATCCAAATTAACGAAAACAACCCCTGAGTTTTGGTTAAGTGCTCAAAATAAAGTGGATATTTTTGAGGCAGAAAAACGCATGAAGGCTAAAGCCTGAAGCTCGCATTAGCTCATATTCTTGTTGCGCATCAGTACGAAGCTGATGATGTACAAAAAAAACTGAACGAAGGCGTAGCTTTTGAGACACTCGCTCGCCAGTTTTCCAAATGCCCATCCTCAAGCCAGGGGGGCAGCCTGGGTCTTATTGATCTTCGAAGACTGGACCCGACTTTTGCTGTCGCTGCACAACTTTTAAAGCCCGGGGAGCTGTCGTCTGTTGTCAGAACACCTTTTGGCTATCACTTCATCAAAAGATTAAGCTAATCTTACAAATATCTTTTAACCTTACACAGGGGATCCCATGTTTCAAAAACTGATTTTTGCTTTGTCTTGTTTTATGTATTTCGGTGCTCAGGCAGCGACTAGTTTTAGCGCCGTTTCACAGAGCGATATGGAAACGATGAGTAAAGAATTTTCCTCCAATACAGCTCACACCTCGGTGATGGGGGCAGCCACTTTGGGAAAAATTTTCGGTCTTGAGCTGGCTTTAGTGGGCGGGCAAAACCCAAGTCCCAATACGGATAAGATCGTAAAATCTTCGTCCTCATCGGATTCTTTGCCGAATCTTTATCATGGCGGTGTTTTACTGGCCGTCAGTATCCCGCTGGGTTTTACGGGAGAATTTATTTACACTCCTAAAATCGGCTCTAATGGGGTCGATTTTCAAGGATCTTCAGCGGCTTTAAAATACACCTTAGATGAGTCCCTCATTGTAATTCCATTTAACTTGGCCTTTCGTGCTTTTGCGTCGTCTTCAAAATTAAACTTTACACAAACGACGCCGTTAGTGACCGGAAATGTTGAAAATAAAAACACGGTGACAGGGTTACAAATTTTAGTCAGCCCAAGTCTTCCCATTGTTGAACCCTATTTAGGTGTGGGATATTTGCAAGCCAAAGACACTTTAAATTATTCAGGGACAGGTAATTTTTTTGGAACATCGTTTCCGACAGGAACTTCGTCTTTAGATGCAAATTTAAATACGACGCAAATTCTAGCCGGCGTGAATGTTCATCTGTTGCTATTGTCATTAGGGCTTGAGTATTCGAAGGCTTTTGAAGCTGATCGATACACTGCTAAATTAGGATTCGTATTTTAAACCTTAAAGGAGTCTCTGATGAAAATTGAGAAAGTGATTTATAAAGCAAAGGCTACAGCCACAGGCGGCCGCGAAGGTCGTGCGATTTCCGACGATAATGTGTTGGATGTTAAGCTAACGACACCAAAAGCGATGGGCGGAAGCGGCGATACTGGAACAAACCCAGAACAGCTTTTTGCAGCTGGATATTCAGGTTGTTTCTTAGGCGCCATGAAAGCCGTAGGAGCCCGGGATAAAGTGAAAGTTCCAGCCGATGCTAGCGTCACTGGTGTGGTTGGCTTTGGAGCCGTTCCGCATGGTTATTTAATCGAAGTCGAGTTGCAGATCACCTTGCCAGGAATGGATAAAGCGGCCGCTCAAACGTTGATCGATAACGCTCACAAAGTTTGTCCATATTCAAACGCCACTCGTGGGAATATTGATGTGACGTTAAAATTAGTTTAAATAAAGATTTCATAATTGCGTGGTCTTAGTGATTTAAGACCACGTTTTCTAGAAGTATCAAAATAATTCCAATAATTGAACCGCCAGCAATCACACCAGCGCACAAGGTTTCTTGATTATCAACTAGGGCCCGGTAGCTAACACTGGCTTTATCTTTATATTTCAATCGGCAGACCCAAAAGAATAAAGCTCCCAACGACATCGCTAACGAATCTGAAAATCTAAGGACAAAGGCTAAACCTAATCCAACGCCAGAAATAGGAAAGCGTCCGCGTGTTCGTTGGCCCATATATTCACATAAGATTCCAACGATCGCTCCGACGAGAACGGCGATTTGCGCTGTCGGGTGCAAGGTGCTGAGCCCCTTGGTTAAAACTTCAGCAACACCTTTCCAAATAGCAGCCCCTGGAAGTGGCAGCTTATCTGTTGTAAATAAAGAAATATCATTATGAAAAATCGCGTAGAAAACCGGGACTGCAACAAGCGACCCGGCAAAAACTCCTAAGATATGTCCCAGGGCTTGATGGCGGGGTTTGCCACCCAGCATGTAGGCGGGCTTGATATCCATTAATAAATTACTAGCATTCAAGGAAACTTCAGAAGTGATTCCTGCCGTCATAAGATTAGTCGAGATATTTCCAGGAGCAACAACTGAAAAAGTAATTTGTGTCAGCTTTCCCAAAGCGCCACCAGGGGTGATTGCAGTCAATCCGGTGGAAGTCACTGCTATCAACGTAAAGACAAAAACAAGGGGCACTGCTAAAATTCCTAGCCAGTAGTGAACGCCGAACCAAGCGTGTCCTAAATACACAGTGATGGCGCCCATCACTGGAATACCAACGACAAAAATCCACATCGGCAGTTCGATATCAGCTAGGATGTCTTTTTTCTTTTCAGATTTTTTTTGAAATAAAGTTTTAAAAGATTCAATGAGAACTTTTGGTTTTGAAAAGAATGAATACAAGGAAGCCGTCGTCATCATTGAAGCCCCACACCATAAGGACCACATTGTGATATTCTTAAAACCAGGTCCTGCGATGGCTCCCTGCTGAATCATCACGGGGGCTAAAACCCAGTAATTTATAAAAGCCCCTAACAGCAAAGACATCGCTGTTTTCATATTCATTAATCCACCAGTGCCAAGCATCACGATAGAAGTGTCCATTTGAATGGTTAAATCTTTCAGTGGCGTATTTAAAATTTTGGGCGTCGCAAAACTATAAATAAAATCATCCCAGTAATCAGGAAGTTTTAAAAACTTCAAACGAGCTGCTGTTAGCACCGCTTCGCTTCGCAAGGTCTCGATCAAAGCTGAAAGACCAGCGCCCCACATTAGAATCTTTGCCTTAAAAAAACCGTCGCCTGTATCGCTGTGCAAATTATCTAAAACAATCCCAGCCGCGCGCCCTTCGGGAAAAGGCATTTGCTCGTCGTTGATAAATCGCTTTTTTAAAGGAAAGGCGAAAAGTACACCTAGAAGAGAAAGTGCGATGATCCACCAAAAGGTCTGCCACATCGGGACAACCTGACCCGTCACCATCATATAAGCGGGCATAGATGCCATCAAAGGTGCCGTCATATAACCCGCGCTGGTCGCAATCGATTGCATAGCGTTGTTTTCTAAAATTGTCATTTCATGACCGATTTTAAGTTTTGCTAAGAGCTTAAAAAAAGCAAAAGACAAGATGACGGAGGAAATACCCACGCCTAGTGTCCAACCTGTTTTAATTCCGATATAAAGGTTGGTCAGGCTTAAGACTCCACCTAAGATCATACCGGTCAGAGCTGACCTCAGATTCAGTTGAGGCATGTCGCCTTTGTAGACATTTTTAAGCCACCACTCGTCCTTTTCGGCCAAAGTCATGGTACGGATTTGTTCGTCGGTCAGTTCATGTATTGCCATGACAATTTCTTGCCATCAGTCAATAGCCTTGTCACGCCTGTTTTTGTGTCCCCTAACACATTCAATCGATCCGGGGCCGTGATTTAACTTCGGGAAACTTCATTTTAAGGGATTCAAGGTGCTCGACAATGGTTTTTGCTATCACAAGATCTCGGTACCATTTTTTATTGGCTGGAACCACAATCCACGGTGCTTCTTCGGTGTCTGTGGCGACCATCATTTGCTCAAAAGCCGTCATATACTGATTCCAGTATTTTCTTTCTTTGATGTCTGCGTTTGAAAACTTCCAGTTCTTTGTTTTATCGTCAAGGCGGTCCTTCAAACGTTGCTTTTGTTCGGTCTTTGAAATGTGCAATAAAAACTTCAGCACGCATGTGCCATTTTTAGTTAGCATCTGTTCAAAATTATTAATCTGTTGATACCGGTTCTTTAACAGGTTTTTATCTTTTAAAATTTCTTGTGGCAAATGCTGGGACTTTAAGATTTCAGGATGGACTCGGGCGACGGTCACTTCTTCGTAATAAGATCGGTTAAAGATGGTTGTCCCACCACTGGCCGGCGTGACTTTATGGCAGCGCCACAAGAAGTCATGTTTGAGTTCTTCAGGTGATGGGTTTTTAAACGAGTGGACTTGAATGCCTTGAGGGTTGGCGGAGTCAAAAATAAATTTAACAACCCCATCTTTGCCGCTGGTATCGATGCCTTGCAAAATAATTAACAGCGATCTGCGGTCCTCGGCAAACATAAGGTAAAGTAATTCGTAAATTCTTTTTTGATACTTTTGGAGTTGTTTCTGACCTTCGTCTTTGTCCGAACAAAATGGAGTCTGTTCTGGATTTATTTTGGCAAGACTGACTTTTGGCATGGGTTGCTCCTGTTAGTAGGTCACCATAACAACTCATACTTGAGGCAAATGACCACTTTTAAAATTAGACTATAGATCTAAGACAAACCTATTTCGAGATGACCCTTGGCTAGAAAATTGCTTCAGGATATCCACGGAGTTCAAATTTAATCAACAGAACTCAGAAGGAATTTTTATGAAAAATAAAAAGCATTCGCCCGCCGCCAATAAGTCTCAAGAAAGTAAAAATGCAGTTCATAATACTTCGGGAGCTGTGATGCCAGATGCACAACGCCGTTCGGGTCAAAGTGAAAAAGAAGTTCAAGCTGCTTTTGCTTCAGATTCAAAAAATAGCAAACGGAATCGCTAGAAAGTGTAAAGTTCGCGAAATTTTTCTTCAAAAATTTTTAGAGAGGCTGGATCCAATGAAATGGATCCGGCTGTGTGCCGTACTGGATCGCGATCAACTCATCATACAATTTCTGGGTCAAAGGCCCCATCTGGTTATTGTTGATGATCCCAGTGAAATGCCCCGAGGTTAACTCGCCAATGGGAGTAATCACCGCAGCCGTTCCCGTGCCGAAGGCTTCCTGCAGGCGCCCTGATTTAATTCCGTCTGTCACCTCTAGTAATGAAACTTTGCGTTCCCGGATGGGGCGACCACCGGTTCGTTCAGGTGAGCTTAATAAGGTCATGAGACAATCCCTTACACCACCACCAAGAATAGTCCCTTCTAAGGCGGGTGTGACGATTTCGTTATCGAAAATAAAAAACACATTCATGGTTCCAACTTCTTCGATATATTTTCGGTTCACATCCAGCCACAGGACCTGGGAGAAGCCCTTTTTCTTAGCTTCGAAGGCCGCTTTTAAACTGCCTGCATAATTAGCGGCGGCTTTTGTCGCCCCTAGGCCACCAGGCGCGGCGCGAATATATTCTTCTTCAATCCATATTTTTACTGGAGCCAAGCCGCCAGAGTAATAAGAACCCACAGGAGAAAGAATCACAAAAAATAAATACTCTTCAGCCGGGCGAACGCCTAAGAAGCCTTCTGTACCAATTAACGTGGGACGAATATAAAGTGAACTGCCTTGTTCAGACGGGATCCAATCTTGATCCACCTTCGTGACTTGGCGCACACCCTCAAGAAAAAGTTCTTTTGGCGGTGCTGTCATGCAAAGGCGCTCAGCTCCTGCTTGCATTCGCTGCCAATTAAAATCGGGCCGAAATAAAACACAGCGGCCATCTATTTGGCGAAAGGCCTTCATGCCTTCAAATAAGGCCTGACCATAATGCAAAACGCTGGCACCCGGATCAATTTGAAACGGTTGAAAGGGAATAATCTCTGGCTGATGCCAGCCCTTTTTAGTCGAGTAATGGGAAACAAACATATGGTCTGAGAAAAAACGGCCAAAGCCCAGCTCAGACACAGCCGGTTTTTTCTTTGGATGAGAAGTCTTTGTGATGGGAATCAAGTTTGAATTCATTATTTCAATTCTCGTTTCTTTAATTCGGATAATTTTTAATTTCTAGTTGATGAGCTCTTACAAAAGGCAGCCACTCTTTTTGCACTAATTGATCTACCATGGGCCAAGAGACTTGTTCTAAGCTGGTTACGCCCTTTAGGATTTGATCCATCAATTCATTTTGTTTAAGCCCTGCTTTTTGCGCCAAGATGTAGGGCGCCAGCGTGTAAGTGATAAGCCCATATCTGGATTTATAGAGGCCTGGGTATTTTTGCTCCAAAGCGCTCTCCATTTTTTTTCGCAATAAAAAATTTTGATCACCGACTTTATCGCGCATCTCTGTCCAATTTTCGAGGGCCATTTCAGCGATCGCTTTCGCATTGGGTTTTTGTAAATCTTCAAATTCTTTTAATATGACGGCCCAGGCACCGGCGTGCTTATCAATCAGACCTATTAAAGTTGTACAGTCTTCAAAGCCACTGTTCATGCCTTGGCCAAAGAACGGTACAATGGCATGCGCGGCATCGCCCATCAAGGCAATCGAATCTGCAAAAACCCATTTGGAACAAGTCACTGTTCCCAGGTGGCCTTGCGGGTTTTCATTAAATTCATTCAAAAAATCTGGCATTAAAGGAACCGCGTCAGCGAATTCGGATTTAAATAACTCAACGATGTCCGAGTCTTCCTTTAATCGATCGAACGACCAAGAGGAATTTATTTTAGGTAAATAACTTGTCACTGTGAAACTGCCATCGCGATTCGCTAAGGCCATCATCATATGAGCGCCGCGCGGCCAAATATGTAAAGCCTCAGTTTTTAAAGCGGGATTGCCGTCTTTGTTCTTAGGCAGAGTGAGCTCTTTGTAATCTGCTTCCAACCAATCGGTTTTTTCTGTCATCTGATCAGGAAACAAATTAGCTAAAAGATGTCGGAGTTTACTACCAGCCCCATCAGTCCCAAATAGTATATCGTAAGTGACGGTCGTAGAACCCATCAAAGGTTTTTTAAATCGGACTTCTTTGGTTTCAATTTTAAGATCTTGGACTTCATGCTCGAAGTGAAATTTAACGCCCGCGGCTTCGGCTTCATTAATCAAAAAATTATTTAATTCACCTCTTGAAACTGAATAATTGCATTCTTTGTCTTGGCCGTAAGCTTGATAAGTCAAAGTGCCGTCTTTGCCGTGAATCATTCGACCATAAACTGGAACGGATAGTTGGTGAATTTTAGATCCAAGGCCTGCTAGTTCCAAACCTTTAAGGCCGCGGGATGTAACAATCAAATTGATCGAGCGGCCGGCACCTGTTTTTAGCAGGCGGGGATCCGAACGTTTCTCGTAAATCGCAACTTTAAAGCCTTTTTTCTGCAGCAGCAGACCCCATAAGGATCCGACCAGGCCAGCACCAACAATCGTGATCATTTAAGTGACCTCATCTAAAATTTCAACCAGGCGGTAAACATCAGAAAAAGAATTATACAAAGGCGCAGGCGTGGCGCGAATGATATCGGGTTCACGGAAATCAACATAAATGTCGCGTCCGCGAAGTTGGGGCACCCAAAATTTTGGATCGTTTCGGAAACGTAAAGACAACATCGAACCACGATCGGTGGGAGTGATGATCTCGACTTTTTCGCCCAATCTTTTTTTAAGTAAAGATTCAAAGTAAGACGTTAAGCGATCACCTTTTTTTCTTAATGCGCTGATTGTCGCTGCATCAAAAAGCTCCATGGAAGCACGCAGGCTAGCTAATTGAAAAATCGGAGGGTTGCTGAGCTGCCAGGCTTCAGCGGTTGGTAAGGGATCAAAATCAGGCCCCATTTTAAAGCGACTGATTTTATTATGGCCCCACCAGCCAGCCAGTCGCGGCAGATCTGTTTTCCCTAAGTGACGTTCGTGAATAAAGGCTCCGGCTAATCCGCCAGGCCCAGAATTTAAATATTTATAACTGCACCAAACAGCAAAATCAGGACCCCAGTCATGAAGCTTTAATTCTAAGTTCCCAGCGCCATGAGCTAAATTGAAGCCAACTTTTGCTCCCGTGTTATGAGCCGCTGCAATGATTTTTGGAAAATCAAATTTTTGCCCTGATAGGTAGTTGCAATTTCCTAGCATAACTAAAGCCAAAGAATTTCCTAACGCTTTGATTTGCTCTTCAATATCTTCCGTGGAAACGGCGATTTGTCCCGGCCTGGGCTTAAGTTCAATGATGGCTTCTTTGGGATCAAAGCCATGAAACCGGCTTTGCGAATCAACCCCGTATTTGTCAGAAGGAAAAGTATTGTTTTCAATGAGAATCTTAAAACGCTCTTTCGTTGGGCGATAAAAGCTGACCATTAAAAGGTGTAAATTAACCGTCAGCGTGTTCATCGCGACCACTTCGTTTTCATTGGCACCGACAAGCCTTGCAAAACTTCCAGTGATATTTTCGTGGTAGGGGAGCCAAGGGTTTTTACCTTCAAAATGGCCTTCGACACCGTAGCGGCCCCAAGATTCCATTTCTTCTTGGACATATTCAGGTGCTTTTCGGGGCATCAAGCCCAGCGAGTGGCCGGCAAAATACAAAGGTTTTTCGCCACTTGAAGTTTGAGGGAAAACAAATTCGTCGCGAAATTTTTTAAGCGAGTCTTCTTGATCTAAAATTTGCGCTTCTTTTAAGCTGTAAGTCAGACTTAACATGGGGGTTTCGCCCCTTCAATTTTCACAGAGACCGGTGGCAGTCCCTGAACAGTAAGATCAATTCGCATTCCGGCTTTTAATTCGATGGCGACGGTCGCTGCTCCCGCAAGGACGATGCTTCCACTTTTTAGAATTTGACCGCGCTTGGCTAAAAGTTCACAAAGCTGAATCACGCTAAGGACCGGATCACCTGAAATATCTTTTGAATTGCCTTTTTGCGAAACTTTTTGATCCGCTGACATTTCCTTCGCAGACATATCCATAGATAAATTCGTCAGATCTAAATTATTTAAATCTTCATGCCAGGGTCCTAAAATAAAATCAGACGAAGACGAGTTATCGGCAATAACATCTTCCATAGAAAAATATTTAAATTGCTCGTACCTAGAATCCAAAATTTCAAGGCAGGAACAAACGCCACGACAGGCTTTTAAAACTTGCTCGCGAGTTGGGCTTCCTGACAGGTCTTGACCGATCCAAAAAGCCACTTCGGGTTCAATCTTAGGATGAATTTTGCCCTTCAAGCTGAACGTGCCACCACTTTGAATCTGCATTTTTTCAGTTAAAAAACCATAGAGCGGAGAGTCAAGATTCATCTGCTGGCGCTTGGCTTCGGAAGTCAGGCCCATCTTCCAACCAACTTGGCTTTCACCTAAGGCAAGGCGCTTTTCGAGCTGTTTTTCCTGCATAGAGTAAGCATCAGCCCGGGAAAATTCCTTGATCTGTAAAGAAAGCTGCTGAATGGGTAAAGCTTTGATTCTGGCTTCATTCAACACACTTGCCCATAAATCGACCTTGTTCTGTTCCAGATAAACCTTCCTTGAAATAAAAATCCTTTTTATGATTAACTCTGTCCAGGATCAGAATCAAGGCTGGAGACAAAAATGCCAATTTTGGATGAAATGAAAGTCATTGATATTACGCCGGTGATCAGCCCGCGCCTGGCCGTTTTTCCGGGCGATCAGGTTTTTACACAACAAGTTTCCATGGATATGCATCACGGCGACCATCTGACACTGTCCTCGATTCACACAACGGTTCACTTGGGCGCTCACACCGACGCGCCAAATCACTATTCTGTCAGTGGGACTTCGATCGAAAAGCGGTCGCTGAATTATTATTTGGGAGCCGCTCAAGTCATTACAATTCCATGCCGAAAAGGTGCACGAATATTAAGTCAGGATTTAGCAAATATTAAAATTCAAGCGCCGCGGGTTTTATTTAAAACCGGTTCGTTTCCAGATCCGAATCATTGGAATTCTGATTTTATGTCGTTATCGGCTGAGCTGATTGAGTATTTATCGAAACATCAGGTTAAACTTGTCGGTATCGATACGCCGTCGATCGACCTTTCAGAAGATAAAGTTTTGCAAAGTCACCATGCTGTTGCAAAGTATGATATGGCTATTTTAGAAGGAATTGTTTTAGATCAGGTTGCGGACGGAATCTATCAGCTGGTCGCATTGCCGTTACCTATTGAAGGTGCTGACGCAAGCCCCGTCCGGGCTGTCCTGCTGAAATAAGGATTAAAAAAAGGAATGTCAGAGATGCAAATGATTTTAAACTTTATCGGCGGGGAATTTGTCCCGCCATTAAATGGAAAATTTCTAGAAAATATCGATCCTTCACGGGGAGTCGCTTATTCATTGGTGCCGGATTCAAGTGCGGCCGATGTTGAAAAAGCGATTCAGGCCGCGCAAAAATCTTTTCCAGACTGGAGTCAAACCCCGGTCGCAGAAAGATCTTCTTTAATCGTAAAACTATCAGATTTAATTCATCGGGATTTAGACAAGCTTGCAGCTGCGGAAAGTCTCGATAACGGGAAACCAGTCAGCGTTGCAAGAAATTTAGACATTCCAAGAAGTGAAGCTAATTTTCGTTTTTTTGCCTCAGCCATTATGCAATTTCATGGCGATACCTTTTTATCAGATGATGTGGCTTTAAATTATACTGAAAGCTCTCCACTCGGCGTGGTCGCTTGTATATCGCCATGGAATTTACCTCTGTATTTGCTCAGCTGGAAAATCGCGCCGGCATTGGCTGCAGGAAATACTGTTGTCGCCAAGCCCTCTGAAGTCACACCGATGACAGCCTTTTTACTTTGTGAATTGGTTAAAGAAGCAGGGTTTCCTCCCGGTGTTTTAAATATGGTACAAGGTCGCGGGCCCGAAGTGGGAGAGCCTTTGGTTAATCATCCTGCGGTCAAAGCGATTTCATTTACCGGAAGTACACTGACCGGGCGAAGAATTGCTGAAAGTACAGCTTCAAAATTTAAAAAAGTCTCGCTAGAGATGGGCGGGAAAAACGCTAATATTATTTTTGCTGATGCGGATTTTGAAAACGCGATGGCCACGACTTTGCGTTCTAGTTTTTCAAACCAGGGGCAAATTTGTTTATGTGGTTCAAGAATTTTTATTGAAAAGTCCATCTACGAAAAATTTCGCGATGAGCTTGTCGTCCGAACAAAAAAACTTCGCTGTGGAGATCCGAAGAAAGCTGAGACCGATCAAGGCGCTTTGGTTTCTCGGCTACATTGGGAAAAAGTCAAAGCTTGCTTGCAGGTCGCCGAAAAAGAAGGTGGCAATATTCTTTGCGGTGGGAAAGTTCCCAGTCTAGAAGGGGACCTAAAGAATGGTTATTTTATGGAACCCACTTTAATTGAAGGAATCAGTCACTTAGGCGTCACCAATCAGGAGGAAATCTTTGGACCCGTTGCTACGCTCATTCCATTTTCCTCTGAAGATGAAGTGGTTGAAATGGCTAACTCCACTCGGTATGGATTGTCGGCAAGCCTGTGGACTTCTGATGTAAAGCGTGCTCATCGTGTAGCTCGCAAACTGGAAAGCGGTCTTGTCTGGGTTAACACTTGGATGTTTCGCGATTTAAGAACACCTTTTGGGGGAGTCAAAGAGTCCGGCGTCGGGCGTGAAGGCGGCACGGACGCTTTAAAATTTTTTACAGAATCAAAAAATATTTGTATCGCCTTGAAGTAAAATTAACGGAGAAATGAATGAGCCAAGAATTCAATTCGCAAAAAGCACCAGAACCAACGGGTCTTTACCCACACGCCAGAAAAGTGGGCAATATGCTTTTTCTTTCTGGAGTCGGCCCCCGCGAGCGCGGCACCAAGAAAATTCCTGGAGTTGAGCTTGGTCCTGATGGCAATATTTTGGCTTATGATATCGAAGCTCAGTGTCACAGTGTTTTTAAAAATGTAAAAAATATTTTAGAAGATAGCGGCTATGCATGGACCGATCTCGTCGACGTGACAGTGTACTTAACAAATATGAAAAAAGATTTCCCGATCTATAATCGGCTGTGGGCTGAATATTTTAAAGAAAACCCTCCTTGTCGTACGACGGTCGAGGTCAATTGCTTGCCGACACCAATCGCCGTTGAGTTAAAATGTTTAGCGATCAGCGCAGAGAAAAAGGAAATATAATGGGTCCTTTAAAGGCTTTTTCTTTTAAAAAGTGGATCGACGAAAATAGGCATCTTCTCAAGCCACCAGTGGGCAACAAAGTGATTTGGAAAGATCATGAGTTTATCGCTATGGCCGTGGGTGGGCCGAATGCGAGAACTGATTTTCACGTCAATCAAAGTGAAGAGTTCTATTTTCAGGTCGAAGGCAATATGACTTTAAAAGTCATCGACGCAGAAAATAAAATGAATGATATTCGAATCACACAAGGCGATATTTTTCTGCTTCCCGCCAACACGCCACACTCTCCGCAAAGGGAAGCGGGAAGCGTCGGTTTAGTGATTGAACGAAAACGCCGCGATGGTGAAATCGATGGTCTGCAGTGGTACTGCGAAAAATGCCAAAATAAGCTTTATGAAGAATTTTTTAATTTAACTGATATTGAAACTCAATTTCCAGCGGTGTTCGAACGGTATTACACCAGCGAACATGTCAATTGTAAAAAGTGCGGCCATAAAAATGGTCGACAATGGCAGCATGTTAAAAATTGATATTCATACTCATATTTTGCCGCCCGAGATTCCTAAGTTCAAAGAAATGTTTGGCTACGGTGGATTTATCAGTCTTAAAGATTGTCCAGGTTGCAGCGCTAAAGACATGTTAGACGATTCAGGAAAAGTTTTTCGCAGGGTTGAAGAGAACGCTTTCAATCCGGATTTACGGCTTAAAGAATATTCTAAGCACAATGTTCAAGTGCAGGTGATTTCAACAGTGCCAGTGATGTTTAGTTATTGGGCTAAGGCTAAGGATGGTTTAATTGTTGCTCAGCATTTGAACAATCATATTGCAGAAGTTGTTAAAAAAAATCCAAGGCGCTTTGTCGGTTTGGGAACTTTACCGATGCAAGCTCCAGACCTTGCGGTTCAAGAAGTTGAACGGGGAATGAAAGAATTAGGTTTAAAAGGATTTCAAATCGGCACACATGTGAATGATTGGAATTTATCAGATCCGGCGTTAGTTCCTGTTTTTGAAGCTTGCGAAAAATGGGGTGCGGCTTTGTTTGTGCATCCTTGGGATATGATGGGGCAAGAAAAAATGACCCGCTACTGGTTACCATGGCTTGTGGGTATGCCCGCGGAAAGTTCTTTAGCCATTTGCTCGATGATTTTTGGCGGGGTTTTTGAAAAATTTCCGGGTTTACGAGTGGCTTTTGCTCATGGTGGAGGATCCTTTCCTTTTACGCTGGATCGAATTCAGCATGGCTTTGAAGCGCGGCCGGATTTAGTCGCACTTGATTGTAAAATTCCACCCAAAGATTATATCGGACACTTTTGGGTGGATAGTTTAGTGCATGGAAGTGAAGCATTGAAATTTTTAAAGAACTTATTTGGTGCCAGAAAAATTTGCCTGGGCACAGATTATCCTTTTCCTTTGGGAGAGTTAACACCGGGAAAATTAATCTCTGAGGCCGATTTTTCATTGGAAGAACAAAATTGGATGAATCACGGCGCCGCCCTTGAATGGTTAGCAATGACAAAAAATGATTTTTTAGGAGGATCTTAATGGATCTACAGCTTAACGGTAAAAAGGCGCTTGTGATGGGATCATCGACGGGATTAGGACGCGCTGTCGCCGAGTCATTGATCGCTGAAGGGGTAGAAGTGATCTTATGCGCAAGGTCTGACGAGAAATTGCAAAAAGCCGTGAAAGAAACCGGTGCTCGCGCTGGGTACGCGTGCGATTTAACGAAAGCCGGAGCCGCCAAAGATTTAGTTTCAAAAGCAATCAAAGCGTTGGGCGGCCTTGATATTTTAGTCACCAACACCGGTGGACCCCTAAAAAATAATTTTCAAGAAGTTACTTCCGAACAATGGCACACCGATTTTCAAAGCTTATGGATGAGTGTCGTTGAATCCTTAAATGCAGTTTTACCAGAAATGAAAAAGCAGAAATTCGGTCGAATCCTAATGATCACTTCCTTGGCGGCCAAAGAACCTTTAAGCGGACTTACAACATCCAATGGCTTTCGCGCAGGCCTGGCCGGATTAGCAAAATCCATCGTCAATGAAGTCGCCATGGACGGAATTACAATTAATCTGTTACTCCCGGGCTACACGGCCACAGATCGATTAAAGGATCTAAAGCTGAGCGATGAAAAAATTCGCCAATTAGTTCCTGCAGGACGGTTAGGTGAACCAAGGGAACTTGCCGATCTGGCCTGTTTCTTATCCTCGCCCAAAGCAGGATACATCACGGGCCAGAGCATTGTTATCGACGGCGGCGCCCTGCGCGGTCACTAGCATAAAGAAACACTCAAACTAGGTTTTACCACCGTAGCGGATGTGAGGCCGCAAATTCTTCAAAGATGCCCATCAGATCGACACCAAGCTCACTTTAACTCGACTTAGAAACCGCCTACTTTCAATGGCTTAGAGAGCCTATTTAATTCAAATTATAAACTTCATCTTGGCTGTAGTTTTGCTTGAGTCAAAGGTTTGAGGGAACTTTTGTGATACTTACTAAAATATTTTTGCGCTCTATTTTGATATCCATTTTCCTTTTAAATTCAGTGTCTGCGACGGCCGCAGACAGTTCTTTAGCGGAGGCTACTCGCAGTTGTTTTGTCAGTACCTGCGGGGCAGATTACGTTTTTAAGCACCCTTTTGATAGGTCTTGGCGGACCCAGGTGGTGACTCAAAGCCTGACGGATAAAACTTTAAAACGGCCATTGCAGTTGATGATGGGTCGGGTGATTCATCAAGCTGTCGTGTCGGATGGGATATATCAAAAACTTTTGAAAACGAAATTGGCACCTTTGGAAGGGCCTGGTAAGGGCTTTATTTTATCGATGTATCACATACAAAAGTTTTCGATTTATATGTCAGGCGTTATTGCAGATAAGGATGGAAAGCTGACTTTTGACCGCGAAAAGTTAAAGGCTTTGCCCGAAAAGCTGAGCGATGCAGAAATTTCCGCCATCAGTTCGCTCAAAGAATTGGCTTCTTTTTTCAAGGGGCAAAGCGTATTTACGATGGGCCTTAGCTACAGACATCTTCTAAAATATTTATACCCTGGGAAATCTCTGACAGAGGCCTTAAAGCTTGAAGCTCAAGCCGTCCTTGATGGGGTCAAGGTCATTGGGCAGTTGATGCCATTATTTAAAGTGTTTTCAGAGTACAATCTGGTGATTCCTCGAGCCTTGGCGGGGAGTGCTCTGTCGGAAGCCGAAATGACCCATATGCAGGGTCAAACTATTGCGCGAAAAGCTTATTCTATTTTACTACAGCCCTCGGTTCAGGAAGAGTTTCAGAAACTGCCTTTCAATCCTGAGGAAATGATGCAAAAAATCTACCCCACTTATCAGGCCTCAAAAAAGGCGGCGGCGGTAAAAAATCCGAAAACAGTTAAAAACATTTTGCAGAATGCAGTGGCGGATTGTTCGACATCCCTTAGTTATGCCTATGCAGCTCTTCCAAGCCAGCCCCAAATTGATACTTTTAATCGTGTTTTACAGCAGATTAAAACAACAGCTCAACAGATGATTGAAGAGAAAACAAAGACCACTTTAGGAGGAAATTTTAATATAGAAATTACCGTCCCGACGCCGCAGGAAAAAGTGATGTCTGGCTGGGTCGATTATTTAAATCTAGTCAGGTTAGAAACTGAGAAAAAAATTAAAACACAGGCATCGCTTGATTTATTAGAACCAAGCGTTCAGGCGACCGCAATGATCATGATGCTGAGTGATTCTAACGGAGATTTTTTTGAAAGTGTTTCTAGTTTTTGTCACCAATCGACGCCGCCTTTTTTGGACGACGCTTTATTTACCATGGATAATTCGATTCAGTTAAGCTGGCCTACTGTCGTGCATCCTGAGGTTGGAGCGGCGATCATTGCCCATGAGGTCGGACATTTTGTTCAGAATAAGTGGCCTTCGACGACGGCGGCAGAAAATATTTGTTTAATGACCAAGCAAGGCACTTCTCAGTACGTATCAGAAGATTTTGCGGACTTGTTTTCGGCAGAACTTATGCGCAGGCTAGGTGGAAGTATCAATGACATTCAAACGAAAAATATTGGTTGTGGACTTGTTCAGCCCGAAGGTGACCGAAGTTTATTAACAGTCCCTAATTCTTCGCCCAAAGACCCGCACTCATCGGCCCTATACCGACTTCTGTCGACCGGGGCGGTGCAAAACAATACAACTAAGGAGTGCTCAGCGTTTCTAAATGAAACGAAAGAAACGCGGTTTGATCAGTACTGCCGTTGGGGGCAATAAAGTTAATCTTTAACTTCTGATAGTGAGCTGTACTGTTCGACAAGCTTTTGCTGCTTATCGACTTCTTTATTCCAGCGGCCCACTTCACCTTCGTAACCTTTTTTCTTGTTACGCCAGTCTTTTTCTTGAGTTGTCAGCGAGCCCAGTTGTTTCGTCACTTGTGTGTCCTGATCTTTTAATTGGGCTTCTCGCTGCGACCAAGTCTTTTTTTCTTCTTGCAGTTGAGTGAGCTGAGTTTGATAGTTTTGAACATTGGCTTCACGTTTTTTCTGGTTATCTTTGATCTTGGCAACCATATCTTCTAATTCTTTGACGCGCTTTTCTTCGGTCGCTGTTTTATTTTTTTCATCAGCGATTAACGAATTCAGCTCTTTGTCTTGCTGTTCTATTTTTTTATTGGCATCGCGGTTATCTTTTAATTGCGCGCTGACCTGTTTTTTTTGCTCTTCGACTTGAGCGCGTGCCTTAAAGACCTCTTTGATATTTTTATCAACTGTTTCCAGATTGTTTTTGTAATCGGTGAGATTCGCCTTGGAATTATCCAAGTTAGATTTCACTTTATCCATTTGCTGTTGGGAGCTGACCTTCGCCTGAACAGTGAAGGGCAGGGTCATGCTCATCGCAAAAATTAAAATGATCTTCATAAAAACTCCTTTAAGAAAAATTTATTTTCTAAAACTTAAACCTATTTTGCAGCAACAGCGCCGTCCTCTTTTGGACAAACATTTTCTAAAGAAGAGCGAAAGTGTCCAACTTCATCCTCCCAGATTTCGCCTTTAAATTTCCAAGATACTTTTTTGTCATCCGTTTTCTTATTAATATTATCTTTATCCTTTGTATCGCCTCCGGCCATCTGATAGCGAATATGCTCACCAGCTCCAGAGTAAAGTTCGTACTGAAGGACATCATTTTGATCAAGGACGCGTTTTAAGTCTGCAACCAATCCTTCAAAGCGTAACTTTAAAGCTTGTCCCGCCTGAGCCCGCAAAGTGACTTTTTCCTTTTCAACGCGGACTAAGGCTTTTTCGCGAAGGTCTTTGATTAAAATTCGAGCCCGATTTGTTAACTGATATTGAGTTTTATAAGCAGCTAATCTTTTTTCTTGGAAAGCGGCATCTAAAATTAATTGGGCGGCATTGGCTTTTCCGCCACCATTTAACTTTTGAATTTTTGCAATTTCATCTTTGGCTTCAGATTGCTTTTTAATCAAAGTCTTTTCACGTTGGATAATTGCTAAAGTGGCCTTGTTAAAACCTTCAATTTCATCTTCAAAATTATTGATTTGAGTCTGTATCTTCATAAACGAAGGATGCCTTGCCAACTCGACAATAAATGTTCGAGGCAGTCCATCAACTTCTTTAAGGTCAGTATTTTTGAACCAGCCTTTAACAGTCGAGTAGTAGTCGGCGGAATCTTTGTGAGCGCCCTTATATTTATCTAGTTTTTCTTTGGCCGGATCATATTTTTTATGGAGATTCCCTAAGACTTGAAGCCCGTCTCCAAACTGACAAAGGTTTAAATACCCGACCGTTCTGACGACATAAGATTCCGGAGCAAAAGCATTTTTGAAAAAATCAGTGTGCAAAGTAAACATATTACCGGCGGCCCCAACATAGTCAGCTTGTAGAATCTGAGTCCAAGCTTGCTCAACCATAGCTTGCAGCCATAAAGGGTCGGCTTTATTCACAGTTAAGTAGGATCCGGAGGCTTCCTTGTACATTCCCTTTTGAAAATAGGCGCGCGCTAAAGTAATTGCAGCGATACCTTGTAAGCGACTGTATTTTTCAATCGAACGGGTTAATTTATCTAAATCATGGATGGACTCATCAATTTTACCACGTCGGTAGTTATAGATAGCAGAAACGAGCAAAGCATCGCCATAAAATTTTGACTTTTCGGGAACGAAAAGAAGCGCGTCCTCGACCTGCCCTAGGTTTCCCTCTTCCAAGAAAAACTTGGCGCGGTAAAAATTGTAAGCGTCACTATTCGTCGTATCAAGATCAAATTTAGCGACCAAGGGTTCAAGTTCTTTTAGATCTGAAATTTCAAGTGATTCAACATAGTCGACCAAAGATTGAACGGCATCGATTTGCAGAGCTTTGTCTTTCGATTCTTTAGCCACACGAAACATGCTAAAGCGAAATTCTGAATTTAATTTTAAAGCTTGGGCCGTCAAGGCATAGGCATATAAGGATTCATATTTGTAATCGTTGCCTTTAAGCAGTTCACCTAACAGGGCTAATGCTTGCTCATAATTTTTATGATCATCCAGATAAATCAAGGCTTCAAGCAGCTTATAATCTGCGTCCTTCATATTGATAAGAGCTTTCGTTGTAGGCTCTGAAGCTGACACGCGGGGTTCGTCAACAGTCTTTAATTCTTTAAGAGTCGGAATTTTGGAAATATTTTTGTCGCTAGTAATTGCTTTAGCAGGCGTTAAAGGAAGCGGACCGATTTTCTTGCTATCGATCTCAGGCACCTTTAGGGACGCAAATTTTTCTATCTGTTTTAATGTCAGGTTTTTGGATTCAAGTTTCACTTTATCTTCAACAGCTTCAACGCTGGCTTCTTCGCCGACATCCAATCGGGGAATATTTTTATCTTTGAAGATCTCATATGTGGGAACCTTGCTTGATTTAATTTTTAGACGTCCAGCAGCCGGGCGCCCCTTGCTTTTTACGATTAATGAGTCCGCACTCCAAGCCGTTAAACTTGAGAACCCCACCAGCACTGATAAAATCAAACGACTGTAATTCATAAAAGCTCCTCACTCTATAGATGACTTTAATACCAAAGTGTTACGCCGACAGTTAACATTGTGTCGTTGACTGTTCCGCCAGGAAGTTTAGGATCCCTCGTTAAGCCTTGAACGCGGTAGCGTTGCTTATCTTCAGATGTAAAAAAGTTTTTAAAGTCTAAACGCAGGGCAAAGTGTTCAGAGAAAAAATAATGTTGAAAAACGCCGATATTTCCTGACATAGCTGTGCTTGTAATATTGCCTGTATCATTAACAATTTCGTAAGTTGTTTGGCCGAGGCCTGCACTGAGTCCCATATCAAAGTAAATTACTTTTCGATCTAAGAAACTCATTTTTGCGTAAAGCGGAACAAAGTTTGCGTTAGCAGAAATCATCTGTGTAAAACGATTATGGTCCGGGACTGTTTTGTGCTGCTTCTGGAAGGCTTCAGTAGCGTCGTTATCAAATAAATACGCACTTAAGTACGATACTTCTGCGCCCCATTTTTCAGTGAAGTAGTAACCAACAGCGGTATTGTAAACTTGACCAGTGCTGTAAGGATCATTGATTGGGATTCCTGCAGATCCGTAAATGTAGAATCTTTTTTCTTTAGTGAAGGCTCTGTTTTGCACGACAGAGTAGTCATCGTCTTTTGCCGACCAGTACTTATCTTCTAGTTTTTTAATATCTAACTTATCTGACTTCTCAGACGTTTGCGCAACTCCCGTTGTGGACACGAGTAGGGTCGCTAGTAAAATGATGATTCTCATGATGATCCTCCGTCTTAGTTAGTACTCTTAAATAGAAATGGATAGGTCACAACGACCTTCGTTCCACCTGTTGGGTTAGGAAACTTCCATTGCGCAACTCTATTCAGAATACATCCCTCGACGGTCGCGTTTTTCAATGTTGTATCACCAATTTTTTGTTCATCGACTTTACCAGTGCCATTAATAACAAATTTAACTGATACTTTTCCTTCCATTTCGGGATGCGCACTGAGTTGGCGCTCGTAACAGTAAAGAATTTGTCCAAGTTGTGTCTTGATATATTGAGCAATGACATCTCGGTCCAAACCGCCGACGACTTCTGATTCCTCTTCGATCAATCCAATTCCAGCGTTACCAGTATTACCGCCACTTAAAGAGCCGTAACCTGACATACTTCCGCCGCCACCACGACCTGCCGTCGAAACACCGGTACCGGCACCTTTTGCATCCTTCGACCAGTCTTTTCCGGAACGATTCATTGGACCTAATGCCGCTAGAGCCCGACCACCCTGATCAGGGCTGGCTTTGACACCAACGCTGACAATGACATTTTCAGTTTTTGCTGCCTGGGCAGATACTTTACCTAACATCTGAGAAATTCGACCTGCACTGAATGATTTTAGCATCCCAGCCATCTTGCTGCCACCAGAGGACGGCGCAGGAGTATTTTTTGGAGGTTGAGCCTGTTGTGCGACCGGAGGTGCTTTTTGTTCAATCTTTTTGGCGGCCTGAGAGCCCGGTTTCTTTTTTAAATCTGTGATCACGACAATTTTCATAGCGCGAGTTGTTTTAGGCAGTTCAATAGCCATCTCTTTTTTAGTAAAAAATAAAGATAAACCAAAAAGCAAGAAAGCCGAACTCAGAAGAACATAAGCTCCGCGCTTGCTGTCTTTATCCATCAACTGATTAAGATCGATATCCATCAGGCCTTGAGCATCTTTAAGCTCGATCTCTTTGGTTGTGATCGTCACGCCAGCTTGTTGAGTGATCGAGGGCACGAATTTCTGGCCCCTAGGAAGAACCTTTGTCTCCATCGTAACACCGTTGAATTTCACAACATACAAAGTATAGGCAAGCTTAGGAATGGAATCCTGACTGACCGTTTGCGCAAATTTTTCGGGGTCAGCAAAAACTTTCCAATCCTTATTAATTGTTTCAAGTAATAAACTGGATCCATCAAGTGTAAGATTGGTAGAGCCTGAAATCTCTTGTTCTGGAATTGTTTCATCGCTGACGTGAGCGCGATCTAAGTCAACATACCACCATTTATGATTTCGGTATTCAAAAACTCCTTGAATGCCTTTGGCCAGTGGATCGATGGAAATTACATCGGCTAACCTGGACGAGCCAAAAGTTTTTGCTTTTGTGTCCGGTCTTAAACGCCAAACTTTTTTAACCCCATTCGCCAGGGTCTGTTGAATCACCAACGTCAGCATATAACCATCCCTTTTAAAGTTACTTCACATAAAAGCTGGACTCGCGAATTCGCGCGTCCATATCTTTTTTAACCTCATAAAGCGGCAAGAACTTAATTCCTCGCTTTTGTACGAGGTAGGCCCCATCAGGATTTCTGACAGTTCCTTTAAGACTCATCTCCGAAAAATTCACTTCCTGAACTTTTCGAACGCTTTTCTTGGCGTGGGCTTGGATGGCAGTCAGGCTAAAAGCCGAAAACACCACAAGTCCAAGACACTTTGATATAAGAGTCATCATAAAAATCTTTCCTCATATATAAAGTCTCCCGGAGATACGTGCAGCGCGACTTTTATTTTGGTTCTTTAACAAATCTAATTTTCTATCTAACCAGTTCTTTAAATTTTCCTCTTTCGTCATTTGGCGGGCTTTTTCATAAGCTTCCACCGCTAGCAAAGGAGCCATTTTATAAGTCTCTAGGATTCGTGCTTTCTGAAGCATCAAATCTAAAGAACTTGTTCCTTTGGCGATCAACTCATTCAGTAAACTAAGGGCTTTATCTGTTTGACCCTTTTGTGCAAAACTTTCCGAAAGAAGTGGACCTACACCTAGATTATACATTTGATCGGCATTCAGCGGTGAAAATTTGAGGATCGCAGTCTCGAAATCGCCTTCTAAATAAGATTTAATTCCAATAAAAGTTTCAGTTTCTGTCGAGCTCATTTGCATGTCTAAAACTTTGTCGAAAAATGGTAATGCTAAGGCTAATCCTTCGGTTTGATAAACCATACGAGCCTTTTGGTAAGCAAGCAGAGGCGCCTCATTCTGAGACTTAAGGGCCAGTTCAATAAAATACAAAGATTTTTCAAAGGCCCCTTGAAGCTCTGCCACTAAAGCCAAGTAATAAAAACCGATCAGTTTGTGGTCTTTACTTTCAACCAGGGAGTAAGCGATTTTTTCCATTTCTTTGGCATCTTTACTAGCAAAGCAAGTGGCTGCTGCCTGATGAAATTTAAAATCGCTGCTGACGTCTTTGCTGACACAAGGAGTGGACGTGCGCCCTTCTAGGCGTTTCAGCTGACTGAAAAGCATCTCGCTATTGGCCGGTAAATAAGGCTTCAGCTGAAGTAAGCCTGGATAGTGCGGTACGGGTGCAAGGCTTTGATCTGCAGGCATTTCAGCTAAATTCCAAGTTTTATCTTTGTCAATCACTTGGACCTTGGCGATTTTTTTCAGTTGAAGTGCATTGTCTTTTCGTTTGTTTTCTAGCTGGGAAATAATTTTCCCCATTTCATTTTTAAGATTCTGCTGATCGGCGGGATTCATACCGGCAGGCATCTGAATCCCTTTCAGACTATCAACGTAATCTGCATAACAGCGATCAATTCCGCTGAAGGCCTCTAATTGAACCAGTGACTCCGATGCCATCTTTGAGGCCCCCAAGTAAGCTGTCTGAGCTTTCTCAAGGCGCTCGGTTTTCATTCCCAGCACCAATGCAAATCGATCTTCTTTGCTGGTTTTCAAACTTTGATGAGTCAATTCATATTCTAAAATTTTAGCTTGGACCAAGCGGGCTTTGGCTTTAAGAAGGGGAGTAGTGTCGCGGCTCATAATTTTTTTAGCCAAATCAAAAGCTTCTGTGTTCTTTTTCGAAACTAAAAGCTGGGTCAGGCGATCGTAGAGAATCTGAGTTGCATAGGGCTCAATATTTAGTGACAGGACGCTCGCTTGCAATTTCGCATACTCGGGCCCTGATTTATCTTGGTAGGTGGAAAGTATTTTAGAATAAAATCGTGATTTTGCTTTTCCATCCGCAGTGCCTAAGAGCGTATTGTACAGAGATCGAGCTTCTTTATCGCGTTTTTCTAAAGCATAAAAATCTGCGGCTAATTCTAGATTAGTATTTTTTTCCTTTTTATCGGATTCGGCCATCTGTTTCAGAGTATCTGCGGCCTTAATCAAGTAACCATTTTGCGCGTAAGTTTTTGCGGCCTCTTTCAGTGCATCACTGGCCCTTGGATCATTCGGAAACTGACGGACAAACAGAACAGCTGTATCGGCTCCTTTAGTAGAAGAGACCTCAGAAAAATAAAGGCTGACAGCTTGCCACAAGGCATCTGGCGCCATTTTCGACTGGCTATGTTCTTTTGAAAACCGCACCAATTTTTCTGCGCCATCAGATTTTTTATTGTTTTTTATATCATCCTGAATTTCCGCATAACCAGCTTCTTGCTCGATCCGTGTCATCGTGGCAATTCGGTTGGCTTCACGAGATGACGAGGCTACTTTTTTTGCAAGTGCTTGAATTGAAACATAATCCTTTTTAATGTTGTAGATATCCAGTTGAAGATCTTCAGCCTTTGATTGGAGGTCTTTTCCATTTTGGCCATCTACCGAAGGTTTAAGCCACTTCTGAGCTTCGCTGTAATTGGCTTCCTCATAAAAAATCACCGCAAGCTTCAATGTGACTTCAGGTGTTTGAGCCGACTTTGGATATTTTTTAACGTAACTAAGAGCTAAATCTTTACGTTCACCCTCCCGTAACGGAGATTTTTCTTTGCCTAGTTTGCTGATGCTTTTTTCTTTAGCAAATAAGGCTGAATAGCTCGCATCCTGTGCCAGTTTCGCGTCGCCCTTAATGCCATCAGCAACCATTTTATACTGCTCACTGGCTTCGTCGAAGCGGTCTAAAGCAAATAGCAATTCTGCATAAGCGTAATGCGTCTTATAATCCGGCGTTTCTTTTTCTTCGTGCTCAATAATTATCTTGAGTGCTTTCTCTGTCAGTGACGTAAACTCTTGATGTTTTTTATTTTTAAGCCAAATCTCCCACCATTTTTCGGCGACGTCTTTGGCAGTCACCTTAAAACCATTCCCACAAGACTCATCAGGAATTTCACGTCTTTGTCTTAAACGCCATGGCGAATCCGTTTGGCAAAGGGCTGCGGCTGTTCGTAAATGCTCGATCACTTGGTCGCGTAATTTTAAAGATTCGTTGGATTCAACCAATGATAAATGGGCCTTTACCAAATAAACGTTTTCGGGATCACGTCTAATAAATTCTGGTAAGAAAATATTCATATCTTTGAAGCGACCATGGCCTTCGTAAAGCCGAGCTAAGTCTGTCATCGCTTGACCGAATTCTTCGCCCTTTGTGATCTTGGCAAAAATCATGACCAGCTCGTTGGCCGGAGTGCTGTCGCCAATAAATATTGTTAAGTCACGCAAAGCTTCACGTCGCAAGTTCTGTTTATTTCTATTATTATCGCCATCTGTAGACAGGGGACTCAGGTCAACCACTTGTAATAAGCGTTTTACACCTTTTTGCGTATCCGACATATTGTAATGGGTCCAAGCGAGCTTATACATTCCGTAAGGATAAACCCTAGAGTCCGGGTGTTGCTCAAGTCGAGATAAAAACTCCATCGCAACAGAAAACTTTCTTTGATCATAATAAAGTTCGCCTAAGCCCACAAGGCAGTCTGGAACAAGGGCTGATTTTGGAAAGCGGGTGACCATATTTTCGTAAAGGTTCTGAGCTTCTTTTATTCTTCCAACCTGCTGGTGGGCAAAAGCGTTATTAAATAAAACCGAATCCATTTCCGGATATTTTTTAAATTCAGATTCAATCCGGCTGTAAATAGCCATCGCTTTTTTAATCCAGTCGGCGCCTTTCTCATTGGGCATTGGAAAACTAGAAAGCTGTTTCGATTTTCCAGCAATCTGAAGATCAAAAAATCTTCCAGACTTAGAGCGGCGCATATAAAGCTCAGCCAGTCTGTATAGAAGGTCTGCTTCCTGCGGGGAGCCTTTTTTAGCTTTTAAAATATTTTGCAAAGACTCGATGGCTTTATTTTCTGAGCGAGTAATAAGTACTTCTGAAGTGGCCGCTTTAAGCTCGTTGACCTCTTCGTTCGGCGAATCCAAGCGAACTTCCGGGAGAAGGCCCTTTTTAGCTTTTGTCTCGGCAGTCGCTATGGTGGGTACGAAGAAAAAGAGGGAGAGGATCAAGGAAAATTTTTTCATGCAAATCTCCAAAACAATGTCGTTCGGTTTATTTTCCGACAACGGTCACAAGCTTCAGCTGAGGAAATCCAGCCATTGAAGCGGTGTACATGACCTTTCGTAAAGTGTTATAAGGAAGGTCGGCGTCCGCCTGCAGTAAGATCTTACCGTCCTTGACAAATTTCTTATCGGACGACTTCGCTAACTTATCGAGTTCATTAAACAATGGAACAATAAAATTGGAATCTTTAGGATCGATATCTTTATTGGCGAACTTATTGTCAATAATCTCGGCGATCGTCCGGTCATCAAATTTGACAAGTTCTTTCGAGACTGCAATTTTCACCGCATCCGTCGGATTTTTTTCACTGTTCGAGGCCGGCAGTCGCAAATTTTTAACAGGGTTGATCACAACATCTGAACTGGCATAAGTTTGCAGCAAGAACACAAGTAAGATGGTGAAGACGTCTGTCATCGAAGTTAAATTTAGAACGAACATATTTTTCTTTAAATTTGGTTCATAACGGGCTCTGCGCGACATAAGTTAACCCTCCAATGTATTCCCGAATGAAATTTCGGGAAACATGTAATCAGTTTCAGTGTCTTTATTCGTCTTATCGTCGTGAATGGGGAAATGAATACCCTGTCTAGATTTACGGGCTTCATCCATCACTTTTATAATGTCTTTGTAGGCCAATTCCCCCGATGGATTCATTTCAATTTTAAAAACTTCAGGATTGGCCTTTTTGATATCGACAAATTTTTGATGAACGGCGGCGTAGTCCAACTGCCCTGCATTGACTGGAACTGTTTCAACTTTGGCTTTACCATCTGTTGTGATCGTGAACTTAACACCGTCGCTGGAGCTGACTTCCACAGATATTTGTTTTTTATTTGGATGTTCTTCCTGTTTTTTAATGGCTTCTTGAACCACTTGCGGAAGTTCAGTATCGACAATCATCATTTGCACAAAGGCTGATGAAATCAGCATGACGGGCACGAGCTTAACCATCACGGCTAGCAGGGGAGCTAGATCCAAATCAAACTCGTAATCGTGTTTTATTTTTACTTTTTTTGATCGTCGCATAATATCCTCAGTCGAAAAAATGTTAACCTTTGCCGTAGTACAGCTTTTGGTTTTGCCTTATGACGCCTTCGAAGAAGAAGGCGGCGGTCCTGATGGAGTTGCAGAGTTATTCGCAGAATTATTCATAGACACATGATCTGGAAATAAAGTCTGACGAGTTAACTGAGGAATATGAGAACTTGTTAAAATTTCTGTTAATTTTGAACATTTCTCAATACACTGTTCGATCAGCTGATTCTGTCTGGCTGTTAAGAAAGAAAAAAGCACCATGGCAGGAATCGCAACAGCAAGACCTAAAGCAGTTGTATACATAGAAACAGAAATTCCGTGTGCCAGTAATTGTTGCTTTAAAGCTGGATCAGCTTGTTCAACCGCTTCAAACGATAAAATCAAACCGTGAATTGTACCTAGCAGACCTAAAAGAGTCGCTACGTTGGCAACCATCGACAGGTAATGCAAACGCTTTGTGAACATTGGCATCACCTCTGACATTGCAATGTCATGGGCTTGGAAAATAGTGTCGTCATCACGATCGGCTTTTTCCAAAATTGTTTTAAAAGCTTTGGCCAATGGCTTTTTTTCCATCTGAGAGCAAAGAACTAAGGCCTCATCTAATTTTTTTGAAAGAATTAAATTTTGAATCTTAGCCATAAACTCTTCGACATTCATGCCGTAGCCGCTATACAAAGTTTTTGCGCGCTCGACGACGAGAAATATCCCGGCGATGCCCGTAATAAAGATCGCCCAACCCACCACACCAGTTGCTGTCATAAAATTAAAAAATGCGCTCATAAAGTTTCCCCCTGCTTCATATCAATGAGTTGTTTAATCTGTTGTTGTCCGCGCACTGGCACTTGGAGGAAACGAACTGCATAATGCAAGCCGGATTTAACATTAATTCTTTGTTTCGTAAAATTTTTCCGAATGATCTGGCCAATCACATTGAATGGTTGTGAATGCCCTGGACCCGCTCGGAAATGAAGGACCAGGTCTTGACCTGGTACTAGCAGCGGAGTGTTCAGCAAAACCAAAGCTCCGCTTTCGCTTAAAGATAAAGATTCACCATCAAAAAAATGTTTTTCATTGTGACCGTACACGGGCACCTTAATATCTTGCCGCGCAAATTCACGAATAATAAATCCGTGCTTGATCGCATCGCGGTTGTTGATTAAACCCGCCAAACGATCACGAGCAAAATCAGGCAGCTCACCTAAAAGCGTCCATGTTGAAAGGTGGGGAGCCCATACATAATTATAATCTTGGACTTCGCCCTTTTGTAACATGTTGATAATGACGCTATAGTCATAAGGGCCGTACTTCATGTCACCACGAAGAATGTACCATTGGTTAAGAACCGCTGAGCTTTCTGAATTTTCTAACTTCTTAGCATCGCTCATAAAATCCTCTTCGCTCTGTTATTGTGCGGCTGTTTTTGGTTCAAAAAAGATTTGTACACTGGCTCCAGCCGCTGGAATGCAAGTCGATCCATGGAAACTAATAACCAGACTGGCGGCATCGTAAGTCCAACCACAAGTTGTGCTCTGAGGCGAAGTGACGCCGTCAACAACGATTCTCAGGGTATCAACAAATGGCTCGCGGTCTAATTGAAAAGTCGCTGCAAGCTCGATTGTTTTTTTAGATAACTGATCTAGAACAGTCGACATCGGCGCGCAGATGCTGGCTGCAAGTCCACCCGTCGCTGCAGATAAAGATGGATAACGCTGGGAAATTTTTTGACCTGAATTCCCCAGTGATGTCACACAAGCTGCGTCTCTGGCAGAAATCGTATGAACCGTGAAGTTATTTGCGGCTGTGGCCGCAGTACTGCCAGTCAATGTAATTAAAGAGTCTTTGAAGGATTGGACACTGAATATATTTGCATCATTGTAGTTTTCTGTAAAATAATAACTATTGATGCCGTTATTCCAATCGTAGTGGGAAAAGTCATCTTCGTCGCTGACAATAATGACCGCTAAAAATGCACCGGGTCTTTGAAAGCCTAAGTTATCTGGATTTTCTAAGGCTTTCTTAAAGCTAGAGAAAGCGCGTTCGTCACCAGTTCCCGATGTTCCGGTTTTAATATTCTTGGCAAAAACAGTTGCAAGATTGGGCGTGTTCTTATCCATGACAGTCACACCGGAATAAGGAGTGGCTGAGCCTTGTCTCCAAAGAGACCTAGTTTTTGTGTTGTAGTGATTATCTAGATAGCCACCGGTGTCCGTCACAGCCATATGAAAGTCAAAATTCTTTGTTTGGAAGTCTTGAATAAATTGCTGGAAATTATTTGCAAGGTTCGTCTGTGATGAATTCATCGAACCCGAGTTGTCGACAACCCATAGGATATCAACCTTACGAGGAACATAGGCAACGCTCTGTTTGAAAGTCGCTTGGCTTGCCAAAAGCGAAAATGAAGAAGCTGGCTTATCACATCCGACAACCAACATCATAGAAGCCGCGACCACTGTTGAGTTCAATAACTTTTTCATAAGAAGAACCCTCCTAAAGAACTTCTGTCCTAGAAGTTCAATCTTTCGTACCAAGCCTATCGTCGGGTCTTGAAAATAATTAAGGTCGAGCCTAAGGGCCTGATTGCTCACTTGAATTTTTGTTTAGTCTCATTTTAAGACAAGCTAACTCTTCGGAAAGATTCACTTTTGAATTTTTCCGATGTGAAAAATAAATCTGTGATCGTCTAGTGAATGGACAGATTATAGAAGATTCAGCGCCTGTGCCAGGCTGTTGATCGTATCTTTCTTGGAAGGTTAGATTTTTTGTCGAAGTCTTGGTCGACAAATATAAAATCTCTCAGGTTTTCAAGAGCTTGGCTTTAGCTTCATTCCATAGATTTTCTTTTTCTTGCTGGCTCATCTTCTCCCAAGAAAGGCATCTCTCTTCACGCAACTTCATCATGGTATTGAAACGCAATTCAAAGCGACGATTGGCTTCACGGCCAATTTGTTCGGGATCCATTTTTAAATGTCGCGCGAGCTGAGCTAAGCTAAAAAATACGTCACCCATCTCATGGCGAATTTCATCTTCGGTCTTTAAGTCCAAAGCTTCTTCAAGCTCGGCCACTTCCTCGCGAACTTTTTCCCGCACCTGCTCTGCATTTTCCCAATCAAATTTTAATTTTTCTGTGCGAAATCCAATTTTTGCAGCTCTTTGTAAAGCGGGTAAACCTGTTGGAACTTTTAATTCAAAAGGATCACTGCTTTTTTTCTCTTGTTTTTTAATCGCCTCCCAGTGGGCGATGACTTGTTCGCTGCCTGAAACCTTTTCTCCGCTGAAGACATGCGGGTGGCGACGAATTAATTTTTCGTTGATCGAAGAAATAACATCTTTAAGTTCAAAAGCGCCGCGCTCCTTTGCGAGTTGGCAGTGCAAGATCACTTGAAATAAAACATCTCCCAATTCCTCTTTGATAAGCCCATCATTTTTTGTCTCTAACGCTTCAGCTAATTCGTGAGCTTCCTCGACAGCATAAAGTGATAAGGATTCATGAGTTTGCTCAAGATCCCAGGGGCAACCATCGGGGCCTCGTAGGCTAGCAACAACTTGGACTAAGGACTGAAGGCTTGATAAATCGCTGGGGGGCTGAGGCATATGACACTCCGTCTAAGCAGTGGGTCTCGACTTTAAACTAGAACCAAGAGATAACTACCATATATGACAGCAGTTTTCGAATAAAAATACCGATAATTAGTGCACTAACCCAATGCCAAACCAAGTGAAGGCGTTTAAAATCGAATGATGGGCAGTATCAAAAAATTCACACAGAAAAAAACTGAACACCATTCGCGGGTGAACTATGAGGATCATAGCCAAAAGTTTTTGGATTGGGTGGATCATTTAGGTTGGGAAAAAACCTGGATGGGTCGTTGGATCGGGGAGATTGAAGAAAGATATTCGATCCGTCGTGGTCTGATGATTTTCTTATTTTGTTATGCCTTATCCTATCTTATTTTTTTCCAAATTCATGTGCCCTATAATTTTCAAGTCGGAGACATCGCTACTGCTGACGTGATCTCGCCTTTAAATTTTGAAATGGTCGATGAAGTTTCCACTGAAGAAAAGAGATTGCGAGCGGAATACTCAATTCCCATCGTTTACGATTATGATGTCAGTGTTTTTGATCGCTTGCAGCAAGGCGTTTCCCGGGGCTTTCGCAATATGCGTGGCTACGGACGTGAAATTAAGTGGCCCCGAAAGGGCTTCGCTTCAGAAGTTAAAGTGCGCGAATTTTTTACGCACAAAATGCAATTTGAAAAAGATTTGTCTGTGCCGGTTCCTGATTACCTATTTGAGTGGTTGGTCGATGAGCACTTCAATCCAAGCATTGAAGCGGCCTTAGTTTCAAATTTGCGAATTTGGTTCGAGAAAAGAATTGCCGATTCGCCGGAACGGTTTATTCCGAATCATCAAAAAGAAGTTGTGGCTCGCACCGTGAACAAAAGCAACACGGGCAAAGAATTTTACATCGCAAAAAATGATATATTGGATCTTCAGAATCCTGAGCCTTTTATTTTGTATGACCGAAAAAGTTTGGATCATTTTTCCGAAAGCGATAAAGTAAATCTTCTTTACTTTGCCCGCAGCTTGTTGATACCAAATTTAACCTTAAACAAGCAAGAGACTGCAACCAGAAAGCAAGCGGCCCGGGACGCCATTCTGCCGGCCAATATCAGCATCAAACGAAATCAAACTATTCTAAATAAAGGCGCTGCCGTTCAACCCTTTCATATGGCCGTTTTAAAACAAATTGAAAACTTACAATCGGATCGTAAAAAAGATTTGATGTCGTTTTCGATGGCGCTTCTGCTATTTCTTTCGATCTTTGTTTTTGCTTCCTACATTCGAAGATTTAGTATCAACCGAGTGCGCGTCGAATTCAAAGACCTTGGGGTCATGATGCTGATTGCAACGTCAGTCATTCTCATCACCAAAGTCTTTTTATTTTTAGCAGACGCCACCTTGCTAGCAAAGTTTGGCTCTGCCTTGACTCCTTTAGTGTTTCTATTTGCTGTGCCTGCAGCTGCGGGGCCCATGCTTGTGGGATTACTGATACAGTCGGGGGAAGTTGTGTGGTTATTCACTGCATTTCTATCGATTTGTTTAGGTGTCATGGAAGATTTTAACTTGCCTTGGATGCTCGTTACGCTAGTGGGTGGAATTGCGGCGGCTCGGGGCGTTTACTCCTGCAAAAAAAGAGATGATATTTATGTGGCGGGATTGCGCACGGGATTAATCAATGCCTTGTTGATCGTTTTTGTTCTAGCGATCACTCGTGTTGATCAGGAAATTGTGACCCGCGAAATTGTGTACGCTGTGATCGCCGGATTTCTCAGTGGTATTATTAGTTCATTTCTGGCTTTGATGTTTGTTCCGTTGCTAGAAAATATTTTTCACTACACGACAGATGTAAAACTTCTTGAGCTTAGTAATCTAAATCATCCTTTACTAAAAACGATGATTGTCAAAGCGCCGGGGACTTATCATCACTCAATGCTTGTCGGAAGCATGGTTGAGGCCGCGGCTGAAGAGATCGGTGCCAATCCCCTGCTGGGTAAAGTGATGTGCTATTATCACGATATCGGGAAGATGGAACATTCAAATTATTTTATTGAAAATCAAAAGCAAGGACAAAATCCCCACGATCATATTTCCCCTTTTATGAGTAAGACTTTGCTGATTGCGCACGTTAAAGACGGCGTTGAAATGGGAATGAATCATAAATTAGGAAAGCCCATAATTGATGGAATTATTCAGCATCATGGAACGACCTTAATTTCCTACTTTTATAATAAAGCCCTAGATATGAAAAGCGATGAAGACGCCGAATTCTCTGAAGATGAATTCAGATACCCGGGGCCAAAGCCTCAATTCAGCGAATCGGCTTTGTGTATGCTAGCCGATAGCATCGAAGCCGCTTCGCGGTCTCTGGATGATCCATCGCCGCAGCGTTTGCAAAATATTGTTCGAAATATCATTCAGCGAAAGTTTTCGGACGGGCAACTGGATGAATGTAATCTTAGTTTAAAAGACATCACAAAAATTGAAAATGCGTTTATTCGTATTTTACTAGGAATATATCACCAGAGAATCGATTATCCTCGTAGTGCCGGCGGTGGCTTGGGTGATCAATTTTCGACAGGAGTTAAAGCATGAAAGCCCTGATTGTTAACGATACGACAATGAAAATTTCAGAAAAATTTCTGAAAGACAGTGTGAAAAAAATTTCAAGCTCGTTAGAGAAGAAAAACATTGTTGATAAAGGAGCCTGCGAAAAAGAGCTGACGCTGGTTTTTTTAGATAAACTTTCGGCCAAGAAATTAAACTGGCAATACCGTCAGAAAGATTATCCGACAGATATCCTTAGTTTTGAATCCGTTGATCCTGAAAGTTTGGGTGAGCTTGTATTTTGCCCTGAAGTTTTAGAAACTCAAGCCAAAGAGCACAAGCAAACTTTCGATCAAGAGTTAGGTTTAATGTTAGTCCACGGGGTTTTGCATCTGCTAGGGTTTGACCACGAAGACGGTGGGGATGACGAAAAAAAGATGATGTCCTTGCAAGACGAAGTTTTCAAAGAGCTATTCAAAGCCAAAACAAAGCCTAAGACTGCAAAAAAATAGTTTGTTTGCCAAGGTGGATCCTTCCGCCAGCGCGCGCGCATAGCGACTCAGTGAAGTCGCCAGCAAAGAACGCCTCCCCTTCTTCGCTATCTCCACAAAATCTGCCATTCGCTATTAGAAAGTCCCGTAAGTCTTTTTTTGCGATAAGGAATCTGCCCAAGAGCTTCTTTCTCATTGAGCTGAATATAATCCCGCACAATTTTATAAGCCCTCCACCCCCGCACAACCCGCGAAAAAGGCCTGTGCCGCCAAAGTCCTTTGGGGCTCGCGGGCGGGGGGCATGTGGGTGTCGAGCTTGCGCTAGTTTTACTTCCGGTTGTCCCCACACTCCCGGTGACCCTGGGGGTACCGGTCACCTTCGCGTGCGCGGGGGTTCCTCCCTTTTTGGGGAGTGGTTGTTTTGTGACTGTTAGAAGCCCCTCTTTTTCAAATCTTTGTGCAATTTGTCCTGCAAAGACGCGGAAGAAGTTTTGGTAGTTGCTCCTACGGGTGGTTCGGATCAGCAAATGAATATGATCGCTTTGAATGGAAACCTGTTCGATTTTTACAAAAAAATGAGCTGCGTACTTACGTAAAAGAAAGTGAATGAGTGCAAACCTTTTATAAGTTCGAAAGCCAGGAAGAATTTTCTCTCTTTTTGCTTTTAAAACCAAATGCAGAGGTTCGCGGCAGGAAAGGGGACGTGCACCTCGCCCGGCTCGGCACTTTCGCAGCGTGCCTCCGTGGGAAAAACGATGTTGCCAATGAGTTTTACCAAACAAGTTCTGCTGCATAAAAAACCTCGCGCGTAAAAGAAGTGACCGGTACCCACAAAAGGAGGGAAAGCAAACCAAGGACAGGACACCGTGGGTGCAAGCAACAGGGTGCAGTGGCGGGTGAAAAAAACAGGGTTTGACGTGGACTTCGGGTTTGTGTTCGGACGGCGGCGAAACTGCAAAAGGTAACGGAACAAATACTAGCGCAGTGCAAAACCTGGCATTGACGGAGGATGCAAAGACCCGCATCTTGTATCCCATGTCTATCGTTTCAGAACTTCATGATATCAATCGTCGTGTGCAGTCGTTAGAGAAATTGGCCCTTGAACTTCGGGGGTATCTTTGACCTGGATAAAAAGAAGCGCCGCCTAGAAGAAATCACCATGCAATCCGAAAACCCTGCGATTTGGGGGCAGCCGGAGCAAATGCAGAAGCTGAATAAAGAGAAATCTTTTATCGAAAAAGCCCTCAGTGAATGGCAGGCCTATCATTCGGGTCTTGAAGATTCAAAAGTTTTACTTGAGATGGCTCTTGAAGCGCAAGACGAAGACACCTTCACCGAACTTAAAGGTGAGCTGACTAAAATTGAAAAACTAGGACAAGAGCTTGAATTAAAAAGAGTGCTAAATGGCGAGCTGGATTCCAACAGCACTTACCTTTCCATCAATTCAGGCGCTGGCGGAACGGAAGCCTGCGATTGGGCGGGTATGTTACTTAGAATGTACACCAGGTATGCCGATCAGCAAGGCTACAAAACTCAAATTTTAGAAATGCATGAGGGCGAAGGCGCTGGCATTAAATCTTGTACGTTGCTGATTGAAGGACCCTATGCCTATGGCTACTTAAAAGCCGAGTCTGGTGTGCACAGGTTAGTGAGAATTTCCCCTTTTGATTCGAATGCCCGAAGGCACACGTCGTTTGCATCTGTTTTTGCATGGGCCGAAGTCGATGATGATATAAAAATTGAAGTTCGAGCTGACGATTTAAAAGTGGAAACCTACAGATCCAGTGGAGCGGGCGGTCAGCATGTGAATAAAACAGATTCTGCCGTTCGCATGTACCATTTACCCAGCGGCATCATTGTCCAGTGTCAGACGCAGCGATCGCAGATTCAAAATCGTGAGACCGCGCTCAAAATGTTGAAAGCCGCTTTGTACGAAAAAGAAATTGAAAAGCGGAACAAAGAAAAAGACGAGATGAATTCAGTTAAAAAAGCCAATGAATGGGGTTCACAGATCAGATCCTATGTCATGCACCCCTATCAAATGGCCAAAGATCATCGCACTGATTTTGAAACCAACCAAGTCAATGATGTTCTTAACGGCGACCTTGAAGGTTTCATTATGGCTTTTTTAAAGTCGCAAGTTCTCCATGAAAAAACGGCCGAAGCATGATGGAGCTTTGGTTAGCTTTTCGGTTGCTGTTTTGCAAAAAAACTTTTGGTCAAACCAATATTCTTGTAGCTCTGATTGGTCTTGTGATCGGGGTTGCGTGCCTTGTTGTCGCTATGGCGGTGATGTCAGGCTTTGAATCCACTTTAAGAAAATCAGTGGTTGATGTCGCCGGCCATCTGCAAGTGATTCGCACAGGTGCCGGCACTCCGCAGTGGGATGATCTTGAAAAGAAAATTTTTGAAATGGATCCGCAGTTACAGGCCAGTCTAAAATTTTTATTTTTAGAAGCGGTGTTAGCCCATAAGGGGGACACATTAGGCGTTTCCATGGAAGGGGTTGATTCCAAAAAATGGCAAAACGTCTTAGATTTTTCAAAGCGAGTCAAAGCAGGAAGTTTGGATCTTATAAGTACTGATAAGATCCCAAGGGCTCTCATCGGTGAAGGTCTTGCTCAGCGTATGGGTTTGAATGTTGGAGATGTGTTCCGAGTTGTTGTGCCGATCGCAGATACCTTAGACCCGCATCGTTTTGGCCGCCACCTTGGGCAGTTTCGAGTCGGCGGTATTTTAGATTATGGCAAATTTGAGTGGAACGAGCGGTTTATGATTGTTGATCTAGAGGCCGCGCAAAGCTTGGCTGAGATCGGGGATCGTATCAACGGGTTGATTTTTAAAATTAAAAACTTGGGTGAAACCAGCAATGTTTATTTTAATTTAATGTCGAAACTGGGAACAGGATACATGGTGCGAACTTGGCGAGATGCGAATGAAAATTTGTTTCAGGCATCACAAGGCGAAAAAGTGGTGATCTTCTTTGTCGTCTTTATCATTATGTTGGTGGCGGCTTTCAGCGTGGCCAGCAGCTTTTATGTTAATATTTTTCAACGCTACCCAGATTTAGCAATTTTTAAAACCGTCGGTGTTACGCCCCGGTCGCTTGTTAAAGTTTACGGCTATCAAGGACTTTTTTTAGGGGTTGTCGGAATTATTTTTGGTTATTTATTTGGTTTAAGTCTTTGTTTTCTTTTTGTGTGGGGTCAGCGGGCTTTTCACTTGATGCCGGGCTCAGTCTATAGGCTCAATGAAATTCACGTCGAGATTAAGCTTCTGGATACGATAGCAATCATTGTCTCAACCCTAGTCATTTGTTTGCTCGCTTCAATTTTCCCAGCGCGCCGGGGAGCTCAGCTGAATCCGGTGGAAGGACTTCGCTATGAATAAAGAGATTCTTTTAAAAGTTTCAAATATTGTAAAGTCTTACCAGCAGGGATTAGGTGAACTATCGATTCTGAAAGGAATCAATCTTGATCTTTACAAAGGTGACGCTTTAAGCATTCAAGGTGTTAGTGGGGCCGGTAAAAGTACGCTCTTGCATATCTTAGGAACTTTGGATCGCCCGCAAAGCGGTGAAATTAATTTCGACGGTCGCGATGTGATGGCCTTGAATGATGATGAGTTGGCCCGTTTTCGGAACGATGAGATGGGTTTTGTTTTTCAGTTTCATCATTTGATCGCAGAATTTACAGCGCTTGAAAATGTGGCACTTCCATGTCGAGTGGCGGGCGAGTCAAAAAAATTGGCCGCCCATAAAGCGGAAGAGCTCCTAGATATCTTAGGTTTAAAAGATCGCCTTGAGCATTATCCGCAACAGTTGTCAGGTGGCGAGCTGCAAAGAGTGGCCATTGCGCGAGCGCTGGTGCGTCGTCCAAGACTTTTGCTGGCTGATGAGCCTACGGGTAATTTGGATACGCAGAACAGCCTAAAAGTTCAGGATTTATTCTTTGATTTACAAAAGCATTTTGATTTAACCATGGTGATCGTCACTCATGATCAGCAGTTTGCGCAAAGATTCCCCCGAAAACAGGTGATTCGTGACGGAATTTGGGCTGAAAGTTGACGGCCTGCACCCATATCGGTTTTTGACTGGCCCTTTGTTTTGGGCTAGCCTTTGACGGTTCGCATTAGGGGCGGCTGCCAAGTTTATTTTTCAGACTTGGAGTCATTTTAAAAACCCCAGCCGGTGGCATGATTCGCCAGAGGTTTTTGAAAAAAAAGGTAACGAGGCCTGTGAAATTGAAGCTAGAAAATTTTAATTTAAGTGCCATTTTATTTTCTATTTTAGTGGGTGGCGCGATGCTGAGCCCAGCCTACGGGCAAAAGCAAAAGCCTCAGTCTGTCCGAGGCCAGACAAAAAAATCTGGCAAGATGGCCGGCTCAGCGACAAAACCTGAAGGCACTGTTAAAGCACTGCAAGTTTCTGGGAATAAAAAAATTGAAAAAGATGCTGTTCTGGGGCGTTTGACCTCAAAAGTTGGCGAAGCTTTTTCAGAAGCTAAAGTTCGTGAAGATGTCATCAGTTTGTTTAAAAGCGGCTACTTTCTAGATGTTTCTGTTGACCGGCAGGGGCAAGGCAGCGAAATCATTCTGACCTACAAAGTCGTTGAAAAGCCCTCCGTCGTTGAAATTGTCTATGAAGGTAATACCGAACTTAAAAGCGAAGAAATTGCTGAAGCTTCCGGTGTAAAACCTTTTGAGATTTTAAATATGTCCAAGGTGAAAGAAGCCATTGAAAAAATCCAAAAACTTTATGAAGACAAAGGTTTTTTCCTGGCTAAAATCGAGCCTAAACTTGAAGACGTTAAAAAAGATGAAACTGTCAAGCTGACTTTTAAAATCCGCGAAGGCGAAAAAGTGAAAGTTAAAAAGATCACCTTTTTAGGTAACAAAAATATCAGTGATAATTCGCTGAAAGGAAAAATCTTTACTCAAGAAGAAGGTTATTTTGCGGCTGTCAGCGGATCAGGGGCTTTTAAGCAAGAGGCTTTTGATCGCGATGTTCAAATCGTGCGACAAATTTATTTTAATCAAGGTTACGTGCAGGTTAAAATCGACCGCCCGCAAATTTATGTGACGCCTGATAAAAAAGGGATCTATGTAACGATTCGAATTGAAGAAGGCACGCAGTACTATGTCGGTGAAGTTGATTTTAGCGGCGATCTTTTATTTCCCAAAGAAGAGCTTTTTGCTGCAACCAAAATTGATGATAACGAAATTTTTGCAGGCGATGTGCTGCAAAGGGATTTGGCCGATTTGCAAGCGAAGTACGGCGATTTAGGTTATGCCTACGCCAACGTGATTCCGCAGTGGAATTTTAACGAAAAAGAAAAGAAAGTGAATATTGTTTTTGTCATCGACAAGGGCAATAAAGTTTATTTTGGAAAATTTGGCATGGTCGGCAATACCCGCACCCGAGATAAGGTTGTTCGTCGGGAAATTCGTATTTTTGAAGGTGAACTTTATAATGAAACTCGAAGGCGCCAATCATTAGAAAATATTCAACGCTTAGGATTTTTTGAAGATGTGAATTTTAAGACTTCGACGCCGCCTGATCAGCTGGACGTTATGAATATCGATATCGTCTTGAAGGAACGAAACACCGGACAAGTGCAGCTCAGTGCGGGTTACGGCTCGACATCGGGTGCCACTTTTGGGGGTTCGGTTCAGCAAACGAATTTCTTGGGCCGGGGACAAAACTTGGGAGTGTCCGCGCAACTGACCAGCCAGACAAGCATTTATGATTTTACATTCACTGAACCCTATTTTGACGACACTTTATGGTCTGTGGGTTTCAGAGCATTTATGAGTCAAGACAGCGGTCGAGCGGATTACAATTCTAGAAAAACGGGCGGTTCTGTTTCCGTCGGGCACCCAATCTTAGATGAACTGCGTTTTACAACGACTTACGGCTACACAAACACAAATCTGTCCCCGATCACTGGGGCTAATGGACAATTAATCACTGATTATGAGTTATTTCCTCTTAGTTCAGCAGAAGGTGACGCCAGCACGATCGGTGTCGCTTTAGATTACGACACCAGAAACGATCGATTCAAGCCGTCAAAGGGTTGGTATGCGCGTGCATCCTATAATAACTCCGGCCTTGTTGGCGGAAATTTGCATTATTACCGAGCGGAAGGAACCTTAAGATATTTTAAAAATATTTTTTGGGACGTAGTCTTTAGAAACTCTTTGATGTACGGGAAAATCGGATCAACTGATGCAGATCGTGATCCGCCATTCAATGAGCTTTTCCTCTTAGGTGGGCCGTACTCCCTAAGGGGTTACCGATATTCTCGAATTGGTAAAATGAAACGCTCGACGCGGATTTATAACGACTACTTAGCTAAAAACCCAGGTCGTGTCGATGAAGCGAATGCACAAGCTCGACGATTTTTCGGGGGACAAGAAGAAATTCAATATCAAGGTGAACTTCAGTTCCCGCTGATTCGGGAAGCAGATATGTTTGGTGTGGTTTTTTATGATGTCGGTAAGGCTGAAGACAATATTTTTACAACCGAAGCAGGCAATCGAGACCGTTCGGATAATAAACTTTACGCGGACTGGGGTTTTGGAATCCGTTGGTTTTCGCCAATTGGCCCATTGCGTTTCGAATGGGGATTCCCATTAGACCGCGATCCAGTGTATCATGAACCTGTTGTATTTGAATTTTCAATCGGCACACCATTTTAATTGGGAAGGGATCTCAAATGATCAAATTGTTATTGATGTTTGCAATGGCCTCTGGACTTTCTGTAGCACAAGCTGCAACCACAAATATTGCAGTTGTAGATATGCAAAAAGCCATTCAAGGAACAGCTGAAGGCAAAAAAGCCAAATCAGAACTTGAAGGTGAATTTGAAAAAAAGAAAAAGGAACTTCAAAAACGCGAAGGTGATTTAAAGAAAATGGGCGAAGATTTAGAAAAGAAAAAATCAGTCCTTTCTGAAGAAGCGCTGGGAAAGAAACAAGCTGAATTCCAAGAAGAGATGATGAAGTACCGTGAAGTCATGGGAAAAAGCCAAGTTGAAATTCAAAAGAAAGAGCGTGATTTAACCGCTCCGATTTTAGAAAAAATGCGCAAGGTGATTGAAAAAGTCGCAAAAGAAAAAGGTTTTAACCTAGTTCTTGAAAACAGCGGCGCCATCTTATTTGCTGAAAAAACAAATGACATTACAGATGATGTTGTTAAGGCTTTTGAGAAAAAATAAGCATGTCTCAAAAAATTCATCCTACAAGTGTGATCTCGCCGGATGCGGAAATTGGGCCCGATGTTGAAATTGGGCCTTATTGTCTGATCCAAGGGAAAATTAAAATCGGTCGTGGGACCTATATCGAAGGTCACGCAACGGTGGGATGCCGTTCGTCCAATATAATCATTGGTGAAAATAATCACATCGCTCCAGGCGCTGTGATTGGTGGACCTCCGCAGGACATTTCTTATAAGGGCGAACCCACTCAGCTGATCATCGGCAGCAACAACGTCTTTCGTGAATTTTCGACGGTGAATATAGCAACCTCTAAAGCCGACGGTAAAACTGAAATTGGCAATAATGGATATTTTATGGCCTACACTCATATTGGCCATGATTGCAAAATTGGCGACAATGTTATTATGGCCAACGACACCCATTTAGGGGGTCACTGTATCATTGAAGAAAATGTCGTGATCGGCGGAATTTGTGCTTTCAATCAATTCACAAAAGTAGGTAAAGGCGCTTTTATTGGTGGCAGCAGTGTTGTTAATAAAGATATTTTGCCATTCTCGAAAGCGCAAGGAAACTACGCCCTTTGCCGGGCGACCAATAAGATTGGCCTGCTCAGAAAAGGGTTCAGCAAAGATGAAGCGCAAAACGTCCATAAAGCGCTTCGAATTTTAATTATGGGTAAAGATGGCACTGATGAACTGATCGCGCGAATTCGCAGCGAATGTTCAGCGTCTGAAAATATAGAATACTTAATTCATTTCGTGAAAAGTTCAAAAAGAGGAATTGCGATTGCTCGCGGCACGGCACGAGATGCTGCCGACAGTGAAGCCTAAGGAAAGGACTTCGATGAGTTCCAAACTTCGTGCAGCAGTCATTGGCGTTGGCTACCTGGGTAAATTCCATGCTCAAAAATATAAAAATAATTCGCAAGTGGACTTGATCGGGGTTTGTGATGGACGACCCGAGCAAGCTGAAAAAATTGCTGCAGAACTTGGCGTCACCGCGCTTTCAAATGTTAAAGAAGTGATTGGAACAGTTGATCTAGTGACGATTGCGGCCAGCACTTCGGCTCATTATGAAATAGCAAAACTATTTCTGCAGAATGGCGTTCATGTGAATGTTGAAAAACCCATCGCCGCAACCTTAGCTCAGGCGGAAGAGTTGGTGAACCTGGCTGCACAAAAAAACTTAAAATTAGCTGTCGGCCATATCGAAAGATTTAATCCAGCTATTTTGGAGCTTAAAAAACATATTAATAATCCAACTTCGGTCGCCTTGACCAGGTGGGCGCCGTTTAACACTCGTGGCTCGGATGTCAGTGTCTTACACGACTTGATGATTCACGATATTGATTTGATGTTATGGCTATGTCCGGGAAAAATTGAAAGTTTTATGGCCAGCGGTGCGAAAATCCTAACGAATGAATTGGATATTGTCGAAGGCCAATTCCAAATCAGCTCGGGCTGTCAGGTTCATATATCGGTCAATCGCATGGCTGCGCAAACAGTGCGACAAATTCAAGTGATTCAAAAAGACGCGATTTTGCTGGCACAAACAGGAACATTGCAGATGGAAAAAGTGGAACCTGTAGGGGCTAAAGAAGTTCCGCCCATTAGAGTCAGCCAGTGGCAGGTTGAAAAAGCGGATGCTCTTCAAAAAGAAACAGATGCGTTTATTGCCGCTGTTCAAAATCAAGCCCCCTTGGTTGTGACAGGGGAAGATGGCCTGATAGCCCTTAGATGGGTCGAAGAAATTCAAAATAGGATATTAAAAAACAAATGAATTCCATCATGATGGTGGCTGCTGAAGCTTCCAGTGTCATTTATGCGCAAAGAATTTTAGAAAATCTGAAGGCTAAAAAAATAAATGTAAAAGCCTTTGGTGTGGGCAGTCGCCAAATGGAAGAATTGGGTTTTGAGCGGATTGGAAAATCTGAAGAGATGGCGATTGTCGGTGCTGCAGAAATCATCTCTCATTTCGGGCTTTTGAAATCAGTTTTTGATGGGCTAGTTTCCGCAGCCACCGAGAGAAAACCCAAAGTCGCGATCGTCATGGATTATCCTGAATTTAATTTAATGCTGTCCAAAAAATTGCATGCCCTAGGAATTCCCGTGATTTACTATATCTCACCGCAAGTCTGGGCCTGGAGAAAAGGCCGCGTTCATACAATTAAAAAATATTGCAAAAAAGCTTTGCTGCTATTTCCCTTTGAAATTCCCTTTTATTCAAAGCATGACGTGCCTCACGAATTTGTTGGCCATCCGATCTTAGATGAATTGGATGAAAAACTTTTGGATCCTGCTTACAGGTTACTTCATAGAAATCAATGTGGGATCACTGACCAAGAAATCGTTCTAGGTCTGATGCCAGGCAGTCGTCGTCTTGAGCTTAAACAGCATTTTGCAATTCAGCTAGAAACGGCCAGGAGGCTTAGTCGTTTGTATCAAAAATTAAAGATTCTCATCATGGTGGCTCCTAGTTTTGAAAAGGAAGATCTTTATCCCTACTTAGAGGATTTTAAACTTCCCTACATCATGATTAAAGATGAGCCCTTTCGCATGATTCATCTTTGTGATTATATTTTAGCGACATCAGGAACAGCCACTTTAATGGTGGGACTTTTAAAAAAGCCGATGGTGATTATTTACCGAATGAAAGCGCTGACCGCGATTTTTGCAAAACTGGTTGTTCGCGGTACAAAATATTTTGGTTTGGTAAACTTGATCCTGAAAAAAGAAGTGGCGCCAGAGCGATTTCAAAATAATGCCCTGCCAGAGAAGCTAGTTCCCCTTTTTCAAAAATATATCGACGATCCAGTTTACACCGATACTGTTCGCGACCAACTCGGAGAATTGCGCCATCATCTGGGAGAAAAAGGTGCCACTGAACGCGTGACCCAGATTATCCAAGGGTACTTATCCTAATGAAGCCGTTTCGCAAGCTGATAGCCCAAATTTATGCGGTCTTAGCGAAATGGCGAGTGGCCGCTTTTAAAAGAGGAATTTTTCAAAAGCATAAAATTAATATCCCCGTGGTTAGTGTTGGAAATTTAACTTTTGGAGGAACTGGAAAAACGCCGGTGACTCAGTTTTTGATGAAACTCTTTATTGAAAAAGGGCAGCGTCCTGGAATCGCTTGTCGCGCCTACAAGGCTCGGCGCCAAAAGCCGCAAAGAATCAACCCTCGCTATGATCAAGCCAGTGATGTCGGCGACGAAGCGTTAATGTTAGCTCGCAGATTTCCACAAAGCCCGATCTATAGTGGGCTGAAAAAATGGCAGGTCGCCAAAGCGCTAAGCCAAAATGAAAATGTCACTATGCTAATATTAGATGATGGCTTCCAGCATCTAGCATTAGAGAGAAATCTAGATATTGTGCTTCTGGATGCCACGGAAAAACCAGAAAATTATTTTTGCTTTCCATTGGGAAGGGCAAGAGAGCCCTGGTCCGCTTTAGAACGGGCAAAACTTATTTTCCTGACCAAATGCAATTTGGCTTCACCGGAAAATTTAGAATTTCACCGGCAGCGGTTGCAGGGTCTCGATGTTTTTGGGTTTAACTACTCAGTGGGCGGATTTGAAAACCTAAAGGGTCAGAAATTAGCAAAGGTTGATTTTAAAAAGGCCCTTTTAGTGTCGGCCATTGCTCAGCCCCAATCGTTTCAAACCCTTATTCAAAATGCCTATCCGGGTCTCCTTGTAGAATCCTTAGCATTTCCTGATCACCATTCATTCAGTCACCAGGATTTGGTAAAAATTCGAAAGCGCATGAATCAAGGCTTTGATTGTATTTTGGTGACTGAAAAGGATTTTGTGAAGTTGAAAGACTTAAGATCAGCTAAGGAATTGCCGCTTTGGCAGGTGCAACTTGAACTTCAACCCGATTTTTCTGTAGAATCTTTGTATGCAAAACTGCATCCTATTTTTATTTAAAATTTTTGCAAGAATTTTGGCTCTTTTGCCTCGGCGAGGTGTTCGCGCCTTGGGCTCGGTGATCGGATGGCTTTGGATTGATGTTTTAAGAATTCGGCGGGAAGTGATTAAAGAAAATATGGATATCGCTTTTCCTGATATTTCTTTGAAGCAAAAAATGCAGTGGGGTCGACAGTCTGTTCATAAATTGGGCGGCGACTTTGCAGAAATTTTAACCACTCCCTGGTTTGATCAAAAGTGGTTAGACACTAATATCGTCTTTGAAGGTTTAGAAAATTTAGAAAAGGCGAGAAGCCAGGGTAAGGGTGTTTATTTATTAAGCCTGCATTTAGGAAACGGAGACACGGCCGCCAGTGCCTTATCAATGAAGGGTTACCGCCTTCATTTAATCAGTAAGTATTTTAGGAATAAACTTCTTAATTTGATTTGGTTTTATTTCAGAGCGGCCCAAGGTGTGAAGTACATCGAAGCCCATAGCGAAAAAACGGCTTTCGAGATTTTACGTGCGATTCGGGCCAAAGAGTTTGTGATTTTTGTCTTAGATCAATTTATGGGGCGGCCATTTGCAGTTGAAAATACATTTTTTGGACGTAAAACCGGGACAGCTTATGGCTTAGCCCTATTTCAGCTTAAAACGAAATCACCGGTTGTGCCAATTTATGGGGTAGAAGGGGACGACGGGCGACTTCATGTTGTGTGTGAACCGCCATTAGATCTTGAATCCTTGCGCACTTCAGACCAAGATAAGAACATTGCGATTCTGACGCAGCATTTTAATGATGTGATAGAGGCGATTATCAAGAGGCATCCTCAAGACTGGATGTGGATACATCGCCGGTGGAAGGATTACGAGTGAACAAGCAAAACAGATTTCAATTCATTTTTATTTTTCTCTTGCTCAGTTCTTGTTCCTCCAAATTTTTAAAATATGACAACGAAGATAAACTTAAAAATAATGAAGAGTTCGATTCTGTTGTGAAGATTACAACACCCGTCGACCGACCCTCAGCGCCAGTTTCTGCACCTGAAGTTATCAAAAAAGCGGTTCCTGCTTTCGCTAAGACCAAGAACTCTCAAAAAATAAAAAAAAGTAAAGTTATAGAACCTACAGGCCCCCTCAGGCGTGAGCCTGATCTAGAAGACGATGAAGGATTCGAAGGACGCCGTCCGCTTAAAAATCCATTTCAAGTGGGCGAGTCCGTGGTCCATCACGTGAAGTATTTTAAAGTCCACGCTGGAACCATCACCTTAAAAATCGACCCATTTGTTGAAGTCAACGGTCGCAAATCTTATTCCTTTGTGAACGAAGTTAGAACAGCGAGTGTCTTTAATTCATTTTATAATGTAGATGATCGTATTTTAACTTTAATGGACTATGATCTTTTAATTCCGCGGGTTTTTACAATGCATGTGAAAGAGACCGGCCAATTGCGTGAGGCCAGATCCCATTTTGATTTTGATAAACTCAAAGCTACCTATTGGGAAAAAAAGGTCACTGAAAAAAATGGTGCAGAAGAAAAAAAACAGCAGTGGGATATTTTGCCATATTCGCAGAATGTCTTCAGTGCGCTTTTTTACATGCGGGTTTTTAAATGGGATCTTGGAAAAACATATTCTTTTCGTGTTGCGGATGACGAAAGTAATATCGTTTTCAAAGGCACAGCTGTCCGCAAAGAAGTTTTAAACACAAGCGCCGGAGAATTTAAATCCATCGTGATAAAACCCGAATTTACTGTTAAAGGTGTCTTTAAGCCAGTCGGGGATATTTTTATTTGGCTTTCAGACGACGATCGGAAGCTAGTCCTTCGCATAGAATGTAAAATCAAGATTGGGACTTTGGTCTCTGAAATCGAATCCTACACACCCGGAAATTAATCGGCCATGTTAAGATTGAAGGATGCCGGTCCCTAATTGCAGATATTTTAATGGTTATAAACCTTGCTCCAAGAATGCGACTTGCACAACCGCATGTCCTTCCTTTGACAAGTTTGAAGAATCAATTCTAATTATTCATCTGGGAGCTTTAGGAGCGGTTGTTAGAAGCACCAGTCTGCTCGCAAGCCTGAAACGAAAACATCCCACAGCTAAGATTTTATGGCTGACTGAAAAGCCAGCGATGCCTTTGTTAGAAAAAAATCCAGATATTGATAGGGTCATTAGCGCCGATCATGAAGGACTCTTAAGTCTTCAGTCTTTTGAATTCTCATTTGGCTATGTGATTGATAAATCGCTGAAGGCATCTGGCCTTGCCCAATCTTTGAAAATAAAAAGTGTTCTTGGATTTAATTCAAAAAATGGCGTAATTCTGCCAGCAACCCCAGCCGCTGAAGAACTTTGGAACTTGGGTTTGGATAATTTTGAAAAGTTTTTTGTGAATCAAAAGCCAGAAACACAATTACTGAGCGAAGCCCTGGAGCTTGATTACCAACGTCAAGAATACAATCTTAAACTATCACAAGACGAAAAAAAGCTAAGTCAAACGCGGGCGAAAAAATGGAGCGAAGGTCAGAAAAAGTGGGTGATCGGTATCAATACGGGCTGCAGTCCTGTGATTCCCTATAAAAAGCTGACCATTGATTTTCATAAAAAAATCTGTCGTGCCTTGATGGCAAGGGATGATGTCCAGGTGGTTTTGTTAGGCGGCCCCGAGGACACGCAGCGAAACAAAGAGATCGCTGATGGATTATCAGTGATTATTTCTGATAGTCAGTCAGGCCTGCGCGATGGACTGATCAGCGTAACGGCCTGTGATGTTGTTATCACCGGCGATAGCCTTGGAATGCATATGGCCATTTCCCAGAAAAAATGGGTGGTAGCTTGGTTTGGACCTACTTGTGCTCAGGAAATTGATTTGTATGAGCGTGGAATTAAAATTCTGTCAAAGGCCGACTGCGCGCCCTGTTGGAAGAGATCTTGTCAAAAATCGGTGATGTGTTACGATCAAGTTAATTTTCAAGAAATTATTTCTGGAGTAGAAAAGGGAATTCAGTTTTGGCTACAAACGTCGTTATCCAAACAGCCTTTCTCGGAGATCTCCTTTTAAGTGTTCCACTTTTAAAGCGAATCAAAGAACTTAGTCCTCATCCGTTGGTCTTAGTTTGTCGTCATGGGTACGGTGAACTTTTTTTAAAAACAAAACTGATTGACCAAATTTTTGAAATTCATAAAGGGGATAAAAAGAGCTACCATAAAGTCGCTCTTCAGTTGAACAAAATGGATTTAGAGACAGTTTATGTTCCTCATGAATCGATTCGGACCCACTTTTTTATTTCAAAACTAAAGGCTCAGAAAAAAGTGGGCTTTTCCAGCTGGTGGAATCATTTTTTTTTCAGCGACCGCGTGAAAAAGGACCTCACTTTGCCAGATGCTATACGCCAGCAAAGTTTGCTACAAAATGTCGATAGCGAACTTAAAAAATTAATTAAAGATTACAAAGATTCTGCGGCACCTTACAAAATTTCAAGATCACTTCTATCGGCGCCACCAGCTTGGTCATCTATGACTCTAAAAAATCAAATTTTAGAGGATAAGTCCACCTGGGCTCGATTTTTAGAACGTCGAGGCTTAAGTGCCAAGCGTGATAAACCTTGGGTACTCATTTTCCCAGGCAGTGTTTGGGCCACCAAACGGTGGACTATTGATGGCTTTGGCCAAACGGCAAAAGGTTTGCTTGAAAAAAATTACGAAGTTTTTTTAATGGGTGCACCTAATGAAGTCAGGCTTTGCGAAGATGTTTCTGCCCTTGCACCAGGCTCCTATATGCTTGCTGGTCAGACCACAATTTATGAATCAGCAATGATGTTAGCGCATGCCGCCTTAGTGATTGGCAATGACAGCGCTTCGATGCATTTAGCAACTTGTGCGGAAACGCCATTAATTAGCATTTTCGGACCCACGGTGATTGAATTTGGCTTTAGACCTTGGAGCGATCGCGCTTATCTTGTTCAGTTCTCTGATTTAGCTTGTCGGCCTTGCGGTCCTCACGGGCATAACCAGTGCCCGCTGAAGACCCACCGGTGTATGCTTGCAATAGAGGCTAAAACAGTTTTGTCTTTGGCGGAAAAAATACTTTAAAAGTTAGAAACTCCCCCACACAAATGTGCGCAATAAAGTAGAATGCACACCCCAACCAGCTATAATCTCGGACCTAACTCGTATTTAAACCTAATTTAATGC
>JAYTOY010000021.1:0-47856 GCA_043747555.1 Pseudobdellovibrionaceae bacterium | reverse complement strand
CCTTTTTGTTTCCTGCAGCTGAACAGCATAACGTAAATATTCATCTAATTTTTCCGAAACTAAATATTCTGGAATCTCTTGTGGAATTGAAACTAATTTTTTAGAAAGCTTACTTTCAAATGGTTTTAAGTCAGGCGTTTTTGGCAGTAAGCATTGCGGTGTAAAAGTCACTTTTAGAAGCTGATTTGATTTTGATTTATCGGCAGATATTTTTTTGTCAACAGCTTGCCACATTAGTAAGGGTTTTCCAGCGAGGAGTGCTTTTTGGGCTCCTCCATTGACCTTTTCCTGCAATTCTTTAAGGGCTTTATCGATAATTTTTTGAATCAATGCATCAGCCCTTTTTTGTTGGTTGATCGGATCAATGGCAACTTCACAGTCCGAGGCTTTTTTCATAAAAAAACCAAGATCGGGATTTGTTAAGCACGAAAAATTAGATCCGAACCCAAAACTTAATTTTGGATTTGAGCCAATGCGGTCATGTAAGGCTTTTGTCATTGGCATTTCAACAGTGGCACTGACAACACCATGGGCTTGGCCATCCGCTAAAATCAGAGGCGAGCCTGAGTTGCCCTTAACGATGGGACAATTGGTGAGTAAAACTAAGGGGGATGTGTTTGACGTAAAATAGGGATTGATGATCGAATTTTGAATTGCTTGGCATTGAATCCGACGTACAACGCCATGACTGCCCTCAGGATCGGGATCCATTTTATAAATTGTCACCTTCGATTCATCGGGAAAACCCTGTTGTGAAATTTCAAGCGGCTGTCTTTGCGGCGATGTTTTTAGCTTAATGAAAGCATAATCTGGTTTCAGGGTGTCCGCGCCCAAAGGCGGAGATAAATACAGCACCCGGTCACACTCAACCCGTTCTTCGCTTTTACCGGCACTGGATGGAAAAATAAACTCTAAACGACCATTACAATTAGCACCAACCTGCGCTAAGTCGTCCGGCAGACAGTGTAAATTCGTGGCGATCAGATCGGAACCAATCAATGAACTTGAACATACACCCTGGGGGTGGACAAGGGTTGCAAACCAGTCAGGGCAGTCTTCGGGATTCTGGCATTCGACCTTATAGTTGAATTGCGCCGAAAAGCTCTGGTAACATAAAAAAATAGAAAAGCAAAAAACGAGGTAACGCATGAAACTCCTGGTCGCTTTTATTATAACTTACTTTATCTCAAGTAGCGCGTTGGCCCAAATTTATAATTCTTCGGTGACAAGTGCGACTGCAGGTTCCGGTCGCGCTGCAACAGATATCGGGGAAGCAAGTTTCCTCAATCCAGCGACTTTAGTCCATCAACCCAATCGGCAAATTCTTATTTCGCGAGCCAAAGATGAGTTGGCCATTGCTCTTTCTGAAAATAGCCGGGAGCTTATTTTTCCGGGCTCTTTCGGTTACGTGCAAAGAAATTTGAATTCTGCTCTGGATGCAGTCATGCATGATATGCGACTCACTTTGGCAGAAAACATGGCTAAGAATTTAGCTTTTGGAGTGACGGGCCACCTTTACCAAGTGACCGATAAAAATGATCTTTATAAGCAGCCCAATGTTGATATGGGGTTACTTTATAATCCACGCCCAAACTTGGGTTTTGCAGTCGTTGCCTATGATATGATCGCCGCGCGTGAAGAAATGCCTTTAGAGTATCGGTTGACACAAAAAATAGGTCTTGGCGCCAATTGGCTTTATCGACCGTCGATGCGGGTTCGCTTGGACGCTGTGTCGGCACCTAATAATAATTTCAGTAAAATGACGGGTATGTTGGGCTTCGAAAATTATTATAATCGCTGGATTGTCGGCCGCGTGGGCTATCAGGACGACACTTTTACCGAGAAAAAGTCGGCCTCCTTAGGTTTGGGCCTGGATTTGCCCCGATTTTCTATCAATTATGCCTTTTTTAGCGAGCTACCTCGAAATGCCAATGAAAGGCACTCGATTGACTTAGGTATTAAATTTTGATAGCTAAGACTTCTTGAACAGGGGGCCACATGGCATCTAAAACGTCGAAAACTGAGCATATCCGAAAAAGAAAAAAATCAACAAGTGGGCACAAAAGAAAAGCTGCTTTGAAAAACAAAGGCACCAGCAAATCTGCTAAGACCCTGTTCGGCGATAAATAATTTTAAAATTTATCATCTGATCATAAAAAAACCCGGCTGTGACCGGGTTTTTTTTTCGTTGAATAGAATATTTCATTTGGTTTTTACTTTGCGCTTCGCTTTAGCAAAGCAGGCATTTCTTGAACTCCACCTTTTAAACTCCAGTTAAAAGCCATTTCAACCCAGCCTTCTTGGCCTGGATAAAAGCGCCACTGTTTTAAGGCCTTTAAAGTTTTCGCGTCTAAATTTTTAAAACCTGTCGAATCAGAAAGTTTAAACTGGGTTGGAATTCCTTCTGGTGTTACGTAAGCCAAGAACACAACTTTTCCTTGATGGTTCAAAAGTCGCTCGTTTTGTTCATACTGCGGAAGTGGATTTCCGGGTCTTTGTCTAAGATCCTGAGCATCTCGAATACCTGTTGGGGTTCCACTTGCAGCGCCTTCAGAACCATTGCCGTTACCGGCCAGTTCTTTGTCGGCTTTTTCTTTAGCGGCAGCTTGCGAAGCTTGGGCTGCGGCTTTTGCGGCTTGGGCCGCGCGAGCTTCTTTAGCTTCTTGCGCCGCCTTTGCTGAAGCCGCTCGTTCGCTAGATTCTGCGGCTGCAATAGCTTGAGCATCTCGCGCCCGTTGAGACGCATTGAAGGCCGCAATTTTTTCGCCTTCCATTTCATTTTGTTTGGCCATTTTCTGGGCCACTTTTTCTGTTTCTGAAAGGGCCTCTTTATTCTGATCTTCTAAATCTTTGGCTAAGGCTAAAACTTGTATCTTTTCGTTATGATCAACTTTTGCGAAATCTTTTTTTAAGTCATCGTCGTTGATATCATTCGGATTGATCGGAGCTGATTTTGATTCAGCTAACTGGGGCTCTTGAATATCATCAACGCTATCAGGCAGGGAAACTGGCGATTCTGTTTGATAAGTTTGAACTTTTGCAAGAGCTGCCTTCGGAGGCGAAGTTTTAGCTTTTGCTTCTGGTGGAGCTGATTTCAAAGGGACAGCGGCAGTCACTGGAGCAGGCGCGGGAGCCGGAGGAGCGACAACAGCTTTCACTGGCATTACAACTTCTTCTTTTTCAGCTTTGATCGGTGCCGCGGCGACAACGGGTTGGGCCACTTGAGGTTCTGCTGGTTGCGACATTTCAGATGGGGATGTTGAAGTTGGTGTTGGGCTTAATGCAGCGACAGAACCTGAATTTAGAAATTCAATTTCTACAGGTTCATTTTTTTTATCTTCAAACATTTGTAAGGAAGCTGCGAAAGCGATCAACACAAAAAGTCCGTGAATAAAAATACTGGTTGCTAAAAAGCGACCTGAATTATCGGGATAAAGTTCATCCTGAAGTTGCTTCCAAAGTTCGTAATTAAAATCTCTGTAAGTCGAAGATTTTACTTCTGTTTTAAATTCGGCTTTATAGTGACCGTTAGAATCTTGAGTCAGCTTAAATTTTTCCATATATTCTCCCGGTCAGAACAGATACAAATCCCGGGCCGAATTTTAAGCGATCTTAGCTAGTTAGAGTGAACTTCGGGCGCAGGAAGCGCCGTTTTTAGGAAAAACTTTCAAAGGTGTTCAAAGCTTATTCAGGTAAAAGCCCAGCAGGGACTTGGCCTTCTTGTAAAGCCGCGGCCAATTTCAAATGGTCAGGATGACCAATAAATTTGATCGCATCGCTGAACACCATCGGATCTGGATCGGTCAGCTTTTCTTTTTTTAAAGCTAAAACTTTTTGCTTTAAAGATTCTAAATAATTTTTATCCAGTTGCCCTTGTGCGACCGCCGCCATGACGGATTCAAGTGCAATCACTGGCGAATCAGGCTCGTTACAATACAATAAAATTTCGATTCCAGCTTGCAGGGCCTTCACTGGAATTTCTTCGCGGCTCCATTTATTGGTCATGGCTTTCATATCCAGATCATCTGAAATGACGATACCTTTGTATCTTAAATCTTCACGCACAATTTGCTTAATAAATTTTTCTGAAAAGGTCACGGGACCTGAAGGATCAATATTCGGGAATAAAATATGCGCCATCATCAACATGTCGACTCGGGACTTAATGACTTTTTTGAAAGGAATCATTTCGCGCTCTTGCAATTGCTTTAAGTCGGTCTCTTCTATGGGAAGTGCAAGATGACTGTCCAGCATTGTGTTGCCGTGACCTGGAAAATGTTTAGCGCAAGTGATGATACCGGCTTTAATATATCCACGAACCAGGGCCGAAGCATGCTTATCAACCATTTTTACATCACTGCTTAGGGCGCGGTCGCCGATCACCGTGTTTTTAGGATTGGTTAAGATATCCACGCTGGGAGCAAAATCCAAATTAAAGCCAACAGCTTTTAATTCTAAGCCCATGCGATGTGAAAAATGATAAGTGACAGACGAATTATCTAAATCGCCTAATTTTTTAAGCGCTGGCCAAGGAGTGAAGGGCGCTTTTAAGCGCATGACTCGGCCGCCCTCCATATCAACACCGATAAATAACGGAGCTTTGTCGATCATGCGATGTCGTAAGCTTTGAATCTCGGTACAAAGCGCGTGAATCTGCTTTGGCTCTTTCAGATTGCGGCTAAATAAAACAATTCCACCGATATTATTTTCGACAATAAAAGTTTTTTCATCAGCGGTTAAACTTTCGCCGGAAACTCCAATAAAAAGAAGCTGCCCAATTGTTTTATTCACCCTGGGGATCCTTGTTATCAACATTTGAATCAGGACTGCCTTTGATCATAATTTTTGGATCGGGCGGAATGCCTTCCCGTTTTGTCGGCGGGGGGTTTTTAATTTGGCGAATTTCTGCATTTAAAGTTTTTGTAACAGCATTTGCAGTACCACTTGGAACATCGCCAAATAAATTAGTTAAGATCGCGGTTGGAACATTAAATTTTGCGACGGCTTCTTGGGGGCTGGCCACAAGAATTGTTTTTATATTCGCGGCTGGGGTATCGGTCATCAAGGCTTCGCCGGTTTCTGTCAGGTAAAAGGTGTAATTAACTTCTTTAAAGGTATTAGAAGCTTTATAGGCTTTGATGCCATTAAACTTTTCTTCTTTTCCAATAATTGCAACGCCGTCGTAAACCTTGGCGTCTTCTTCGGCCAGTGCTTTGTAATTATACTTGGTTTCAGTTTTTAAGCCTTCAGGACTTCGCAAAATAAGGTAGTACAGAAAAATAGCAAGGCCAGTGCCTTTCGGTAGATCTGAAATTAATTTTTTGCTGGTTTTTCCTTCTTTCATAATGCCGGTCATTTTTTGACCTTTGAAAGTCGCTTCAATGGTCTTTGGTTTTTTATCGATCAATGAGACATATTGGTAGGAAACCGGCTTTAAATCTTGATCGGCCACGGCCTTAAGGCTTTCTAGAATATTTCCGCCCTGCTCTTCGGTTTTAACCAAATAGGTGGCTTGAAATTGTTTTTTCTTGGGATCAAATTCATAACGTAAAACCGTATAGCCGACGTGCAAGCCATTTAAGATAATTTTCGAATAGCCTTCAAATAAAGTATTGGGATTAGTTGATTTACGAGGAGCAGAATGGGTCGAAACTTTCGCCGGAGGTGATGCCAGCGGCGTGCTTTTCATCTGAGCCGAAGATAAAAGAGGTGTCGTCACCTGAATAAAAATCAATGTAGAGATACAAAAATTCCGGACCATCGTCGAGTCTCCTGAAGGGATGTTCTGATCAAAGTCTGAGTGAGACTTTATTGGAAGTCAAAGAGGCCCGAGTCGAGTATAGTTATGACTGGGAAAAACAACTATGATGCGCAAGAAAAAATTGAATGAAAAAGGCCAAGTCGCAATTTTTGTGGCTTTGATTTTTCAACTGCTCTTTCTTTTTTTCGCGATGATTATTAATGTTGGTCTTTTAATTCATCATAAAATAAATTTACAAAACTCGGTGGACTTAGCTGCTTATTACGGCGCGATGAAGCAAGGCGAAAGCTTAAACGCGATTGGGCATATCAATTACCAAGTTCGGCAAAGCTGGAAACTTTTAACTTGGCGTTACCGTGAGTTAGGCACCGCGGGGAATTTTAGCGTTCATCCTTTTAACAAACCTAAAATTGAAATTTGCAAAGAGGCCGATTGCAGCGCGGAAGCTGTTTCACCTAACAATCAGTATAAATTCTTCTATGATTCGCCCGCGTTTTGTATCACCTATGTGCCTTTCCGTCCTATGCCTTCAAATGAAAATACGTGTAGGGAGTCTGAGAACGGCAGGACAATTCCGATTTTCCAAGCACCCAGAGTTTACGCTCCCTTTATTGGTTCATCTCAAGTTCTTAGGTCAATGGCTCAAGCGTTTTTAACTTCGATGAATAGACAATGCGAATCCTTTGGTCCAATGAACTATGTAATGCTTGGAAAATTTGTATTGGCTTTTTCTAAAGACCAAGCTGAAAAAAAGTTATTGATGCGCCACTTGGCTCGCGGTCTAAGTGAAAGTAAGAATGATTTTTTTGATTTGGACGGCGAAAGCGGTAAAGACGGGATGATCGAAACGCTAGAACGCAATATGACAGGCCCCAACAAGGAGGGATTCAATCGAAGTTCTGATGTTGAAATTTTTAATGCTTTGGGCAGCGATGAATGTAACAGCAATGGGACCGACACTTATTCACCCCCTAAATTTTTAAGCGAAGTAAAGATTTATCCCGGCTTTACTTACACGGACACGTCGTGCATCAACCAAACACAAATTAAAACTGTTGTACGAACTTTTGATGATCCAGAAAATGGTGGGTTTCCATATTCGTATAAGGGAGGAAGTGGTCCATTAGATAAAGGCGTCCAATTAGTTAAGCCCTACGTTTCGAATTATCCTCCGGCCCCTTTTAACTACTCTCTAGGTTATGAAAAAAACCCTTGGTGCATGTCTTACGTCGGAATCGCAGCTAAGACGACACCAAAGATTCCGTTTGCCCCCTTGGGTGGGGTGACATTAAAAGCACGAGCTTTTGCAAAACCTTTTGGCGGAAAAATTGGACCCTGGTATGGCGATTCGTGGCCGGTGACAAGTCCCAGGTCAGTTGATTCTGAAGGACATCGTGCGGATAATCTTTTACCACCAAGAGTAGAAGATTTTGCTTCGCTAGGCCCCGCCAATTCAGATGTCCGCCGCTTTGCCAATTACAGCAAATATCCTGGTGATAAATTCGGCTTAAAAAGTCGCCTGACCTTAGGTCAGTGGGGAAAAGCGATTTACGGGTTAGATAAATTATTTCGCGTGGGAGCCTATACCGAAAACAATAATACAGCAGCTGGTTATGATCAAAATCCTGACAATGCGGATGCACCGAATTTTACTCACTGGAACGACGTCGGCTTAGATTTTAAAGATACCAAGCATGGTGATATCCTAGCTTGGGACGATAAGATTCGCGGAAAAAATCCGATGCGCCGTCTTGAAACTATTGCGATCGCGCCAGATCTTTTCGACATCACTTATTATTCCATCGAACCGGATTATTTTAATCTTTATTTTAAACGAATTCGTGATGGATTTCTTGTAAAGAGGTCCGGATATGATTTTCTTCCAAGATCCGATCTTGGTTCACGCGTCGGGGATTCAAGTTTAGAATCTTTTTCCATCAAAGATCAGATGGAAGTCGTCCGTGAAGCTTCATTGCAAACAAATCGCTTGGAAATCAGCAATAAGTTAACTTATATCGTGGTGCCACCGAATCCGAGTCAAGGCGGCAAAAAAGTAGCGCCGCTTTTAACTTCATGGGTTAGTAAATCACTTTCTGATTACAGCTTAAGCCGAGATGTTTTTGCCCAATGTGATACGGTGCCACCGCCTGATTCACCCACTAGCGGGAACTGTGTGGGCCCTGGTCGCAGTGGCTATTCCGTTAAGCTCGTATCGGAAGATTATTTGAAATCAACTTCTCAGCCAATTGGTGGACCTGGCGCCACAGGTCGAATTAAAAACCCTCCAGAGTTGGATTTGTTCGATAAAATTTTAAAAGGCAAATAAACCCGCGAAGGTTTGTCTCAGAATGGGATTGGCGCTTGGAAGATCAAGAGAATCCTTCAAAATTACGATAGACTATTAGAGTGGGGGAATTCATGAACGCATCTATTGTTTTAAAAACTATAGTGGCTTTGCCATTGTTTTTTTTCTTAGTTCAGGCCCAAGCGCAAGGTTTAGTCGGAGCTGCCAGAGAATCTATCGGAGTTCCCGGACCCAAAGCTGAATCCACTTCTTCGAGCCCTGAAGCAAGTGCTGCGCCTGCGGTCCCAGTAAATACCGATGCTGCTGTAGCTGCTTTTGATGGATTGAAATGTTTGAAACTTGAAGAAGGAAAAGGTCTTGGAGTTGCTGAACAGTGGAAAAAGGAAGCTGATGCATTTACTAACCTAGCGAATCAGTGCAATCCAAAAGTCGCAGGAGAATTTCAAAAAGTTAGTCAAAAATATTTAGCGAGTCAAAAAGCTTGTGTTGATAAAAATCAAATGGCGGGAAGAAACTGCTTAGAAAAGTGCAGTCCTCATGTTCAAGAGATCGTGGCGGGAACTCAGACAATTCTTGCGGGCATGAATCAGCTTTCGATTGTTGATTCATGCAGTAAAATGGGTCAGGCGATGAAACTTGCACAATTGGGAATGAGTGCATTTGCAGTTGCCTGTGGAGCTCAAAAAGTTCTTTGCGATAATTCGTGTGGCTCAGCAGTCGGCGCTTTAGAAGCTTCGAAAAAAAATCTAGGACCAGGGATTTCATACGATGAAAAGATGACCCAGTGTGCTTCTCTATCTGCGATGCAACAGAGTCTGATTAAACTTGCTGAAGAAGAACTAGAGCCTCAAACAAAAAATTCGGTAGCAGCAAAAAGTTCAGAGTGTAAAGGCTATGCAGGAACATTAGCAGCAGCCGGGTTAGGAATTCTTTCTGCGGTAAAACAAGGACGACAAGCAAATGCTTGCGAAAATGCGACGAATGGATCTCAAGCGGCAGTGACGGCTGGAACTGTCGATCCGTGTACCGTCGAAGCAACCAAAGATACTCCGCAGTGTATTTGTAAAGCAAACCCCCGGTCACCGGGCTGTGAATTGGCGACAAATCTTTCACGAGACGGCAGCGGTGGTTTCGGAAAAACAGTGGACGGAAAACCAAGTGCAGGAACAACTTCCGGTGGTGGCTCTGGCCTAGGTGGCGGTTCTGGTTTAGATTCAAGGATTCCAGGCGGCGAGGGATCTGGCGGAGCAGCTCCACCCATCGGCGGCGGGGGCGGCAGTGCGGCTCTTGGCAGTGGATCTGGTGGTAGCAATGATGGTCGTGGCGCCGACGATACGGTTCATAAAATGAATACTTCAATTTATGGTGGCGAAGGCGGCGGCGGTGGCGGCGGAGCCTTCGGTGGGCGCGGCGGTGGTGGTCAGAAAACAGCGGCCTATAATCCGGCCTTGGCTCAGAAAATTTCTGCTGAACGCGAAATAGCTTCTTTAAGGAATCAAGTCTCATCTCAAGGTGGAAAATCAAACTGGGAAAAAGTGAAAGATAGATACACTCAAGAAAAAACAAATTTATTAGGCCGATAGGTGGAACCCATGAAGATATTTTTACTGATTTTCTTGTTTACGAATTCAGTCTTTGCAAGGCCTTCGATTCAAGCAGCGCTTTCCGGCCAAAAAGCGGTGGGTGCAAATGTTCAACCCAAGCAGAATTCGATTTATGATTCAGCCACTCAAGTAAAAAAGGAAAATGAAGCTGGGAAACAACAAGCCCAGATGATTAGCTCCGGATTAGATTCAGGCGGGCGAGCCTTGATTCAAGCTTGCTGCGGAAGTCATTGCAAAAGTAAATGTCCTGTTGGCATAACAATGGTTGCTATGGGAATACTAGCAAGCATGCAAGCCGGCGCCCATGGAAAAACAGCGAATCAGGCAGGAATGACGATGGCTGCGACCGACGCTTTTGGCAATGCACGAACGACTGACAACGGTAGTACGGATGGTTTTGGGGCGGCTGGATTTGATGCTTCCGGCTTTAACAAAGCGGCTGCAAGCATCGCAAAAGATTTTGCGAGTAAAAAAATACCAATCACTTTTGATGGAAAAAAATTAGTCGGCCCCAATGGATTTAAGATTGGACCCGAAGATGTCATGTCAGCCAAAGGCATGGCAGGCGCCGGTCTATCGAAAGATCAAATCGCCTCAATTTCCGGAGAGGTTTCTAAACTAAATAAAGCAGCAGAAGATAAATTTAAAATGACCACGCCTAATTTTGGATTTTCTGAAGGGGGCGGTGGCGGCGGAGCTTATGGCAAATCACCTTCAAATGGTGATGCTGGGGCTGATGGCATGGATGGATTAGGTCGTGCAGGTCAGGCCACCTTAAGTTCAATCAATTCAAAAGCGGCCACTTCAGGATTAACCAAGGATTATCACGGGGACCCCATTGGCGTTTCTAATGACAGCATTTTTAATATGATGACCAAAAGATACCAACTAAAAGACCATCAGGATTCGTTTATTGGAAGTTCACCAGCAGCCGTTCAAAAGTAATTTATTTTCGGCGCTAAAATCTTTTTCTAAGATCATATTGGAATCAACAACACTGTTTTTTAAAACGGTGTTGTCTTTTATGACAACTTGACTGCCGATCACCGAAAATCCTTCACAATGAAAAGATTTTGGAAGTGGACTTGCGGTAAAAGTATTCCCAACTAGTTTTGATTGCGGACTGTGCTTAGAAATAACTCTTTTTAAAAAAGCACTTTCTGGTCGATCAGATTTTAGAATCTCTAAGCATTCAGCGGTTGCAGCTAGGTAATCTGTTAAATTTCCAGTTTCAAACCAGGTGACGTTAGCTTTAAAGATATCCACTTTTTCGCCTAGCTTGATGGCGGGAAGCAGAACATCTGTAAAAATATGGGAAGGACCTCTGGTTAAATAATCAAATATACGTGATGAAAATATAAAAACCCCAATAAAATGGAAACCTTTGACTGCTGACTCCGGTCGCGCTTTTCCAATCCCTTGAATATGATCTTGATCATCCACCCAGATGCCGCCGAATTTGTGTCCGACTTCATGGTGTTCCATTACAAAAAGCGTCGCTAAAGCATTCGAAGCTTTATGCTGCGCAAGAGCAGTGGCCATCAATTTAGGTTGATGAGGCAGAATCACTTCATCGCCATTCATCATAATTAAATCATGGTGGCCTTTGAAAAACCGCTGAGCTTGCTTAAGGCCCCCGCCACTACCTTGTATTTCACCCACTTCGTGGGAAAAATCTAAATTCCTGGTTGGCAGGATTCCATTTTGAAAAAGCTGAACAATTTCTTTCGGCAAATGAAACGTATTCACCACTAATTTTTCAACCGGAGTATTTTCTAAAAGGGCTAAAGAATAAAAACCCAATGGCACATTCAAAAAAGGCAACGCCGGTTTTGGTTTTATTAATGTTTGTGGATGAAAGCGAGATCCAAGGCCAGCCGCAAGGACCATGACATTCATATAGTTTCGTATTTCTTTTCCAAGGCGCCCGAGTCAATCAACATATCCGCAAACGCTTTATATTCTGGAAAATTATTTAACGACTTTAAAGTGCGCTTTAAAGTCGGTGGCAAATACTTTAAGTATCTTTTATCGCCGCGCTGATGGTAGAAGCTTGCAAAACTTCCGCAGGCTTTGAAGCACCTTTGAATACTTTGAAGTTCGTAAATATAATTAAAATGATCCATCGAAAAATCGTTTTTCTGATACCTGTGCGCCTGATCTAAATAGTATTTTAGTAAAGTCTGAACCATCGAATCATTCATATCAACGTAGGAATCTTTAAATAGGCTGACCAAGTCATATTGAATGGGACCAAGGCGAGCATCCTGAAAATCAATAACGCGCATATCATCAAATTTAATCATTAAGTTTCTGGAATGATAATCCCTGTGTGCAATCCGTTTTGGCTCTTGATCTAGCTTTGAACAAATATCAGTAAATATTTTTTGTAAGCCTGTAGCGGCGGGGCCCGATAGATTAAAATTTAATACACCCAGCAAAAGATTGTCTTTGCCGTAGTTCATTTCCCAAAGAAATTTTTCCGTGTCGAATTTTATTTTAAAAGCAGTGCAGTCCGATTTTTGATCTGTGGCGGTGTAATGAATTTTAATCAGCTCATCGATCGCCATTTTATAAAAAGCTATCGAAGTCTCATGGGTTTGGCTTTCCCAGAATTTTCGCTCTAAGGTCAGATCGCCCAAATCCTCAAGCAAGACTAGACCATCGTCAGCATCATAGGAGATAACATTGGGAACCTTAACCCCATGATTTTTAAAATGATTGAGAACGCTTAAAAAGGGGTAATTATTGGGATCAAACTTCTCCCAGCGCATCAGCACCCATGAAGTTTGATCCATCACGACGCGGTAATAACGGCGATTAGAGGCATCGCCGGCCAAGGGGAAGATTTTAAAATCCCCTTTGATATTTTTAGAAATAAATCCTTCAAGAAAACTGTCGCTAAGTACCATCTGAAAATGCTGACAGATGGAGGCCTAAAAATCAACTTAACTAAGAGCGCGGGTTTTCAAAAAACATCATTTCCAAAATGTCTTTTAATTCCATAAAAGACAGGGGCGCACGGTCGACTTCAAAGCATGTGAAGGTGATCTCTTCTAAAAGAGCTGGACTTAAGTTCTCGATGGCTTTCAGGTCCAATAAAGGTAGTGGCGACGCAGTAATAAATAAAGGCTCAGACGAAGATCTAGGGCTTTCAAGATATTTTAAGATCAGCTCCTGTTTTTCTTTGTCTAGCTTCTCGATATTGTCGACGAATAACGTAACCGCCCCAAGATTCAGCAGGTCGTCGATGGTTTTGATTTCATTGAGGTCATTTAAAGGCAAAAAAGCCCAGCGATGGGACATTTCGTGAATTTGATAAGCCACTCGTTTGATAAAGAACTCATTTTTTCCATGCAGATGAATCAAATTTGAAATCAGCTTAATATTAATATTTTCACTTTGATGAGAAACATCCAAATATCTTTTTTCAAGATCATTAAATAGCACCAAGTTATCAGCTGGAACGAAATCCAACTGAGTGACTTCACTTAAGTTCTGTTCGCGACGCTTTAACCAACGACCATAAAGACTGGGTTCTAGTACAAGCTTTACGGTTTCAACCAATGAAGATTTATCTTCTGATGAAAGGCTTAAGGCCTCATCAATCACGGCTGTACCTAGGTAATTTTGATTAACAATGATTGGAACATGCAAATCGTCCCCCGAGACGAATGAATCCATTGTCATATGCTTTTCCGAAACTTGCATCATCGGAACTAGCTTAAACCCCTTACCATAGCGACTTTTCACTAATTGCTGCAGCCTAAGAAACGATGTCTCTGATCCCCGACTATTTTCCCGCATGTTGAACCTCTCCCGTACTTAGCTTCTTATACAAAGCTTGTGCCGGCGGCTTTTTATGGATCTGAGAATTTATTTTAAGATTTTTTAAAAGTAAAATGAGGCTCGCAAACTACTGAATTTAGACTTGAAAAAAGCTTGTGAAAGTTTTCTATGTCAACAGAGTGGATAGGACTCTAGACGGCCTACCACAAAAAAGAACCCCCCACTTCATCAGTGAGGGGTGCCTTTATTTGATCAACTAGGTAAATCTTACCCGCGGGCCAGTTTACGTTTATCAAGACCGTATTTTTCAACCTTCATGATAAGTCCCGCGCGGCTGATGCCAAGTTCCTTTGCCAACTTGGATTTGTTCCATCCAGTTCGGCGAAGGCCTTCGCGGATCATCTCGCGTTCAAGCTCTTCCAAAGCGTCTTTCAGTTTACCTTGTAGACGGGATCCTTGGACCTTGCTTTTCTCACCAGCTTCTAAAATCTTAGGAGATAGATTTTCTGCCATCAACTTTGAATCTTCTGTTGAAAGAACAACCAGGCGCTCAATTTCATTTTGTAGTTCTCGAACGTTTCCTGGCCAAGCATAGTCATAAAGCTTTTCCAGGGCCCGTTTTGTTAAAACCTTTTTAACAATGGTCGGGTTTTGTTCGTGCGTTTTACCCAGGAAATAATCCACTAAATAAGGGATATCTTCTTTTCGCTCGCGCATTGGAGGAACACGGATATTAATAACATTCAGGCGATAGTATAAATCTTCCCGGAATGTGCCTTGTTCAACCATTTCTTTTAAATTTCTATTTGTTGCTGCGATAATTCTGACATCGACTTTTCTCATCTCTGTCGAACCGACCGGCATAAAAGTTCCTTCTTGAAGAACCCGCAGAAGTTTGACCTGCATCGTTGGCGATGTATCACCAATTTCATCCAAAAAGAAAGTGCCTTTGTCAGCCATTTCAAAAAGACCTTTTTTATCCTTCACAGCGCCGGTGAAAGAGCCCTTCATATGTCCGAATAATTCTGACTCTAATAAGTTATCATTAAACGCAGAACAGTTCTGAATCACAAAAGGTCGTTCTTTACGGTTGGAATTGTAATGGATCGATCTAGCGATTAATTCTTTACCTGTTCCGTTTTCACCTTGAATGAGGACCGTGGTGTCAGCGGTTTTAATTTTATCCAAAAGCCCATAAAGTTGCTGCATGGGTTTTGATTTGCCGATCATATTGTCATATTTGAAACGATTTCCGAGCTCTTTATTAAGTTCTTGGATGCGCGTTTCACGAGATGTGATTTCCAGATGTAAAGTCACAATCTCGCCAGCGACAAGTTCACAAAGCTCAGTGAAATGATGACGGTCTTGATCATCAAGATACTTCATCTTGGTCATGCATTTTTCAACGTTATCCAAGCTGCAGCCCATGGCAACTAGGCGCTCACGGATTTCTTGAAAGCGCTGTTGAGCTGTATCGTCTTTAAAAAATCCTAAAGCCACAACTGTTCCAACAAAATCGTTTTCGATCATGATTGGAAAAATACCAACGTCAAAGCCACCCAGATCCCATTTTTTAAGAGTGTATCTATTTTGCGAAGACCTTAGATCGTCGATAGATTTGACAACCATTTCAGCTAAATTCACTTGCGAGACTTCTTTGTTCACTAATTGGCCAACGGCCGGATTGTTGAATACCATTTTTTCTGTATCAAAGCCCTTCAGGTGGCCACGCTCATCAGTAAATACAACATCGATGTTCCACCATGAACTCAGGACCTGCTTGAGTTTTTTGATCACATGTATGTGCTCAAACTCTTCCCAATTGATCATTCTATGCTCCTTTTTGATATCAGCGCTGGTGCACTGTCAAAAATCTATTCGTCAAAAATTTAGACAAACTTTATGATCAAATGAAATTATGTCGATTATTTATACGTTAGGTGACGTTGGTCCAGGTTATTTATCTTTGAAGTTCATAGAACTTAGCGTATTCGCCTTTAAGGGCTAGCAGTTCAATATGAGTCCCGGTCTCAACGATTTGACCTTTTTTTAAGACAAAAATACGATCAGCTCCTTGAATCGTGGAAAGCCGGTGCGCAATCACTAAGGCCGTCCTGCCTTCCATTAAGAGATCCAGACCATTCTGTACTTCGACTTCACTTGCTGAATCAAGAGCGCTGGTGGCTTCATCAAGGATTAAAATAGGAGCGTTCTTAAAGAAAGCGCGGGCAATGCTGACCCTTTGTTTTTCACCACCTGAAAGCAGATTTCCGCGGTCTCCCACTAAGCCCTTATAGCCCTTGCCTGACGTGACAATAAACTGATGAGCGTTGGCCGATCTAGCCACGGGCTCGACGTCACTTAATGGACGATTGAAATCTCCGGCTTGAATATTTCTTTCGATCGAATCACTGAACAGAAAAACATCTTGTGAAACCAAGGCCACGTTTCTGCGAAGATCTTTTAGATCGATATCACGAATATTAACCCCGTCGATGAGAATTTCACCTTCAGCGGGATCGTAAAATCTTTCCAGTAAATTCACGATCGTGGATTTGCCGGAACCGCTTTCACCCACAAAAGCAACATGGTCACCGCGATGAAGTTCAAAGCTAATATTTTTAAGGGTGACCAGGTGATGATAAGAGAACGAGACATTTTTATAAGTGATGGTTTTCCAGTCCTTTGGAAAGGGCAGATTTTTTGTGCTTTCCGGGACTTCTGAGGGTTCGTTTATGATCGCAAAAACACGATCTGTTGCAACGATGGTTTCTTGAATCCGAACGTAGCTTTCTTGTAATTTTTTAACAGGCTGATTAATCGCCATCATCGAGGCAATATAAGCCAGAACAGCGCCTGTTGTGATAGTGCCAGCAGCAACCTCTTTACTGAAGTAGAAGAAAATTCCTAAGATCACAAAAGTGGCCACAAACTCTGTGACAGGTCCCATGATTTCAACTCGAGCATGGATTCGGCGGCGAATTTCTAAATAATCGCCAGATTCCTTTTGTAATTTTTGGCTTAAAACATTTTCTAAATTAAAAGACTGAATGATGCGAACGCCATCAAGGCTTTCTTTAATAGTGGAAGTCATTTTTTCAAGATTCTCTTGGCCACCGATTACATATTTGCGAAGGCTTCGTGAAATTTGCCGTAAAAAATAAAGCAGAGGCGGCATTAAGATAAGTAAAGCTAAGGTCAGTCGCCAGTTCAGATAAAATAAATTTCCTAGGAGTAAAACAGCTAGCAAGGGTTCACGAAAAAAATCTGCCACCATACGCAGGCCATCTTGAATAACTTTAATATCGTTTAAAATTCGGCTTAAAAGTCCGCCGGAACCAGCGGCATAATTGCTGTGAAAGCTCAAATTCAAACGCATAAACTTGTTCTGCAGCTTGACCCGCAGACTGTTCACGACAAGCTCTGAAATAAAGTTCATTAAAAAAATATGAAAATATCGACTGACGGCAGCTATTAAGGCCAGACAAATGGCAATGGTGCTGACTTCGGCAACGTGATTTGTACTGCCCTTTGCAAAGCTGTCTTGTAAATCCTTTAAAATTAAAAGCATGCGGGCCATGGCGACGGAATAAATTACGCCCGTGATGGCGACGACATAGACTTTTTTTAAATGCGGGCGCATTTCTTTTAACAGAGGACGAAGTTCAGAAATCATGTTCGTTCAATGTAGCGCTTTAGATACTGTCCCGTCAGGCTTTTTTTGCTTTTCATGATGTCCTCTGGCGTACCTTGGGCGACAATTTGGCCGCCTTTTTGACCCGCCTCGGGGCCCATATCGATAATAAAGTCAGCTCCACGGACAACATCCTGGTTATGCTCGACGACGATGACGCTTCCACCAGCATCAATCAGCTTATTCAAGGTTCGCATTAAAAGTTCGACTTCTTTAAAGTGCAGACCTGTCGTGGGCTCATCTAAAATATACATGGTGGATTTTTGCGAAACCTGGGACAGTTCTTTAGCAATTTTTAAGCGTTGCGATTCGCCGCCGCTCAAAGAATTAGCCGGTTGCCCTAAAGTTAAATAATCCAGACCCACTTCTTTTAAAACGCTTAACGGTTTTCGAACATGCGGATAGGCTACAAAGAAGTCCATGGCCTGCGCGACGGTCATGGATAAAATTTCGTGGATGTTTTTACCTTTGTACTGAATCTCTAAAATTTCGGGGCGATATTTTTTACTGTCACAAATATCACAAGGAATGATGACGTTATCCATAAACTGCATATCAATTTCTTCGTATCCAGTTCCACGACAAGCAGGGCACCTTCCGCCATCAACATTTAGGCTAAAGGTTCCTGGCGTATAACCGCGGGCCTTTGATTCAAAGACGCTAGACATGATAGTTCGAATGGCATCGAATGCTTTTAAATATGTGACGGGTGAACTGCGCGCTGATTTTCCGATCGGGGATTGATCCACCAGCAGAACATTTTTAATATTTTGAACGCCGTCCAAAGAATCATATTCTTGATTTGGCAAGAATTCGATCGATAGGGCTCGCGCTAGTGCGGGATACAAAGTCTTTGTGATCAAGGTCGATTTGCCAGAGCCACTGACGCCAGTGACAGCAACAAGACGATGAATCGGGATCGTGACATCTAAGTTTTTTAAATTGTGTCCACGAGCCCCTTTAAGTTCAATTTTAAATTTGTAAGTTTTTAGATCCACCGGCCGAACTTCACGAGCTGGTGTTAAATTTTTTGAACCCAGCAAGTAGCTAGCGGTATTAGATTGCGTCGCTTCATAAAATTTTTCAGTAGCACCCGAGTAGACGACATGGCCACCTAAATATCCTGAGCCTGGTCCCATCTCGATAATATTCTGACTGCTACGAATCACGTCATGGTCATGTTCAACGACAACCAATGTGTTTCCTAAATCTTTCAGGTCCTTAAGAATAGAAATCAGTCGGTCATTATCGCGGGGATGTAAGCCCACGGTTGGCTCGTCTAACACATACAAAGCCTGGGACAGACCCATTCCAAGTTGATTAGCTAAAACCAATCTTTGATATTCGCCGCCCGACAAAGTTCTGGTTTCGCGATTCAGAGATAAATAATGAACGCCCACGCGAATAAGGAAATCTAACCTTGAGCGAATTTGTTTTAAAACTTCGCCTGCGATTTCTTCTTGATAAGCTGAAAGTTCTATCACTTTAAAAAAGTGGCATAACTCTTCGATCGTTAAATTTGAAAGATAAGAAATATTTTTACCCTTTAGCAGAATAAATTCGACCTCGGGGCGTAACCTTGATCCATGGCAAGTGTAACAAAGAGAAGGGCTGCGATATCTTGAGATAAAAACTCGCACATGCATCTTGTATTTAATTTGTTCAAGATATTCGAAAAGCCCTTTGACGCCAAAAAACTCTTTACTGCCATTCCAAAGGCTGTCCCGATGGGCTTTTGATAATTTTTCCCATGCGACGTTTAAAGGAATTTTAGTTTTTTTACAGTAATCCATCATCTTCCTTTTTTCGTAAGAAGAACTTGGCATTGTAAAAGGATGAATCGCACCTTCATTCAAAGTCAGGGTCGGATTTGGAATTACTTTTTTCTCATCGATATCTAATGTATTTCCGAAACCTTTACAGGTTGGACATGCACCTAGGGGATTATTAAAACTAAATAAACCCGAAGTTAACGGAGGAGGAGTGTAGGTACAAACAGGACAGCTGGCTTCTTCACTGAGTGATAGTTTTTTACCTTCAGAAGTTATAACAACGGCTTTTCGAACAGGACTGCTCAAATTATATTTAATGCTAGCTTCGTACGCTTGCCCCATGGAATCAGCTAAGCGACCATGTTCTTCCTCTGAAAAGGACAGGCGATCAATGACAAGGAAAAAGGATGATTTTGGGAGGCCTTTTTTAATAAACTGTGGAGTGCTAATTTCAATCACTTCACCAAAAGTTTCTTCAGTAATTACTTGGGCCGGGTTTTCATCAAACTTTTCAATGGATTTAGTTTTCTTTTTTGTCGCTTTCGCCGCTGGTGATGGCAGGTAGATTCTTAAATAGGCGTCTTGCAATAGTAAAGCTAATAGTTTTTTTCCTTCAGCCAGGCGCCCTTTTTCAGGAATTTCGACCATTAAATAACCGCGCTGACCTTGGAAATATTTTAAAACTTTATCTGTGGCTTCCGTGACGCTCTCTTTTTCGCAAGCGGTTTTATGAGTCGGACAAAAGGGTGTCGCAGTTTTTTCAAACAGAAGACGTAAATAATCAATCACTTCGGTTGTTGTTCCAACAGTGGAGCGACTGGATTTTACAGTGTTTTTTTGCTCGATAGAAATAGCAGGTGGAATATTTGTAATGCCTTCGATATCAGGCTTTGGTGCTTTATTTAAAAACTGTCTAGCATAGTTTGACATGCTTTCGATAAAGCGTCTTTGACCTTCGGCAAATAAAGTTTCAAAAGCCAAAGAACTTTTTCCTGAGCCAGATGGGCCGCAGACAACAGTCATCTGGCCGACAGGTATTTTGACCTCGATGTTTTTTAGATTATTTTGTTTCACACCCCAAAGGTGGATTTCTTTTATTCTGATAAGTCCTGCTTGTAAAAGTCGGTGGCCTCTTCTTCTTTGTTGGAAGAAGTGGTGGGCTCTGTCCCCTCGACGTAAGCTTGACGTAAAATATGCTTTGTTGTCGCGGAGGCTAGCTTGCCCGTTTCGCTATCTATATTGGCGAAAACGATACCACCGGGAATTGGAATTGTCATCTGCGGAAGACCTTCATGCGCTTCTTTCATATATTCGACCCATATCGGTAAAGCCGCCCGTCCACCGACCTCACCCTTGCCAAGACTTTTTTCTGAATCAAATCCAACCCAAACGCCCGTTGCAATCTGAGCGGTGTACCCAATGAACCACGCGTCAAAGTAGCCATTCGTCGTTCCGGTCTTTCCAGCGACCTCGCGGCCCAAGGCCTTTGCTTTTTGACCGGTTCCATTGGCATCATCAACCACACCTTTTAACAAACTTGTCATAACATAAGCCGTTTGGGGCCGGATCACCTGATCTGGATCAGAAAAGAAAAAATTTCGGTCAGGCTTTTTTGTGTCTTCGGGTTTTTGGTCAGGGTTTTCAGGAGTCTTAGCAAGGAAAGCTTCTCTGCGAGCTGCGAAATCATCATCGATCGGCTTTGTCTGCTTTTCAAATCTTATGTCGAGCGACACTTTTTCAAGAAGTTGTTTTCCGTCTTTATCGACTACTTTCTGAATAATATTGGGATGAATTTTTTTGCCCAGTCGTCCCAAAGTCGAAAAAACTTTTGTCATTTCGTACAAGGTCACACTGCTAGATCCTAAAACCAAAGTAAAATCTGGATTTAATGGATTAAAAACTCCCAAGCGATGAGCATAATCAATCGCCCAAGGAACACCTAAATCTTCTAGCACTTTGACAGCAGGAACATTTAAAGATTGAACAAGAGCATTTCTAAAAATAATTTCACCACCGAAATTTTTTCCATGATTATTTGGCTTCCAAACTTTTGGGTCTTCTTGGCCTTCGTCGTTGGCTTCTTTATTTTCTTCAAAGACCACGGGCGCATCCATGATAGGTGTCGACGGAGTATAATTTTTATCTAAAGCAGAAGCATAAACGATAGCTTTAAACGACGATCCGGTTTGCCGAGCGGCTTGATAGGAGTGATTAAATTCACTTTTCCCAGGAATAAATTTATAACCACCAATCATCGCTAAGATGTCTTCTGTTTGTTGATCGACGGATAGCAAAGCACTTTCAGCAACAGGCTCTTGATCAAGTTCAAGGCCGACATAGCCAGACAGATCTAAACCGGCCGCTTTTTTAATTTTTTCATTACGGTTTGAAACAACAAACTTTTCGCTGCTAATTTTGACTAAAATAGCATCGCCATTTTTTAGGGCCTTAGAAGGCTTATCGATCGTATCTAAGTCATAACGTTTGTTGGTGTCAGGGTGGCGGGCCCACTTCATCGTTTCAATATCAATAATGCCGACACTGTCAGGAATTCGGACGTAAACTAAACCCGTGGCATCGTCGACTTTTTCAACAACTCCTTCCACAGATTGCGAAACTTTCAAAAAGAAGGGCAGGGCTGACTTAGCTTTGGCCGTCGGCTCTTTAAGTTCAGCAAATTGACCTGTGGGTAAAAGAATTCTTTCTGGGGAATAAGCGGTTAATAATTTTTCTTTCTCAGTAGCTAAAAGTTTTTCTTCCTCTGTTTTATCTGTGAAATTTCGCAAAGCTCCTCGGTAGCCTTGGCGCTTATCTAAATCTTTTAGTCCCCTGATGACCGCTTCTTGAGCTGCCAATTGTTTTGGCAAATCAAGACTGGTATAAACCGAAATTCCTTGATCGAGCACGACTTCTTCGCTCAGTTGTTGGACTAAGATTTGACGAACGGTTTCAACATAGAACGGAGCCACGTCGATATAATTTTCACGCAAATAAAGTTTAATCGGTTCTTCCATGGACTTTGCAGCGACTTCCTTAGTAACAAATCCCACTTCGCCCATGCGGGTTAAAACGTAACGCTGTCGTTCTTTGGCTCTTGAAGGATTTTTAGTGGGCGAATACTTTGACGGAGCTTGCGGAAGACCAGCTAGTAAGGCTGCTTCAGCGATCGAAAGCTGCGTGACTGATTTTTTAAAATAGGTCTGAGCCGCATTTTCAATGCCGTAAGCCCCTTGACCAAAGAAGATTTGATTTAAGTATAAATACAGGATCTCGTCTTTGGATAAATTTTCTTCCATCTGAACTGCAAGCAAAGCCTCCCGGGCTTTTCGCAACAAAGTTTTTTCAGGCGATAGCATTAAGGTTTTTGCAACCTGTTGCGTGATTGTCGATCCGCCTTGAACACTTCGCCCTGCACGAATATTTGCCATCGTCGCTCTCAGAATCGCCATGTAGTTGATTCCACCATGAGTATAAAACTCGCCGTCCTCAGCTGCTAAGAAAGCTTGCACAACTTGCTTCGGAATTTTTTCAAAAGGAACTAGGGTGCGACGCTCGCGGAAGAACTCACCAATTTTCTTATTATTTCGATCAAACACTTCGCTCACTAAAAGTGGATGATAATCCTTCACCGTGATCATTTCTGGAAGGCCGGCTTTAATACTTTTGAAAGTAATAAAGGCACCCAGAATTGAAACTAAAATAAAGGCGAACGAAAAAAGGCCAATTTTTACCCAAAGCTTTTTATTTTTCATTCCAGTAGGGTAACAAATCTAGGGATTTAGGTCACGATTGAAGAGTGAAGGCTAGGCCGATGGGACGGTCTGTCTTTGGGCCTTTGGCTAGGGTGCAGCTGACTATTCATTGCCGCCTGTTTTTTTGTAGGTCCCTTTTGGTTTAAGGCCTTTCGTCACTCCGCCACATAGAGGATCCGCCCCCGCTTTTTCGCCAGCGCAACATTCCGCGGTTTTGGTATACTCGTTTTCAAGCGTTCCAAGTTCATATGCTGCAGCGACATCCTTATTTGTGTCGGTGTCACTGCTAGAGCCTTTGGCCGGATCCATAATACCTAGGCTAATTAAGTCAGTATTAGCCTTATTCCGGAATTGGTTTACTTCTCCTTGAGCTTTTTGGACGGATGCATGTTTCTTTTTTGCTAGTTCGCCTTCTTGGGCTAACTGACCTTGAATTTGCTGAGTCTTTTGCACAGATGCTTTGATCGCCTTCTGTTTTTTATCCACCATTAACTGAGCGCGTTTTTCACGCTGTTCGGCAGACTTTTTATTATAATCTTCAAGTTGCTGAATTTGCTGCGCGTTTTCATCCATCTTAAAAGAAATAGCGGCAACCTTCTCAGATAGTTCACGACCAATTTCCTTTCGGCGCAATGTCATGATTTCCATACAAGCATTAAACCGGGTCTCAAGCTGTTTTCTTAAACTATTCCCGCTACCTATCAAATCCCCAGCGGAGCTAGCTCTTGTTGATTCACCAGATTTCATTTCCTTTTTAAATTTCTTAACTTGGGCAATACAATCGCCTCTTGAAATTTCTTCGCTGGCTTCAATCATGGCGCTTTGGGCTTTCACTGTAGCAGTGCTAAGTTCATTCCTTAGCTGCATTTTTGCTTCCATAAGCTTTGAAAGATTCGCTGCTGCCTTTTGATCTTCATCCAGGGCATTTTTTTCCTCTTCCATATTTTTGCTGTCAATTTCCTCTTGCAAAGTTTCTAAATCTTTTTGCTCTTTGGCGAAAGCCTCTTGAAGTTTAACAACTTTTTCTTGATATCTTTCATCAATATCAGCGTCATCTTTTTCTAAACTTCGAATTTCTTTCCCCAGAGATTCAATTTTATCCTGATAGCTCTTTCGTTTCGATTCATAACTTGAAGGCGTATCAGTGCAATTCTGACGGACCTCTGAGGTAGACTTGCCAAAAATTTGAGCCATAATGGCAGCCGCATCTTGCGAAGTTTGAGGGGCGCCCAAACAAGCTTTCATTTTTCTAGCGCACTCTTTAGGTTCGCCACAAGTTTCAGAAACTTTTTTCCTGACAGTCTTGAGCTCGTCTTTGAGTTTGCTGCATCTTTGCTCCGGACTTTCCGTGTAGATTGGATAGCCGCCCGGCGGGAGGATTTGATAACCTGGGGCAGGAGCTGTTGAATTTCCTGCGGGCTTATTTGCAGGCGCAGCGGGTTCTGCATAAGCTGTAGCGTAAACCAGTGTCAATGCGATGACTAAGATGTAAACAAATCGAACGACTGTCTTAATGTTGGTGTTCTTATTCACGCTCATTTGATATCTCCCCTGATGCATCATTTCGGTGCAAATCTGATACCCATTATTATCCTTTAAGAAGATAAAATTTGATTGTCTTTTTATGAGACACAGGACCTTCGGTCACGCTTACAATATAAGTTTGTCTGCCGGCTCGACTTTGATCGGATTTTAATATTAGCGGGCTATTAATTTTTTCAATCGTCGGAGGATTAAAATCTCTTTCGAAAATTGAATTTCTTATGCGATAATTTTCAAGGCTCCGCTACGGTTATTTCCTGCGTTATTTACAAACTTTTTAAATTATTTTCTTGCGAAGAGTTTTTGCATCTCTAATTAGTATTCTGTTTAAAGATAATAAAATATTTGAACCCAACCTCGTCTAATTTTTATTTACTTACCAGGGGGCATTTGCGACCTTTTTAACTAGCAAATTTCCAACCGTCTCAAATGCAAATTGTATTATTAAAAACCTGAAATTAAGACCTTAAAATCCATGATACCGTCCTGCAAGTTTCCAAAAAGGAGAATAGGATGCAAGCAACATCATTTGCGATAAATTCAGATTGGAATTCAGACTTGAACTTGAAAAATATTTCAAACAAGGATCTGCTTTTAAGAACTGAAAACTTGGTTCAAACCGAGCGAAAAATAATGCACTTAGTTTTAACTCATATTTCAGAAATTATGGAACGTAAGCTTTATGCGGATCTGGGTTTTGATAGTATGTACACAATGATGATCAAAAAATATGGTTATTCCGAGCCGTCGGCACTTCGCCGAATCGACGCCGCGAAACTTTTAAAAAAAGTACCTGAAGTTGCAGATCGCCTTAAATCAGGAGCTTTAAACTTATCGCAAGCTTGCCAACTGCAAAAGTGTCTGGCTTCAGAAGCTAAAAAGGGTGGAAGTGTTTCTGAAACCAGAACACATGAGATTTTAGAAAAACTTGAGACTTGCAATGGCTTTGCAACTAAGCAGCTGTTAGCTCAAGAATTTGATTTGCCTTTGAAGAGCCAGGAGATCGTTCGGCCTCAGAAGGACGAATCAGTTCGCCTTGAAATCACTTTTACGAAAGAGGAATTCGAAGAGCTTAAAAAGGCAAAAAGTCTGCTTTCCCATATTGCTCATACCGGTTCATGGGCTGAAGTGATTTCTGTGATGGCCAAAAAACTTAATCAGTCTAAACTTGGTAAACCTGCGAGCTCAGTTCAGACTAACAATTCTAACAATTTCCAAAGTCAGTCAGGCTCTGGGTTTAATAGCAAACCAAAAACTGATTCCGAGTCGATAAATATCCCGAAAGCGGGCTCCGCTACGGAGCCCAAAGATTTACAATTGGAAAGCGCGCTTGCTTCCGCTTCTAAAATACGCCGCCCTCATATTTCAGTTCATCTTATAAGGAAACTCTATGCAGAGGCAGACGGGTGTTGCCAATATCAAAGCCCTGATGAAATTCGCTGCGGATCCAAGTTTCAATTTCAGATTGATCATATAACCCCTGTAACTTGGGGTGGGGAAACTTCGTTGGAAAATCTTCGACTGCTTTGTCGGACGCATAATCTCTTGGCTGCACGGCAGTTGGGATTGCATCACCATTATAATTCTCACTAGCGCCAGAACCTTACTCATTTCCTAATTCTTGAGGCACACCAGGAAAGTTGGTTTTCTTAGCACACCTATTAACTATTCTTAGCGGATTGTCTTTTTATGAGGCAAGTAACTCGTGAAAAGTCTCCGCTGCTTGTGAAAAGAGAAGCCTGAACCTAATATAAGAAGATGAAACTAAATCAATTTCTAAACAATCGCGGCAGTCAAAGCATACTTATTCTTACTTGGATTTTAAGCTTTGTTTATTTCACTGGCTTGTTTTTAAAAGGAACTGGCAGTTTTTTTGATAATGCTATGGACGTCTGTTTCTTTGCCTGCTTATTCGCGCCACTTTTAATTTCGATACTAGCGCCAAATTGGAAGCAGGGGTTACGCCAGTTATTTTTGGCTTCCCTCGCCTTACCGTCGGGTGTCATCTTTTTATTGATAGCTATTATGTGCCTATCGTTCTTTTCAAATAACGACTTTGGGATCCTAATCAAAAACATGAAGGGGACAGTTCAAGTGTCCACGGGGCTTTGGCTGATATGCTTTTCGATTTCAGCACCCATGCTATTATTAGCAGCAAGCTCTAAGTGGGCCCTACAAAAAATCAAAAAACCGAATTCAAAATAAAATTAAAGTGAACTTGTGCAGGCCGGACATCGGGTTGCCGCCACGGCAATCGCTGTTTTACAAAAGGTGCATTCTTTGGTCGAAGCCGGCAGGGGCGCCGCCTCGCGCTTTGTTTTCTGAATAGCTCGAATCAGCAGAAAAACAATAAAGCCAATAATCAAAAAATCTAAAACAGCATTGGCGAAAAGACCAAAATTCACAGTCGCGGCACCAGCTTTTTTAGCTTCAGCCAAGGTTTCGTACTTCTGTCCATTCATCGCAATAAAGAAATTGGAAAAGTCCATATTTCCCAAAGCCAAAGAAAGAACCGGTGTTAGCAAGTCCGCCACAAAAGAAGTCACAATTTTTGTGAACGCTGCGCCAATAATAATTCCGACAGCTAGGTCCAGGACATTTCCGCGCATAATGAAGGCTTTAAATTCTTTTAACATACTGCTTTCTCTCTTTGCATCAATAGAAAGTCAAACTGCAATCTTGCCGGCCGCCGCCTTGTGATGATAATTTCTTGTCCATGCAAAAAGGCTTTAATTCTGACGTTAACTTTAAAGGTCAAAAGTATCATATCCAAACCGAGGACTGGGGATTTCAGAATCCTTACTTGGTCAGTCGAGTTTTTCGTCAGGGCGCCGTGCTAACTACCATTAAAACGCCTTATGTTGAAATCCTAAAAGAGCCCATTCCCCGTGAACAAGCTGAAGTAATTCAATCGGCCTTGCGCAACCAACATACTTTGGTCGTAGAGCGCCTGCTTTCCGGCGAATTTATTTAAAGACTTAGTTCCAGGTCGAGTAGTCACGGGTCGCCCCCTCATCCTACAATAAAAGGATGATCAATTTCTCACACGTTTACAAAACTTATACTGGGCCCGTGCACGCACTTAAAAATATCGATCTGCAAATTGAAAAAGGTGAATTCGTTTTTCTGACCGGCCCCAGTGGCGCTGGCAAGACAAGCCTGTTCAAATTAATTTCCGCTTTTGATCTGCCGTCGTCGGGAAATTTACATGTTGCAGGTCTGGATCTGAATCAGTTAAAAAATAAGGATCTGCCGTACTTCAGGCGCCGCATTGGTGTGGTCTTTCAAGATTTTAAACTTTTAAAGGATCGAACTGTTTTCGACAACGTAGCGCTTCCGTTACAACTTCGGGGTGATCGCCCACAAAATTTAAAAAAACGGGTCCAAGAAGTTTTGGATCAAGTGGGGCTTTTAAATCACGCCGACCGCCGCCCTGATTTATTATCCGGGGGCGAGCAACAACGAACCGCCATCGCACGAGCGATCATTCATCAGCCAGGGATTTTGATTGCCGATGAGCCAACCGGAAATTTAGACCCGCGATTAACTGAAGAAATCATCGATCTGTTTGAGCGTGTCAGTGCGCAAGGGACAACAGTTTTTATTGCGACCCACGATCACGAAATGGTGAAGCGCCGTAATAAACGAACAGTTGAAATTACCGATGGGGAGATTATATCCCATGGGACCTAATCGTTCACTGACAGTATTAACTTCAATGGTTTTGTGTGCGTGTTACATAATGACCGCCACACTTTTTTTAGGATTAAAAAACTTCAATAGTTTTCTCATGGAATGGGGAAAAGATTTACAGATGACGGTTTATCTTAAAGATGAAACTGATGCCACCGCGCTTCAAAGCCTGATTGCATTTATCAAGACCCAGCCATCCGTTCAAGAGGTCAAGCAAATCACCGCCGAAGAAAACTTTGCTCATTTTAAAAATCAAATGGGCAGTCTATTTCCACAGGTGGAAAATGAAAAAGAAGTACAAGCGCTAGTGCCATTCACCTTACAAATTATTTTTGATTTAAAAAATACTTTGGCTGATCCCTTGCAAATTTTTACTAACGTTGCAAGCCTGATTAAAGTTCAACCCAATGTCGATCAAGTTTCCTACGGCCAATTATGGGTCGAAAAATTTGGAAAGTTTTTTAGTTTTATCCGGCAGGCTTTCTGGTTGATTGCACTTATCCTAATTTGCTCAAGTGTTTTCGTGTTTTCCAATGCCGTTCGGGCCTGGGTGAATTCGAAGCGTCCCGAAATTGAAGTGTATGAACTTGTCGGCGCGACATCTTGGTCCATTCGAAAGCCTTTCGTGATTAAGGGCACGCTGTTGGGTTTTGCCACAGGCAGTGTTGCGCTTGGAATTACGTTAGCAGTTATGGAAAATATAAAAGCTTTTATGGCAAATAGTGAACTGCTGGCCAGCATGGCCCAACGAATTCAGTCGTTCAATCCAACTGAAGGCATCGCATTTATCTTGTTTTCCACAGGGCTTGGAATTTTTGCCTCCTATCTTTGCGTGCGTGAAATTAATAGTGGCTGGGCCGCGGCTGAGAGGAATTAATGTTTCGCATTTCAACATTAATTTCATGCTGCCTTTTCATAAGTGTCTGCGTAAGTCCGTGGGCAAAGGCAGAAATCAATCAAAAATCTGCTCAGCAATTAGAAGTTAAGCTTGAGCAGCATAAAAATCTGATCAACGAAACCGAAAAAAAGCAGCGGCAAATTCTTTCAAATCTTTTTGTGATTAATCAGCGTATTAAAAAGATTTCAAAAGAAAAATCCAGCCTGGAAAACGAACGACAGCTGCTGGAAGTTTCTATTTCAGACCTTAAAGACCAAATTGAAGAGCTTCAAACAAACTTGCAAGGAAAAGGCCGCGAACTGATCAGTCATATTCGACTGCTCCAACAGGCTAAGGGATTCGGGTGGCTAAATCTGTTATCTGGCAGCGAAGGGCCGGCTGAAGCTGATTTAAATCTTTATATTTTTACAAGAATGACAGGCCATGAAAAAAGAAAGATCCAACAATATTTTGCACAGAAAGTTTTATTCCAGAAAAGTCAGGTGAAACTTCAAGCCAGGCTTGAAAGATTAAATAAAGTAACCAAAGATTTGGCCATCAGAGAAAAAGACTTTATAAGTGAGCAGTCTTTCAGAAAAACAGCATTGAATGAAATTAAATCGAAAAAAGTCCGTATCTTGGAAAAATTAAAAAACCTAAGAGACACGCAATTAGCACAAAAATTAGAAGACACTGGCCTTTTGGATAGTTTAACCCAAGCTTCCTTCTTAGAAGGTAAGGGAAATCTGGACGGTCCCACAAAAGGTTTACTGAAACAACGCTTCGGAATTGTACAAGCTTCGCGTGCGAACTATTATAAGAATCACAAAGGAATTTTTATCCAAACGAAAAATTCGCAGCCTATTCAAGCGGTGTTCGATGGAAAAGTGGCCTTTGTCGGCGAAATGGGCGGTTTTGGTAGCACGCTGATTGTTGATCATGGAGATCACTACTACACCGTTTATTCGACCCTTTCAGATATTGATGTGCATGAAGGGCAATTCGTCAGTAAGTATGACAAGCTCGCAAAAACTGGAGCCTCTAAGTTTTACAACGAAGCAGGAGTTTATTTTGAAGTACGACATTTCTCGGAACCGCAGGATCCGATGGAATGGATTAAGAAGGGATCTTTATGAAAAAGACGGCCATTGTTTTAGGAATTTTTGTGGCGCTTGTCGCTGTCTCATTAAGCTCGGGGTTTAAAGCCTATGCCGAAGAAAGGTACAGTGAACTTCAAAATTTTTCTAAGGTCCTTAATTTAGTTCAGCAATATTACGTTGAAGAAGTTGATACTAAAAAACTTATTTATGGTGCGATTAAGGGAATGCTAAAGGAACTAGATCCACACACCAATTTTATGCCGCCTGAAATGTTTAAAGATTTTGAATCAGAGACGAGTGGGGAATTTGGTGGCCTGGGCATTGAAATTTCTGTGCAAAACAATATCTTAACCGTCATTTCTCCGATTGAAGACACGCCAGCATGGGAAGCGGGCGTTAAAGCCGGCGATCGTATTATTGCCATCAATGGGATTAGCACAAAAAGTTTAAGTCTAGTTGAATGTTCCCAACTGATGCGCGGGAAAAAAGGCGGTAAAGTTACACTAAGAGTTGTCCGTGAAAGTGAAGAACAGCCCCGCGATATCGCCATCATTCGCGGGAATGTTAAAATTAAATCTGTGAAATACACCGATCTTGACGACACTTACGCGTACATAAAAATCACAAGTTTTATCGAGAACACCGCAAAAGACTTAGAAAAAGCCCTTGAAACACACGTTGCTAAAAACAAAAAAGTAGGCGGCCTGGTGATTGATCTTCGTAGAAATCCGGGCGGTCTATTAGATCAGGCTATTAAAGTCAGTGATTTATTTTTAAAGGACGGAGTTATCGTCAGCACAATTGGCCGTGATCCAAAAAATAAAGAAGTCTCCTCGGCGACAAGAAAAGGTAAGTACACTGACTTCCCTGTAATCATTTTAGTGAATGAATACTCAGCCAGCGCTAGTGAGATTGTTTCCGGAGCCTTGCAAGACAACAAGCGAGCCTTAATCATGGGACAAAGAACTTTTGGTAAGGGCAGCGTTCAATCTGTTGTTCGATTGGGAGACGGAAGCGGTCTTAAGTTAACAGTAGCCAGATACTACACACCTAGCGGAGTTTCTATTCAATCAGAAGGAATCAATCCAGATATTGAAATAGATGATGTCGATCCCGAAGCCTTTTCAAAAGCTATCGTTAAAAATAAAGCTCCCAGAGAAAAAGATATTCAAGGGCACTTAAAAGGCGACCGCGAGAAAAAAGCCGACAAGAAAAAGCTTGCTGACGACGGAGCTATGGCCTGGTGGAAAGATATGGGAAATAAAAAAGATGAAAATCTAACCTCCCGGGAAAAACTTTTTAAATCGGATTATCAAGCTTACCAAGCCTACAGTTACTTAAGGGCTTGGAAGACGCTTCAGATTCTTTCCAAATAATTCTTGCTGTTGCACTAAGGCTTGTGGGATGAATAGATCATGACGTCACTTGTGCCCTTAGTTTTCGCTGTAGGATTTAGTCACGGTTCCCTTATGAAATCAGTTCCGGTTGCAGGGCGAGTCACCGTTTTTTGCCCCGCAAGTTCTGCAAGTCCCGCTGGGACAACTGCCAGATACAGCTGCCAAGATGTTGTTTTAGAGCCTTCAGCCTATGATTACTTTATGGGGCCTAAAGGCTTGAATGCAGACCACGTTACCCTTGTTGCAACCCGAGCTGATGGCACCATTCGATCAAAAACTGAATTATATAACAGTGTACAGTCTAGAACTACGTCCAGTTTAAATTTATGGATCTCGACTTTGTTCCAAAGACCTTTGTTTAAAAAAGGTCTTAATAAGATTCACTACACGTTAGTCCTGAACCAGGCCGCCGTTGGTCAAGGTGACTTCCAGGTTTTAGTCCAGGAACAGCCCGCGCGCGAGTGTCCAGACAGTCAATATACATCAGCTGATCCAGCCGATTGCGAATCGCCATTCTCTGTATGTGAGCGATACTTCTCGCAATATAATAACTGCACCTTAAAATAAAAAATCATTTTACGTCGTCTCGACTTTCGCATTAATCCTTTGGTCACAATTCTGTGCCTTGGTCCCGTTAAAGACTTTGTGTTTGGTACCGTAAGTATAGGTGCAAGCCAAACGGAGTCTTGGTCTTGCAAACACAAAGCCTAGGACGGGATCACACAACGGGGAAAGTACGGGGAACATATGGGAATGAGAGTCACGACAAATTTAGCAGCGATCAATGCACAACGAAACCTGGTCCAAAGTCAAAGAAGTCTGTCTAGCAGCATGGCTCAATTAGCTAGCGGAAGCCGAATCAATAAGTCAGCTGATGATGCTGCAGGCTTAGCGATTTCAGAAAATTTCAAGAGCCAAATTAGGTCATCACGACAAGCAGCCCGAAATGCCAACGATGGAATCTCGATGGTTCAAGTGGCAGAGGGTGGATTAAATGAAATCAGCAATATCGCAACAAGATTGCGTGAGTTGGGAATTCAAGCAGCTTCTGATACTGTCGGTGCCACAGAGCGTGGATTTTTAGATAAAGAAGTTCAACAATTAAAAGCAGAAGTCGATCGTATCGCCAATGTCACAACTTGGGGATCAACAAAACTTCTTAATGGAGATGCGCCAAAATTTGATTTTCAAGTGGGTATCTATGATAAGCCCGAAGAAAATCGAATCGTATTTGATGCTTCTCAAAATAATGTCACATTAAGTAATTTAGGACTTGATGGACTTGATTACACAACTAAAGAAGGCGCTCAAGATGCGCTTGTCCAAATTGATACAGCCCAATCAAGTGTTAACGGAATGAGAGCCACATTTGGTGCGCTTCAAAATCGACTGACATCGACTGTTGATAACTTAGGGATCAGTGAAGAAAATTTAAGTGCTGCCAATAGTCGTATCAGAGACACTGATGTTGCTATGGCGACTTCTGAAATGACTCGCAATAATATTTTATTGCAAGCCGGCACTTCAACATTGGCTCAAGCCAATCAAGTGAATTCATTAGCTTTAAAATTAATTGGATAAAATCTCCGTTTTATCCTCCGTGTGTAAGGCCCGGCGCTATTCCCATACGCCGGGTCTTTTTTTTAGTTCGCTTGTAGAGGAAGTGATCCCTTAGGAACTTCTTTCACCTTGGCTGAAGCTAAAAGATGAGCGACGACTTTTTCTTCGGTGATCATGTAAGCCAATCGACTTGCTGATTCGGGCTTATTATAAAATTCACGAAGTTTAGTTTCTTCAATACCAGTTTCCTTCGCATACTCAGTCAGTTTTTGATCGACATCTTCGCGGCTGGCAACCAACTCATGTTTGCGAGCAATTTCATCAATTAAAAAGCTAGACTGAATCATTTCAGAAGCTGTTTTTTCAAAGTCTTTGTCCCATTTTTGCACATAATTTTGGAAGTCAGCTTCTGACATGGCTTGTTCAGACATACGTTTTTTGAAATCGGCTATTAAACTTTCTTTTTGTTCTTTCAACAAAGAAGCTGGAACTTCAACGGGATTGTTATCAACAAGTTTTTTTAGCAAATTATTTTTAAAGGCATCTTGAATTCTTTTTTCTTCGGTTTTTGACATATCTTCGTGGATTGTTTTTTTCAAATCCTCTAGTGAAGTAGGGCCACCCAAAGTTTTAACAAATTCATCATTTAATTCAGGTAAAACTTTTTTCTTTAAACCAACCATCGTCACCTTAAACTGGACTGGTTGGCCAGCGAGCTCAGCAGCGTGATACGGCTCTGGAAACTTTAGATTAAGAGTGCGGTTTTCGCCAATATTCATTCCGACAAGGCCCTCTTCAAAGCCAGCGATAAATTGGTTTGCGCCCAATTCCAAATTATGATTTTTGCCAGCGCCATTTTCCAAAGGCTTATCATTCATGTAGCCTTCGAAATCAACCACGGCGGTGTCGCCCATTTGGGCAGGTCGTGCGATCAGAACATCTTCAAAGCTTGCGCGCGAGGTTCGGATATTTTCTAAAACCTCAGACACTTTTTTTTCATCGACTTCTAATTTTTCTTTTTCGACTTCAAGGCCTTCATATTTTTTTAATTTTACTTCTGGTTTTACATCAAAAGAGGCTGTGAATTTAAAATCTGCTGTTTCTTTTGGCTGATCGAATTCAAAATCAGGATAGCCCAAAGGTTCCATTTTGTGTTCTGACAACGCTTTTCCATAATGAGTTTGAATTAATTCTTGCACGACATCTTGTTTGACCCGGTCGCCGTACATTGTCTTAATCGTTGCCATCGGAGCTTTGCCTTTTCGGAAGCCCTTGATTTCCACATCTCGTTGGATACTTTCAAAAACTCGATGAAAGGCACTCTTAACTGCCTCAGCAGGCACTTCAACGTTAAGTTTTCTGGTCAGGCCTTGGCCTTTTTCGACTTGGGATTTCATAGATCTCCTTGAAATGGGAACGATATGCGCACAGCGCCGTAGCGCGAGAATACTAGGGGAATTGAACTTTAAAGGCAAGAACGATTTTGCTAGGATAAGTCATGGCTCAAGAACTGCATTTTATCACGGGCAAAGGCGGCGTTGGGAAATCCATCGTGGCCTTGGCGATGGCCTTTCAAAAGTCTCTAGAAGGGAAAAGGGTCCTTCTTGTCGAGCTAGGAGATCAAAGCTTCTATAAGGACTTTCTGGATTTGGACGAGGTGGGCTTTAATCCGACTTCACTGAAAAAAAATCTGGATATCAGCCTTTGGAGCGGGGCTGACTGCCTGAAGGAATATGCAAGGCATCTATTAAAAATTGAAGGTTTGTATAAACTTTTCTTTGAAAATCCGATCTCACGAAGTCTGATCAATGTGGCGCCAGGTTTGGCTGAAATCTCTATTACTGGAAAAATTACTAGCGGTCCCAGGCACCATGGTCCCCAAATGGAATATGACTGCTTAGTGATTGATGCCTATGCTACGGGTCACTTTCTTTCATTGATTAAGGCTCCGGCCGCGATGGCCCAAGCTATAAATTTTGGTCCAATGGGGGAACAAAATCGCGGCATCGATAAAATTTTAAAAGATCAGAAAATATGTCAGTATCACATTGTGACTTTGCCAGAAGATCTTCCGCTGAAAGAGGCTGAAGAACTTTACGAAGAGCTGCATGCTTTTTTAGGAGTCGAGCCCGAAATTTACATTAATAAAATGCTTGAAACTAATCTAACAACTCCGCAGTTAAAAAAATTGGCAAAAGAAAATTCTTCGATTGGCGAGTTTGCTGAATACGTCGAAGCCGTCGTTGAGCGCCAAGATGAAGCCAAAGACCGAATAAAAAAATTAAAAACTAAGACGACAATTTTACCTTTTATCACTGAAAATCAGCCTTGGAAAATGATTGAAATTTTAAGTCACGAGATCAAAACATGATTTCATCCTGGGATAAGGCAAAAATATTTATCTGTGTAGGCAGTGGTGGAGTTGGAAAAACCACAATGGCTTCCGCCATGGCTTTGATGGCCGCCCGAAGTGGGAAAAAAGTTTTAGTTCTGACAATTGATCCTTCAAAGCGTTTGGCGCAGACCTTGGGAATCGAAGGAAAAACTGAAATTACAAAAGTTCCTGGCCTTCCAAAGGATGTTCTTTTGTATGCTTCGACCATTGATCATAAAAAAACTTTTGATGACTTTGTTCGACGGGCCGCTCGCCAGGAAGACGCCGCCAATAAAATTTTAAATAATAAACTTTATCAGCAGTTAACCACCCAGCTCAGCGGATCACAGGAATTCAGTGCCTTGGAAAAGCTTTATTCCGCCTTTGAATCTGGCGATTATGATTTGATTGTTCTAGACACGCCACCATCAAAGCACGCCATGGATTTTTTAAAAGCTCCGCAAAAGATATCAGCCCTTTTTAGTGACGGCATTGCTAAATGGTTCAGGCAGCCTAAGGGTGGAGTGATTCAGAATTTAATTTATTCTGGCACTCGTCAGGTTTTAAAAGCTTTAGAGCTTATGACAGGCTCTGATTTTGTGCGGGAACTTTCTGATTTTTTTGTGCACATTGAAAAATGGCAAGGGCAGTTAGAAAAAAGAACTTTGGATTTTCACAGACTTTTGGTGAGTCCTGTTTGTCATTTTTGTCTAGTGACCAGTTTTGATAGCGCTAAACTAAAAGAGGCCGAACATTTTGCCAAAGAAATTAAAAAGGGCGGATATCATCTTAAGACGGTCATCTTAAATCGGGCCTTTCCTGAATGGATTAACGATTTAGAAGATTTTAAAGACCTGGATGCCAAAGAGAAAGAGTTGCATCGCCTTTATATGAGTCTAAAATCTTATTATCAGAGGCGGGTCAAAGATTACGCGGCTTTAGAAAAGCGTCTGCCAAGTGAAGTTGAAATTTTGAAGCTGCCCGAGTTTTCGTTTCAGATTTCAGACATTAAAAGATTAGAAAAGATGAACACGTATTGGAAAAAGGACGACCGATGAAAATCAAAAATTTATTTTTCATTTTCTTATGCGGTTGCGCGACTCGCCCAGAGCAGGGCGAGCTGTCAAAAGACGCACTTCAACAAAAGCAGCTCGTGGACATCGAAAAATTATCTAGTGCCGGCGAGCATGTCCGCGCCTTAAACGAAATTCAGGGTTTTCGGCAGATCCACAAAGAAACAGTTTATTACCAAGCCTCTAGGTTGGTGGAAGCAAAAACATATTATGATATGCAAGATTTTAGCAAAGCCTTAGAAATTTACGAAGATATCCTAAGCTTGGGACCCGATAAATACCCGGCGATGTGGGCTCGAGCCAGATATGAATCAACTTTTGTATTAGAAGTTCTAGGGGAAGATTTAAAAGCTATTACAACATTGGTAGGCTTAGAAAATTCGGCACACTTGTCTGAAGAAGTGAAATTTGCTGAGCGACCGGCTCGTCTGGCAGCGCTTTATTCACGTCAAGGTAACGAAAAAGAAGCCAGGGCTTATCTGGACAGAGCTGATCGAGGCCTTAAATACCTAATGAGCAGAAATAATTTAAATCATGACCGAGTTTGGCTGTCTGAAACTTTGTATCGCATGGGAAAATCAAATATGTCCCAACTGAGCGAAGAAAACATTGTTCAGCAAGTGCAAAGTCAAAGGCGACTTCAAGTTTATTTATTGCGCGCCATCGAGCAAGGTGTGCCACTGTGGTCACAAAAAGCTTCGGAAGATTTAATGCAAGATTATCAAGCCCAGTGGAACTTTATTCAGACGCACTGGAATCGGGACGATGAGCGAGCTGCAAAACTAGAACGACTGAAGGATTTGCATCAGCTTATTTCTGAAAATATGTATCGTAAGCCAACAGATCCTGAACTTTCTAATCCCTACTTAAAAAATTATTTTGATTTTGCAATTCGCCTTGAAAAGGAAATTTCTGAAATGTTATTTTCTGGCAAAAATGTAACGGCGCCTTCCGAAGAGTCTGAAAAACTCAATTCCTTAAAAAAGAATTTCAAGCTAAAAACTCCGAAAAAATCTGTCAAGAAAGATCCTAATTTATGAGCCAAGCGTTTTTGCATAAAAAGTTTTTGGATAACAGCGATAAAATTTGTCAGTGGTTTCAAGGCCAAACTGCGCAGGCAAAATACCCTATTTATTCAAGTTACGATATCCGAGATGCTGGCTATAAAATGGCCAACGTCGATGCAAATATTTTTCCTGCAGGATTTAATAATATTTGCCCAACGGACAAAGAAACGGCGCCTGATTTATTTCGAGTTTACCTTCAATCCCATTATTCCGGAGTTAAAAAGATTTTACTTGTGCCTGAAGAGCACAGCGGAAATCCTTATTATTGGGAAAACGCGATCACAATAAAAGAGCTTATGGAAAGCGCTGGATTCGAAGTCAAAGTCGGCTTTGCTAAACCGTTAGAAACTCCTTTGACAATGACAAGTGCGAGCGGAAAGACAGTGATTGTAGAGTCTGCAATGCCAGACTCTGATTTGATTAAAAATTTTAAGCCTGATTTGATTGTTAGCAATAATGACTTTTCCGAACCCCACGAAGATTGGGGTGAAAGCATCAAGATTGCAATGAATCCGCCGCGGGGTTTGGGTTGGTATCAAAGAAAAAAAAGTCGTTACTTTAAACATTATAATGATCTAGTGAATGAATTTTGTGAAATTGTCGGTGAAGATCCTTTTCGGTTTCGAGTCGAGACAAAAGAATTCGCTAATTTCGATATTAACAGTGAAGACTCACGTAAAGAATTAGCTCAGCAGGTTGACGAATTTTTGGCCGACTTAAAAAAAGAATATGACAAGCGTGGGATTGAACAAAAGCCATTTGCTTTTGTTAAAAATAATGCAGGTACCTATGGCTTAGCTGTCATCAAAGTGGGCTCTGGACAAGACGTTTTAGATTGGACTTATAAATCCAGAAAAAAAATGAAAGCTGCCAAGGGCGGTCGTGATGTGGAGGAAGTGATTATTCAAGAGGGCATTCCATCTGTTGTAAAATCAGACGGAGCCTCGGCCGAACCCGTTATTTACATGGTCGGCTGTGAATTAGCCGGTGGTTTCTTGCGAACTCACGGAGAAAAGTCAGACACAGAAAGTCTAAACAGTCCCGGTGCGGTCTATAAGAAAATGTGCGTAACGGATTTAGCCGTTGATCCAACCAGGTGTCCCAATGAAAATGTTTATGGATGGTCTGCTAAACTGGGCATGCTTGCCATTGCCAGAGAAGCTGAAGAAATGAGTGTCCATTTTAAAAACTATATCGCTAGCCCCTGCTGCAAATAATTGCAATGATGGCCTGCAAAGCTTGAATTAAGAAAATTCTGCGGCTAACTGTGAGAGCTCCATAAATCCCTGCAAGAAAGACGCAGATCAAGAAAAAACTCTTAATCTGAAGGCTAAATGCTGGGTTCTGAATTAAGTATTAATCAAGACTAAAGTTGAGCTGTGCATGGGCCCAACTTTCGATACACTAATAAGGTATCTTGGTTTTTTAAATATGCCATCGGAGGACAGTTGCGACCTATTTATTCTGTTTCAATAATTATGGCAGCAGGGATGTTGGCGGGTTCTTTGATGGTTGGAACTCATATGGGAAAATATCAAGCAGTTCGGGACCCAGCAGCTATCCGGCAAGTTTATGATTTTACTCATTTGCACGGTTCAATTCTGGATACAGCCGTCAAAGAAAGATTAGTCTCGGGGCTAGAGATTTACAAAGACCAACAAGGTCTTGGAATAGGTTTAGGGCACTTCGCCTTTTCAACGGGTGCGGGTGAAAAAGTTTTAGGCTGTCGGGCCTACAAAAAAATCACTTTTGAATTTGAAGCTGAAGGTGTTGCTGTTAATGGGGAAAAGCCAAGGATGAAAGTCGAAGGGCAATGTCAGTATTCATCTGACTTAACAAAGATAAATCCTATTTGGATTCCGGTGGCACGAATTTTTGGCGAGCGTCCCGGGGATGATGGATTTGACGAATACGAAAGACCAGCCCAAATTAATTTTAAAAATGTCGCAGATTATTGGCCGCGCCAATGGGTTTTAATAGGTTTAAGCGTCGAAGGTGAGTCTGGCCAAGTTCAAGTTGATAAAGCCGAAGTCGGTCAGATCCTTGGTCGGCCCTTCACAATTAATATGGAAGAATAAAACTACTTCTGCTTAGCTAATTCAACAAATGTTCGAAGGATCGCACCACTAGCACCCTTTTTAGGGCAATAGGGAAGACGTCCACCAACATGCCAAGCAGTCCCAGCAATATCAAAGTGCGCCCACGGGATACCTTCACCAACAAACTGTTCTAAAAACGCAGCCGCCGTGGCAGAACCAGCACCCTTCCCTGAAGAAATATTATTCAAGTCAGCGTAGGTGCCCTTCATATCTTTCAAATGATGATCCACCAAAGGCAAATTCCAAACTAATTCACCAGAGGCATCAGCAGCCGCTTCGATGTTCTTTTTAAATTTCTGATTTTTTGTGAAGTAGCCCGTGTGGATATTTCCTAATGCAACCATCATAGCGCCGGTTAATGTCGCTGTGTCGACAATCCATTTCGGATTTAATTCAGAAGCATAACTTAAAGCATCGGCAAGGATAATTCGACCTTCAGCATCTGTGTTGTTCACTTCAAATGATTTTCCATTGCGCGCAAATAAAATATCGCCTGGTTTAGTAGCTCCAGGGCCTGGCATATTTTCAGTCGAGGCAATAAGGGCAATCGCATTCACTTTCAGTTTTAATTTTGCAATGGCTAAGATAGCACCAATCACATTGGCGCCCCCGCACATATCGTATTTCATTTCTTCCATGCCGCCAGAAGGCTTAATGCTGATACCACCGCAATCAAAGGTCAGACCCTTGCCAACATAGACCAAAGGCTTTTCAGATTTAGCAGCGCCTTTGTATTCCATAATAATAAACCTGGGTTCTTTATCAGAGCCCAAAGAAACACCGACTAAGCCACCCATTTTTTCTTTTTTAATTCGTGCTAAATCCCAAACCGTGACTTTCACAGAAGTGCCTTTTGCTGCTTCCACAGCTTCGTTGGCTAAAATTTCTGGAGTCATTAGGTTTCCAGGCATATCACCCAGGCGACGAGAAAAATTCACACATTCAGAAAGAATCAAAGCCTCTTGAAAAGCATTTTTAATCGCGACATTTTTTGCATCGGTCGCTGTGATGTGCAAGGTCACTTCTTTTTTAGGTTCTTTCTTTTTTGTTTTTAATTCGCTGAAATCATAACTAGTCAGCATCAGGCCTTCGACAAATGCCTTAATAAAGGCCGGCGCATTTTTTTTAGCTAAAATGGAATCGAAATCGATAAAGGCTTCTTCAACATTCAAGCTTTTGACGGCCTCACAAGTGGCGGCTGCAGCAACGCGAAGGGTTTCATGAGTCATTTCTGCTTCAGCACCTAAGCCAACCAAAACCACATGTCGAAATCCCAAAAACTCAATTTCTTTATAAACTTGGGTCTCACCTAATTTTCCTGTGATGGACTGTGACTTAACAGCAGCTTGAAGTCGTTGGTTCAATTCGGGATGAGCTATTTTCACGTTCTTTTCTTTTGCCGCGCCTTTGGTCGAGCGAGAAAAAGTTATTAAAACGGGACCTATTAAGTTTTTAGGGCTTTTCTGAATCAAATTGATAACCATATTATCTCCAACGGCTGGTCTAAATGTGACGGTCTTAAAATCAGTACCATAGTCGGGTGCCTAGGCAAGGTGTTTTTAATAAAGGTTAGGCCCCAAACGCCGATAAATGAAGGCCAACAGCAACAGAGGGAGTTTCATCGTGAATCTTGTACCATATGTAATTGAGCAAACATCTCGAGGGGAAAGATCTTACGACATCTATTCTAGATTGTTAAAAGATCGCATTATTATGATGGGAAGTGCCGTCACTGATGATGTTGCAAATAGTATCATTGCTCAGCTGTTGTTCTTAGAAGCGGACAATCCAGATAAAGATATCCAATTGTATATCAATTCCCCAGGAGGCAGTGTGTCTGCCGGTCTTGCGATTTACGACATGATGCAATTTGTGAAATGTGATGTAGCAACATACTGTATGGGAATGGCTGCAAGCATGGGTTCTTTACTTTTATGTGCGGGAGCCGCAGGAAAGCGTTACAGCCTTCCGAACGCTCGCATCATGATTCATCAACCACACATGGGTGGTGGAGGAATTGGTGGACAAGTGACCGACATTGAAATTCATGCTCGCGAGCTTGTTAAAACAAAAGAAAAATTAACTAAAATTTATGAAGTACACTCTGGGAAAGATTATAAAACCCTCAGAGACGCGATGGAGCGAGATAACTTTTTTGCTCCGCCAGATGCAAAAGAATTTGGTTTGATCGACACGGTGATTGAATCCCGCAAAATTTTGAAAAAGGATAAATAATGAGTACATTAACAGGTGGATCTTTAAGATGTAGTTTTTGCGGTAAAGGCCAAAAGGAAGTTAAGAAATTAATTGCCGGGCCAGGCGTGTACATTTGTGACGAATGTATTGATCTTTGCAATGACATTATCGTTGAAGAAAAAGAACGTGAAGTTTCCGTCAAAGGAACTTTCAAGGTTCCAAAACCGATCGATATCAAAGGTTATCTTGATGATTACGTGATCGGACAAACGGGCGCTAAAAAATCGTTGGCTGTGGCTGTTCACAATCACTACAAGCGTATCAATGCTCTTACTCCGGGTCGCAAGGCCAGTGACGTTGATCTTCAAAAATCCAATATCCTTTTGATTGGTCCAACAGGTTCAGGAAAAACTTTATTGGCTCAGACGATTGCAAAAATCCTCAACGTGCCTTTCGCAATGGCCGATGCGACGACTTTAACAGAGGCCGGCTATGTCGGTGAAGATGTTGAAAACGTTGTATTAAATTTATTGCAAGCCGCAGACTATGATATCGAAAAAGCACAAAAAGGTGTGATTTACATTGATGAGATCGATAAGATCTCTCGTAAATCAGAAAACCCTTCGATCACTCGCGACGTCAGCGGTGAAGGCGTGCAGCAAGCTCTTCTAAAAATCTTAGAAGGAACTGTGGCCAATCTTCCGCCAAAAGGGGGAAGAAAACACCCTCAGCAAGAATTTATTCAAGTGGATACTAGCAATATTCTGTTTATTGTCGGCGGAGCCTTTGTTGGCTTGGATAAAGTCATTGAAAATCGCACTTCTAATCGAGCTTTAGGTTTTGCCGCGGATATTAAAACCGAAGCAGAAAAAGAGAAGAGTGAAAACTTACTTAGAAAAGTCGAACCCGATGATTTGGTTCGCTTTGGATTGATTCCAGAGTTTATTGGTCGATTGCCAGTTTTAGCAGTCCTTGATCCATTAGACGAAGAGGCATTAATTGATATCTTGGTCCGCCCTAAAAATGCTGTGACTAAGCAATATCAGAAACTTTTCAGCTACGAAGGGGTCGAGTTAAAGTTCACTGAAAAAGCCTTACGTGCTATTGCACAAATGGCTTTAAAGCGAAAAACGGGAGCTCGTGGTCTGCGCGGCGTTTTAGAAACGGCCATGCTAGATATCATGTTTGATATTCCTTCAAAGCCGAATGTGAAAGAGGTTTTGATCGACGAGAAAGTGATCAACGAGAATCAACCTCCGAAAGTTACATTTAAGTCTGATGACGAAATCAAAGCCCAAGCGGCTTCGGCAGCAGCTAAAGAGGGAACTGGCGACCCTGCAGAAAGCGCCTAAGCTTTTTGTAAAAAGTCCTTTACGGTCAATCATTTATTAGGGCTCACTTCGGTAGGCCCTACCATTTTTGGACCTGCGATAAAAAGCAATACTAGGAATAAAAATATTTATTTTCGGACCGCCCGAATTAGAAAATACGGTCTAATGACAGTTATTTTTGATGAGCCTATGCCTGAATCGTTAAAAAGCAAAATTACTGACGATTTTGTCTTTTTTCAAGATGCTAACAATTAAAAACAGTGCGTCTTTGTGCGACAGTTACAATAATATTTCTTTTCATCGGATTAACTAAATTAGTATAATAAAAGATAAGTTTAACCAGAGATCTATGGATTGGTTTCTGAAGAGTAGCGTACTTAACGTGTTTGAATCACCTAGACCATTGGAGGGCCTAAATGAGCGAATCGAAGACCCAGCAACTCCCCCTACTGCCGCTGCGGGACCTAATAATTTTTCCTCACATGATGATGCCCCTTTTTGTAGGTCGTGAAAAAAGTATCAACGCCCTTGAAGAAGCAATGAGCAAACAAACAGATATCGTGTTAGCCGCACAGAGGGATGCTAAGACCAATAACCCGGAAGCCAAAGATATTTACAGTGTCGGAACGATTGGGACCATCATTCAGTTACTAAGACTTCCAGACGGCACAGTCAAAGTCCTGGTCGAAGGCAAAAGACGCGTTCGTATCAAAGGCTTTGTACCTAATGATAACTTTTTTGTCGTGGCTTGCGAGGATGTGGAAGAAGATGTTGAAAACCCAGTTGAATCTCAGGCGCTGGTTCGCTCTGTAAAATCAACTTTTGAAACTTATGTAAAATTAAATAAGCGAATTCCGCCAGAAATTTTGATGCGAGTATCCACCATCGAAAACGCGGCTGAGCTTTCGGATATTATTGTTGCGCAGTTAAATTTAAAACTAGAAGACAAGCAAAATGTCTTAGAAATTTTTGATTCGACCAAGCGTTTAGAGCATTTGCTGAACTTAATGACGGGCGAGATTGAAATTCTAGAAGTTGAAAAGAAAATCCGCACGCGCGTTAAAAAACAGATGGAGCGCTCTCAGAAAGAGTACTATCTGAATGAGCAAATGCAGGCGATTCAAAAAGAACTTGGCGAAAAGGACGATTACCAGGCCGAACTTCAAGACCTAGAAATCAAAACTAAAGCCAAAAAAATGAGTCAAGAAGCCAAAGACAAGTTGATGAAAGAAATCAAGAAGCTAAAAATGATGTCACCGATGTCAGCTGAAGCGACGGTTGTTAGAAATTATATCGACTGGATGCTGTCACTTCCTTGGTACGATTACACTGAAGAAAATCACAATATCAAATTTGCTGAAAAAATCTTAGACGATGATCATTGGGGTTTAGAGAAGGTCAAAGAGCGGATCCTTGAATACTTAGCCGTTCTTTCAATCTCTAAAAACCTAAAAGGCCCAATTTTATGTCTAGTGGGTCCTCCAGGGGTTGGTAAGACATCCTTGGCAAGATCAATTGCAACAGCGATGAATCGGCCATTTGCTCGAATTTCTTTGGGCGGCGTGCGAGATGAGGCTGAAATTCGCGGACACAGAAAAACTTATGTCGGCGCTATGCCAGGAAAAATCCTGCAAGCCCTGAGAAAAGTCGATAAAGGCAACGCCATTTTGTTGCTTGATGAAATCGACAAAATGGCTTCAGACTTCCGCGGCGACCCAGCTTCGGCGATGCTTGAAGTTTTAGATCCTGAACAGAATTCAACCTTCCAAGATCATTACTTAGAAGTTGAATATGACTTGTCTAAAGTTCTTTTCATTGCGACAGCGAACTCGCTCCACACTGTGCCGCGTCCGCTACTAGATCGAATGGAAATTATTTCTTTAGAGGGCTACATCGAGCAGGAAAAATTTCATATTGCTCGGAATTATTTAGTAACAAAACAGGTTGAAGCGCATGGCTTGGGACAATTTAAAGTGACCTTCCAAGATGCATCGATTCGAAACTTGATTCGTTACTACACCCGGGAAGCCGGAGTTCGTAATCTCGAGAGACAAATCGCTAACGTTTGTCGCAAGGTTGCAAAAGAACTTGTGATGGAAGAAGCAAAAAAAGATCCAAAGAGCACAAAGAAAGTTAAAGTCTCGGGAAACCGTAAGGCTTATGTTGTGACTCCGAAGAAATTAATCGAGCTTCTGGGCGCTCATAAATACAAGTTTGGAAAAATCGAGGACGAAAACGAAATTGGTCTTACCAACGGAATGGCATGGACCGAAGTGGGCGGTGACTTATTGCAAGTTGAAGCCAACGTTGTTCCGGGCAAAGGAAAATTCACCGTCACCGGTCAATTAGGGGATGTGATGAAGGAATCTTGTTCGGCCGCCATGAGTTACGTTCGATCTCGGGGGCCACTTTTTGGTTTCGACAAAGAATATTTTTCGAATGTTGACGTGCATATCCATTTGCCAGAAGGTGCTGTCCCCAAAGATGGACCTTCAGCGGGAATTGCACTGACCACATCTATTGTTTCGGCGATCACCATGATTCCGGTCCGTCGAACGGTAGCTATGACAGGCGAGATTTCTTTACGCGGAAAGGTCATGCCGATCGGCGGACTGAAAGAAAAAATCTTAGCGGCTCATCGCGGCGGCATTAAAATGATCATCTGCCCGAAAGAGAACGAAAAAGATTTAAAGGACATCCCAAAAGAAGTCTTGCGCGAACTGAAAGTCATCCTGGTGGATCATGTCGACCAAGTGCTTATTAACGCTTTAGATATTAAAAATCCTAAAGAGCTTTTTAAGAACATGAAAGCCTCAGATTTTGGCATTAAGGCGCAATACACGGGGCAATCTCAGCACGCGCATTAAAATTGTTTAATTTGTAAGCAAGTTTGTATTAGGCCCCTGTCAGTTTAAAGCGACAGGGGCCTTTTTTTTAGATTCATCGATTGACCTTTAAAACAGATTCTGACAGAACCAACCCCACGGTCTTACAAATATTTTTAGGGGCTAATTTGGCAGCGTCCGTCGATTCAACAACTGATCCAATTCTTGATCAAAATTTCGAATTAGGTCGTCTTTACTGCGACCGTGGCGACTTTCAATTAGCAACTCTTCATTTAACAAAGGCTTCTGAAACTTTTTTTACGACTAAAAATGTTTCAGGTTTTTTAAAATGCTACAATTTGCTGCTGCGAATTTATGCAGAACGTGAAGAATATGACCTCATTAATAGCACCAAGGAACGTCTTCAAGACTTAGTCTTAAAAGAAGGGTTCGAACTTAATTCTAAAACCTATTACACACTTGCTTTGTGTGCTTCCTACAAAAACCAACAAGAAACAGCTTTGGATTATTTGCAAAAAGCTTTGGCCATCGCTTTAGCAGCTGACGTCAAAGAAGATATTTGCCACGCTATTTTTGGTTTGGCTTTTGTTTACTCTAGTCATCCGATCAATCGTCTGCCTGAAGCCTTAAAAGAGATTTATAATTTACAAGTGTTCTTCCAGGTTTACAATTTGCCAGAACTTAAGATTTCTACATCGATGCTGAACGCCGATATTTTAAGAAAACTGCGAAAGTTTGATGAAGCGATCGATGTTGTATGGAAGACGTATGATGATTTGCGTGAAACTAAGAATATGGTCACCGGCACTTACTTATTAGCTCTACTGGGGTCAATTTATGCCGATGCCGGCGATAAAGATATGGCGCAAATGTATCTGAAGCTTGCGCAAAAAACGGTGGATCATAAAAATCAAATCCGCCTTTCGAAAATGATTAAAAGTTACATTGAAAAGCTCGGCGGATTTGTTGACCGTGGCTTTGATTTAATTTTTGAAGAAGAAAACCATGCTGTGGTTGAAAGAAAATTGGGTCGGATTGATTTTAAAAATCAGTTTATCCTTTTAGATTTGTTACGAATCTTCGTTCAAAACCAAGGCAGTGTTTGTTCTAAAGAATATTTGGTCGAAAATGTTTGGAAGCAACCCTACGATCCTGGCGTTCATGACAATAAAGTTTATGTGACAATCAAGCGATTACGAAAACTAATTGAACCTGATTTTGATAAGCCAAAATATATTTTCAGAGCAAAAAACGGTTATTATATGAATAAATCCGCAAAGATTCATATAGAGCATTAATGGGGGACTCTATGAGAAAACTTTTGATGGTCATATTGCTGGTTGGGATAGGTGCTGAAACCTTCGCAAGCCTCCGTCCCTTATCTGCGCCACCACGGCGAGTGGATACCAATTTTTTAACTCAAGATGATCGTTTCGTTCCTTGGCCATGGAGTGTTCGAAAAACTTTCCCGTGGGCCATGATGGAAGGAACTTGGCTGGCTCAAAATGGCCGTTTCCAATCTTACTATACATTCAAAATCACTCGTGAAGCTCAGAACAGGCGTTTTGAAGTTCGACAAATCGACATTATGACCTGTAAAGAGGTCGCCTTCGGACAAGGTTCAGCAGTACGGACTCAGAACAGTCTCGTGGCCGATATGTTCTATCTGAACGTCCGCCAATCTTATGGCATTTATGTGCGATCATTTGATTATGCTGGTTCTACGGAAGATATCAATGTGAGCCCTATTAACGGGCAAGTGGTGTTGCTGTCGATTCAACCTGAAGGCCGTGACGAATACGTTCATTTGGGAATTTCAAAATTATCTAACGATTCAGCCGCTGCATTTTGTAAGGGTAAAAATGAAGCGAATGGCCTTCGTCGAAAATAAGCCCTCGACAAAGCCCGGCTTCTTTGTTACCTAGTTTTAGCTTATCAATTTACCAATAGGGAGTTAGCTCAGTTGGTAGAGCGCCACCCTTACAAGGTGGACGTCGCAGGTTCGACTCCTGTACTCCCTACCA
>JAYTOY010000020.1:0-190164 GCA_043747555.1 Pseudobdellovibrionaceae bacterium | reverse complement strand
TGGCCAAAAGTGGTACGGAGCCCAGGATGATCCGATTGCTTTACTCAGGGCCGAATCAAAGGTTCGAAATCTTTGGGTCTATGAAACTTTGATGGCGAGAAATCCATCCGCAAATGTGCTGGATGTTGGCTGCGGCGGTGGTTTTTTATCTAATTTTCTTTCAGCCAAAGGCTTGTCTGTCACGGGCCTTGATCTGTCGAAAGAAAGTTTGGATGTGGCTCATCTTTACGATGACAGTCAGTGTGCAAAATATGTTTATGGCGACGCCTATGTTTTACCGTTTGATGATCATAGTTTTCAGGCTGTGACTTGTATGGATTTTCTAGAGCATGTTTCAAAGCCGGATTTAGTTTTGAAAGAAATTTCCCGAGTTTTAAAACCGGGAGGGTCTTTTTTCTTTCATACATTTAATCGGAATTGGCTGGCCTGGTTACTGGTGATTAAAGGCGTTGAATGGTTTGTTAAAAATACGCCCAAGGATTTACATATTCTGGAGATGTTTATAAAGCCTCGCGAACTGATAGCGATGATGGAACCTTTGGGGTTTCAGGTTAAGGATCTTCGAGGCCTTCGCCCTCAGCTGAACTCATCTTTTTTTAGGATGCTTGTTAAAAAAGAGGTCGATGAGAATTTTAAGTTCACCTGGACGCGCTCGACATTAATGTCTTATACTGGGTGGGCTCAAAAGAGATTGTAGGGAATTTCTTCGCGCAGATCTTGAATGGTTCCTTCATCCTTGCCAAAAAAACTTTTCCTAAAAATATAATCTTTTTCGTTCCACCCGATGGCGTGAACTCGGAAAGTGGTTGATTCCATCTTGATGGCTGTTCTTAGCGAATACGTAGCCGAAATATCTTCCCGCGACAAGGGTGAAAAAATCCGTCCTGGATGGGTGTGAAAGAAACTAAAATCAGTGACTGGAATTTGAACCGCACCAAACTTTGCGTAGGCCTGATCGGATAGGTCCTGCAAAGCTAATTTGACATCTTTACCATGAATGACTGATGAATTTCCTGATGTAAATGCTTTTGAAATTAACTTGTGCTGTCTTCCTTCAAATAAGAAATCCATTGAAATAAACGCCCACTCGTCACCGGTTTCGATGGATTTTTTTCGAATGTTTTCAATCGGAGTTTTTGTTTCTGGGTAGCTTTCAAAAAAAGCAGCTCTGTTTGCGACCATTTGATAAGGAGCGTAGGTGTCTTCAGAGTTTAAATAAATACTTCGGTTTGGGATTTTATCCAGGATTGTCTTTCTATACAGGGGCACTTCAATAAGTAGTGGGTGTTCAAGACTCCAGGTGGTGCCGGCTTTTTCTACTTGATCGAGGGTGTAGTGAGGATACTGAATTAAAGGGGATGCGACCTTTGCGCCCAGATGTGGGACTTCGCCAATGAGCAGTTGATAGCGATTAAGGCTGACTAACTTTTGTTCACCTTGCGGGAAATCGAACACTCTGGCGCATAAATCCGCGCTGAAACCCAATGAGGGGCTCAAGATAAAAAATACGGCAAAAAGAGCTGAAAAAAGTGTCATGCACTAATGAAATGCAACGCCTATGCCTGGGTTTAGCCTGACTTTAGGCTGACTTTAGAACTCGTGCAGATTCAGAATCTCTTTGCAGATTCCCATTTGTTTTTCGATTTCTGCGATCGCTTTATTGAGTTTTAGAATTTCGCGCTCGTCGAGTTCGCTTTCCAGCGCTTGCACCACAATAGGATGTTTTTTTAGCCATTGTCCCTGGCGGGCGGCATAGGTTTCGGGGATTCCAGATCTTAAAGCTGCCATTTTGGCGTGGCCATCGAATAAATATTCAACGATGAATTTTAAGGTTTCAAGGGTCAGGATTTTTTTATGGGCTTTTAACTTTGATGAAAAGCCCATCTGCCGAATTCGCATTTTTTAGAAGCAGGAAGTCGCTAAGTAACCGACGCCTTTGACTCTGGAAACTTTATAGAATGCGCCCGTTTTTTCGACCCAAATTTTTCGGCCCTTCGGAATTGTTGTTAAAGTAGCCGATTTAGCATTGGGCTTAGTTTTCATCGCGCAAGATTTGGTGGTTGTTTTGAAGAGGCCATTTTCAGATGCTTTATCCGCGGTTTTTTTAGGGGCTGATTTTTCTTTTTTTGGGGCCTTTTCTTTTTTGGGGGCTGGTGCTTTTTCTTTATATTCGTTTTTTGCAGGAGTGAACGGTGTTGGCGGCTCGACCACGGGGCTTGTATTGACTGGCAGTGGCTGCGGCGTTTCTGAAGTCAGTGGTGCGACTTCGAGCGGTTTAGGCTCTTCAAGGCCAGCTAATTGATCTTCACTTTCAGCGATCGCGGGAGTTTCTGCCGATGATTCGCTCTTTGTGGCACAAGCCGACAATCCTATAAGAAGGAAACAAATTGCTAGAATTTGGCCGATGATTTGAGTTGCCGTCAGGTTTTTCATTTTAAGGATCTCCGTCACTGTTATAACTGAAATCATATTACAAAAAGGGTGCTTTTATAAAGCAGGTTCTTAAGCCTAGACCTGGACTCAGTCCTGTTGAAAGCGGATCAGCACGTCATAGTTCACGTTTAGGTCGACACTTTCTTGATGGCTTCCGCCAATGTCAGGATGAAAAACCCGGGAGAGCTTTTTCTTGGCGTTTTTTAGAGCTTCTTCATCAAAAGGAATTTCCATGGGAAAGCCGTTCTCAGCAAAAAATTGTAGAGCCTTTTCGACGTCTTCAGGATATTCGGGCCGAGCGGGTTGAAATTTATTTTTTTTCTTTTCGTCTTTGATCGCTCTGTTTCTTAATTTTTGTTTTTGGTACTGTTGTTTTTTATAATCGTCTTGTTTGGCTTTAAAGGCGGATTGTTTTGGGCTGCTTTCTGTGGATTTTTTTTCGATATTTTGTTTCGAAGATAAAAAATCTGGGTATTTATTCTCGGTCCATAAAAGCATCGCCCAAATGTGCTTGCAAAGTTGACCTTTCTTCGACGACGGGCATGAGCAGTCAGCGTAGAATGTATCGGCCTCGATGGTTTCGGCTTTGAAGGATACTTTGATGGAAGTTGAGCCTTTGACGTAGCCTTCGATCAGAGTGTCTGACCCGACAGAGATAACGACGGCATTTTTGGTGATGAATTCAGCCGCGCTGTTTCTGACTTCAGGTTTGAAAAAGTGCTCAAGGGCTTGGGTCAGGGACATGCCCGAACCTACCGCATTGTTTCCTGCTATTCCAGTCGATTTATTAGGTAAAAGCCGTGGGCCGGGACAATTCGAGCGCCCTAAGCCGAATACAGCAGCTAGAGCGTGGCATCAGAAATGCTTTTGGTGGGGCCAAGGCCAGTTGACAATATACACTCATATAAGGTAGGTTACTGGTGTCATCGGTGCTCATATATAACTCCAAGGTTGAGGTTATCATCTCCATACAAGACTACCTCACAACAAGAATCATAGAGTTAGCCTTGATGTTAAAAATTTTGAAGAAGCGATTCTGTTATTTCTTCGTGAAGCTAGAAAGCGGGTGAAAAATGAAATCTAAAAAAGAAATGATTATTCGGTTTATGACATTGGATGATCTTGGACAAAGCGCCCTCCGGGCGATTAAATCAAAAAAGCCAAATGTTCAGCCGATAAATATCATCAATTTTGACTCATGGACTTCGTTTCGTGGGTTTATGACTTTGCAAAAGTTAGAAATACTGATGATGATTTCTAGCGTCGAACCAAAGTCGATTTATGAGTTGGCTCGGCTACTTGACCGCAGTCTTGCGGCTGTTCAAAAAGATTGTGAAATACTTCAGCGCATCGGCTTTATTAACTTAAAAAAACAAAAGACAGGTCGAGGCTCGATCATCCCTACTCTCGTTTTTGATTACGATAAAATTGTTGTCAGGTTGCCCAAGCATCCCTATGAATTGACTTTTAAAGCTGCCGCTTAGGTATTCACAGCAAATCCTTGATTGACTGCCGCGACGCTTCCCATTGGAGCAAGTTAATTGTCACCTTATAACCCAATTAGAGTTCAATTTCAGCAGTGTTGATAGACATTATGGGGATCTAAGTTTATCTTTAGCACCTATGAAAAAAGCCCTTATTACAGGTATTACGGGACAGGACGGCGCCTACCTAGCCGAGCTTTTATTAGAAAAAGGCTATGAGGTTCACGGCATTAAGCGGAGGAGTTCTTCGATTAATACTCAGCGTTTAGATCACCTGTATCAGGATCCGCATGAGTCGCACCTGCGCTTTATTTTGCATTACGGTGACCTGACTGATTCGATGAATATCACCCGGATCATTCAAGAGGTTCAACCCGACGAGATTTATAATTTGGGGGCCATGTCCCATGTCAAAGTCAGCTTCGAAACACCGGAATACACCGCCAATGTTGATGGCTTAGGGACTTTACGAGTTTTAGAAGCTGTGCGACTTCTGGGAATGACAGAAAAAGTTAAAATTTATCAGGCTTCGACCTCTGAGCTTTATGGCTTGGTGCAAGAGGTTCCTCAGACTGAAAAAACGCCCTTTTATCCGCGCTCCCCTTATGGGGTCGCAAAGATTTATGGTTATTGGATTACGGTCAATTACCGCGAGGCTTACAAAATGTTTGCTTGTAACGGGATATTGTTTAATCACGAGTCACCTTTACGAGGTGAAACTTTTGTTTCACGGAAAATCTCGATGGCAGCGGCCCGCATTGCTCATGGTCAACAGCAAGAGCTTTTTTTAGGGAACTTAGACGCCAAGCGAGATTGGGGCCACGCCAAGGACTATGTCGAAGCGATGTGGCGCATTTTACAGCAGCCGACGCCTGAAGATTATGTGATTGCTACTGGCAAAACTCATACGGTGCGTGAGTTTGCTGTGCTTTGCTTTGCAGAGCTTGGGATGGAGCTTGAGTTTTCGGGTCGTGGCCAGGCGGAAGTCGGCGTGATTAAGAAAATTTCTAATCCTGAGGTTAAAGCAAAAGTTGGACAAAAAGTGATTTCGATTGATGCGGATTATTTTAGACCGACCGAAGTTGATTTGCTGATTGGGGATGCATCGAAGGCGAAGAAAAATTTAGGCTGGGTGCCCAAATACGATTTTCAGTCTTTGGTGAAAGAGATGGCTTTGGCGGATTTTAAACTTTTTAAAAAAGAGCTTCGCTAGTTTAAACTCTTCTTTCTTAAAGAATATGCTCCCATCCTAAGGCATCACCGCGCTTTAAATCTGAATTAACTTTTTTCCCAATAACATGTTCAAAATATTTTGGAGCTAAGCCCAAGCCTGGACGAATTATTCTGATATTTTCTTCCGATAGAATCTCGCCTGCGCGGGTATCTTTAACGATATATATCGAGCGCCGAAATTGTAGGGATCGTTTTTCATTCTCCGTACGTCCGTAAAAAATAGATCCGACTGATTGCCATGCCCGCTCAGTCTCTCCTACCATCATTTTTAGTTCGCTAGGTTCAAGTGAAAAAGCAGCATCCACACCACCACCGGCCCGTGAGTCAACCACGTGCTTTTCGATGGCGCATCCACCCAGTGCCACAGAAGCAATTGCTGCACCGATCCCCAAAGTATGATCCGACAATCCAACTGGAACCTGAAAAAGTTCCGACATATGTGGAATGGTCAATAAGTTAGAATCCTTTGGGTCGGCAGGGTATGAGCTGGTGCATTTTAATAAAATAATTTCCTTCGCCCCAGCGCTGCGGGCAGCCTCGAGCGCTTCATGAATATCTGCCACGCTTGCCATGCCGGTCGAAATAATCATTGGCTTCCCGGCCTTTGCAACCTTACGAATTAAGGGCAGATGTCCATTTTCAAATGACGCTATCTTATAACAGGGGACATCTAAATCTTCTAAAAAATCTACGGCAGAATCATCAAATGGAGTGCTGAAGTAAAGCATACCCAATTTTTTACATTTATCAAAAATAGGTTTATGCCAGGCCCAAGGAGTAGAAGCCTTTTGATAAAGCTTATACAAAGACTCGCCTTTCCAAAGACTTTTTTCATCAGAAATCCAAAATTCATTTTTATCATGATCAATTGTTAGCGTATCCGCAGTATACGTTTGAAGCTTCAATGCGTGAGCTCCTGCAAGGTGGGCTTCATCAACCATCCGAAGGGCCGTCTCAATAGATCCATTATGGTTTCCCGAAAGCTCTGCAATTATAAACGGAACATGTGCAGGCCCAATTTTACGACCACCAATTGTTACTTCGTAGGATTTGGATTGAAGATACATCTCTGCAATTTCCCTTTCATATTGACTCTTTAAATAATTTTAATAGTATATGGCCACCTACTAAAAATCTCCTAATGGATTCAGTTATTATAGGCGAGGATTTATTTTTTGTCCCGGAGTGTTAGATGAGATTTTGTACTCAATGTATCATGCCACAAACTAGGCCAGAGCAAGTTTTTGATGGCAATGGTGTATGCGATGCCTGTCACTCTGTTGCGCGAAAATCTCAGATCAATTGGGAAGAGCGAAACTTAGAATTTAAAAAAATATTAGACTCCTATCGCTCTGACGGCAGCAAATATGATTGCATAATTCCTGTCAGCGGCGGAAAAGACTCGATTTATCAAGCCTTAACAATGCGTGATAAGTATCAAATGAACCCCTTATGCGTGAACCACATACCTTGCGAGATCACAGAAGTGGGCGCAAAAAATATCACCTTCTTGCGAGAACTTGGCTTTGACGTTGTCCAGATTGGCGCTAATCGAAAGGCCTATCGCGAAATGGTTCGGATTGGCTTTTCAAAACTTGGTGATAGTTGCTGGCCTGAACATATCGGAATTTTTACAGCACCTGTGAGAGTCGCCGTTCAATATAATATTTCGTTGATTGTTTGGGGCGAAAATTCGCAGTTTGAATACGGGGGCCCAGCGTCGAAAAAAGAAAACAAATTTCTGAATCGAAACTGGTTAGAGCAGTTTCAGATGCTAGGCCATAGGATTGAGGATGTAGTTCACGATGGAATTAAGCTTAATGACATTAAAACTTTCCATTATCCGACGGATGAAGAAATTGAAAGTGGCAAGGTCACTGGTCTTTTCCTTGGCTATTTTACAAAGTGGGAAACTGATAAAAATATTAAAGCCGCACTGGATTTAGGTTGGTTTCCGAATCCAGACGGACCCGTTGAAAATGCGTGGAATGAATTTGAAAATCTGGATTGTAAATGGATTGGAGGACTGCACGATTACATGAAGTTTTTGAAATATGGCTTTGCCCGCGCCACCGATCAACTGTGCATTGAAATTAGACATGGACGGATGACCCGAAATCAGGCGATCGATGAGCTCCAGAAAAGCTCAGAAGGTAAAGTTCCTTGGAAATATATCCCTGACTTCTTAAGTTATTTAAATATTTCGAAGGAAGATTTTTTTAATACTTTAGATCGCTTCACAAACAAGCGACTTTTTGAATGTGATTCTAATGGCCGGTTGGTCAAAGATGACTTTGGCACATTAAAAAAGAAATTTATTCCACAAAAATTATGATCACCGTCATTCAACATGATCTGGGAAATGTTGGCAGCGTAGCTCAAGCATTATCGCACTTAAACATTCAATTTTGTATGACCAGTAATTTTTCAGAAATTGAAAGGGCGACAAAAATTATTTTTCCCGGAGTGGGGAGTTTCAAAGCCGCTTCTGAAAAGCTTCTCACTAAAGATTTTGTTTCTTTAATTCATCATAAAGTTCTTGATCAGAAAACTCCCTTTTTTGGCTTTTGCTTAGGAATGCAACTTTTATCAGATGTCGGCGAAGAGATGGGGATCTCTGCTGGACTGGGACTGATCCATGGCAGGACTTCGCGATTGCGTGTAGACCCTCGTCGCTTTAAAATTCCGCATATGGGATGGAATGATGTTGCATCTAATGATCTGAGAATGTTCAAAAATCTACCCGAACAGTCCTGTTTCTATTTTGTCCATAGCTTTGAAGTCATCTGCGATGATCCGCTGGCTAAAAAAGCGACTGTAAATTATGGTGAAGTTGAAATTTGTGCCGCCGTTGAGAAAGAACATATTTGGGGCGCCCAGTTTCATCCTGAAAAAAGTCAAAAGGCCGGCTTGCATGTTTTGAAGAACTTCGGGGAGCTTTAAAAGTGTTACGAACCCGCGTCATTCCAGTGATTTTAATCGATGGATACTCTGTCTTAAAAACTATTCGCTTCGACGAGCGACGAAACTTAGGAAATCCTGTCACCGTTGCTCGAACTTATAATACAAGAAATGTTGATGAACTTATTCTCTTGGACATCAATGCCAGCCGAGAAGGTCGATCCATTGATCTTTCAACAATTGAAGATATTGCCTCAGAGTGCTTTATGCCTTTGTCGATCGGAGGCGGCCTAAGAAGCATAGAGGATATTAAGAAAGTCCTTCTTCGAGGTGCCGACAAAGTTGTCATCAATTCTGCGGCTCTTGAAAATCCAGCATTCATTCCGGAAGCAGTTTCATATTTCGGCGCCCAATGCATTGTCGGCAGCGTTGACTTTAAAAAAGAAAATAATCAGTATTTTGTTTATAAATCTGGAAAGATCATCAACAAAAATCCTTTCGAGTGGGTCCAGGAACTTGCCAAGAAAGGCGTTGGCGAAATTTACATTAATAGCGTCGATGATGACGGAATGATGACCGGCCCCGATTTGAATATGATTCAACAGGTCACTCGTAGCGTCAGTGTTCCTGTCATTTATTCTGGTGGCATTTCCTCGCCCAACGATTATGTTGAACCACTTCGCCTAGGATGCTCAGCCGTTGCCGCCGCAAGCATCTTTCACTTCACGGGATGGACGCCTGATTGTGTGAAACGAAAGCTACGTGAGCAAGGGTTCCATGTGAGGCTTTAAATTATTTATCAGCTCTATCTAGATAGCTGCTTCAGCTCATCAATAAATCGCTCCGCCATTTTTCCATCGGCGTTTACAAACATAATTTCAATGGCGGACTTTCTAGCCGCCAACTCTTTCTGATCGACGGCCAAGGAATCTTTTGAAAACAAGTCTAAATAGTCTGATAGACTTTTTGGGGACGTCGCGACCTTACAGGCTCCCGTATTTCCTATCGGAAGAATCTCGGTCTCATGATTTAAAAAATCCAGAATATGCCAAAATACTTGTAGAATAGGTTTGTCTGTAAACATCGCCTCATACATCGCCGTACTCTGAAATCCAATAATTAGGTCGCTCCTAACTGCAATGTCAGAAAAAGAGGATGTGGCACGATCTGATTGAATAATATTTTCTATCTTCAATTCTTTAATGGCTCTCAAAAAAGCTAAGTTTTTATCTTCTTTGTGGCCCATCCGGTAAATGACAAGTATGTCCGGGTTTTTTTGTGCAAAATCGATCAGAACATTTTCACAATCCATCAAGAGGGGTTTCCAAGTGATATCATTGCGTTCTGGAAAGAGCGTAGGCTCAATATAGTTTCTTTCCCCAAAGGTAAGAAATAAAACTACTTTTTTATATTTATCTAAGGCTTCGAATTTTTTCATGATTCTTGTCTTATCAAAATGAAACCACCAGTCCGTATCCAAATCTCCAATGGTTTTACACATTCTAACTGAGTCAGTTTTGGAATCCAAAAACATTTTTGTGTGCTTATCATTAGCTAAAAAATGATAGTGGGCGACGACGGAGTTTGAAATTTTAAAACCTAAGCCCTCTTTCTCATAGCCGAGATCTGTGCTGGTCCCCTCCCGCTCGCAAACAACCCACGATATACCTTGTGCTTGCGCCTCAACGATCATTTCCACAAGCCATCGATCGTTATTGCTCCCTGAACAAAAAAAACTAATCTTGCCAGTCATTTTTTGTAACAATTGAAGAAGCTTTTTGCAGTGCTCCCCGTATTTTCTACGATTCTCCAGATTATCAGGTTTGATATAACGTTGTCTTGCATCTTCGTAGAAACCGATGGGAACACGAGCGTAGCTTTTGAAAAAATATTCTTCGACATAGGAATTTCTAGCAGGATATTGAAAGACGACTAAGTCATCGTCATTCTCGGAAACTTTATTAACACGATCAAATCGTCCGTCCAACTCGCTCACGGTATATACTATAATTGGATTTTTTTTTTGACCTCTTAAACGCCGAAGCTTCGTAAATGGCTTTCGATTTTGAAGGTAAAAGATAGGTAACGTGTAGAAGTAAAGATCTAAACCCAAAAAATATAGAATCTTAAGTCCGTTTTTATTTCCATCTAAAAATAAAATATTAAAAATTTTATTGAAGATTTTATTTAAAAGCTTCACGAGTTTCCCTATACCTTAATGATCATCATGATATCTCTAACATAATTTGTTAACGCAGCCAAGACTCCAGCAAATTGGCTCTACTCTTTGACCTTATTTCGGATTACGTTGTCTTATGCGTGTATTGATTCGATGTGATTCCTCCCAAGATATCGGCACAGGCCATGTTCAGCGCTGCCTGACTCTCGCTGAAGCGCTGAGGTCGCTCCAAGCCCAAGTCTTTTTCTTCTCTTTGGACCTGCCCGGTAACATTGCGCAACAAATATCTGCACGTGGATTCTCGATCACCCACGGAAGTTCTGAGAACGATCTTTTAGAAAAATGCGGGGCCCACATTGGGCGCTGCGACCTTTTGGTCTTGGACCATTATCTTCTGGATGAAACAAAAGCAAAAGCGTGGCGCGCGTTGGCTTTGAAAACTTTGGTCATAGACGACTTAGCGAACAGGTTTCATTTGTGCGATTACTTGCTTGATTCCAGCGCCTATGACGATGGGCAGAATCCTTACCTCAATCTTACAACCCCGCTTTGTCAAAAGTTTTTAGGGCCTAAATATGCTCTCTTGCGCGATGAATTTAAAAGGGCACGAAAAAAGTTTTTTTTTAAAACAAATTTCGTCAAGGGCCTCTTTTTTTTTGGCGGAACAGACCCACTTCATCAATTGCCACTTTATCATGATTTTCTATTAAACCATTTAACCTGGTTAGAAAATTATAGTTTTGATTTCATCCTTGGGGAGGGAACATCCTCCGAGAAACTTTTGGCTGAACGCCCAACTCATCCAAACATAAAAATTCATATTCAACCAGCATCCATGGCTCAACTCATGCTAGGGGCGGATTTTTATCTCGGAAGCGGCGGAACTGTGACTTGGGAAAGAATGCATCTCGGATTAACAGGCGTGGCTGTATCCGTGGCATCAAATCAAATTCCTAATTGTCAAAATCTAGCGCGTGCAGGCTGTCACGTCTATGCTGGCGAAGCACAACATTTAAAGCCTCAAGAGGTTTTTAAAAGCCTGCAAAGGCTTTTAAATGAGCCTCAGAAACTTCAAAAGATGAGCGAAAAATCCTTCGAACTTGTGGATGGGTCAGGAATGGATGACCTGTTGTCAGCCATTACGCAAAAGAACTAAGCCATCGACTTCTTTATGAACAAAAAATCCCGCCTTCTGTGCTATTTTTAATGACGATATATTACTGGTTTTAATTCGAGCGTGGTACGCCCTTGGGTAAGCCTTAACAAAGGATAACAGCATTTTCAAACCGAGTCCTTGCCCGCGCGATTCAGGAGCAATCGACCACGACAATTCAGCTTCCAGGTCTTTCCTATCAACACGAAGCATACCAATCTCTTTTTGGTTACTAAGGCCCATCCAAATATCGTGGTTGTTATTTTTTAAGATTTTTTCAAACCAGACCTGATGCTCTTCCCAGGTGATCTCGTTCGTATTTATTGAATTCTGGCGGGCTTCAAAATCATTTCTCCATTGGAATAATTTAAGAGAATCTTCAACATGAGCTTTTCGAAACGTCACCGTTTCAAGTTTTTTTTGATTAACCTGTTGATTGATGGAACTGAGCTCAGGATGAGCTTTTAAAATCCTTACAATCCCTTGTGAATTCAGTTTATGAGCTTGGTATTTTTCTATCAAAATTTTTATCAGCTCATAATCTTTCATTTCATCCACAGTCAGACGAAAACGACTGTTATCTTCTGAATCTTTCCAGTGGATACACTTATATCGGGGACGCTCACCAAGATAGAAATAAGGTGTGACATGTTCACGCTCAACTGGATCTACGGCTTTCTGATGAGCTTCGATAAGCATTTGATGGGAGAAAATTTCAAAATCGAATCCTTGCGGATAGGTTCTCTCTAGGCAGTTTGAAAAATAAATACTTTGGTCGTTTAAAGATTGATATTTTTTCATCGCTTCTTGAATAACTTCGGGGGCAACAAGGGGGCAATCGGAAGTCACTCTTACATAAGTCTCCGCAGGAAATAGAAGGGCCGTTTCATAAAATCTTTTTAAAACATCGCTTTCATCACCGCGATAAAAATCAATTTTAAGGGGCCTTAGATAATCGACGACGGCCTGATCTTGGGCCTGGGTTGTCGTTGCAACGACCACTGGAAAACCAGTCGCTAGCAACCTTTCAAGGTGGTAAGCCAACAAGGGTCGATTCGAGACTTCCAGCAAAATCTTCCCAGGTAAACGAGAACTTCCCATTCTTGCCTGGGTTATGATTCTTATTTTATCTTTCATAAAACTGCCGAACGGCCGCAATCACCTTGTCTTGATTTTCCGAAGTCAACGCATGGTACATTGGAAGACTCAATGCCTTTTGGTAGTAGGCCTCGACATTAGGAAGATTTTTTCTTCCATATCTGTTAATGTAATAAGGATGCATTGGGACTGGAATATAATGAACCTGCGTAAAAATATTTTTTGTCTTAAGAAATTCGTAAAGCTGATCGCGTTTTTCTGACTGAATCACAAATAGATGAAACGCGTGCAAAGTATCCTTCAAAGTCTTGGGCGACCTAAAGGGCAGGTCCTCGAATGCTCTGGCATACTTTTCAGCAATTTCGTTTCGACGTCTAATATTTTCTGGCAGTCGTTTTATTTGAGAACTGCCAAGAGCACACAAGATATCAGGCAACCTGTAGTTATAACCTAACTCCTGCATTTCGTAGTACCAGGCGCCCCCCCCTTTTTTAATCTTTGCAGGGTCACGAAGAATTCCATGGGTGCGTGAAATTTTTAGCTTTTCTGCCAACTCTGGACTTCGAGTCGTAATCATACCACCTTCACCCGTTGTCACGTGCTTAACAGGATGAAACGAAAATACACAGATATCAGCATGGTGAGCCGAACCCACCTTTATCCATTGATTTGAAGAGTCTTTATATTGACCTCCAATCGCATGACAAGCGTCTTCGATGACCCATAGACCATGGGCACGAGCAATTTGATAAAAATTTTCTTTGATTGCCGGAAATCCGGCAAAATCAACTCCAATAACGCCTTTGTAAGTACCTCTTGGATGCCTTTTTAAATGCTCCTCAAAGAAATTGATATCGATACAAAATGTCTCAGGATCAATATCAATAAAGTCGACGTCGCCCCCCGCATACAAAATACAGTTTGCGGACGCAACAAATGTGTTAGGGGTGCAAAGAACTTTATCTCCAGGCCGAACATCCAAAGCTAATACGGCTAAATGCAGAGCCGCAGTACCATTTGAAACAGCGATTGCAAAAGGAGCGTCAACTGCTTTGGAAAAAAGATTTTCAAAAATTTCGACTTGGGGTCCCTGAGTTAAGAAATCAGATCTTAGGACATCTACGACGGCCTTTATGTCTTCCTCTGTAATCTCTTGACGGCCATACGGTATCATATTTTTGAAGCTACGCTTTTCCAGCTGGAAAGGCAATCTCAAGAATCACACAAGAACTTTCGCATGCGATCATACAAACCGCCGATTTTTTGGCCCCGCCCGGCAGGGTACATGAATTTAATGAGTCGCCTGTATTCTCGTTTTAAATATTTTCTTTCTTTTTCGGTCGTAATTAAACTTCCAGGTGGAATGGTATCTAATGGCCCTTCAGCTCCAGAAAGAACTGCCGAGACTAATTCAGATTCGCTTTGAAATCTAAGGCGCCACATATCAAACTTCAAACTCCAACTTCGACTCAACCTCCGTAAAATTCTATGCATCCACTTTACAAAATTCGGATATCTCGAAAATTTTCGACCTAATGCCAAATGGGAAGTCGACTTTTCGAGATTCATCCACCGGTAGGCTTTGATTGCGTGGTCTATGCTCCATCCTTTTGAAAGAGCATCGTCTATTGCTTTTAAATAAGTCTCTTTTGTTTCTCCGAGATAATTAATATCTGCCGGGTACCACAAAAGATCTTTAGAATAGATCACAACCGGAAAACCTAACATCGCCATCTCTTTCCCAACCGAGGACCAAGCGTTTAAAAAAATATCTGCATATTCAACCAAATCATAAAGTGAAATGTTTTGTTCAGGCCAGTTCACAATAACATTGGCAGGGAGTTCTAAGAATAATTCTTGTAGCTCTAATGCTTGGAGAGAAACTAAACTGTCCCGCTTGTTGGGAAATTCACGAGGATGAATTCTAAAAACTAAGCAAACGTCATTTCGGGTTTTCGCCCAGTCCACCAGAAATCGAGCCCAAGCAACCTGAGTAGGAAAAAGTGAGATATATGTAGGAGAAAAACCCGTAACCTCAATTCCGAATCTTTCATCTCCACTACTCATAGCAACAATAATTATTTTTTTGTCTAATGGGATTTTCAGAGCTTGCAATAGGTCTGACCCTTTGCCGATAGCAGGAGAGTAAGCTGATGCGCGCCTTCCACTCATTACTTCCAGCAAATGATCTGTTATTGTGCGAGCTTGCCGAGAGCTTAAAGGGTCATTTTTGTAATCTGGCCAACGCCGAACCACCTTTTTAAAAAACTGCAATGTGGAATTTTTTCCTATCATGATTTGGGTTTCCGGATGGGCCAAATTCATTCCATGATGTAAAAAATAAACCAATGCATTTTTTTGACGAGCAAATTCCGCAACAACTGCATTCACTGAATATAACGAGTTATAAATCACTACGCAGTTAAATGGAGCTACTTGCCAATATTCCTCTAATGCCTTTAAAACATTCAAACTATTTGTTAAATGAACTTGTATCTCTTGCCACTCGTGTTCGTTAAAAACTAAATTATTTTTCTTATGGTTAAGGAGATATTCGTAAAGCGACAGCCTTCCAACGGCAATCCCCTTTACTTCAATATTCATGAAAGTTTCCGCAGTCAGGGTTTTTATAAATTCGCGAGTTTCGTTTCTTTCATGGTCAGACAAATGACTTTCAATAAAGTGAGATGAATGTCCGCCTTTTCGATCAAGAAGTTCGCGCTGACTACGACAAATGGCACACACTTTTCTTTTTTTTTCTATTGAATCAGAATCAGTGAGTCGGTGGGCACTCATAGCAACGCACATGTTTTCCATCAGCCCATTGCAACGCAAGACGTGGACATTCCACCCACCAACTTCTGCAGCTAAGCCGATTTGCAATTCAATTAATGCATGATCCCAAATTGCAGAAAATGGTGAAAATAGAAGTAAATTTTTTGAACTCATCGGATCCTTGTTTGAATCATGACAATTCAAAATTAGGGTCGACATGCTTCTTAATTAATTGGCGGATTTCATTTACTTCCAGCCATTCTGTATTTGAGCCCGACGAATATTTGAACCCCTCATCCACTTTTTTGGCAAAAAATTTCGCTTCCCAGTCCATAAGTTTCCAATTTGGAATCATTGGGACAATCACATAATATTTTCCGCAGTCGTATGTATTTAATGAATCGGTTTCAGTTATCATTTCTTCGTGCAATTTTTCCCCGGGACGAATTCCAAACACTTTTTGTTGGCAATTGGGCCCTACCGCCTCGGCCACATCCAATATTTTATAAGAAGGAATTTTTGGGACAAAAAGTTCGCCCCCCCACGCATTTTCAATGGCATGTAAGACCATATTAACTCCCTCTTCGAGGCTAATATTAAATCGTGTCATCCCTGGATGGGTAATTGGCAAAATTCCGGTTTTTCTCTCATTCAAGAAAAATGGAACGACGGATCCGCGAGAACCCAAAACATTTCCGTAGCGTACAACTGAAAAGCTAAGGTCCCTGCTTCCTTTGATATTATTAGCGGCGATAAATAATTTGTCAGAACAAAGTTTTGTTGCACCGTATAGGTTGATTGGCGCTGCAGCTTTATCTGTTGAGAGAGCAACCACTTTTTTAACTCCACAGTCTAGAGCAGCACTAATCACATTTTCTGCACCCATGATATTAGTTTGAATGCACTCGAAGGGATTATATTCAGCAATAGGCACATGCTTTAAAGCTGCTGCATGAATAATGATATCGATATTTTCGCAGGCTCGCCGAAGGCGATCTCGATCCCGAACATCCCCTATAAAGTATCGTAGGGCCTCATTCTTTTGCGGCGGAAAAATCTGCGACATTTCGTATTGCTTTAATTCATCCCTAGAGAAAATAACCAGCCGCTTCACTCCAGGATACTTTTCTAACACTGTTTCAACAAATTTTTTGCCGAATGAACCTGTTCCACCTGTGACAAGAATTCTTTTGCCATTAAGCATGCGCTATTGTCCCTTCATCCCCTAAGTGCAACCGCCGATCCGCCATTTTATCAAAAGCTGGCCTGTGGCTGATTACGATCATTGTAATTTCTGGGCCCATGGCCTGAAAGGTTTGTAACAGTTTGGATTCTGTCTCAGTGTCCAAATTAGCTGTAGCTTCGTCTAAAATTAAAAGCTGTGGCTTACGTAAAAGGGCCCTTGCCACCGCTAACCTTTGCTTTTGGCCAGTTGAAAGTTGGGCGGTCTCTAAAAGAATTTCATTCAATTGGCTACTGAAGCCATGAACTAGTTTTTCGAGGGCCGTCTTTCGCAGAACATCCCAAAGTTGTTCTTCTATTAACGAACTTGGATTGGGATGTCCATAAAGAAGATTTTCTCTCACCGTGCCAGCGATCAAATACGGTTCAGGTCCGACATAAGCAAGCTTTTTGAGTAAGGCCCTTCGAACGTCCGCAATCGCCTGACCATTCACCATAATTTTCCCACTGTCAGGTGTTAGCAAACCCAAAATTAAAGCCACTAACGTGCTCTTCCCAGATCCCGAAGGACCCTGGATTAACAACAATTCTGATGCGGAAACTTCAAAGCTGATATTTTGCAAAATCGTTTTTCCGGAATCAAAAGAAAAAGTGATATTACTTGCCTCAATATGGATTTGATCACAATTTAATTCAAAAGCAGGGCGGCTTTCTGAATTTTTTAAAATTTGAATCTGATTTCGTGCTTTTGCACACCAACGATACAAAACACGAAACCCTTCAAATGAATACTTAATGCTACCTAGGTATGTGTTCAATTCACTGGCACTCTGAGTCAGGCGCAAAAAGACATAAAAAAGTGAAAGTAGAACAATTCCGGAGGTTTTAAAATATGTGAGACCCACCCAAGTTAAAAAACCTATAGTTACTACTCCAATAAACTGGGGATAAGTGGATCTGAACGCAGCCATGAAAAGGTAGCTCCGACTTTTTTTCTCCATTGAGGTCAAGTAGCCAATACCCTTCTTAACTTCAGCGCCCACCAAAGAATAAAGCTTAAGGTAAAAGTGGTTTTTCATCCCAACTGAAAGCGTTTCAATGACCCTGTCCCAATCCCCAACCATGTCCTTTCCTAATTTCCTAATTTTTCCTTCAAAAAATCGGAAGGGCCACATAAATAATGCCAATGTCATCAAACCTAAAATCAGCTCAGGAGCTGCCAAACGTAAACCTAGAATGAAGAATAGGAAGAACGCGATACCCGTATTCAACATTAGGCTCACCTGTTGCAATATAGATCCACTTTGAGATATTCGCTCATTAAACAAGGTTGTCACTCGATGCGCTGGCTCGATATGGGCGAAGTTAAGTGAGTACTCTAAAATTAATGATCGCTGGTGGCGAATAAACGCCTGATTAGTAACTTCAGAGAGATAAAACTTGTAAGCGGATAAAAGACCGCGCAAAAGTCCAAATACTATTAACAGGAAGATCGAATTTGCAACATTCTGTGGATACCAACTGGGCAAAAAAGTCTGCTGCGTAGACATCAATTTTAAGGAGACCAAAAAACCCTGCAGAACAAAGACAAAACTTGATTCAACTGCGAACCAGCCAATCCCAACTAAAAGCGAAATCAGATACATAGAAACAACTTGGCGCCCTAGAAAATGCCAAATATTTTCAATTTTTTCGAGGTATTTTCTAAAGATTTCCTTAACTTTTGCTGGCAAAAGAAGCCCCCTTTTAATCCCTTAAATTTTCTTCATTGCCATCGACAAGTTTGCAGCCCTATTAAAGCCATTAAATCCGAGAAAACTACTGCTAACACTAAAATTATTTTTCAACACTGTCAATCCGCTGTCACCTACCGCGCGTTACTGGCAGCGCATTACCGTCTTTCTTTTTCGTTGTCCCGCGAACAATACCTTTTAGACTCTTACTAGCTAAGAATTAGGTGAAGTGCTGTATTTTCTGAAACTCTCGCGAGCCTCTATCCTTACTTATAATTAAGTGTGCAAATATCCGGAACGTGACGAAACAGACGTTGGTGTAATTGTGAAAATTTTGGGTTTTGAGGTTAAAGATATTGTCGGACGAAATGGGAGCTTGATTGATGCAGATTATTTTAGGCTGACAGAAGTTGATCTGCTAATTAATGGTACCAAAAAAGCAGAGAAAAATTTAGATTGTATTCTGAAATACGACTTCAGGTTTTCGGTTAAGAAGATAGCTTGGGCGGATTTTGAACTTTTCACAAAGCACCTTCACCGATGACTTTGAACCTCTTGCACAAGTGCACCAATTCATTTTTTTTGCTCACAGCTTAATATTTTTATAACCAATTTTTTTGCAGTCATTTATTTAAAGGCAGAGGTTAAAGGTTTCCTGTTGTTTTGGCGCCGAGGCACAAATCAAATAAATTCAAAATAATGCATTGTGTCTCGATAATATGACCCGTGGCTCTCTTGCTGGAATTCTCATAGACTACCTGCCGCTATGATAAATTTCTGCACGCTATTTGATTCGAATTACCTTACCCGAGGCCTTGCGCTGTACACTAGCCTTCGCGAGCATTCCAGTAATTTTCATCTTTATATTTTAGCGTTTGATGACAAAGCACTTCAAATTTTGAATTCCATTTCACTGCCATCGACAACGATTATTTCTTTGAAAGAATTTGAAGATGCAGACTTACTGGTCGTAAAACCCAGCAGAAGCCGAGCTGAATATAGTTGGACCTGCTCGTCGTCGATTATTTTATATTGCCTTCAACATTATAAAATTAATGCTTGTACCTATATCGACGCAGATATTTATTTCTTTAGCGACCCTAAAGTTTTAGTTGAGGAAATGGGCGATAAAAGTATTCTGCTCACCGAACACCGCTATACTCCTGAATATGACCGCACAAAATTATCTGGACATTTTTGTGTACAATTTCTGACTTTTAAAGCCAATGAGGAGGCCCTAAAGGCCCTTCAGTGGTGGAGAGAGCGCTGCCTTGAGTGGTGCTTTGACCGGCATGAAAATGGCAAAATGGGTGATCAAAAGTACCTTGATGATTGGACCTCACGTTTTGAAGGCGTCTATGTTCTCAAAAATTTGGGCGGAGGTATGGCGCCATGGAATATTCAACAGTATGTCGTCACGCGCCGAAAACCCCTCGCCTTCGAAGAGAAAGCTACAAAACGAATTTTTCCACCCGTTTTTTATCATTTCCATCAGCTGAAAATATATCGCGATGGAAGGACCGACTTAGGGGCCTATAGACTCTCAAGTTCAACAATTGAAGCCCTGTATAAACCGTATCTTAAAGCGCTTCATAGGTGGGATGCCCTTTTGAAAGGTCAGCCACATGAATTTCATCATGCCTCAGAATTTCCTCCCCCAAAATGGGATTGGAGAGCTCCTCTTCGGAAATTGAAACGGCGCTTAAAAGGTGTATATAATATTTATTCAACTCAATCTCTTATCGAGTGACTTGTGAGGATCTTTAAATGAAGGGACTTATTCTGGCAGGTGGTGCGGGCAATCGCTTATACCCCATGACCCGTGTCATCACCAAACAGCTCCAACCCGTCTATGACAAACCCCTAATTTATTATCCACTAAGCCTCCTTATGCTCGGTGGTATTAAAGAGATTTTAATTGTTACTACTCCTCATGATCTTCACGCTTTTCAAAGTTTACTGGGAGATGGTAAAGACATCGGCATTCAAATCACTTACAAAGTTCAGCAGACGCCCAACGGACTTCCTGAAGCTTTTATTCTGGGAGAAGATTTTATAAATGGCGAAGACTGTTGTTTAATCCTAGGTGATAATCTTTTTTATGGAGACTTAGATTTTTTCCGCGAGGCCATCAAAGAGCAGGTTGAAAAAAAAGATGGCCTAACTGGGCGGATATTTGCTTATAGCGTAGCGGACCCAAGTGCCTATGGGGTTGTCGAATTTGAGAAAAAAACAAAAACTGTGAAGAGCATTGTTGAAAAACCTAAGGATCCTAAGTCGACCTATGCCATTCCTGGCCTTTATCTTTTCGATAAAACAGTTTCCGCTAGGGCTAAAAAAATTAAACCCTCAATTCGTGGAGAGACTGAAATAGTTGATCTGATTTTAAATTATCATGAAGATAAAAAACTTGGAGTTCAGATTATTCCACGTGGAATAGCTTGGCTTGACACTGGCACTCCACGGTCATTGTTGGACGCCGCTTCGTACATTGGAGCCATTGAAGAAAGACAAGGATTAAAAGTTGCTTGTTTAGAGGAAATCGCTTTCCGAATGGGTTTCGTCAGTGAGTCTCAATTTCAAAACTGTATAGAAAAACTCCCGAAATCTTCTTATCGGACCTATCTAGAAAGAATCTTGTCAGATGCCACCCAATAGTTTTGCCACCTCGTGTCTTCTATCAGCTCTTGATCCGCACCCTCAGACAAACCTGATTCTTCAGTGGTTAAATGAGATCAAAAGTAAGCAAACTTTGTCCGTGACGCCCATTGAATTTTCGCAACTTGAGCAATGGCATTTCGAAGAAGTTTCGGGAAACCTGGTTCACCAATCTGGAAAATTTTTTCGCGTGCTTGGCCTCGTGCAAAGTATTGAAAATGAAAATACAGATAAATTATGGGAACAGCCCATTGTCGAACAGGCTGAAATCGGCATTTTAGGATTCATCTGTCGAATTGAAAATGGAGTTCTGCGTTTTTTAGTCCAAGCAAAATTTGAGCCCGGGAGCATGAATGGTCTGCAGCTAGCTCCCACGGTCCAAGCGACCCACAGTAACTACACACAAGTTCATCAAGGAGCAAAGCCGCCCTATGTAGAATATTTTATGGATTTGTCTGAAACAAATATTATTTACGATTGTTTACAGTCCGAGCATGGCTGCCGGTTTTTAGGGAAGAAGAACCGGAATATAATTATTGAAGTTAAGAATGCGGTAGCAATAAAGGATGAATTTCGCTGGGTGACCTTACGAGAACTGCAAGAGCTTGCCCAATATCCCAACCTTCTTAATATGCCGGCTCGTTCAATTTTATCAGCTATCGATTACTCTATAGAAAGTATTGCACAAGAAAAAAACGTGCTCAAAGTGGGCTCATTATCTAAATACGGAGAAAAGATTTTGCAATCTTATCTAGATGACGCAAATTTTGAAATGCCTTTAAGCGAAGTTCGCGAATGGGTAAAACGCCAAAGGGCCCAAGCTAAAGTTACCGTCAAGACTGTTGGCTTAAATAGCCTTGAGACTTGGATAAATTCAAAATCGCATATTTTGCCAAAACCCGGCAGCAAACCTTCTGAGTCCAGAGCTTTTTCCATCGGCGCTGTTGCGGTTGAAGCCAAAATTCGTGAAGTTGCTAAGTGGAGTCAGCCATTAATTTGGTGTGATCGAACACCATGGATTAGTGGCCTAGTTACGCAAGTTCGTAATGGAGCTTTACATTGCTTAATTCAAAATTTATTTGAACCCGGCTTACCTAATAAATCGGAACTGGCACCGACGGTATCTTACCGGCAACCAGAGGCCAGCTGCCATGAATATAATCCTATAGAGTTTAAAGATATTTTTGATCAAGCAAAGCCTTCACAGATCCGTTATGATTCCATCCAGTCTTCCGAAGGCGGTCGATTTTATTTTGAACAAAATCGCCTCATGATTGTAGAGATGGATCCAGAAATTGATTTGAAGAAAAGCGACCGTCATCGCTGGGTAACGCTGGCTCAATTGCGAATTCTTTTGGGCGAATATGGCTGGATTAATATTGAGCTTCGCGAACTTATAGCGTGCTTAAGTTTAACAGGGATGCAGTGATATGAAAATCCTTGTTCTTGGGAATTCAAGTATTGTTCGTCGGCGGGTTGTCCCGGCTTTACTTGCGATGGAAGAGGTTGAAAAAATTGACTTGGCTACACTCCGACCAGAAGCGGCCTTTGCACTACCAGCAGATCGGCAAGGAAGAATTTTTTCTGATTACTCTGAGGCTCTAGAGAAAACGACTGCGGAATGGGTTTACATATCCACTACGAACCAGGCTCACTCCGAATGGATCCGGAAGGCATTAGACTCAGGTCGCCATGTTATAGTTGATAAACCCGCCTGCCTAAATTATGCAACGGCCGAAGATTTAATCAATTTAGCAGACAAGAAAAGTAAAATTTTAGCTGAAGCAACAGTTTATACCTACCATCCTCAGATTCAGAAAATAGTTGACCTTTTTTCAGAAAAAAATAGCTCTTGTTCTCGTTTGACAACTCAATTTTCAGTTCCCCCGTTTGAGGCGGGTAACTTTCGATATCGAAAAGACCAGGGTGGTGGCGCGCTTATGGATTTGGGACCGTATGCAGTTTCTTTAAGTCGAATTTTTTTCGCTGAAGAACCCACCGATGTCCAATGTCGTATAACTTCAAAACGTGGCCAAGTTGATATCTCTTTTAGCATGTTACTAAGTTACTCGAAGGGCCAATCACTACTTGGACAATTCGGATTTGATACCGAGTATACCAACCATCTTCGACTGCTAGGCCCAAATCTTTGCGCATGGGCCGACCGCGTTTTCACGATCGGAGCTGATCAATCCCAAAATATTTTCTTTCGTTCAAATAACCAAGAGGGACAAATTCTTGTTCCGTCCGCAGATAGCTTCTGCGAATTCCTGAAAGCTGTGACTCGGGCTGGTCCAGCACAAACCGTGCAATTTAAATCGAATTTGCTAAAAGACGCTCGTCTTCTGGACCGAATGGTGCAAAATGCAAAAAAGGAGTACCAATGACAATTCCTGTTTGGGGCTATCTGAAAGAGTTCGAAGCCGAAAAAGAAGAAATTTTTTCTGCCATCGAAAAAGTTTTGCGCTCGGGAAAGTTAATTCTTGGACCAAGCGTCAGTGCTTTTGAAACAGAGTTTGCGAAATTCTGCGGGGTTCAATATGGCGTAGGCATCAACAATGCCACCGATGGATTATTTTTGGCTCTTAAGGCAATGGGAATTGGTCCAGGGGACGAAGTGATTTCCGTTCCTAACACCGCAGTACCCACAATCAGCGCGATCACGGCAACAGGAGCAACGACTCGTTTTGTAGATATTGATCCTAAGACATATCTAATGGACACAACTCAAATTGAAAAGCTTATCGGGCCTAAAACTCGGTGCCTTTTGCCAGTTCATCTTTACGGCCAGTGCGTCCCGATGAAGCCACTTATCGATTTAGCGCGTAAACATGATCTTTGGATTCTAGAAGACTGTGCTCAAAGCCATGGGGCTAAACAAAACGGTCAGGTCGCAGGATCCTTTGGGGATTTATCTGTTTTTTCTTTTTATCCAACTAAAATTCTTGGTGGGTATGGGGATGGCGGCATGGTTATCACGGATGACTTAGCATTGGCTGAAAAACTTCGACGTCTCCGCTTTTATGGCATGGAGAAATCATATTTTTCAATAGAGCATGGTTATAATTCCCGCTTAGATGAATTGCATGCAGAAATTTTATTAAGAAAAATGAAGCATCTACCGGGCTACATTGAACGCCGGAAAAAAATAGCAGCTCGTTATGATAAAGAGCTTGCGGGAATTGGCTTGGGTTTACCGCAAACACTTCCTGAAAATGACCATGCTTATTATCTTTACGTTTGCCGACATCAAAAAAGAGATCATATTATTGAAAAGCTAAAAGCAGCCGATATCCTTGTGAATATCAGCTACCCTTGGCCCATCCACGTGATGCCCGCCTTTGAACACCTGGGTTATAAAAAAGGCGACTTTCCCCACGCCGAGAAAGCGGCCCTCGAAATATTTTCTTTACCAATGTTTCCATCTTTGACGGATGCCGAACAAGAACAGGTGATCCAGACTCTACGCTTGATCATGGGCGAATTTTCCGATGCTGTTTAATCATTTAGGCCCGGCCACGTCTTAAAACAGGTTTAGCCTTTTCTCCTAAAATATTTAGATAGTATGCCCAGCCCAATTAGAATGGGATCGCGAAACGCACTTCTTAGGCCCCACTAAGCCTAATTGTTCTCTTAAGCCGCACCGCCCGATAAATTAATAGCAAATACAAATTTTTAATTGAAGCAATAATAGAGCAGATTTGACTGAAACCCTTTAAGCGAAGGCCAATTTTTACTTCTAATTTTAATTAATTCATAATATACACTTAAAAATGAGAAATATTTCAATAAAAATAATTAAATCTGTGAACTTTGTATTGCGTAAATTGGTCTATTTATCACATGGCTTACAACATAAACTCGAATGGCAAGGTTCAACAACTCCTGAGTGGTATGATCACTATTTAGATCTCTATTTCTCATGGCAACGTAAACGCCAACCTTTCTGGTTAGAACGAGGAACTTTTGGTCTTTTATGCATTCAGCCCCAAGCAAAGGTTTTAGAACTTTGTTGTGGTGATGGTTTTAACACTCGCAACTTCTACAGTCACCGGGCCAAGACAATAAAAGCTTTGGATTTTGACTCAACAGCAATTTGTCATGCGCGTAAGTATAATACACATGAAAATATAGAATTTATCCAAGGCGATATCAGAAATCAAATTCCAGACGGACAATTTGACAATATTGTTTGGGATGCAGCCATCGAACATTTCACGGAAGAAGAAATTGCAAAAATTATGAGAACGATAAAGTCCCGATTAATTTCAACGGGCATCCTTAGCGGATATACTTTGGTAGAAAGAGATGATGGCACAAAGCATTTGCATCAGCATGAATACGAGTTTAAATCCAAAGAAGACTTAGTAAGATTTTTTACGCCACATTTTAATAACGTAAAAGTTTTTGAAACAATTTATCCTGAACGGCATAATTTATATTTTTTCGCCTCAGATAGTACGTTGCCATTTGACGAGAATTGGTCGAATTTGAGTCATATTAAAAGCTCTAAAAGTATTAGCTAATGTGCGCAACAATAAAAATCTTTAAAAGTTATGTCAAATAGTGGCAAGGAAGACAGCTTGAAAAGCAGTTTCAAATTGCTCCGTTTTAAACCATGGTGCGACTTATAAATGGCCAATTCCAATGCCCAACTACCTAGCTTAGCCCCAATTTGTCTTTTTGCCTTTAATCGGCCAGAGCACACCCTGAAAACCATTGAAAGCCTTCTTAAAAATTTAGAAAGTAAACGGTCCGTCCTCTACGTTTTCTGTGACGGCCCCCGAAACATAGGTGAAAAAACTCTGACCGACCAAGTCCGCAAATACTTAACTTCACTGGAAGGATTTGCCGATATCCATTTGCGATTTCAAAATGAAAATTTAGGTTTAGCAAAGTCGATTATATTAGGAGTCACCGAAGTAATTCAGAATCACGGTCGAGTCATTGTTGTTGAAGACGATTTAGTGACCTCGCCTTATTTCTTACAATATATGAATGAGAATCTAACTCGTTATGAAAACGAGGATCGAGTCATTTCCATCCACGCTTACTCTTATCCAACTCGACAATCTTTACCCGAAGTTTTTTTTCTTAAGGGCGCTGACTGCTGGGGCTGGGCCACTTGGCGTCGTGGTTGGGATCTTTTTGAAGCCGATGGTCAAAAGCTCTTACAACAACTTAAAGCTAAAAAACTTCTTCGGACTTTTGATTTTGATGGGAGTTATCCTTACGTGAAAATGCTTCAAGATCAGATCGCTGGGCGTAATAATAGCTGGGCTATAAGATGGTATGCCTCGGCTTTTTTAGCCGACAAGCTTACCCTTTATCCAGGCCGATCACTCGTAAATAACATTGGTTTGGATGGATCTGGAACCCACTGCGAAGAAAGCAACATTTACTTTGCAGACACAATTAAGTCACCTATGCCTGAAAGTTCAATTCCAATTGTAGAAAACCAAGAGGCTCGAAAAGCATTTATAGATTTTTTCCGCTTACAGCAGCCAGGAATTTTGAATCGCGTGGCTAGAAAGGTAAAAAGATGGTTAGATCGATACTCACCACGGTAAAACCATTTCTTCCCAAGTTCGCTATTAAAATTTATAGGGCCCTCTTTGTGACTCCGATCTGGCGAGGCAAATACCCCTCTTGGGAAGCGGCGGAGAGCCAATGCACTGGCTACGGTAAAAATGAGATTCTCGAGAAAGTGGTTGCTGCCGCTTTAACTGTAAAAGAAGGGCGAGCTGCCTACGAGAGAGATTCAGTAATTTTTTACGAGGAAAAATTTTATCTCCCTTTTGTAATGGCCCTTGAATCGGCACAAGAGGGCTTTCCTTCATTGAGTATTATTGATTTCGGAGGCTCGCTGGGCAGCACGTATTACCAACATTTAAAATTGTTTAAAGAGAAACCCGAAATTAAATGGAATATTGTTGAACAGGCCCATTATGTTGAGAAAGGAAAAGATCTTTTTTCTTCAGAACAACTGAATTTTTATTGGAAAATTGATGAAATCCCACTTGTTAAAAATGAGCTCCTGACGCTTTTAAGCGTTCTACCTTACCTACCCCTGCCTTGGGCTTTTTTAGATGATGTTTTAAAGCGTCGAAGACCACGAAGTGTTTTTATTGATCGCACCTATTTCAGTTACAATGATAAAGATCGCATAACAATTCAAACCGTGCCCCCAAGTATTTACCGCGCTAGCTACCCCTGCTGGTTTCTTAGTAAAACTAAATTAACAAACCTACTGCAAAAATATGGCTACGAAGAAGTCGCCTCGTTCGATTGCGAAGGTCAGTCCGACATCCCCGCCGCACATAAGGGCTTTCTTTTTAAACTTAAAAGTTAAATCTTTCCTTTCATTTTGATAGTTTGTAACGCAAAAAGCCATGCAACTCGTCCCCATATAGATATATTCAGAACTATGGAAACTACTGCAAAAACACTGAGTGTCGTTGTTCCCGTCTACAACGAAGCTCGCCAATTGCGAGAGGTCATTGATATCCTAATGAAATCCCCTTGTCCTATTAAGCGAGAATGGGTTTTTGTAGATGATTTTTCAAATGATGGGTCGCGGGAAATTCTTATTGAAGCTCACAAGAATTTTGGATTTAAACTGATCTTACAGGACAAAAATCAAGGCAAAGGCGCGGCCGTTATTCGTGGAATTAAAGAATCCACTGGTGGCCTTATTATGATTCAGGACGCTGATTTTGAATATACGCCCTATGATGTTCCAAAACTTTTGCTTCCCTTGATCAATGGCGAAGCTGACGTTGTTTTCGGCAGTCGATTTAAAAAAGACAGCACCCAAGTCCGAAGAACTTACCATTATTTAATCAACCGCTTTTTGACCCTGCTAAGCAATCTGATGTCGGGGCTTTACTTAACGGATATGGAAACTTGCTATAAAATATTTAATGCTGATTTGTTAAAATCGATGCGGCTTCAATCGCAACGTTTCGGAATCGAAGTGGAAATAACGGCCTATGTTGCAAAAACCCACGCACGTTTGCGGGAAATTCCAATTCGGTATTTTCCAAGATCAAAGCTGCAGGGGAAAAAAATAAATTGGAAAGACGGCGTGGCAGCACTTTGGCATTTAATCAGATTCAATTGGCTGATTGACATTGAAGCAGCTTACGACCAAATTCCCGAGCGTTACACCCGCAAATCGCCAGGCACTGGCTTTTTTAACGAGACTGAATTTTACTAAAATTAGTTTTTTAAGAAACTTTTAGTTTTTTGAATCCAAAAAGAACCGGGTTCATAGCTTTCAGGATTTTTTGCAAATACGGGACAACAAGACGAAAGTGCCTGCTGTCCGTGGTATTTTAGAAAATTTAAGGCCCCAATAATTTTAAAATCATGATTATGGGATAAAAAAGCTTCTAGCAAATATTGTTCGTTCCAAAGTTTCATCTCGGTCTCGAGCCACTCGTTCAAATAATCTTTCGGAGAAAAAATATCGTGGACGTGAACGTAAACCCCAGCATTTAGAACAGGTAAGATTTCAAGGTACTCGCACAAAACATCACCTTGCGGACGAATCATGTGAGAAGAATCGATGAATAAAATGTCGTTCTGCTGAAGGGTTTTAAAGATATTTTTATCTACGTTTTCAACTAATTCCCGGACGAGTTTGATATCTAATTTTGATAACCAAGGTCGCTCGAAGGGTTCAATGCAAATATGCTCGCAAGTGTATTTTTCATTTTCAATTTTGTTCTGCCGAATTGCTTCAATGGCCATCAAAGTTGAGTTTCCACTTCCAACTTCAATAATTCTTGAGGGCTTCAAATGGCGAATCATATTATAGAGAAATTCTGAGTCACCAGCTTTAAAAGTGTCGTTTTCAAAAGAGTATTGAGTTGTACTCAGCGGGTTTTTTTCGATTTTCAAAATTTCATGATTGAATTGGAACTTTTGGCAAAGATCTTTTTGATCTTGAAGACACCAATTGATTCCGGGCAAGAAACGATCTTGCTGTAGGGAATGCCGCAATCTCGAGGTTTTAAATAAAGGTTCATAATAATGATCACGAATAGGATAAATTCCAGTGAATGAAAAAACTTTGCGCGCTAAAGCCAACCTAGAAACGCCAACATTCCGAATCAATTTCATCCAATAACAAGCAAGCGCCGTGGGAATAAATGTTAAGAGATCGATGAAGGGCGCCGAAATTACAATAATCTTTCTAAGAATATTCTTTATTTTAGGTGCCAATCTTCCTCCAACTTTGCCGGCTAAGCCTGCCTAGACCCAATGGAACCTTATTATGAGAAATAGGCCTTGGCAATTGAAGAGATTTCTTCGGGGAGGTATTAATCTACCAAAGACAAAGAACTTTAAGGCGAGTCATAGGTCTTAATAAGCAGACAAGTTTTATTGAAGAAGACTATGAACAATCTCTAATATTTTTGATTGCCGATACTGAAAACCGAACCGGTTAAAAAAGGCTTCAGCGATTTGTCCAGAATCTTGATCAGATTGAATAGATTTTGAAATGCACGAGGATGCTGCAGGCACATCCCCATAGGGAACCGAGTCTCCGTAAATTTTGGTCAATTCCGGCAAGGCAAAGCGGTCTGAAGTAATAGGAAAACATCCGCATAATCCACCTTCTACAACGGCTGAACAAAAACTTTCATAAGCAGAAAGCTGAAGTACTATCTTACTCTCGCCTAGCACAGCCAAAAAATCGTTAGATTTAAAGGGAAGAAACCCTTTTAAAGTTAAATTTTTAGGAATCATCTTTTGAATTTCTGAAAATAAACTAGGGTCGATGAGTCCAATATGAATAAATGAAACATCGGGCAGCGTATTTGCAACCTTGATGATTTGATCTAAACCTTTGATCTTAAAATATTTTCTACTGACAGACGAAATTGAAACCACTTGGTTTTTTCTTTCTACCCAGCGCCGCATCTGATTTAAAGGCAATAATGGTTCAATGCCAAGGGGGATTAGCTTTAGTTTCTGGGGTGGTATGTTTGCATTTGCAATTGCTTCATTGCGATTAGATTCGGAAACACAAAATACAAGATCCGCCATTTTAAAAATAAGCCTTCGTAATAATTTTCCCTTTTTTCCTTTCGCAAAAGCGCCGTGGTTAAATTCGTCGAGTCTTGCAACATCAAATCCACCACTGACGATAATAATTTTTTTACCAAATATTTTCGCAAGACATAATAACGGAAGCGCAGAAAAAGAACCGAACCACAGATAAACCAAATCCGTCCCAAAAATATCTTTAATAAAAAAGTATAAATTTAGATAATATGAAATGCTTAAATGCCGGCGTTGCACATTAAACTTTTTAGCAAGAATGGCCTGGTCACTATCAATCCAAGGGGCTGTATCATTTGTTACAAATAAGATGTTATTCATTTTTTTTGTCTTCCTGAGTGCTGAACATCAGATAAGACCCTAATCTGGTTTGAGAAAGAAAAGGTCGCTCTTGATTAGCGCAAAGCCCTTCTTCCAGCCAACAACCGCCTTCAGAATATCTACTTAAATCCGGCACCTTGTAAGCCACACCATACTTGCTTGTTTTATCGTTGACTGTAAAGCGGTCTGATTCAACAAAGCGATCTGACCATATTGGCGATTTCAAAAAAGCACTGCTGGAGATTCGCACCATATCCTGCAAGTACACGCACAAAATTAAAACCAAACACGTTTTCAAAAAAACCTTGTATCGCAGGAGCTTTTTAAATTGATGACAAATGAAATAAATAACAATGGCTTGCAAGAATATAAAACTTCCCATGGCAAACCGCGGATCTGGGCCTTGCATAAACCACAAAATTAATACGAAATAAATCGAAAAGTAAAAGACGCTTGGCACTGGCATCAAAAGACCAGCGGACGCGTTCTGTTTTTGATTTCTGACTTTATTATAAATTAGCAAAAAAGCAGCCCCAACGATTGAGAAAACAAAAAACTGAATATGGAACCTTGAAAATTGCATTCCAGCCCAAGCGGGGAACCATTCGACCCAGTTAAAAGGGTCAAGACTAAGATTTTGGACTCGAGCCCACGATAAAACGTAAAATTTTGCAAGGGCAACGTCTGCCAGGGGAAGGCTCCAGGCCGTTTTAGGAAAACAACTCTGACCCGCAGGAAATAGCCAGCAGCCTGATAAAATGAAAGATCGCAAAAGCCAAGGAAACACCATCAAAAAAGCCAGAGTAATGAATTTAGCCTTTTTTTCTTTGGCCCAAATAAATACACTTTCACGAAAGGAAAAGATTAAAACTGAAAAAGGGAAGATAAGAAAGATTTGGGAAAGTTTCAATTGAAAGGCAAAAAAGTAAATAAGGAATATTTCAGCGAAATCTTTTTGATCCACCTTTTTCTTTTCAAAGATAGTTAATATTTTCTCATAAAAAAGAAGGCAACAAATCGTCGATGGAAGATCCGTGGCAGGAAGTCCCAAATTAATCAGAAAAGTGGCTTTTCCCCAAATCAAAAAAGCCACGCCACGACAAATCCATCCCAAGAAGCGCAGCTTTTCCGGCAAATAATAGACGTTTATTAAATACACCCATAAAAAAACAATCGAGGCATAGTCCATTGAAGACTGCCATCGTAAATTAGGATTCGATAGGCTTGAAGTCATATGCCAGATAGAATTAAATCCCAACCGATCATGAAGATTTGCCAGTCCAAAAACAATTTTGGAGTTTTTGATCCATTCTAGGGTGGGAAAATGATAAGCGACCACATCAGAGTACAGATTGTTATCTAAACCGTATCCTGCCATCAGAATAAACGAAACTGCAGCGACGATGTAAAACGAAACTGAAAAAGTGATCTTTGGCTTTTCTAAGTTCTGCCAAATAAAAAATAAAAAACCTATCAAGACCAGAGCGCTTGTCAGAACTGGGGCCAAAGGCGTAAAAAAGTGAAGTGTGAGAGCGATCTGTGAAGAAAAAATCAGGCCTAGAAAAATGCTGGTTGGAAAGGCAGGCCTTTCTGCAAATAAAAACTTATAGACTAGATGTCCCCACCCGCTCATCCCTAGTGCAAAAAAAAGACTTAGCAATAAGACTTCTAACATGTCGTGGATCCCAAAATATTACAGATACCTTTTCCTAAAAACCCATTTTCGCAGCCAATGAAAAAGGCCAGGCGTTCGATAACGAATGAACTTTCCAATTTGCAATTTTAAATTTATTGCGTAAAGGAACAAAGGTGAATCGCCAAAATTAATTGCGATCTCTGTATTTTCCGACAATGCCTTTTCAAAATTATTTTTGCTAGCTCCGTCGTCGGCCATCTCAGTGATCTGCAGCGGAATAAATTCAGACGGCAGTGCTTTGTAAAAACGCCGAATCAAATCATAATCGGCGGCGTATCTGTATTTAATATTAAAATATCCCAATTCCTTAAATGGTGTTCGAGGGAAAAAAGCAGCTGGCTGGTGAACGCCCTTTAATTCATATTTAAGATCTTTTTTACCAACAGGAAATCCAAGCAGACTTGTGTTTCCATCCCTGTGGCGGTATTTGATCTGCCCATAGTAAAGTGTTTGAGGATCCTTTAGCCCATCCGCTGCTTTCAGATAAACTTGGTCATCAAGTAAAAAATCATCCGAATTTAAATAGTGAATAAACCTTCCTTCAGCCATCAGCGTGCCCTTATTCATGGCATCATAAATCCCCAGATCTTTTTCCGAAACCCACTTAATTCGGGCGTCTTGAGCTGCATACTTTTGAATCAGATCAAGGGTTCGATCGGCCGATTTTCCATCAACTATAATGAACTGAAGCTCTTTAAATTTTTGCTGAATAACGCTGACGATAGTGCGCTCAATTGTTTTTTCAGAATTAAAACAAACTGTCACAACGGATATTAGCGGTTGGTTTAAATTCACTGCGGGACAACTTTTAAGAAATGATTCTTATACCAGTCCACTGTGATCTTTAAAGCCTTGTCAAAAGAATGCTCGGGCGACCAGGCTAAGTTATTTTTAGCTTTTGAAAAATCCATGGCATATCTAAAGTCATGACCTTTTCGGTCCGTAACAAATTCAATCAAACTTTCTGGCTTTCCCAGGATCTGCAATATTTTTTTTGCTAAATCCAAATTCTTCAGTTCGGACTGTCCGCCTAAATTATAAACTTCACCAATTGTACCTTTGGTAAAAACACTCCAGACGCCTTCATTATGATCATCCACAAAAATCCAATCACGAATGTTCATCCCGGCGCCGTAAACGGGTATTTTTTTATCCAGTAAGGCGTTTTTAATGACGACAGGAATAAATTTTTCATCAGCTTGCAATGGGCCATAGTTATTCGAGCATCGAGTGATCAATACGGGAAGTTTGTAAGTTTCATAGAATGCCCGAACTAAAAGATCTGAGCTTGCTTTGGAAGCGCTGTAAGGACTGTTCGGTGCGATTGGAGTTTCTTCGGTGAAGGCCGGATCTTCTAATTTTAAACTGCCGTACACTTCGTCGGTGCTAATATGAAGGAATTTAAAGTCCTTGTTTTTTTCAAATAATTTTAAGCTTTCTTGCAGTAAATTTAAGGTTCCTAGGACATTGGTTTCCACAAAAATGTTTGGATTTGCGATCGATCGATCAACGTGGCTTTCGGCCGCAAAATGAATAACTGAATCAAATTTTTCTCGGGCAAAAATTTCTTGAATTTTTGCAAGGTCACGAATGTCTGCTTGTTCAAACTTTAAATGAGGATGGCTTTCAACTTCTTTTTGGATATGACTGTATTTTCCAGCATAGGTCAGAGCATCTAGAATAAAAAAATCATGCTTCTCAGACACTTCTTTTTTAAGTGTAATTTTTTTTACAAAGTTACTTCCAATAAAACCGGCGCAACCCGTCAGCAGTACTTTTCTTTTCATCAATTTCCTCTAAAAGAAGCCTATTATAAGGTCTGAAGAAACTGAATCAAATTCTGCTTATCTTCGGGCGTTAGAATTTCCTGACCTTGTTTTAAAAATATTCCCTCGTCGTGGCCCCTATTTCCTAAGCCTGCCTTTGAAGAGTCATACTTATATTCTGGGAGTTTTCTATCTTCACTTAAGTTTTTTGGATAGCCGTTACAGCTGCCATCAAAGTCCTCTTGCGAATGATCTGCAGGCCTTGCCCAATAAATACTGGCTCGTCTGGAGCCAGGGGTCAGGACATCACAGAGTGTCGGCACCGAATTATTATGAAAGTAGGGCCACCGGGCCCAAATTCCAACTAAAGGGGGCGGTACGTAACCATTTTGAGCCTTAACGGAAACGCCGTAATCCTTTGAAATTTGCAATTCATTCAGACGCTCTAACGACCGCATTCCCAGCCTTCGATGTGAGTCCGTGCCAACATCCATCACCCGCGTTTTTCGTGGATAAAGCACTTGAGAAGTTTTTAACTTTTCAAGCAAAGGGGCCTGTTCCGGCAGAAGACTCCAGTTTTTTTCATAGTGGCCATGACAGCGGGCACAGGTATTTTCAAAAACTTTTTCGCCGGCTTTCGCGCGATTAAGATCAATCATTTCTGCTGGAAAGAAATCTGTAAATAGCGGCGCTTCACTTGAAAATGCGGCCGTTGCAAGCTCTTGAATGATCTTTGAATTTGTTTCTAGCCAATTTGAAAGGTCATGCAGGTCAACCCCTCGTCCAATTTCATTCCATAAAATATTTGTTACGATGGGATTTCCACTAACAACAGAACCATCAGACAGCCAGCGATTTTTGTATTTTAAATTCCACCAGACGGCAGGCTTACTATCTGCCGGATGATTTTCCAGCCAATCTCGAGCTTTTGCAGGCTCCACCGGTAAATTTTTCTCAGCCCAGGGACCGCTTTGTCTTTGGCCCAAGGAAAGGGCCACTTGCGCAAGCGAAGTATCTAATCCCAGCGTCAAAGGAGGTTTTACCTTCACAAAACGAATATTGTTTCGAGTTTCTTTGTACAATGCAGTTTCTGCGTCTGTAGCATGACTGAAGTTTTGAAAAAGATCTGGGGGCATGGCCCTAATTCCGCGCTTGGCTTGCACGAAAAATTCGTTGGCGCGTGGGAATCGATTGGTCATTCCTAAAACTGTTTTTCCAAAAAGTCTTGAGGAGTGGCAAGCTGCACAGCTAAAAGTGAAACCGTCTGCTCCGTCACGTTCAATCAAACCCATTCCTAAGCGGGACTGCGGGCGAATCCCACCGGGATAAGGAACCGCATACACGCCTTGATCCGTTTCCAAAGGGTAAGGATGCAGTCCCAAAGTTTTTTCAATATCATCAAAAGATTTAATTTTTGAAACGCCTTGAACGAATTTAGAAATCCAATGCCTAAAAACATTTTGATCCTGATCTTCAATGAGATTTTTAATTGGCCGGTAAGGCGGCAGCGCCCCCGTGATTTCAACGGGATAATTTTGTGCATGCAGGCGACCCGCTTGACGCGCAGAATTCCAATCGTTATTGCCCAGCTGATAGGGATTCACCTGTCCGCCCAGGGGAACAATATGCCCTTCAGACCAATCAGGCTGATTTGCAAAAGCAGACGAAAAAATCAGAATGATTCCCACAATAAGAAAGCCATTTTTCATAGGCCTTCAGGATCTTTTTAGCGCTTCTTTTTGTACAGTCTAGATCAGGGAGTTTGCAGAGGACCAAGGTCGGTAAAAATAGTAAGAATATTTTTCACAACTGCTCAGAAAATTTCAGAAAACGCCGATACCTTCTGTGTAACACTTGGTGAGTGCCTTTTAAAGATTTCGACATCCGAACCTCCTCTAGTAAGAAAGAGGATGAGCTCGAAACAAAGCGAAAGGAGCGAAGCAAATAAATTTTTGAACAAGCCCAAGGTTGAGCAAAAAAGTGGCTTCGCCCCATCGCGATTCCTTAAGCTCACCTCATCCGGGTTGAAAACCCAGTCCTCGTGTTTGAACACGCTGGAGCTCCCTCAAGGGTTTTTAATCTAACTAAAAAGATCTCTTAGTTTCTCAAGGGCTGCTAAAAATAATAAGAATATTTTTAGCAACTGCTCAAAAAACTTCAGAAAACGCCGATACCTTCTATGTAACACTTTGCCAGTGCTTTTTAAAGATTCCGACATCCGAACCTCCTCTAGTAAGAAAGAGGATGAGCTCGAAACAAAGCGAAAAGGGCGAAGCCACTTTCGCTTTGTGCATTTTTGGGCCCAAGGGACTCCAATTCCAAAAATGGGATGATAAACTCCATATTTGGTCCAAAAATGGAGTAATGAATTCCAGATTCGTAACTTATCAAAATAACTCGTTTTTTCTCTTTGGCCCCAGAGTCCTTGGCAAATCTTCTTGGGCCTAAAAGCAGTTTACTGCATGCTCAGTTTCTTATAGCAATACCTATCCTCGAGTTTGAACACGTTGGAGGGCCCTCAAGGGTTTTAGAAATTCTAACTAAAAAGATCTCTAAGTTTTTCAAGGGTTGCTAAAAATAATAAAAATATTTTTAACAACTGCTCAAAAAATTTTAGAAAACGCCGATACCTTCTATGTAACACTTGGGTAGTGTCTTTTAAAGATTCCGACATTCGAACCTCCTTTAGTAAGAAAGAGGATGAGCTCGAAACAAAGCGAAAAGGGCGAAGCCACTTTCGCTTTGTGCATTTTTGGGCCCAAAAAATTTAAGCAGTTTCTAGAATCGCAGCGACACCCATCCCGCCCGCTGTACAGATCGAGATTAATCCACGTTTTTTTCCACCGCTTTGTAAAAGCTTTGCCAGAGTTCCCGAAATACGAGCCCCTGTGGCCGCAAATGGATGTCCTACGGCGACACTGCTACCAACTACATTCATTTTTTTTCGGTCAATAGAACCGACCGGCGACGACAGGCCCAAAACATTTTTGCAATATTCTGCAGATTCCCAGGCTTTTAAATTACACAAGACTTGGCCAGCAAAGGCTTCATGAATTTCAAAATAATCAAAATCTTGAAAGGACAATTTATTTCTAGTCAGCAATTGTGAAACCGCTTTTGTTGGCGCCATCAAAAGTCCCGCGCCATGTACAAAATCAACAGCCGCCACAGAAAAATCAATAAATCGAGCTAAGGGCTTTAACCCAACTCGATGGGCACCACGATCATTACCAATCAGAATACAAGCCGAGCCGTCTGTTAGTGGCGAGCTATTCCCCGCCGTCAAAGTTCCATGAATGGGATCAAAAGCAGGTTTTAGTTTTGCTAATTTTTCAAGCGAAGTATCCCCTCTTATGGTCCCATCTTTTTTAAGATCATGAAATGGAAACACGAGATCATTAAAAAAACCTTCATCGTAGGCTTTCGCAGCTTTCTGATGGCTGGCGAAGGCCAACTGGTCCTGATCTTCCCTAGGGATTTTCCATTCCTTGACCATCAATTCACAGTGATCGCCCATGGATAAAAGAGTTCTAGCTTCGACAACGCTTGCCACTTTGGGCTTTAGACTGCCCAGCGAAAATCCAGACAGTGTCTTTATTTTTTCGGCAAAAGTTTTTGAAATATTTAGACCCAGTAAAATTTTTCTAAAAGATTCAGAAACTTCAATTGGCAGGTCACTATTCGTATCAACTCCGCCAGCAATTCCCAGATCAATCGCGCCAGTATGAGCTTTCATCGCGATCTGCCAAGCGGTGTCCAAACTTGTCCCGCAGGCGCGTTGAACATTGTAAGCCGGCGATTCGGGATGCAGCGAAGTTTCTAAAACACATTCGCGAGCTAAATTCCAATCGCTAGCACTGTTCATCAATGCACCTAATGCGACATCGTCAATTTTTTTATTTTTAAGTCCGGCCTTTTCAATCAATCCATTCAGTGATGCGACCATCAACTGATGGCGTGTCACATTCAAATAGGAAGTCATACTCTTTGCAAATGGAACCCGAGAGCTGGCCAAAATATAAACCGAATTCGAATCTGACTTCATAGGAACCCCACTTAAACTTTTAAAACCCTATTCTTTGGCAAAGATGAGGTCAATTATTTAGAGACAAGACCTAAAGATCCCGCATAGAATTATGATGGAGGCTGCGCAATGGCGATTATTTATTTATTCAGTTTTTTTAGCTATCTGGTGTTAGCCGATGCACCACCAGCTGGTTATATTTTAAATCCAGAAATTCAACAGTGTGAAGCGGCTCTACCCACGATTGGCTGGATCGGATTCGATCACACTTGGATTGAAACCATGAATCAAAGTTTTGGCATGCCCTACTCGCTGACCCACGATGCCGTGAGAGGTGGCTTTGCGACAATCCGAACTCCAGATCCTTCGCTTCCGAGCTTAACTTCAAAGCCCGTGTGCCAGCCTATCTTTCAACCCGAACATATAAGCCTGCCCGATTTTACACAGAAATTTATGTGCCTGCTATCGAAGCTGACTGATAGCGACGAAAATATAATGCCAGATTGGCAGCCCATTTTTGTTTATGATTGGGCCCGAACGAATTGTCATTCGTCTGTTCGCTTTATCATGGACTGTGCTGGCGGACAAATGTCTTTAGATCCCAATCAAGGCTTTGGAAGCCATTACTCTGCAGATCAAATATTAAATACACATCAGAAAAACATTAACAATCCAACCGAGCCAGAAGCCTTCCAATTACAAAATAATTTTCAGGAATTTAATCGATCTCTAGAAAAACTTTTTATTGATCAGGCGGATATTTCGACCTTTTTAAAGGATAACGTCCCGCATTTGTTAGCGCAAAGCCAAGCTTTGGCAAAATCACTGAGCCAAGCACGCGACCTTCGCCGGACAACTCTTTTCAGACGCCTGCAAAAATTTGATTTTAATTTTACAAAATTAACGACAGAAATGCAGGCACTCCCACAAGCAGGACACATTAAAAAATTAGAAGAACTTTCAATTCTTTTAAAACAACCTGATGTCATTCAGAAAACTTTTCAGCAGATTTGCGAACAAGCGCAGAAAGAGTGTCACTGATGCAAAAATTTCTTAAAAAAATAAGCCTGACGCATTGGATTTTTATCGCCATGGGAATCGGAATTATCTTAGGAACTATTTTCCCTGATGGCGCTCCCATCTTTCACGTTATTTCAAATTTATTTCTAAGAATGATCAAATGTATTATTGTGCCCATTATTTTTGGCACGCTCGTCGTCGGCATTGCAGGTCACGCCCAGGACATGAAGCAAATTGGTCGCTTGGCTTTTAAGTCATTGATCTATTTTGAAATCGTCACAACTTTTGCCCTAATTTTTGGATTGGTCGCAGTGAATGTGTTTAAGCCTGGCGTTGGCGTGATTTTAAAAGATGTCGCGTCGAGCGCGATGACGGCGCCGCCGAAAATTTCTGCGGCTGAGGTGATTGAGCATATTGTTCCCAAAAGTTTTTTTGAAGCGGCCGCTAGCAATGATGTCCTTCAAATCGTTTTCTTTTCAGTGCTATTTGCGTTGGCACTGATTCAACTTCAGGGAAAACATCGCAACACCATGGTGGATTTTTGCGAAAGCCTGTCTGAAACGATGTTTAAATTTACGGGTCTAATTATGAAATTTGCCCCATTGGGTATTGGTGCATCCATGGCCTATACTGTCAGCCACAGTGGCCTTGGAATTTTAGTGAACTTAGGAAAATTAGTCCTGACTTTATATGGCACGTTAGCACTTTTTGTTTTGATGATTTTTATTCCAATTCTGTGGTTTATGAAAATACCAATGAAAGCCTTTTGGCGAGCCGTGCGACAGCCCGCTGCCATTGCTTTTTCGACAACGTCTTCGGATGCGGCGTTACCTGATGCGATTAAAAGTATGATCCAGTTTGGTGTGCCCAAAAAAATTGTGTCATTTGTAATGCCACTTGGTTATTCATTTAATTTGGATGGCACCACTTTACATCTGGCCTTAGCTTCTGTTTTTTGTGCGCAAGCCGCAGGTATTGATCTTACCTTGCAACAGCAGTTGATGATGATGCTTTCTTTGATGCTAACAAGTAAAGGAGTGGCAGCGATGCCGCGGGCGTCCTTTGTTATTTTGTCTGGAACTCTGGTCACTTTCGGAATTCCGATTGAAGCCGCTGTTCTGATTTTGGGTGTCGACGAGCTTTTAGATGCTGCTCGAACAACGGTTAATTTAGTTGGCAATTGTTTGGCATCAGTTGTGATGGCGCGCCTTGAAAATGACTTTCACCCCGAAGCCCCCGAACCCCTTTTTGAAGCTTAAACAAAATTGTCATCTGTCAGTTCATTATCGAATGGCCGTAGGGCCTTCTGCCCCTTAAATCATGGCCAGTGAATTGCAAAGTTCAAACTTTCAGCAATCTAACAAGGAGGATTTATGAAAGTTTTTTTATTAGTCAGCATGATGATGGCCAGTCACGCTTTTGCAGATGGTCTAAGATTAGGAACGCCAAGCTATGGAGGCAGTGGTTGTCCTGCGGGAACAGTCGCAACTATTTTGTCACCGAATCAAGATACCCTTTCGCTTTTATTTGATAGTTATGTTGCCGAGGCCGGTGGAGACACTGGTAAGACTTCGGATCGAAAAGCTTGCTCACTAGCCATTCCAGTCAGAGTTCCGCAAGGATACAGTGTTGCCATTTTTAAAGTTGATTATCGCGGTGCCAATACAATTCCGGCGGGCGCTTATAGCCGCTTTTCAGCAGAATATTTTTGGGCTGGTGTCCGTGGTCCTAAAATTCAAAGATATTTTACGGGCCCCCAGAATCAAGAGTTCACCCTCACTGACGAGCTGGTCGCACGGACGGTTATCTGGGCGCCTTGTGGACAAAGTGTAACACTTCGAGTGAATTCATCTGCGAGTGTTCAGACTAACAACAATTATGACCAAGTGGTCTCAAGCCTTGATAGCGCCGATGTTTCGACAGCCGTCGTTTATCATTTACAATGGCGTCGCTGCTATTAAATGTTTTATAGACATTAAAAAAGGGCTCATACCTTAGAGCCCTTTTTTAATTACGCATCAATTAACTTTTTAATATTACCAGCCTAAAAGATATCCAAAAATCAAAGGGACAACAATTGTCGCATCAGACTCGATGACGTACTTGGGAGTTTCGACCCCGAGCTTTGCCCATGTGATCTTCTCATTAGGAACTGCACCCGAATAAGAACCATAGCTAGTCGTTGAGTCAGAGATCTGACAAAAGTACGCCCAAAGAGGAGTGTCTGGCTGGTTTAAATCTTGAATTAATGTTGGAACGACACAGATTGGAAAATCTCCGGCAATGCCACCGGCCACTTGAAAAAATCCAATCGGACCTTTTTTGACTGTGTCTGGATACCACGAAAACATTTCCGTAAAATACTCAACGCCTGAGCGCACAGTGTGCGGATTTTTTATTGTTTTATCGTAGACCCGAGCTGCAAAAATATTTCCGATGGATGAGTCTTCCCAGCCTGGAACAAAAATTGGTAGATTTTTTTCAGCCGCCGCTAGCATCCAGCTGTCTTTTGGATCGATCTCGTAATATTTTTTTAGTTCGCCAGAGAGCAAAATTTTATAAAAATATTGATGCGGAAAATAGGCTTCGCCGGCTTTGTCAGCAGCCAGCCAAAGATCCATCACTGAACCTTCAATTCGACGAACGGCTTCGCCTTCAGGAATGCAAGTGTCGGTCACGCGCTTTAATCCGCTATCAAGCAGATCTTTTTCGTCCTGTGCCGTTAAGTCACGATATTCTGGCAACCTCTTGTAGTGCTTGTGGGCCACCAGGTTAAAGATATCTTCTTCAAGGTTAGCGCCCGTGCAACTGATTGCATGGACTTTTCCCTGGCGGATCATTTCAGCAAGGCTTTTTCCAAGCTCGGCCGTGCTCATCGCACCGCCTAGGGCGACAAACATTTGGCCGCCGGAAGAAAGAAGTTTTTCGTATCCAACGGCAGCGTCACGTAAGGCAGCCGCGTTGAAATGCTTATATTGAGTGTCGACAAAGTTTCTTATATTCATAGTGCCAAGACGGATAACTGAATGCTGGACCAATTTCAACAAATATCTGTGGAAAAAGCCTGGACTATGTACCTACTTCTGCGCCAGAACCCTCACCATTCAGTGCCTTTGTGTTATGATAGACCTGAGGCCGCCAACTATGAAAAAATACTTTCTCTTCCTCATCTTGATTTCCTTCCTAAGCCCCACTGCTGATGCCGGATATTTTTTAAAAGTTGTTGGGGCAAGGTTAAACCTAGATTACAAAAATATTAAAAATGGCACGATAATTTCGGATACCGAAGGGACCATCGAACTCGCGGGCGGTGGTGGTGGCTACAGCACTCAAGCTGTGAATACCTTTAGTTACGAGTTCGGCGCTTCGATCCTTGGAACTAACAGTGAAAAATTAAATCCTCGCCCAGGCTGGGGCATTCCCTGGTATTATCGGCTAGAGACTCGGGCTCACTATACGTTTGGATTTGGATTATTTTTCGAAGTCGGAACCGATCTTTTAGGCTCTTTTTATCAAGATGTTGAAAGCCACTATTTAGGCCTTGGCATCCTTTATGGCCTCGGATACCGAATCAATGAGCGGATGACCGTGGTCTTAACCTCAACAAATAATTCAGTCCTTTTTGCTGGTGACAATACTCGTTACCTACGTGGCCAGGTCTTAGAGTACTATTGGACTTTTTAATTTTCTTTTTTCTTCCAAAGAACCTAAGTAAAAATGAATAAAAATAAGAGCCGTCAGTGAAGGGGCTATAAAGTTAATCACGGGCAGCCAAGATACCAAGGCCGTTAAAATTCCCAATCCCCAACCTTGTCCACTTCGAGTGACTTTAAAACTTACACGCTCCTCTTCGGACGCATAATCTTGCAAAACATCATACAGAAAAATATTTTTATTTAAATACGCAGTGGCGACAACGCTAATCACCGGGCCAATGGGTGTGAATATCCAAAAAGGCACGGTCAAAGCTAGAAATAAAAGATAAATGGCCGTTGTTTGAACTGTGTTTTTAAGGCTTCCGAAAAAATGGCCGCCTTTTATCGTTTCTAAATCTGGATAAAACTTTTTTTGAAGATAAGGCAGAATCACAGGCAAAAGAAAAAGTGAAATTATCGTGATGCAAGCCAAATACCACAGCGGACCAAAAATCAAAAGCGTGGCAAATAAGATCAGCATAAATTTAATCGAAGTCAGAAAAAAATTATCCCCAATATTTTCACTGAGCCAGCGGAAGGAATCTGTCGAAATTAAAAAATCAGTCCAAGTTGTCCAGAAAAGAATCAAAAATAAAATTAAACAAATGGTCGCCATTAAAAAAGGAACAGCCATCAGAAGTAAAACCTTCAGATCGAATAAAGATTGTAAGGCCTTTTTAAAAGCCTTAAGAATCATGGCTGCCACGACTTATTCAGAATTTTTTCAAGCCAAAAACAGGCAATCTGGGTCTTTACATCAGTGACCTGACCGCTTCGAACTTTTTCCATTAATTCTTGAGGGGTCATCTGCACAACATGTAAACGTTCGCCCCGATCCAGTTGTTGCTTTCCAGGTACTAGATCTTGCGCTAAATAAATATCAATCCATTCATTAGAGTAACCAATAACAGGGTGAATTTTAGTCAGAAAAGTCCACTTCCCGGCGGTGTAACCTGTCTCTTCTCTCAGTTCTCGCTGGGCTGTCAGCAAAGATTCTTCCCCATGGTCAGTCTTGCCTGCTGGGAATTCCCAGAAAACTTGTTTCATGGCGTAGCGAAACTGGCGCTCTAAAATCACATGCCCAGTATCAGTCAAAGGAATGATCATCGCAGCGCCGGAATGATGGATATATTCGCGGACATATTCTTTGCCGTCATAATTAATCACGCGGTCGCGCATGATTTTTAAAAATCGACCTTGAAAAACAGTTTGAGAGTCGACTGTTTTTTCTTCTAAGAGTTGATCGTCAACCATTGTGGACCTTCATCTGTTAGTTTCAGAACTTTGATGTCGCCAAACCAACTGCCTAAGTTTATTGAACCGGTTTTATTTTCCGCTGTCCCAAAATAATATTCATCACGGACATGCATATGACCTGTGATAATAAAATCAAAAGGTTTTTCTTGATACGCTCGCTGGGCATGGCGATGAATCATTTGAATTATTATTTTTTCTTTATCTTCGCGGTGAGCGGCGCTGTACTTGCGACTTTTATGGCTGAGGAAAAGTCCTATTTTCTCCCACATCGCACCTGGAAGTTTGTGTCCCAAGGTCTCGACCCATGGATGGCGAAATAGGGCTCGCATTCGCAAATAATTTTTATCTTCCAAATTGATTAAGTCGCCGTGCTCACAGCGCACATTCCATTTTCCCAGTTTAAAATATTGGGGATCTGTAAAGACCTGAACGCCCAGTTGGTCAGCCCAATAGGGATGGATATGAAGGTCGTGATTGCCTTCAAAAAAGTAAACTTTTATATTCATGCTGATCAGCTTTTGGATGGGCTCGATCACAGGAAAAAACTTATCGATAAAAATTTGGTGATCGCTCAGCCACCAGTCGAAAATATCGCCAAGTAAAAAAAGATGCACGTCGTCTGATGTTTCTTTGGATTTTTTTTGTTCGATCAATGAATTGAAAAAGCGCAAGAGGGTTTTCCCATTGCGCTCCTCGACTGATTTTAAATGTATATCGGATAAAAAGTAGGCTTCCACTACTCTTTATTTATATCAAAATTCTGCTTTTTGCGAATAAATGCTGGGACTTCCAAATTTTGATTGGCAAAAGGTGACGAAAGCACTTCTCGAGCCATGCGACGGGCTTCTTCTAAGCCATGTTGCTCGATTTCCATATTTAAAGACAATTGCTCGGGTTGCGCATGCTTTGATTGGATATCTTGGCTTTCTTTAAATGCTTTCATTTTAGCCATTAACATATCACGAGCTGTTAATGGATTCACTTCTAAGGGTGCAATCGGTGTGGCGATTTCTTCGCGGGCTATCACCGGCGGCGTCATCCGAGGAGCTTCGACCATTTGCGTGTGCTCTTGTGTAAAGTGATTTACGGTAGTTTGCACTGTTGTCAAAGGCGGAATCGACGGCCCAGACGGAATCACCGCAGCCGATGGCGGTACCATATGATTTTCTGGCTGATATTGCGGCTGAGCTGGTCTCATGTACGCAGGTATTTCCACGGACTGAGAATGGCTTGGAACTGGAGGCAGAGGCGGCATTGTGAATTGCATGGCTTGTCCGTTAGGATTTAAAAAGCTTTGCATTTCTGACATTGCGTCTTTTAGTTGCCGACGATCTTCTTGGAAAAATCCTGTCGCTATCACGGTCACGCGGATTTCGTCACCCAAAGAGTCATCAATCACAGCTCCGAAAATAATTTCAGCATCTTCATGAGCGGCTTCTGTGATCAATGTTGAAGCCTCATTCACTTCATACAGACTTAAATCAGATCCGCCGGAAACATTAATGATAATGCCCGTCGCTCCATCAATTTTAATATTTTCTAATAGTGGAGAAGAGATCGCTGCCGTCGCAGCTTCAACAGCCCGATTCTCACCCTTACCAACGCCTGTGCCCATAATCGCAAGGCCTTTTTCTTTCATCACCGTTCGAATATCTGCAAAGTCCAAATTGATCAGACCACGGATGTTAATCAGGTCTGAAATTCCCTTCACAGCTTGCAATAAAACTTCGTCCGCTTTTTTGAAGGTCTCTAACAGCGGAGTTCTTTCTGCTGCGATCGCGAGTAATTTTTGATTGGGAATAACAATCAAAGTATCAACATTTTCTTTCAACTCACGAAGGCCATCTTCGGCGTGCTTAGATCGGCGTTTTCCCTCAAACATAAAAGGCTTAGTCACAACACCAATTGTCAATGCTCCTAATTCACGAGCAATTTTGGCAACAACAGGAGCTCCGCCCGTTCCTGTGCCGCCGCCCATACCTGCGGTGACAAAAACCATGTCAGCGCCTTCTAATTTTTCGACGATTTGTTGATAAGATTCAATCGCAGCCCGACGACCGATATCAGGATTGGCGCCAGCGCCAAGGCCTTTTGTTAAATCAGATCCCAGTTGAATTTTCACCGCCGACTTACTGGCGTTTAAAGCTTGAATATCAGTATTGGCGACAACGAACTCGACGCCCGTCATGCCACCAGCGATCATGGTTGAAACGGCATTACTACCACCGCCACCAACGCCCACCACTTTTATATTGGCCCCGATGCTAATGTTTTCTTCTAATTCGAACATGTCCCCTCCAACTTAGAAAAGATCAGTGAAAAATTCTTTGATCTTTTTTGTTATTCCATCCAGGGACTCGCCCAGATGGAGCTCGACCGCGCTTACTTTTGGACTGTGCTCTAACCCATAAAGCAAAAGTCCGACGCAGGTTGCGTACTCAGATGCTTTGATCACATCCGTCAATCCACCCACTTTGCCCGGGTGGCCTCGACGAACAGGTACGTCAAAAATAAATTCGCCCATTTCTCCTAAACCTTCGAGCTGACTGGCTCCTCCGGTCAGAATAATTCCAGACCCCAGCATCGGTAATAAACCGCTCAGTCTGACATCATTGGCGATCAAACTTAAAGTTTCTTCAGCTCGCGCCTCTAAAACTGTTGCTAAATCTTTTTTGGGAATTTCACGAGATTTACGACCACCAACGCCTTCGACTTCTATGGATTCATTATCTTGAACCAGTGAAGCTAGGGCGCTGCCATGTTTTTTCTTTAAATCTTCCGCTGCAATTTGTGGCGTACGAAGTCCAACAGCTACATCATGAGTGAAGTGCTGACCGCCGACAGGAATTGTTGAAGTGTGCGCAACGCTTCCATTAACAAGGTATAATAAATTACAAGCGCCGCCACCCATATCTACCAAACAGGCTCCCAGATTTTTTTCATCATCACTTAAAACAGCCATGGCAGAAGCTAAAGGATCTAAAACAAGCCCCGTAACTTTTAAGCCAGCTTTTTCGATACACTTAATAGAATTTGTTAGAGCTGCTTGCGCCGCTGTCACGATATGAACATTGGCTTCTAGGCGAACACCTGACATACCGATAGGGTCCGTAATGCCATCTTGACCATCGACTTTAAATTCGCGGGGAAGAACGTGTAAAACTCTGCGGTCAGCTGGAACCGCAACAGCTTTGGCCGCTTCAAGAACTCGTTCAATATCTGACGAGTTCACTTCATTGTTTTTAATGGCGACCATGCCTTTGGAATCAAAAGACTTAATATGCGGGCCAGAAACCCCGACCCATACATCATGAGCCGTGTACCCAGACATAAGTTCTGCTTCTTCTTTGGCTCTGCGAATGGCTTCGGTGGTCATTTCGATATTCACAACAACGCCCTGTTTGACGCCGCTATTGGGGGCACAGCCAACGCCTGCGACTTCGATACGGCCTTCCGCATTGACTGTCGCAATCACAAATTTAATTGAGCTTGTGCCGATATCTAGTCCGGCCATTACAGGAAATCTCGGTCGGTTTGCACTCATCCTTAAGTCCTTGGCAAGTACCCGTTATTCTTGAGCTTTAGGACCAAAATCCATGGTCCACAAGGCCTACCTAGATAGGTCCTTAGTCTTAAGCTTAGGGATCCTTACGCAACCTGACAAGGACTTTCTGAGATAGATCCGCGTCTATGACGCGTGCCTCAAACTGGTGAGACTTTAAATAATCAAGCACTTGCGAAACGCGCGCGCTTTTTAACGGAACTAATTCTTCACCGATTCGCACTTCCACTCCGCTGCGAATCAGTGTCAGCCAAAAACCTTCTTTTTCTTTGTAGGACATTTCTGAAATTTGCGCCCGAGAAAACGTTCCTTCAGTTGGAATGCTTTCTAAAACACTGACGGCTTTTTTTCGCAGCTCTAAGTTTTTTTGAAAAATATCGCCACGCAAAATCATCGCATCGGGAACATTTCTAATTTCGATGGGGCTTAAAATTTCACCTTTACGAACAACAGGGAAAAACTCTCCTTTTTTTGTCAGTAGAAGCAGTTTCACATCCAAGGGTTTAATTTTTGCTTTCAGTGTGGTGGGCCATTGCCTGACCAAGCTGACGCTTTCAACCCAGTTCAAATTTTGAATTTGTTTTTGTAATTTTGCTAGATCCATATGCCACAGCGATTGCCCGCGGAAAGCTTCGATCATTTTTTCGACTGACTCAACCTGTGGTTTTAAATAGTGGGATTCTAATGGACCGTTTTCGATCAGGACTTCAATTCGATCTAATTTAAAATAGCCTTTTTGGTTTAAGAAAAATAAAGCGCCCCCCAAAAGAAATGGAATAACCACAACCACTGAAATAATTCTAAAAAAAATTCGGAAGGCTTTCATCACTTAAGCTTAGCGGCAGTCCTTTGGAACCTACAGTCTATTCTGTAGGTTCCCTTCGCAAATTTTTTAAAACGGACCTAGGTCTTGCTTTCGATCTTTTGGATTCCAGATATCTAAAATTTCTCCTTGGGACAGCTCGATAATACGATCGCTGTCCATCACCGTTCCCAATCGATGCGCCACAATAAGTAAGGTCACATCCTTAAGACTTTCACGGATCACTTTTTGAATAATGATGTCCGTTTGAACATCAACACTAGCTGTCGCTTCATCAAGCACGATGACTTTTGATTTCACAAGCAGAGCTCGTGCCATGCAAAGCAGCTGTCGCTGACCTTGACTAAAATTTGAACCATTTTCAGTGATGATGTGGTTCAGACCTAATGGCAAAGAACGAATAAATTCCCACATTGATGAAGCCCTTAAAGCGCTTTCAATTTCAGTTTCTGAATACTGATCATAGCGATCTAAATTGCTTCGTACAGTTCCCATAAATAAAACGGGATCCTGCGGAATGATGGCCAAATTTTTTCGAAGCTCAGGAAGAGTCAGACTACGAACTTCACGACCATCTAAATAAATATTTCCTGATTCTAATTCAACAAAGCGAAATAACGTTTGTAGTAATGTGCTTTTTCCAGAGCCCGTTCGTCCAATCAATCCAATTCTTTCACCGTGCCGGATGGAAAAACTAACGCCCTTTAGAACAAGCGGCAAATGTTCCGCATATCGAACCGAAACATTTTCAAAAATAATTTCACCTTTTTTAGGCCACTCTTCCATTTTTGGTACTTCTAAAGAATGACCCGCTTCTGCTGGAAGATTTGAGTAATACTTAAGCCGCTCCATCGACGTCATACGGGATTCAATATCTGAAAAAACTCGAATGCCCCAGTTAAGATAAGTCCAAAACGACAAGGCATAAATTAAAAGTAATCCACCCATTCCCGGTGAAACTAGATTTCGCTGTACAGCCAAAGCTAGCAAAATTGTAGCCACTCCTGTGACAACACCACCTAGCACAGAAATACGAACTGAGAACCAGCGGTTTAATATGTAGTGATTATAAAAAGTCTGCTGACTGTAATAGAGACGTTTCTTAAAATTTTCAAAAAACCAATCTTCTTTTTTAAACCCACGGATCACTGTTAAGCCCATCAAGGTTTCTTTAAAGTGAGCATACCTTGGCGACCTTGCTAACGAATCCAAGCGTTTGATTTCGCGGGCTGGCCGCCTGTAGTCTCGCTGGAGAAAATAGAAAAAAACTAACATCGGTACAAAAACAATCGTCGCAATTGGTAAAATTGAACAGATCAGAGCTAAAGCAACTACGACTTGTAAAAAACAATGCACAGCCGATTCGAAAGTCCACTGCAAGTAAACGTCTACGGACTCAATATCCCTCGAGAATCTTTGCAGAACACGACCAATCGGAGTTGAATCAAAAAATCGAATCGGTGCAGCTAGCACTGATTTCAACATCGCATTGTGAATATTTCGACCTGACGCAACCCCTCGTTGCAACCAAAATAATCCATTCATCAGACCAACACAGAGGGTGACAATCCCGAGCGCTCCGTAGATCAAAATACCTTTTAAAGGCTCGCCAAAGGTTGCTAAGTTTGAGAGCCAAGCTTTTTGCAAAAGTGGCATAAGAACCACCGCCATTGTTCCAGAACAAAGCAGTATAAGATTTACGTTCCGAAAACGTCCTACTCCACCCAAGGATGAAATATAATCAAAATAAACTGTTGATTTCACAGCTCCTCGTTCGCGCTCTTCATCTTCAGTGATTCGACTTTGCGTTTCTAGAGCTAGTTGCATCAACGGTTTCGCTGTTAGCGCGGCTTCGTCTTTGACCACAGAATCATGGCCAGCATAAAAATTAACGAATTCTTTGTTTTTTAAAACTTCCTGGAAGGATCCAGCGGCCATGATTTTCCCGTCACTTAAAAAAATAATTTGGTTAAATTGATAAAGTGATTCCATTCGGTGAGTTGTAAGAATCCGCGTGATACCTTTCCATTCTCCGAATAATAATTCATCTACCAAATGCTTTTCGGTGATCACATCAACAGCCGATAAAGGATCATCTAAAAACACCAAACCTGGGCGCGCCAAACACGCTCTAGCCATAGCTACTCTTTGCTTTTGACCACCTGAAAGATTAACCCCTTTTTCACCGATTTCAGTATTTAACCCGGCCGGGAATAATTTCATATCTTGATCAAGGGCTGTCAATTTCAAAACCCGTTCAATTTCTGCATCAGAAATATTTTCCCCAAAGGCTAAGTTCTCCCGCAAGGATCCGTTTATAATATAAGCCTCTTGCGTACAGAAAGCTTGCTTGGTTCCTGCCCCTGAAGAATTTTGAGGGAGCACCTGGACTGAACCTGTGACGGGGTCGAGCTCACCAAGAAGTGCCAGCAACAGTGATGTCTTTCCGCAACCAACAGAGCCTACGATCGCTAAGGCTTCTCCGCCATTTAATGTAAAATTAATGTCTTTTAAAATATCTGTGTGATTTTTATACGCTATAGATAAATTCCTCACTTCAACAGCTGCTGGGTACGAAACTAATTCTGGATACTTAAGGGTTTCTGTTCGCTCAAGTTGTCGCAAATACTCTACAACTCGGCGACTGCCGACAAAGGAATTGGTCATTCTTGAAAGTAGATTCGACATGCGCCCTAAAGGGCCTTCTAATAATCCGAATAATGAGACACAAGTAAAAATCAAAGCGGCATCTAAAGTTTGCCCCCGTAAAGAATGAAGACCCAAGGCAACAAACAAAACAATCGAGCTGACTGAAGTAAAAGCCGCCCCACACATCACTTCGGTCTGTGCCATTTTCTTTCGCGCCCGGAGCTCGTTTTCCCGCACAGCTTGGACCTCATCGTAGACACTTTTTTCCCAAACAAAATATTTTACAACGCGAATTGCGGATAAAATTTGAGTCATCAGCGTGACTCGCTGATCACGCCATTTCATCATCACCTCATCAAGATGAGTGAAGCGTCCTGCTAATTTTTTCGATAAAGGTGCTAAAATAAAAAATAGAATTAACGGCGCAACGGCAGTCCAGCCCAGGTAATAAAATAACAATCCACAGCATCCCAAAGTGACCAGCAAAGCCTCGATCATTTCAGAAAAAATAAAAACAAATTCTGAAACTCCATCGGAGTCTGTCGACATATGATTAACGATGTCACCGACCGGTGTTTTATTTCTTGAATCCACGCTTAAGCGCAAACTGTGCCGGTATATTTTGCGGTTTAAAGCTCGCGTGCCGATCTGTTCACAGCCCAAAGTGTGATAAAAATTATGATGCAGTAAAACGCCTTGAAGGACGACAGTCGTTGATAAGGCCAAGCAAAGCAGAATTAAGTTTCCTAAAGAGTCCCCGTCTTGGATATGGCTCAGTAAATAAATAAATTTGTGAACCATCACAGGAACACACAGTCCCAATAATACGGATCCCAGATAATAAGCCATGGCCCATCGAAACTTAGACCCCAAGGCGCGAAGATTGCTCCAGATCAAACGGCGCCCTGACGAAAAATCAAGTAGGGCTTCATGAAAATCAACATTCGCCGGAACCTGGGATTCTGGCATTTCCATGATGTCAGCTTCATTGACAAAATGATGTCGGCCGGCCTGCACTAAAGGACGCGCTTCTGAAAATAGAAAATGTCTTTTCATTTTTTAAATCTAGCGGATTTTCATCGAGCGGTCGAACAGTTAAAATTTAATTTATTTTTGAAAACCTTTTCCAAGCAGAACAACTTCTGTCTTTAACGGAATATTTTTTTCAGCCAATACCTTGGCTTTTACATCAGTGATAACCTGCAGGGTGTCAGCGGCCGTCGCTTGTCCCAAGTTCACTATAAAATTAGAATGCTTTAAGGAAACCTGGGCATCACCAACGCGGTACCCTTTCAATCCACAGTCTTGAATCAATCCTGCCGCCTTGTGGCCGGGAGGATTAACAAAAACGGATCCGCAGCTTGGAAGATCTAAGGGCTGCTTGCTGAGACGACTTAAGTTCGCGGCTTTGACTTTAGCTAAAATATCATCCTGCGCATCTAAGACCCACTTCATCCGAACCTTAACTATAAGCCCGGGCTGCCATCCTTCAGAGTGACGGTAACTCCAGCGCAAATCTTTGGAAAAGATCCGGTCTATTTTTAAAGTATCAGTCCTTAAGACTTCGAGCCATTCCACCAATTCACCGAACTCACGAGGCGCCATGGCTTCGCTGACGCCGGCATTCATCACAACACCACCGCCAACATCACCGGGCAAGCCAGCTAAAAATAAAGCGGCCGCTAACTTATTTTTTAAAAATATTTTTAAAAGCTCCGATTTAGAAGTCCCACTTTGTGCTTCAATAAATAAATTCTGATTCTCAATGGTTGTGGTGACACCGACAAAGTCTTTTAAACACACAACTAACCCATCGACACCATGATCTGAAACTAAAACATTACTGCCACCACCAAGAATAGTCAGTGGCCATAAATTTCTTTTGGCTTCGCTGACGGCTTCTTTAATTTCATTTAAGTTTTTAGGTGTGCAAAAGTACTGGGCTGGCCCGCCGATTTGCCAAGATGTATACTTTGCCAAAGGCACTTGAGATTGAATTTCCATCAGAGCTTCTTTAAAATTTCAAGGCCCAATTTCCAGCCGTCGCCAGCGCCCAACGTGACAAGAACATCACCTTTTTTTAAGTGGGCCAACACCTGATCGGTCTGTTGATCGCTTTTGGGTAGATAAAATTTGTGCCCGTGTTTAATTTCTTCAACCAACTTTTTAGAGGTGACCCCAGGAATGGAAGCTTCTCCAGCCGGATAGATATCAGAGATTAACAAGTGATCCGCCTGTTGGAAACATTTGGTGAATTCAAGCCAACAGCTTTGCGTCCTGGAAAATCGATGTGGCTGAAAGAAAATGACGAGCCGATTTTGCGGATATTTTTCTTTAAAAGCATCCAAAACCGCTGATACTTCAGTCGGGTGATGCCCGTAATCATCATAAACTCGAATGCCATTTTTTTCGCCCTTAAATTGAAAGCGTCGATCAACCCCTTCAAAGGCGGCGATGCCTTTTTTACAAATCTCTATGGAATAACCCGCCACCCAGCCCGTGACAAAAGCAGCTGTCGCATTTAAAGCATTATGTTTACCAGGAATTTTTAAGTTTATTTCGGACCATTTTTGCAGGCTGTTTTTTTGGCGGTCCATTTTATGAATTTCATAATGGCTATTGCTACCCTTTAGAACAAAATCATTTTTCGGCTGAAAACCATAATAATAAACTCGCTTTGGATAATTCTCTAGAGCTTTTCGAACGTGCGGATCATCCCCGCAAGCCACACAAGCTCCGTAAAATGGCAGGCGCAAGGCAAAATCGCTAAAAGCTTTGATCAAATTATCAAAACTTTTGTAATAATCCATGTGGTCAGAATCAATATTTGTAATAATCGCAATTTCAGGACTTAACCGATTAAAACTTCCATCACTTTCATCGGCCTCAGCCACGAGCCATTCACCTTGACCGAGCTGAGCTGATGATTTGATAGCGGCAAATCGTCCACCGACAACAATCGTTGGACTTGAATTAGCTGCCAACAATATGGAGGCCACCATACTGGTGGTGGTGGTTTTTCCGTGCGTCCCAGCCACTGCAATGCCGCGCTGAAGGCGCATAATTTCAGCCAGCGCTTCAGCGCGAGGAATCAATGGAATTTCACGACTTCGAGCTTCGGCAATTTCTGGATTTCCAAATTGTACAGCACTTGAATAGACAACAACGTCTGCATCCCCAACGTGAGCCGCACTATGACCTGTGTAAATTTTTATTCCGATCTGTTTTAAATGGGCAGTGTTAGCATTTTCGGAAAGGTCACTGCCCGTCACCTGGGACCCCATGTTATGGAGAACTTCAGCCAGGCCACACATTCCAATTCCACCAATGCCGATAAAGTGAAATTTAGCTTTTGCTAATTTCATGCGGTTTCTCCAACACTGAGAAGATACTCAGCAATATGGTGAGCGGCTTTAGGTTTATAAAACCTTTTTAAATTTAAAGTCATGAGTTCAAGATCTCTTTTATTATTTCGAAGCCTTAAAATTTCATGCAATAAAATTTCTGGAGTTAAATCTTTTTGTTCTAGCAAAATTCCGGCTTTATGTTCAACCAAACTTTGGGCATTTTTAAATTGGTGATTGTCTGCGGCCGTTGGCAATGGAATTAAAAGGGCTGGCTTTCCACAGGCGGCAAGCTCTGCTACAGTGCTGGCTCCGGACCGACAAATCACCAGATCAGCCCATTGATAATATTTTTCCATGCCGTAAAGATATTCGTGGGCTTGGAGCGATGGCAAATTTTCATAAGCTTTTTTAACAGCCGCAATATCATGGGGCCCTGTCTGATGAACAACTTCGATATTTTTTAATTCCACGGCATATCTAACCATGGTTTCTTGCACGACCTTATTAATCGCTCGAGCGCCCTGACTTCCACCAAAAATAAGCAGATGAAACTTATCATCAGCAGAGAGTCTGGGGGTCATCTCTTCCACTTCTTTCCGAACAGGCAATCCGATTTGCAAAATATGTTTACTCTTGAGCATCTTTCCGGCCTCTTCAAAAACAACTAAACTGCGACGCACGAAAAAGGATAACCAACGATTGGTCAATCCAGGATGAGCGTTGGGTTCCCAGATGGCCGTCTTAAATCCCAACAGTGATGCCATCAGTACAAAGGGACCTGAAGCATAGCCACCGACTCCCAGAACAATTTGCGGCTTAACCTCAAACAGGAGTTCCATCGATTGCACCAAAGCGACGGGAATACCAAAGAGGGTCTTTAGCTTTCCAAAAATACCACCGCTTTGATTCAGTTTTCCAACCCGAATTAAATGTAAGGCAAAACCCTCTTTAGGAATAATTTTAGTTTCTAAACCACCGGGGCTTCCGACAAATTGGATATCTAAAGATGGATCCATTTCAAGAAGTGCTCGAGCAATCGCCACCGCGGGATAGATATGTCCCCCTGTACCGCCGCCTGCTATCATCACTGTCTTTTTTTTCATGAATTACCGATTGCGTTTAAGCTTTGTGCTTAATGTATCGTCTTGCAGGGATTTTTCAATATTAATTAGAAGTCCGAAGATGGCAGCAACACAAACTAAAGAACTGCCTCCATAGCTTAAAAATGGCAGCGTTAAACCTTTCGTAGGAAGCAGTCCTAACCCAACCCCGGTATTAATAAACACCGACAGTGCAAAAGTCATTGAAAGTCCCAAAGCCACCGCTCGTTTAAAGGGATCGTGAGCTTTAATGGCAATTCGAAATCCACTGTAAATCAAAAAACCATAGAGGCTGAGTAAAAATAAAACTCCCAGGAAACCCATTTCCTCACCAAAAACGGCTAACGTGAAATCAGTATGGGCCTCTGGCAGAAAAAATAACTTTCCTTGCCCCTGTCCCATTCCCACGCCAAATAAACTTCCAGAGTGAAAACTCAGTAAACTTTGAATGACTTGAAAGCCTTTTTGCTCGGGATCCGCCCAAGGATCTAGAAACGTCATCACTCGGGCTCGTCGATAAGGCACAGCCATCACTAGAAAATAAAAAGCTGGAAGGATGATCGCTGTCGCGGTGGCCATGTATTTCCAAGAAAGTCCAAACGCAAACAATAAGCCAACACCAACTAAAATCATAATTGCAAAACTACCGAAATCGGGCTGTCTTAATAAAAGAATAAACGGCAAGACACAAATAATTGTCAGCAACCACCAAGGTGTACGACCGATATTACTGCGTCTTCCAACCATAATACTTGCGATTAAAAGCGTGAATGAAAACTTAAGGATTTCGGCAGGCTCTAACCGAATTCCTAAGGGGGTTTGCAGCCATCGCAAAGCTCCGCCGACTCGAACACCGACACCTGGAATGAAAGTCATCGCAACTAAAATTCCACCTAAAGGCCACAGCATCCAGCCAATTCGTTCAACCCAGCGCCACGGAACATGGACACCAGCAAATAATACGACGAGGGCCACGATGGTGAAAATAAATTGGCGCTTAAAAAAATATAAGGCGTCGCCATAGGATTCGATCGCAAAAATATAACTGGAGCTATAAACTTGAACCAATCCGATTCCGAAAAGTGCAATCACGGTCAGCAATAATCCACTAGAAAGATATCGAAGCATGGCTCTACTTACTCGCCAAGAATATCAGTCTCAGGCGTGTCGGGGGTTTTGCTAGGGCTTTTTGGAGAATTCTGTGGACCTGTCGTTTGCTGAGCAGAGGAACCTGAAGGCTTCGACGAAGATGCCGCTGAATTTGTTGTCGTGCCCGCGGGCGCTGAGCTTGCAGGTTTTGAAGGCGCAGGCGCCGGTGACGGCTTACTCGCAGGAGCCACTGGGTTATTTAAAGTGGTTGGATTTGTTTTTGGCGGAAGTGATGGCTTATCAGAATCATCACTTAAATCTAACTCATCAGAATTTTTCTTGGACACACTGACCGGGGCAATGGGCGCGGAAGAGTGTGGAGCTACTTTCTTCGCTTCATCTTTTTTAATACTACAACAGTAAATCACGCCGTAGTTTTCAGAAGAATTTTTATAGTTAGTGATGGATAGAGGTTTTGTAGGTTCACAACGCCTTGCCATTTGCATATTCAGTTCAACATCTATGTCGTTATGAACATCACCACTGATAAATTCACAGTACATTCCTGATGAAGCCGCTAATTTTTCTCGGAGTTCTAATCGTTGCTTCTGAGCACTTCCGCAGCCTAAAAGAAAAACAGGAAGTAAGAGCCCACAGACAGTCGATAACGGGGATAATCTTGCAGTCACGGCTCCCTCCTTGGAACAGACACAACTCAGCTAACCAGCGAACTAAGATCGTTATTTATGATCTCAGAATTTCCTAACGATTTCCTTAAAATAGTCGCCTCTCTCTTCAAAACTGTCAAACATATCGAAGCTTGAACAGCCCGGAGAGAGCAAAACGATGTCCCCGATCCTAGACTTTTGGTAAGCAATCAAAACGGCCTCTTCAAAGGTCCCGATCAAGAAGGTTTCGCTGAAGTCACCAAGGTCGCGATTAATACGCTCTTTGGCCTCGCCGACCAAAATCAAAGTTTTCACTTTTTTCTTCACCATATTTCGCAGGGGCTCGAAATTAAGATTGGTGTCTTTTCCGCCAGCAATGAGAATAATATTCTCATCAAAGGTGTCCAAAGCGCGCATCATCGCATGAACATTAGTGGCTTTTGAGTCATTGAAGAACTGCACGCCACCTGCTTTAAGAACATATTCAATTCGATGAGGAATGTTTTTAAAATTATCAATCACTGATTGAATCGCATCGTGCTTGGCGCCATGCTCGCGCGCCGCCAAAATCGCCGCCATAATATTTTCAATGTTATGACGTCCACGCATTCTTACTTTAGCAACATTGAAAGTTTCAATATCAGGCCCTGTTCGAACTCGGATTTCTTGACCGATATTAACAGCCCCACCAATATTCATAATTTGCGGTTCCAGAGCCGCTTTTCGAGAGAAGTAAAAAATTCGTCCACGTTGCACTGATGGATCACGGGCTAACTCAACGACTGCATTATCATCAGCATTTAGCACTGACGTAGTCCCCTGCACCGTGTTTTTAAAAATTCTTCGTTTCGCGTTGACGTACTCTTCCATAGACCTGTAACGATCCAAATGGTTTTCAGCTAAGTTTGTGAAAACGATATTCAGCGGGCTAAAGCTATCGCAATGTTCTAACATAAAACTTGAAACTTCGGCGATCACAACTTTAGCGGCTTCTTTGTAACGTAAATAATCAGTTAAAGGCCTTTCGTTGGCGCCGCCCACCCAGGCTTTGATATCTGATTGGTTCAGCATCGCTTCAATTAATCTAGCCACAGTTGTTTTACCATTGGTTCCCGTCAGACCGATGATAGGCTCTTTAATAAATCCAGCTGCGAATTCAAACTCGCCCGTGATTTTTACACCCTGAGATCTGGCATAATCAAAAATCTTTAAGTTCGACGGAACCCCGGGGCTTAAGATGACCAGATCTTGGACCAAAAATGTTTTTGGGCTGTGAGAACCCAGTTCATATTTAATATTTAAACCATCTAATTGCTCAAGGGGAACAGAAAGCTCTGGCTTTGATTTGTGATCAGAAACAGTCACTAAAGCACCATTTTCAGTTAGAAAATGAGCCAAAGACACACCTGTTTTTCCAAGACCTACAATCAAAACTCTTTTATCTTTTAGATCACTCAGTTCTTTCCACATACATTACCTCAATTTCAAAGTCGCTAAACTTAAAACAGCAAGAAGAATCGAAATGATCCAAAATCGCACAATGATTTTTGTTTCTGTCATACCTTTAAGTTCAAAATGATGATGAATCGGCGCCATCTTAAAAATTCGTTTGCCGGTCAATTTAAATGAAATCACTTGCGAAATAACACTCAACGCTTCGACGACAAAAACTCCACCTAATAAAAGCATTAAAAGTTCATTGTGCGTGAGCACGGCCATCGCGCCTAGAAAACCGCCCAAACTTAGGGATCCCACATCCCCCATAAAAACTTGCGCGGGATAAGAATTAAACCATAAAAACCCAAGACTGGCGGCAACGATAGCGGCTGCGACAGGAGCTAATTCTCCAGCGCCACTGACATGCGGAATTTGCAAATAAGTGGCTATGCCTAAGTGTCCGGTGATGTACGCAAAAAGCCCTAAAGTAGCTGCAGAAATCATCACAGGAACAATCGCCAAACCATCAAGTCCGTCAGTTAAATTCACCGCGTTGGCAGTTCCCACGACGACAAGACTTGCGAAAACGACATAGCCCAATCCTAGATCAAAGGATACGGATTTTACAAACGGAAGACTGACGACGGTTGAAAGGTCGTGATAATGAATGAGGAATAAGATAGCTAAACCAGAAATTAAAAATTCACCTGCTAAACGCAATTTTCCTGAAAGGCCTTTTGTGTTTTTTTTGCTGACCTTTAGATAATCGTCGATGTAACCAATGCCGCCAAAACCCCAAGTGATAAAAAGAACCGCCCACACTAATGGATTACCGATATCAATCCACATTAAGCAAGGGATCAGCGTGCTCATTAAAATAAGTCCGCCGCCCATCGTAGGAGTGCCCGACTTCTTTTTGTGAGTTTCAGGACCGTCTTCGCGGATGGATTGACCAAAATGTTTTTCGCGAAGTCGCTGAATAAAATAAGGACCCCAAATCAAGCACAGCGAAAAAGCGGTGAAAAATGAAATGAAAGTTCTTACCGTGATATAGCGAAAAACATTGAAAGCAGAATATTCAGACGAGAGCGAGTAAAGCCATTGGTATAACATCAGGCTTGATGGAGTATCATAAAGCCTTTGTCGAAATCAAGAAGATATTGATAAGTGTACGATATTATTATTCTTTTTTTAAAGTAAAACCTTCAGGCTGGCACGGCAGAACAAACCGCTCAAGCTTCATTCCTCGCGACCCTTTGACAACCACTAAATCACCGCGCTTTGCTTCATGAGTCAGCTCCTCAGACATTTCTAATCTGAATTCGGGCCAAATCGAATGCTTGCTGTTGTTTCCGACATTTTTGAGACCGCGACGAAATGCTTCGGCATCAGCACCGATAAAATAGATTGAATCAAAACCAGCTTGCCCGATGACTTCTGCCACCTCTTGATGAAAGCCTGAAGAAAAATCACCCAGCTCTAGCATCTGACCAAAGACACCAATCTTTCGACCTTTGGTTTGAATGTTTTTAACGTTTTCAATCAGGGCTTTCATACTGTCTGGATTTGCGTTGTAGCCATCAAAAATCATTCGGGCGCCTGATTTTAAATTCAGCAACTGATTGCGACCCCAATTGGTGCGACATTTTTCAAGAGCCGGCCAAATTTCTTGAGGCTCCATACCGGCCGCCAAAGCCAAAGTGGCCGCCGCTGCCAGATTCACTAAATTCTGCCGACCAAAAACTGGAATGGTGGCATTTCCTTCAATTCCTAAAATATGTCCTTTCACTGTCAGCTCGGTCAGAGACATCGAAACATATTGTAAAAATAAATCCGCTTTGGAATCTTGATTTGAAAAAGTTAAAATCGTTGCCTCGATAAAACGCGACTGCCCGCGCTCCCACATTTTCCGAGTCATAGGATCGTCAATATTGTAGACTCGAGTCGCTAAGGCCGGAGAAAACTCATAGATTTCTTCCTTCGCTTTTGCAATTCCTTGTTGGCTTCCAAAGTGCTCTATGTGAGCCATTCCGACGGTGGTGCAAACCACAATGTCGGGCTCTGCGATTTCCACAAGGCGGGTAATTTCATTGGAATGATTCATCCCCATTTCAAGCACTGCAACTTCATGCTCGGCTTCAAGGTCCAGCAATGAAAATGGTAAACCCCAGTGATTGTTAAACGAGCCCTTGCTGTAATGCACCTTGAATTGAGTTTCTAAAATGGCTGCCGTGAATTCTTTCGTGGTGGTTTTTCCATTAGAGCCGGTCAGAGCAATGATCTTTGTCTTCAGTTTCCGACGAATGGCCTTAGCAAGGTCTTGAAGGGCTGCCAACGTGTCATCAACTTTAATAATTGTGACCTGCGTTTTAAGTGCTGCCAACTCGGGGCTGATTTCATGAACTAAAACTCCGGCCGCACCTTGTTGAATCGCTTGCATTACAAATTGGTGGGCATCGAACTGCTCGCCCTTTAAAGCCAAGAAAAGTTGGCCGGTCATATCTTTTCGGGTGTCGGTGCCGACGCTTTTGAAATTCGAGTTCGGCTGGCTTAAAGCGGTTCCCCCAGTAGCTTGTAAAATAAAACTGAGCTCAAAGTTTTTCATGTTAACTCCTTAAGAGCTTGCTGGGCTGATTGAAAGTCACTGAAGGGTTTTTTTTCAGCTCCAATAATTTGATAATCTTCATGGCCTTTTCCTGCGATCAGTATGACATCGTCAGCTTTCGAATTTTTCACGGCATCAATAATGGCCGAAGCACGATCGACGTTGGCGTGAATACGATTTTGATGGATCGTAGAAATTCCTGTCATGACATCTCTGATAATTTGCTCAGGATCTTCAGTGCGTGGATTATCTGACGTGACAATGACATGATCTGCATATTTTAAAGCGATGGCGGCCATCAGCGGGCGCTTGCCCTTATCTCGATCGCCACCGCAGCCGAAGACAAGTTGAATTTTGCTTTTACTTTTTCGCGCCTTACGAACTTGGGATAGAGCTTTCAAAACATTTTCCAATGCATCTGGCGAATGAGCATAATCAATCAAGACATGGCGATCATGAATGTTTGGTACCATTTGCAGTCGTCCTGGAATTCCAGAAAAATTCTCAAGACCTTTTAAAATTAAATCCCACTTGATTCCTGCTGCGACTCCAACGCCGACGGCGGCTAAAGCGTTCAATACATTATGAGTCCCACATAATGGCAATTTAACTTCACTCTTACCCCACGGCGCGATCAATTTAAAACGCGTGTAAGAAAAATTGACTTCCAAAATTTCAAAGCGCAAATCAGAATCTTTAGTCCCATAGGTCAGAAGCTCTGTTTTCTCATGCACCAAAAGTTTTCGACCCCATGAGTCTGCAATATTCACAACTGCAAATGTTGGAAACTTGGGTGAGTTTTCCATTAAATCTGTGAATAGTCTTTGCTTCGCTTTAAAATAATTTTCCATGGTGGTGTGGTAATCCAGATGATCTCGTGTCAGGTTAGAATAAACCACAGCATTAAAAGGAACACTGTCGGCCCTTTTCTGATCCAGCGCGTGGCTAGAGATTTCTAAAGCGACGGCGGTTGCACCCAATTCTTTAAATTCCTTCAAACGTCTTTGTAAAGAAATCGGATCGGGCGTTGTCATTTCTGTTGGGAAAACTTTTTCGCCCAAATGATGATTCACAGTTCCCATCACGCCGGTTCGGTGACCGGCATGATTGAGAATTGATTCGACTAAATAAGTGATCGAAGTTTTACCGTTTGTGCCGGTGACGCCAACACAAAACAATTCCTGACCGGGATCCCAATAATAACGACTGGCTAAAATATCAAGGGCTTGTCTTGAATCAGGAACCTCTAAAACAAATCCGCTAAAATCGGCTGGCACCTGAGATTTTTTTTCTAGCACTAAAGCGCTGGCCCCTTTTTGCACGGCTTCTTTTAAAAAATCATGACCATTGAATTTTTGTCCACGGACAGCCACAAAAACACTGCCCGGCACAACCGCGCGAGCATCTTGAAAAAGTCCGCTGACTTCGAGGCTGCTCATTTTTTCCTCAGGAAGACCTGGGAAAACTGCAAAAAGATGTTGTAACTTCATCTCATTATCGTATGAGTAGAAAAATAATTGAGCAAACGAGGACATTATGCGCAAGTTTGGAACTTTGAACGCCCAGGATGCCTTTAAAGACGGAAACGCCCCTTGGGTCGTGGTTTTTCATGGTTACGGTGCAGATGCCTTTGACTTGTTTCCTCTGAATGAGATGATTCCCGCCCAATATCCTTTAAATTGGATTTTCCCCCAAGGACCACTAGAGGTTCCAATTGGCCCCGGCTGGACCGGCCGTGCCTGGTGGAATATTAATATTGAACAAATCCAAAAAGACGCTGCTCAAGGCCTTGAAAGGGATATAAGTTTAGAAGCTTCGCCACAAGCGGTGGCTTCCAGGCACAAAGTTTTGGCGGCGATAGAATCATTAAAGGTTCCCTGGAATAAAGTGATCTTAGGTGGCTTCAGCCAAGGCGCCATGCTGGCGGTTGATATTTATTTACATGCTCCACAATCTCCGATGGGCCTTTTTGTTTGGTCCAGTGCACTTATTAATAAGAATGAATGGAAAGAGCGTGCAAAATCAGAAGAGTTTCAAAGCCGCTTAACGGAAAATCCACATCCAACTTTTTTTCTAAGTCATGGCACCAATGATACGGTTTTAAGTTTAAAAAATGGGCAACGGCTTGATAGCTTCTTACAGTCGATTGGAATGAAAGGGAAAATGATCACCTTCAATGGCGGTCACGAAATTCCGCCCCAGGTTATTCTGGGGACAGCTGACTATTTGAAGAGTTTACTTCGCCCAGTTTAAATAATGTAAATGCTGCTGCAGACGAAGGACTTTTGAATCGTGAATTTTATTTGAATTTTTCGGCCCGCCCATAATTTTTCTAGGGGGCAGCCCGTCCCAAAATGTAGACTTGCTGTTGCTTGAAAAGGATCTATCAAAAAACTGACGTTATTATGATTCGCATTTTCACATTTATATAAGGACTCTTTAAGACTCCACAAAATCGTTAAGTAGACTTCCTTCGAATAATGCTCAGTTAAACTATGAAATTGCTCTTTTTCAAAATCAGTGGCGACATGCTTAAACATTTTAGCTGCCGAATCAGACTGCACAATTTTTTCTATATCAACACCGATGATTCCAGGCTTTTGCACCAAACCCAACCAGCAGAAATTATCTTTGTGGGAAATTGAAATATTGTAATCTAATTTCGCAAAATAGGGCGCCCCCTTTTCGCTGCGTAGGACCGCTGCTTCTTTCGAAAAGACACCAGCCATTTTTCTTAATTCGAAACACGAATGCGCACGCAAGCCTTGCAAAAGAGGTAACTTGGATCTTTCAATATGTTCGAACTCGGCCTCGGTCAGAAGACTTAAGTCATAATCTTCAAGGGGGCGCGCCTGAGTCAGGGAAAGAATCATTCTAGGAACACTTGAATTTCGCTACGATCATTCACCGCTTCACCGGCCGCAGGAGATGTCGAAGAAACAACGCCCTGGCCATGAATATTAATTTTTATATCAGATCCGCCGACTTGCCGTAACACTTCACGAAGGCTAAGGCCTTTTAAATCTGGAACTGTCGATAAATTTTTAATCTGACCTTTATCTGAAATTTCCTGCAATGTTCTGAAGTTGCTAAAACTTTCATTTTTTTCAATTTTATTTTTTGGCTTATTTTTGACGGCCAGCTCACTGAGTAAAGTCGGCGCTAGGCCGTCTTTACGAGCAGCATAAGATGCAATCTTAGAAAAAATAGGTGCTGCCACTTGAGCGCCATAATAAGCTTTTCTGGGCTGGTCGACCGCAATAAAGATCACAAACTTTGGATCACTGGCAGGAATAAATCCTGCAAAACTAGAAATGTAAGCGCCATTCGTATAGTCTCGGGACTTGCCACTGACTTTTTGAGCTGTCCCTGTTTTTCCAGCCACGAGGAAACCGTTCACCTGTGCATTAATGCCAGTGCCACCAGGCTGAGTGATTGATGTCAGCATGAGGCGCATGTTTGCGGCTTGGTCTGGAGATAAAACTTTTTTCAAATGTTGCGTTTGAAATTCTGTCAGCTCTCCCGAATCTGAATTTCTAACAGATTCCACAATGTAGGGCTTATTAAGCCAGCCACCGTTGGCAATAACGGCATAGGCATTCGCAATTTGTAAAGCCGACACGGACATACCTTGCCCGAAAGAAACGTTACTTAATAGATGCTTATTCCAAGGCAAGCTTTGTAAAACACCTTTGGCTTCACCGGGCATCTCAACACCCAGTTTTTGCGAAAATCCAAAATCCATAAGAGATTCACGAATTTTTTCTTCCCCCATCTCAAAAGCAATCTTTGCCGCTCCAATATTAGATGAATAAGCTAAAATTTCTGGCACCGTCAGCCAGCCAAAACTGTGATGGGAATCGGCTTCACGGATAATTCGATCAGCGACTTTGAAGCTGCCGTTTTCACAAAAATATTTGCTGTTCGGCTGTAATTTTTTGTCTTTTAAAGCGGCTGCAACCACGAAAGTTTTAATTGTTGATCCCGGTTCAAACGTATCTGTCAGGGCACGATTGCGTCGCAGTTCAGCTTTTGTTGTCAAAGCTTGATTTGCATCAAATCCCGGAACACTGGCCATCGCACGAATGGCAGAGGTTGAGGCCTCCAGCACAATTCCTACTGCCGAATCAGCATCAAAATTTTTGACTGCTGCTATTAGTTCATTTTCAAGCGCATACTGAATTTCTGCATCAATCGTTAACTTAACATCTTGCCCATCAGGATTATCAGCAAAGATCATCCCATCTGTCATAAGAGGTCGACCCCGCGCATCTCGGCGGACATTTAATTTTTTGCTATTACCTTGTAGGAGGGCATCAAATTGTAATTCGATTCCCTCAAGCCCCTGCCCGTCCTGCCCAACAAACCCGAGCGTCGGAGCTAGTAAAGTTTCATTGGGGTAAACGCGTTTCCACTCTTCAACAAATGAAAGGCCTTTTAATTCCCAGCTTTTAATTCGATCTGCTTTTTCACGGGTAATTCGCCGCTGGATCCACACAAATCGTCTATTCGGATCTTTAATTTTTGTGTAAATACCTTCGAAGCTAACACCCAGTTCTTTGGCAAGAAGGCTGGCTGCTGATTTTTTTTTAAGAATCAATTTTGGATCAGCGAACAAAGAAAATGCCGGCGTCGACAAGGCGAGATCACGCCCATTGCGATCCAAAATTGCGCCCCGACGACCCTCAAGTTTTACAACTGTTTGAAATTGCTTTTGCTTAAGCTGTGTTAATTTCTCATTTGGAAAAACTTGAATAAAAAACGCACGTAATATTAAAACTGACCAAAAAAAAGTAATGATGGCGAAAGTAAATATAATTCTTTTTTTCAATTACATTTCCTTCCTAGAAAAAGAGCCGCCCTCGATCGATAAATGGATGATTTGATTGGCTTCAATTTTTTTAAGGGTCATTTTTCTTTGAGCCCAAGAATCTAAGAGTTGGGGCCGAGTGACCTTGGCTAAGACGATTTCATAGCCTCTTTTTTGATCGACTAATTTTTTATACTCTGAAGTTGCTTTTAATATTTCGTATCCAAGGCGACGCTCTTCCATACGCAGAAAAACTAATAACAACAGGGATCCAATAATCAGCAGTAAGCTGACAAAAGGTTTAATAGATTTCAGATTCTCGGGGTTCATCCTGAACATCCTTTACAAAAACTCGTAGCTTAGCACTACGAGCTCGGGGGTTTTTGTCACACTCCTCATCCGTGGGAATCATGACTTTTTTAAACAATGGTTTTCCTAAAGTCGACTCTCTAAAAGCGTACTTCACAATGCGGTCCTCCAGGGAGTGAAAAGTGATCACAGCTAGACGCCCCCCTGGTTTTAAAGCATTAATAAGCTCGGGAATAGCCCGCTCCACAACTCCAAGTTCATCATTAACGGCTAATCTGAGGGCCATAAAATAGTTGGTGGCGGGATGGTAACCTTTGCGATGCCAGCCATCCACTCGTTCAATCAAACTAGAAAGTTCTTGAGTGGTTTCATACGGCTTTTCTTTTCGATCATGGACAATGGCGCGGACAACGCGGAAGGGTTTTCGAACCTCGCCAAATTTAAAAAACAAATCATTGAGCTCTTTTTCCGAGAGAGTATTAATTAGATCAGAGGCTTTTAATTCCTGACTGCTGTTCATTCGCATGTCTAAAGGTCCATGATGATAAAAACTAAATCCGCGGTGAGCGTCATCCAATTGCGGCGAGCTCACACCCAAATCTAGTAACATCATATCAAAAAGACCTAAGTTAAGATCTGAAATATTTGAAAAATTTCTTTGATGAATCGTTAGCTCCCCAGACTCGACAAAGGACAAGAAGTTTTTTTTTGCAAAGTCGACAGCTTCAGGATCTTGGTCCAAGGCCACGGCTGTCATTTTCGGTAGCATCATTTTTAGACAGCGGTAATGTCCGCCTCGGCCAAAGGTTCCATCTAAATAGTTAAGATCATCTTTGAACACAGAAAAGATTTCTAAAATTTCACGCAACAAAACCGGTACGTGCAATTCAAAAGAACCAATTTTTTCCAACACTTCAGTAGGCTTCATGCTCAGCAAACTAAAAATAATTTCGTTGAGCGTCAACTGCAAATAACCTAAGCTGGAAAAGGAGGTCTAGCTTTCATGATGATCAACTGCCCGCGCTGCGGCTTTTCACAGCCTAAAGATTCATATTGTGCTCAGTGCGGACTGGACATTGAAAACTATCGGGCGCCAGAAGTTCCTCTTCTAAAAAAATTGTTAAACAATCCGGTTTTGCAATTATCAGCAGTCCTCTTAATTGCCTTAGGCTCTGGGCTTTACGTTTATAAGCACAATCGACAAGAAATTCACGAGCGAGTCTCTTTTTTTAGACAGGGCATTCAGTACAATCGCAATATGAATTCGTCTTTACCTGTGAACAGCATTGCCTCAAATACTGAAGGCCAAGCTTCCTCCGACGAAAGTGAACTTCCCGGCGAATTAGTCAGTAATGATGAGCCCTCTGGCGCAACGGGCTCAACAGGACCTCAATTAGGAGCGGCTAGTTCAGCGGTTGCAATCCCCAAGGGGCCCATTAGTAAATTAAATGATCATTCGAAGATCAGAGTTCGGATTCAATATGTCGAAGTGAATGAGGGCACGCTGGCACAAATTTATTCTGACAGTCGCGCCTCGGGCCAATTCAATTCATTAGGCGACCATGTCGCAGGCATTTGGCCCCAAGGAAAAAAGAAAACTTCAAGTTTACGAGGTTGGCAAGTTCTTAGCAAAGAAGAAAAATTTTACGAAGAAGGGGCTACGTTGCTATACTTTGCAGGATTGCGAGGAAATGATCCTGAAAATGATTTAGGCTTAACAACCTATATGGAAGTAACAGCAATAGATAACCTTGGTTTGCACGGTCATTTGGAGGTCGCGCGCGCCTGGCGGGAGCCTTCAGCGTCAGAACCGACTCCAGCTATTCAGCGTCGTTTTTATCCTGCTCCGCTTGATTTACCTGCTGACTCTTATTTTTTTATTGCTGGAGCCTTACCGCGTGGAACGGGTATGGATAATGACCCTTATTTAACTAATATTGAGCCTTTTAAGCTTTTGAAAAATAAAAATCGATCCACCGAATTTCTGATTGTTGTGGATTTTGAGAGGGATTCTCAGTAAAAGAATCCATGCAAAACTTTATCGAACATCACTATGGTCCACGCGTTCATATTTTAAACAATCCCTTTTTGCATACCCTTTTAGCTCGCCTTTGTGCGGCCGAAACTTTCCAGCCAGAAATTGATCGCTTGGTTGAACTTCTTTACACACACTTAATTTCTATTGTGGTTAATAAAGAGTTTGTAAAAGTAGATCTGAATTCAGCGACCCGAATGACAGCCATTCACCCCGAACAACGAATTCTAGGTAAAGGCATTTCTCCTGACCAAAAAGCAGTTTGCGTGAATTTGGCCCGGGCCGGAACTTTTCCTAGTCACATTTGTTATCAATTTCTTCACTATGCCCTTCATCATGAAAATATTCGGCAAGATCATATTTTTGCAAGCCGCCTGACCGATGATAAGAACAAAGTCAGCGGGACTGAGCTTGGCGGCACCAAAATCGGGGGTGAAATCGACGACCGCTTTGTGATTTTCCCCGACCCGATGGGAGCTACGGGGAACACGCTGGTGTCAGCCATTGAGTTTTATAAGCAGAAGATTAAAGGCCCCGCGCGTAAGTTTTTAGCGCTCCATTTGATTGTAACACCAGAGTATCTAAAATGCGTCTTGGCAGCTCACCCAGATGTCGAAATCTATTGCATTCGCCTTGACCGCGGACTGTCCTCTGAGGCAGCTTTAAAAGCGGCACCGGGGAAACTTTGGGACGAAGAAAAAGGCCTGAATAAGAACGATTATATTGTTCCTGGGGGCGGTGGATTTGGCGAAATTATGAATAACTCCTTCGTTTAATAAAGGACCGAGGCACAGAATGCAACAATTAGACGTGAAACCTTACATCAATGAAACTCAGCTGCAAAATAAGGTCGCTGAAATTGGCGCCGCTTTATCTAAAAAATTCAAAGGCGAAAATATTGTTGCGATTTGCGTCCTTAAAGGTGCATTTATGTTTTACTCTGATTTAATTCGCCACATCGACGCCGATCTTACTTGTGAATTTTTCGGCGTTTCAAGTTACAATGGCGTAAGCTCTTCCGGTGAAGTCAAAGTGACCTTGGATTTGACTCAACCGATTGAAGGCAAACACGTCGTTCTTGTGGAAGACATCGTGGATACTGGGTTAACAATGAATTATTTGAAAACAACATTGATGGCGCGTAATCCTGCAAGCTTAACCACTGTCGCACTATTGGAAAAACCAGAAGCCCTCAAAGTGCCCTGCAAACTAGATTATGTGGGTTTTAAAATCACCAATGAATTTGTTGTGGGCTATGGTTTGGATTACCAAGGTTACTACCGTAATTTGCCTTTTATCGGGCAAGTTCAAAACTTTCAGTAGCTTTTAAATTTTCATTTCTGAGGGCTCTCGATGAAAACATATCACGATCTTCTGCGTTTGGTTCTAGAGACTGGTCATGAAAAAATGGATCGCACTGGAACAGGAACCCTTAGTTTATTTGGCGCCCAGATGCGCTTTGATTTGCGCCAAGGTTTCCCATTACTAACCACTAAAAAATTGCATCTTCGCTCGGTCATTCATGAACTCCTATGGTTTTTAAAAGGCGATACAAATATTAAATATTTGAATGATAACAAGGTTAGCATTTGGAATGAATGGGCTGATGAAAACGGTGACCTGGGCCCTGTCTATGGGCACCAGTGGCGATCATGGCCCACGGCTGATGGCCGCGAGATTGATCAAATTACAAATGTCATCGAGGCCATTAAAGCGAATCCCAATTCTCGCAGGCACCTTGTTGTCGCCTTTAATCCCGGCGATGTTGATAAAATGGCGCTGCCTCCTTGCCATGCTTTTTTTCAATTTTATGTTCACGATGGTTTTTTAAGCTGCCAGCTTTATCAAAGAAGCGCTGATCTTTTTCTAGGAGTGCCCTTTAATATTGCCAGTTACGCCCTGCTGACCCATATGGTGGCACAAGTTTGCGGGCTGATTCCTTACGAATTTGTCCATACTTTCGGTGATGTGCATTTATATAAAAATCATCTTGAACAGACACAGTTGCAGCTGCAAAGAACTCCTAAAGCCTTACCTAAGCTAAGCTTGAATCCAGAGATTAAAAATATTTATGACTTTAAATTTGAAGACATTCAAATTCTTGGTTACGAACCAGATCCGGCAATTAAAGCCGAAGTCTCAGTATGATTTTTTCACAAGTGGCTGCCATGGCTCAAAATCGAGTCATTGGAAAAGACAATCATCTGCCATGGAGTCTTCCGGAAGACATGAAGTTTTTCCGGGAAATAACGAAAGGCCATATTTTATTAATGGGGCGAAAGACTTTTGATTCTTTTCCGCAACCCTTAAAAGGAAGGTTGCATATTGTCGTCACCCGCCAGGCCCTAGAATCCCAAGATCCCATGGTGATTTACGTCACCAGCCTGGAAACCGCTTTGACTGAAATTAAAAAAGCTTCAGCCCATTGGCCCGAAGAAATTATGATTATTGGTGGAGGCGAAATTTATCGTCAAACACTACCGCAAACCAAACGCATTTATTTAACTGTCATCGATCAAGATTTCGAAGGTGATGCCCGGTTTCCTGAATTTAATGAAAACGAATTTGTGCTGACTGAAAAAAGACAAAAAGAAGGCCCTTTGCCTTTCTCTTTTCGTGTCTATGAACGACAAGCTTCCAAAGCTTGAAAAATGTTTCGACACTTCTAGTAACATTCCAAAAAACACCCTGTGCCAGAATGAGAATCGACTGAGACAGTCATTTCAAAGCTGAAATTTTTCTGCAAATATCCGATAATAACTGTATGAACGCTGAAAGACACCCCACCTCAGAAATTGCCCGCGTCCAAGTTTACGGACGCCTAGGAACGATGGTCGCAAAACTTAAAAATATTTCCACGACCGGAAGTTTTTTTGAACTTTTAAATGGCGATTATGTTCCTCGCGAAGGGGACTTTATTCACGTCACTGTTCAGCTTCACACAGTGGGCCGAACCCACGAGTTCGATGCCGAAGTCGCCTGGAATAATGCCTTGGGGTTCGGAGTTTCATTCGTTAAAAAAGAACAGCTTTTGACAAAAATGATGCAAAAAAATTCCTAGCCCTTAGCCTAGGGTCGCTTCGGTCTTATCTTGTGATTGCAACTTCACTTTGAAACTCCTATCGTTGGACATGGGGGGGGTTCATGAAGTATTTAAAAATAGCCGCTGTTATGATCGCAGGCCTTTCCATTGCGACCTTAAATAAACACGACGATCACGTTCGCTACTGGATGAAAATTAAAGCTCTTAATAAATTTGAAAGAAGCGCCATCGCTGATGCGGGATTAGCCATTGAAGGAGCTGGGAAGGACTATGTTTTTGCAGTGGGATCATACGACCAGTTGCAAACATGGAAAAACAAGGGCCTGGTTGAATCCAGCTTCCCATTACAAAATATTTTAAATGATTTTCCGACAAACGATAGCCCTTTCCATAATTATGATGAACTCACAAAAGCTCTCCAAGATTTGCACGCTCGTTTCCCAGCCATTACAACCTTAACATCGGTCGGAAAATCCGTTGAGGGACGTGATATCTGGGCCCTTCGATTGTGTGGGCAAATGGACAACGCCGATCAACTTCCAGGGTCCATTTTCATGGGTGGTCATCACGCCCGTGAACATTTATCCGTGGAAACACCGCTTCGAATTTTAGAAAGTCTTTTATCTAGGTACCAAGCTCAAGATGCGAAAATAATGTCATTAATAGACCATCGCGATATCCATTTTATTCCTGCTGTAAATCCTGATGGGTTGGAATGGGATATCTCGACAGGTTCCTACCAGTACTGGCGCAAAAATCGATCTCGAAATAGCACGGGAACTTACGGTGTCGATCTGAATCGAAATTATAGTTATATGTGGAATCACGGCGGCTCTAGCAGTGACTCTAGCGATGACACATTTATGGGTCCGACAGCTTTCAGCGAACCCGAAACAAGAGCCATTCGTGACTATGTCGAGACTCATAAAAATTTAAAAATTCTACTCTCCTTTCATACATTTTCTGAGCTCATTCTTTATCCATGGGGTCATAAGTACGATCATATTGAAGATAATGAAGATCTTAAGGTGCATGAAATCATGGCACGCCGAATGGCCCAGTGGAATGGCTACACGCCAAAGCAAGCCTCCGAACTTTATATAGCTAGTGGCGACACAACTGATTGGTCTTATGGAGCACATAAAATCATATCTTTCACCTTTGAATTGGATCCTGCCAGCCAGTGGAATACCGGTGGATTTTATCCTGGCGCCCAAGTCATCGACGCTGTCGTCGCTAAGAACACCAATCCCGTCATTTACTTAATTGAAAATTCTGACAACCCGAAGCGAGTTTTAAAAGGAGCGGATAATCCCTTCCGCCCTTAGCGGGCTGACTTATGACATTCGACAAATTTTCTTTACAACACATTAGTCACTAGAGTTAGTAGCTTAATAACCCTATAATGACCTACACTTCATAGCTCTTTTTTAACAAAGTGAGGTTTTTGCCGGAGGATTCAATGTCGAACAATGAAGGCTTGATGAACCAAAAAGAAAGCTCAGAAACAAAATTAAAAAAGAAAAAAACAAAAATTCAGGTTAAAGCTCCTACTCAAGAAAGATCCAGGCATACGGTTTCTACGATTCTTGACGCTTGCTCGCGTATTTTGATTCGCGAAGGATTTTTTGGGGTCACAACTGACAAAATTGCTAAAGAAGCAAGCGTTAGTATAGGTTCGCTTTATCAATTCTTTGGTAATAAGGAATCTGTTGTTTCGGCTGTGATTCATAATCTGTTAGATCAGGACAAACAGTACATCTTAAGACGTTTTAAAGAGTTGGATGTGGATCGCTTACCCATAGACCAAAAGGTTCGAACTCTTATTAACGTCGGCATGGAAGCTTACCAAAATAATAATGAACTTCGCGCTAAGCTTCAAAATATTCAAATGTATTTAACCGATGCCGATTATTTAAAATCCACTGTTAAAGCTTATGAAGAGATCGTCTGCCGGCTTTTGCCTGCAAAAAGTGGCCGCGATATCAATATCGTAGCCTATGTTTTTGTCACCGCCTTTACAGGTTTAATGGATAAAGCTGTAACAGATCATCCGGATCTTTCAAAGAATCAGGAATTAGCCGCTGAAATTTACCAGTTATTTGAGCCCTACCTAGTTAATGCGGCAGTAAGGGTTTAATTTTTTCAAGTTGGTCTTCAGCAGCGACATCGCGCATGACTGATTTTTTATCCAATAAAGCTAATTTATCGGTAGGAACATAAATTTTAGTTCCGGCTGGAATTTTACCAGATCTATTTTTCACTTTCGAAGTCAGGTGCGGATTAAAAATATCCACTTGCCCAATATCGTTATCAAAAATTTTAGTCAGCTGCTCGTAAGGTAACGCTGTTGGAACCTTATAAGTCGCAGTTTTTAGTTTTTCTGACCACTGAATATCTGGAAAATAAGTTTTAGCCTTTTTTTCCACATGAAGCGCTGCCATAAAACTGGCATAAAAATTTCTAGAAGCAAAGCCAAAGCTTTTTTTGGACCTAATATTTTGGACCATTTCCACTAGATTTTTCGTCTTATATTCCTCACACAGTTTTTTCATGCCGTTCGGACCGTGATTGTAACCAGTGACGGCCAAAGGCCATTCGCCCAGAAGCTTATAATTCCCAGCAAATATTTTTGCAGCCAATCGAGTTGCTTCCCAAGGATCGTTACGCTGATCCACATTGGTGCTAATCATTTTTAGCGGCCTTGCCACCGAAGGCATGATTTGCCAAAGCCCACTGGCGCCTACTTTCGATCGGGCCAAAACATTAAACGAGCTTTCAACAAAAACTAAACGGGTTAGCTCAATCGGAATTTTTTCTTTTCTGAAAATCTGTTCAAATTCTTCAAGATAACGTCCAGAAAAATAGATCGCTTTTTTCATGCGATCGCTTTGTCCTAATTGAAACCGCAAGCGGTTTTTATCATTCGCATCACGAAACTTTTCTGTATAGTTGATATTTTTCATATAATCCCAGATGCGCTTTTCCTGAGCTGATAAACTGGCAGGATTGGGATTTTGATCCAGCCGTCTTAGCAGATCACTGGCGCGTTCTTTAGCATCATTGACCAATTTTTTTTTGGCTTTTTCTTTGTCTCGGCCTTTAATGTTGGGATTTTTTTCGATCTCTTTAAAGTCGACCACTTCATAAATCAGATCAATATTTTCTGAATCATGAATGACTCCTTGGGTGGTCGGATATTTTGTATAAATATCCACCCAGAAATTAACCGCTTTTTCTAAGCCTGCAGGAATTTTGAAAGAATCTTTTGAATAGCCCAGAACATTTTTTTGATCTTCAAACTGTGGCGGCGTCCAAGGGCGACTGCCACTGGGGACTTCAGAACCGGCAATCTCTGCAAGATCAACAGGCGTATCATCGGTGATCACAGCTTCAGAAAGAAACTGCATAAATTCAGGGTGGGATTCAACATGTGCCCGAGCATTTAAAATCCAAAGGCAGAATACAACTAAAAACATTCTTATCATTGCTTCACCAGCTCTATAATAACATCGTCATAAAACTGGCGAACCTTAGCTTCATCATGGGATCCATTGTAAATAAATACGAAGGTTAAAGGTGTCCCATCCTTTTGTCCTGCATAGCCAGACAAGGTAACAACGTTATTAATAGATCCGGTTTTGGCGCGCACCCAGCGCTCTGCACTGGTCCCTTTCATTCTTTTTTTCAAGGTTCCATCAATGCCTGCAATTGGCAAAGAGCGCAGGAACTCGGGTTGCACTCGAAAGTCCTCATGCAAATGCTTTAAGACTTTCCATAAGACCTCAGGAGTCATTTTATTTTCGCGAGTCAATCCTGATGGATTATAAAGATCGAAATCTTTCGAAGGAATCCCTAATTTTTGCAAATGCTCGCGGATCATGTCCATTCCCGCTTCCACTGTTGCCGGTTGCTTCTTCTTTAACCCCAAATTTTTACACAGCATTTCTGCGACGTAATTATTTGAAAACTTATTCATATCTACGATGATATCTTCAACTGGTTTGCTTTCACTCTCTGCTGCCATAAAGGCAGCAGACGGAACTTTTCCTATTTTAATAACACCTTTTACCAAAATGCCCCTTTGGCTCAAAAAAGATTTCAATTGGTAACTTGACCATAGGTCGGGTTGAGTGATATTTTTATAAACGACATGTTGCGCGACTTTTTCACCAATGGAGCCCTCAACAATTAACAGGTCATGACCACTTTCGGCCTTGCGATGAACTTCAATGCTGATTTTATCTCCTGGGACTGTTTTCACTTTATTTTCTAATTTTGTATAAGAATTTTCAGGATCAAGAAATACGTAAGCTTTCTCCCCTTTGTCGCCTGGCCGCGCATAAACATTGATCGAATTCCAATTAAAGGACATCGCTCCGACGGGTGCATCATAAGCGCGATCCACCCGAGAGGATTCGCGTGATTCATCATACCGAATAGAATCAAATAAAGAATCGTCAACGATCAGATCACCTTCTATTGTTTCAACTCCAGTTCTTTTAAATGCGTTCACCAGAAACCACATATTTTCAGATACAAATGAGGGGTCCCCACCACCTTTTAAATAAATGGGCCCTTGCACCGATCGACCATGCGGCTTTTGATCCAAAAAGATCTGTGTTTTAAATTTAGTGCCCGGCAAAAAATTTTCTAGAACTGCTGACGCTGTGAGGACTTTCGTCACAGAGGCCGGCGTCATTTTCTTTTGAGCATTTTGCGAAATAAGAATCTTAGAACTCTCTGCTTCGCCGGATGAGACCAAAACCCCCAGGTTCTCCCGCTCGATATTGTATTTTTTTAAAAGCTGCGAAAACATCTTTTCCGATTTTTCATCGGCCCATGTTGGAACAACCAGCATTAACGAGATACAAAAAGCAATTATGTTCATATTTTTTTCCTGTATCTAAAATTCTACAGCGCGCGTCCTCTTTGTCTAGCCTTCCGTAAAACTGGACCTTCACACAGTGCCAAACTGAAGTCCCTTTGATAGCGTTAAAAGGATGAAACGTTACGATTGGTTTATGGTCATTATTCCTTTGATTACAGTTTGGTTTTTAGACCGCGTAACAAAAATTTGGGCGACTTCATTATCGGGAATTTCGTCGTATGGGCCCTTGCACTTTGCCCTTCATCACAACCACGGCGCCATGATGGGACTATTTTCGGAATTGCCGGGTATCCTTCGAATCGTAACCCTTTGTACCGGGGGTGCCTTCCTGCTTTGCACGTATGCGATCATTCAGTACATGCTTCCCATCCGATCGATTCAACTACGGGCCGGACTTTCAATCTTGCTTGGCGGAATTTTAGGCAACGTCGCTGATCGAATTGTCTGGGGCTTTGTTGTCGATTTTATTGTTTTGGGAACTCCGACACTTTCAAGTCCGGCATTTAATATTGCAGACGCGGTTCAGTGGGTTGGTTATTTGATGATTGTCTTAGCCATTGTTCGAGACGGCGATATTTTATGGCCAGAAAATAGCAGCCGAACGACTTATTGGGTCAATCGAAAATTTCAATTAAAATACAGTTTTTTTCTTTTCGGTGTAGCCACCTGTTTGGGAATTGTTGGATGCGTTTTTAGCTATACTTATTTTCGGGTTACAATCACTGAACTTGTTGGAAACAATCAATATCTTTTAAATAAGTTCTTGGTGCCCTTTGTTGTCGCCTTCAGCCTTATTTTCCTAACTTTTGGAATCATTTTATTTGCTATAGGAAAATATCTTTCCCATCGTATTGCTGGCCCGATTTATGCTTTTGAAAAAAGTCTGCATGATATTTTAGGTGGGAATACTCAAAGACGATTACGCCTAAGATCCGCCGATGAATTCAAACACCTCGAAGAGCTGACCAATCAGATTCGTGAAAAATTTAACTCAATGCAAGCCAAAGAAGACCTCCCTAAACCACAACAGAATCCTTAATTTTATTCAGATAAAATCTTTTATTGGAATTGTCGTTCAAGCAAAGAGCGTAAATAAAATCGCCTTCAAGGCTGCGCACTAAACCAAAAGGTTTAATTTTTCGAGTGGGTGAGCTTTTTCCTTTTTCGTAGGTGATTTCTAATATTTTTTTTGTTTCTGTCGCTAAGACAATATTTTTTACCAAAGCGCTTGAATCTTTTAGAATAGAAAACTTACTCCATTCCATTGGACGCCCCTGACATTGATAGACCTGTTCAATCGTAGCCATTTCGCCTATTTTTTCAAAACTTTTAAGCCCGACAAAAAGACAAGCTCGTGCATCATCCAGAGCTCGATGGGCCGACCCACCATTGATTCCTAAATATCGAATCAAGGTCTGAAGCTTGTGATTCTCACAACCTAAAATCATTTTTCGTGAAATCAAACTGGTGCACAGCACTGGATTTTTTGGGAATGGTAAATTATTTTTTTCATAATCAAAAGCTAAGAACCCAACATCAAAGGCTGCATGATGGGCCATTAAAATATCATCTTGGATAAATTCAGCAATGCGACCAATGACCGCTTTCATCGGCGGCGAATTTTTCACCATTTCATTCGTGATTCCATGGATACCGATGATAAAATCAGACATCAGTTCTCGGGGTTTGATCAGAATTTGCAGCTCGTCGATAATTTTTCCGCCGCGCCACTTAACAGCACCAAACTCGACGACATCAAAACCGATGGGATAAGCGCCACTGGTTTCAGTATCAAAGGCGATAAAGGTTTGTTCGGACCATGGTTTTGATAAATCGAAATTTGCCATTCGTGATTTATACACCCCGCGGGGATTTAGGTCTAGTTCCGTCATAAAGGCCATACGCTTCTTTGTCTTTTCCCTGGGTTTTGAGTGAAATGGAAGGATGCTTCAGCTTCACCGTCTTATAATATTGTTCACTTTAGTCCCAAGTTTATGTTGGGCTCAATCCTCGACAAACTTCACCGGCAAAAAGGTGGAAGGAGATGCCTCTCTTTTAACCAATTATATTTGGCATGGCTTGACCCAAACTAAACTTAATCCTGCGATTCAAAGTTCTATTTTCTATAATTTTAATCAAACTCTGCGTTTTGGGGCCTGGGGCTCAAACGTAAATTACTATAATTCGAATAAGGCCAATGCGTTATTAAAACTGAAGGGCGATATCTTTGTTCCCCTTTCGACAGACACGTCTTTTGGGATTCATTATAGTGACAACCATTATTTTGAATCTGATGATCGGGATGGCAATACCGTTGGCCTGAACATTGAAGTGTATAAATATAATTTTTTGTACGAACAAGAAAGTAATTGGCAGCGATTGGGTGTTAAATCTAAATACCTACGTCTGCAAAAAATTTGGGATGTTTTTACGACTTGGAAACTGGAAACCCATGTCGGGTACACTCAGATCGAAGGCGCGCCTTTTTCTGACTATTTTGATCTTCTTGCTGGGGTAGGATATTCCAGTGGCGCTTTTTCTTGGCAAGTGGGCGCAACATCGACTTCGAACAATTCGCAGTTCGGAGTCTCTGCCGACACTTTTGCTTACCTACTATTAAAAGTCTCTTACTGATTTTCTTCTTGATAAGATTTTTCTTCGGCTTTTTCGGCGGCCTGCTTGGTCTTGCGATTTGTCACTTGCGTAACAAAGTTTTCATAGACGCTCATATCTGCTCTGGGCTGTCCGAACAAAGTGTCTAATTTTCTTTGTGCTTTGCCGTCCGACTTAAATTCTTTTTGCTTGATGCTAATATGAATCAAACCAATCAATTTAGCAGGATCTGCTTCGCCTTTTTTATCTTTCACATTCGTATTTCCAGAGACAGAAACGCTCGTGTGTTCCAAAGTGGATTGCACCCGTTTTGTAATTAGATCAGCTCGTTCCGAAGCCACTCGATTGGCCACTGACGAACTTGCACCAGGCACAGTTTGAATAAACATATTTGAAACGATCGCAATATTTGCGTCTTCAAGGCCGATAGTCAATGCTTGCACCCGGTCCATCACAGTAACGAATTCGCCAGTGGGTCGAGCTGTGCCCCGATCAAATAGAATATTATCAGGAATATCAAATTCAAAGCCCTCTTGTGTGATACTGACGTTTCTTGCTAAATCCGTCATTTTATCAGCAACAAAAGACGTTACGACTTTTGCTGAACCCATATCTAAAATATTTGGCGTTTTATCCGAAGGCTCCATAAAACTTTGGAAGGCTTTCAAAGGCTCATTCAACAGATCTAAAAATAGTTTTTCTAAAGTGATCTCTGCACCAAAGTTTTGAAAATTATATTCAATAATCGATGGTGTTGAAAAATAATCAGAAACCGCTTTTTTAGTTTGATCTGATTGGCCCAAAAGCCACATCACAAGAAAAAACGCCATTAAGGCCGTCATGAAATCGGCTAAAGCCACCTTCCACGAACCTCCATGACCACCACCGCCTGCGATAGTGATTTTCTTGATAACGATGATAGCTTCCTTTTTTGCCATTAAGCGGCCTTCTTAATTTCTTTAGTTGCTTTGTCCATTTCATTAAACGACGGACGCTCTTCTGGAGTGATCGATCGTCTCGCATATTCAATACAAACTAACGGAGGAGCGCCCCTTTGCAGGGCCACCATGGCGTTTTTAATCGCCATCAAATAGCGGCCTTCAGCTTCAATATCAGCGCCAATTTTCACCGCTGTCGGACCAATAAGACCGTAAGCACCAAAAACCCCAAGCATCGTTCCGACCAGTGCGCCTGCCACCAAAGATCCAATTTTTTCAGTTCCTTCAGTCAAGTGACCCATTGTTTTTACGATACCCAAAACCGCCGCAACGATTCCTAATCCAGGAAATCCATCTGAGGCTGCTTGCACTGCATGCTGCGCCATATGTTCTTCAGCATGAATGGCTTTCATGTCGCCATCTAGCAAATCGTCGACATCATAGGGAGACAACTCTGCCGACAAAGTGATTTTCATCGTGTCACACAAAAAATGAACGGCATGATGATTGTGCATAAAGCTCGGATACGCTTTAAAGATCTCAGATTTATCAGGATCTTCGATATGTTTTTCAATGCCTTGCGGACCTTCTTTACGAAATACTTGGAAAAGTTGAAATAACATTTGCAGAAGCTCTAAGTAATCTTTTTTCTGTGGACCTTTTGAAGTCATGGCCTTGAGGGAAAGTTTAAAGCCCGCTTTGATCGTCTTCATCGGATTTGCAATAATGTAGGCACCCAAGGCAGCGCCGGCAATAATGATCATTTCATGAGGCGCCGAGTGTAAGATCACATGCATGTGTCCGCCGGCGAAGATGTAGCCCCCGAAGACCATCGCAAAAACAACGATTATACCTACAAATCCCATATTGATACCTCTTCAACAACTTCATCGGCCGCAAAGCTTGAATGATTGAGGCTTTTTCAAAGGATTCAGACTTTCGACGAGTCCTAGTTCTCGACCGCAGGGTTCCTTTGCGTTAGGATGAACCCATGCAAAATCTGTTATCTTTTATTTTGGTTTTCTTTTCTGCGTTCCTGTCGATGGCTCAGGTCGAAAGTCTTGAAACTACAAACACAGATCCGATGTCTGTCGAAGGATCCTTGCAGCCTTTTGAATTAAATCCGGGCCAAGGCGCTATTCTTACTTTGAAATTAAAGCTGCCTCCCCATTTTCATGCTTACGCTGACAAATTTAAAGTCGTTGTTTTAGAGCCTGACGGCATTCAGTACGGCGAATTTAAATTGAATCCAGTAGTTAATTTTTTTGATAAATTTTCTAATAAAAATCGACCGAGCATCGAGGGTGATGCCAATTTAACTTTGGCCTTGGAAGCACCTTCTCAAATTTCAGATAATAAAAATAATTTAAAGGTCGAACTGACCTATCAAGCCTGCTCGGAAAATTACTGCTTATTTCCTAAAACCAAAACTTTAATGATTCCCTTTTCGTTGAACAATCCGGGCGCTATTGGCTCAGGTAAAGAGGCTCCACAAATTGAAGGGTGGGATTCTTTTAACGGTGAATCCGTCAAAAATGCCTTAGAAAAAAATTTACTTCTAGCTTTTGTCTTAGTTTTCTTATCAGGCCTGTTAACCAGCTTCACACCTTGTATCTTTCCAATGATACCTATCACACTTGCTATTTTAGGACACGATTCGCAGAAACGCAGTCGACTGCAAAACTTTTCTTTGAGTGTATTTTATGTGATTGGCATTGCGACGACCTATTCCATCTTAGGTGTCGTCGCAGCCTCAAGCGGTCAACTTTTTGGTTCAAGCCTAGGGCATCCTTTGGTGATCGCAAGCATGTGTCTTATCTTTTTTCTTATGTCTCTTAGTATGTACGGAGTTTTTGAAATTCAAGTGCCTGCTTTTTTGCGAAGGTCTTTTCAAAGGCATTCAAGTGGAGTCAATTTCGCAGGTGCTTATTTTTCTGGAATCGCAGCAGGAGTCGTTGCCAGTCCTTGCGTAGGGCCCGTGCTGGTCACGCTGCTAGCCTTTGTGGCTTCAACACAAAATCGCGTTTTAGGATTTTTCCTGCTATTTAGTTATGCCCTTGGCTTGGGCGTGATTTTTTTAGTTTTGGGTGCGTTCACCCAACTTGCGCAAAAGCTACCGCGCTCGGGACCATGGATGGAAGGCATGAAGTTTTTATTGGGCAGCTTAATGCTCGGGGCTTTTTATTATTACCTGAGCTTTTTACTATCGCCGCGTTGGCATGATGGAGCCTTGGGCATTGGCCTTATTGTCGTCGCTAGTTTTTTCGGAGCCTTCATGAATGTCGGGCACTCAGGAAAAATTCGTCGCATTCAAAAAGGACTGATGCAATCTTTGTTGGCCCTAGGCATTGGCTTTATTTTGGTTGCAGGACTTCAATTGCGCCCATTACTTTTTAAACAATTTGACGGACCAGTTGATAAAAACTCAGCACGGATTAGCAAAGATTGGCAACCCTACAGCGATGAATTGTTGGCGAAGGCGCAAATTGAAAATCAACCTGTTGTCATCGATTTCTTTGCGGACTGGTGCCTGGCCTGTCACGAGCTGGATGAAAGAACTTTTGCTCGACCGGAAGTTCAAGAAGCTTTAGCTGGGTATAGGAAGTTGCGCTTTGATGCCACCAAGGAAAGTCCGATTTTCACGGCCCTCCGCAAAAAGTATAAAATCATGGGACTTCCGACCGTGCTTTTTTTCAATTCTAAAGGCGAATGGATTGAATCCGTGACGCTGACTCAATTTGAAAAGCCTGAAAAATTTTTAAATACTTTAGAAAAATTAAAGTCTTTTTAAGCGGGCAATTTCATGTTTGCAGTCGTTTAAAGCCTGCAGAGTTGAATTTAGAATAGCTTCTTTTTCCTGAATCAACTTTTGCATTTGGTTCATGCGGACTTCAAAGCTTTTGATCACATGATTATGGCGATCGATCATTTCCTGCGTTTTTTCATCGTAAGAAGCGCGCTCAATAATTCTTTGCTGCATCTGGGTCAGGCGATGCCCCACTTCTTGCGCCAGTCCGTTATGAGAATTTTCTAACCGCACCATCAGTTGCTGCAAGCGCTCAAGCTTGAGGTGACTTGCTTTAAGCGAATCAGCCCACTGCGCTTGGTTTTGCCGCGAACTGTCCTCTGACTTTTGAATTTGAGCTTTAATTTCAAGAATTTGACGATCAACATCCAAAAAGTGCGGCTCAACCGATAGCTCTGGTAAGAACGACGGAGCCTCAGTCGCAGAGCGCTTTTCACCAAAAAGATCGGGGTTCAATTCTCGTTGCATAAATCACCTCGCAAAAAGTATATTTTCACTGGACTTAAATTTCAATTCTTCCTATCTTGGCCGTGATAGGAATCTTAATGTTAAAAGTCGGTCAGTTGCTAAAATTTATCTCCGAGCTCAATCCTCAGAACACGCCGACCCGGCTTTGTTTTTATAATTTTCTGAAAGGCATTGGCAATCCAGAAGAGCCCCTTTCTAAAGACCTTATCGATCTATTTTTTAGCTTTTGTTTGGATTATGCCCACTGGGCCTCAAACAAGGCGCAGCTGAGCACAGAAGTGAAGTATCTTTTGGATAATTTCAATGGCTACTATCAACAAAAATTTGATCTTACCGAAGTCCGATTTCCACAAAATATTCAGCTAGTTGAGATTGATCAAATCAAAGATCAAATCGACGCCGTGAGCTGTTTTGTCGCTACGTTATGCGGGCCTGACGATAAATATAAGGTCGTTTCTGATCAAGGGCGACGCATTGTGTCTATTGTTCTCCGCACTGATCGTTCTGTGGAAGTACGGGTTTTCGATAAGAAGTTTGTGATTAGTGGGGGTCTGCTTGAGCCTCTTCGAAAAGATTTAGTTCTTTTCTACACACCTGATCTCGAACTGAGCTCAAAACACACCCATCGAATTGATGTGGCTCCCTACGTGACTTCGCAATTCACTTTCAATCAGGGCAAGGCGACTGGGGTTCTTTTGCGTGGCTACGTATTCCAAAAATTACAAGATTTTAAGTCTGAAACCCTGACCGAGCTGACGCGCTTGCATTTTGCCATCAAACGCTTAGAACAGTTCTTCATTGATCGTCGCACCGACACTTATTATCAAGAGATGATTCACCACCTCGAGCGCACTCAGGCTTTAGTTCAACAGGGTGATTCTGAAGCTAGCAAGTGGAGCGCGACTATCTTAGGGCAGGCAGAAACCGCACTAGAACATATTTATACCAACGATAAATTGTTGGGACTTCTGGTTCGGGATTTAAAGAATACAGTTCAAAATAAACTGTCTTCTCGTGAGCCCGCCCGAAACGACTTGAACACTGCGGAGAACTTGAAAGAATGGCTGCCACTAAATCCCCTGAAAAAGTTAGACTTAACAAACTGATTGCTGAAGCTGGACTAGCAAGTCGTCGCGGCGCCGATGAAATTATTGAAAGCGGCCAAGTCACCATTAACGGAAAAAAAGTTTATGAGCTCGGCATTAAAGTCGATCCGATTCACGATAAAATTATTGTCGATGGAAAACCTCTTCGTCGAATCAATCACAAAATTTATCTTTTATTTCACAAACCAAAAGGCGTTTTAACGACGATGGAAGATCCCTTAGATCGTCCGACAATTGCTGAATACTTAGACAAAGTTCCTTACCGCGTCTTCCCTGTCGGTCGACTGGATTGGGATTCTGAAGGAATGATTTTACTGACAAACGACGGCGAATTTGCCAACAAGATCACTCATCCAAAGTCTGAAGTGACTAAGACCTATCTTGTTAAGGTCAATGGTCAGCCTAAACAAGAACACATTGATAAGCTTTTAAATGGCGTTAGTATTATCGGCGGCAAAGTGGCTGCCAAACATCTTGAACGCATCAAGCGCAAAGAGGGATCTGAACAGTACGATTGGTTTAAAATGATTATCACTGAAGGAAAAAATCGTCAGATCCGTCAGATGTTTGAAAAAATCGGATTTGATGTCATGAAGCTTCAGCGGGTTGCCATCGGTCGCCTGCGCATGGGCCATCTCGAGCGCGGTGAACTGGTATTTGTCGATGAATCGGCTCTTGAAATGGTTTTCCTGCCTGATATGCCGGAAGAATTAAAAGAAAAGCGAAGCTACAAGGGTCGCCAGGTTTCAACGAAGCGCCTTCCGCCCGTCGCAGCTACAAAACCTTCGCCGAGCCCGTCTTCGACAAAATCTAAATCTAATCCACCGAAAGAAGATACTGACGCTCGACCAAAGAAATCGGGGCCAAGAAAATCGTTTGCTCCTCGTGGCGGCGCTCAAGTCAGTAGTTACAGACCGAAAGCTCCTCCGGGACGACGTCCGAAGCCAGGTTCCCGTCATCGCACGAACGATGAGACTGATTACGGCAAAGCGAAGGGATCTTCCAGTTCAGCCGCCAGCAAGAACAGTTCGCGCCGCAACAGTTCACCTCGAAATAAAAGATGAACCCTCGAAGTCGACTGATTGGTTTTATTGAAATCATCTCAGCCAGTATCTGTTTTGGATTTTTGGGAATTTTTGGAAAATTAGCTTTTAATAATGGTATTTCGGTGGGCGAACTTTTGACTTTCCGATTTATTTTGGCAGCATTTCTTTTATGGTCAGTCCTTTTATTATTTAAACCAAAATGGACTGAAATTTCTGGCAAGCAGTTTCTAATTTCCGGTGCTTTGGGAATTTTTGGCTACGCTTTATTTGCCTCACTGTACTTTAAAGCCGTCGAGGGCTTAAGTGTCGCGCTAGCAGCACTCTTGCTTTATACCTATCCTTTATGGATTCAGTTGATCGCCTTTTTTATGGGCGAACGCCCGTCTGTCTGGCAAATGACCTGCACAGGAATTGCGTTCACAGGGTTGATTTTTTTACTCTGGGGACAAATCAATGTGAGCTCAGCTCTAGGATTTATATGCGGCTTAGGCTCTGCCATTGCTTATGCCATTTACATTGTTATTTCTGAAAAATATCAAAAATATATTAGGCCTATGACTTCAAGCCTTTACATTATCAGCTTTGGCGCCGTCGCCCTTTTACTGTTTCACAATCCTTCCATTCAAAGACTGGAATCTTTTAATACCACCCAGGCGAATATTATTTTTGGCATTGCCATCCTTTGCACGATCATTCCTATGACGTTGGTATTGGGCAGTTTGCAGAAGTTAAAAAAGACAGAGGTCGCACTTTTAAGCATGACTGAACCTGTGACTGCGACCTTGGCCTCATGGGCGATCCTGAAAGAAGGTCTAACCCCGCTGCAGCTGATCGGGGGTTTTTTAATTCTGGCCGGTCTAGCTTTAAGATTTCGCGAGTCCTCGACTACAATTCCCGTTTAGTTTCAAAACGAAACACCGATCTATTATGTACAACAAGCTAGGACGGCTTGAACCAAGGAAAGGTTTAATTGTATGTTTCGTTTTCTATTTACCGTCCTCATCCTATTCACTCACGCAGCTTTGGCTGAAATCGCAATCATTGATGTCAGAAAAAATATTCCTCTCAGTGACGAAGATCCTTCTTACACTGACTTCTATCTTGGTGCGGGTGAAAACGAGGGTTTGAAAAAAAATATGGTCGTGACCGTTTTTAGGACCATTAATGTCCGGGACGCAAGCGGCGCTCAAAGTTTTGGGGAAATTTCAATCCCCGTCGGGCAGGTCAAAGTTGTCGCGGTCTTTCAAAAAGTCGCTATCGGTCGAGAGTACAAATTATTACCTCGGGACGTGAACCCTATGCTTGAACAAATTGGCTTGATGTCAGGTGATCGCATCGACCTCAAAGATTCTTTTGTTGATAACTCGGCCCCAAAACGAAAGCCTCAAGCTGTTGCGGCAAAGCCAAAAGGACAAGAACCTTCAACTACAATAACAACTGTAACTGCAACTTCGGTCACCTCTGCTCCGCCGCCAATCACCGCAACACCGATACCGGTAAAACCGCCAGTCAATGTTCCAATCGCGCCCCCAGAGCAAGAAGAATCCGAAATGGTCAGCCTGAACCCGCTTAATTTGCCCAATGAACTGACCAAAACAGCGCAAGACGGCACGGTTCCCAATGCCCTCTTTGACGAAGTCCCTGTAAACAATACAGCGACCGACGGGCTTAAATCTGAGACCCCAGTTCTCTCTAAATAACTTCCTCGACCGCTTTTTAATTTTATGGCAAAAAAGAGCGTAAGCGAGACCCTATGAATTCTTATTTCCGCGTTCGTATAAAACAGATTTCAGCAAATATGGAAGATATTGTCACCACCCTTGCGTTTGAGCACGCAGCCTCAGGTGTCAGTGAAGCTCTGTCCTTCACGCAAACCAATTTAACCTACGATGCCGAAGTTCTTCATCCTAAAAATCACGATATCGATGTATTCTTTCCTGAAAATCCTTCCGTAGAATTTTTTAAAGCTTTAAAAGAGCTCGACGCAAAATCCGACTGGCAAATTTTTGAAGAAGAGCACAAAGATTGGCTCGAAGAATGGAAAAAAGGCTTTGTGGCCTTTAAACTAGTGCAAGACATTTGGGTGATTCCCTCGTGGTTGCCGTCTCCAGTAGAAGCCAAGCTACCCATTTTCATCGATCCTGGTATGGCATTTGGAACTGGCACTCATGCAACCACTCAATTAGCTGCCGCCTTAATTTACAAAGCCGCACAAAACTTTTTAGACCGTTCGCGAGTTAGTTTACTCGATGTCGGAACTGGGACAGCGATCCTCGCCCTTTTGGCCGAGAAATTAAATTTTAATCCAATTATTGGTGTCGAGATTGATCCGGAAGCTCGCCGGGTTGCTAAAGAAAATATCATTAAAAATAAATCCCAGAATATTTTAATTCGCGATCAACAGGTCGAAGAACTGCGCGAGCAGTTCGACATCGTTGTCGCAAATATTATCGACGGCGTTCTGATTCATTTACGAGAGGCCCTCATCAAACGTACAAAAAGCGACGGGTTTTTAATCGTGACAGGCATCTTAAAAGAACATGATAGCGAGTTCTTTGAAAACTTCACTCGGGCGACAAATTTAAAAGTCATGCGCCGAATTGAAAAAGACGAATGGATCGGCTATTGGTTTCAGAATGTCAGCCCTTTATGAGGCGTTATTGGATTCAACCTCAAAATATCATTGGTGACTCAGTCCAATTTGATGGCGATCTTTTTCACCATATTTTTTCAGTTTGCCGTCAGGATATGGGATCGCATTTTGAAGTTTTATGTGAAGAAAAAGCTTATCTTGTTGGGGTCACTGAAATCGGAAAAAAAACGGCGCAAGCTTTAATTAAAGAAATCCGAATTATTCCAGAGCTGCCAAGGCCTCATTTACATATTGCTTTATCAGTCTCACGATATCAGGTGATGGATGATGTTGTGGAAAAGCTCGTGGAAATGGGTGTGACTAGTTTCCATCCGTTTTTTTCTGATTACAGTTTCGTAAAAAGTGCGAACGCGTTCCCAACTCAGAAATTAGAGCGTTGGCAGAAAATCGTTGTTTCGGCGACCCAACAATGCGGACGCGGCGAACTGCTGAAAATTCATGCGCCCGTAGACTTTAAGAATATTCTCAGTCAAATTAACCCGTCCGAAGGCGCTATGGGTCTATTTGCATATGAGGGGGAAGCTCCGGTCTCAATTTCTAGCTTCCTTAAGTCTAAGAAAAGCCCAAATATCACAGATATTTGGTGCCTTGTTGGAAGCGAGGGAGGTTTTTCAGTTCAAGAAGTCGAAAACTTAAAAAACCTAGGCTTTGATCCTGTCACTTTGGGTCGGCAGATCCTTCGAGTTGAAACGGCTTGCCTGACTTTGGTCTCCGTCCTAAAGTATGAGTTTGATTTGATGCGTGGGGATATGGCTTAGGCCGACAGGGAGGTTTGTGATGGCAGATCCGTTTGAAGAATTTGAATTTAAGCCTTTAACAGAGGGCTTAGGCTTTCATAAGAAAAATAAAAAAGAACAACCGCCGGTCACCTCTCAATTTAATGCCGTTCAATTTAATTCAGAAATTGATTCGCCCCTGCGCTCGCCACTTCCTAGAAATGCTAGAACGCAATTTAACATGCCTGATATGGATGATTCGTCGGCCGCCGTTGAAGAAATTCTACAAACACTGCGCTCTAAGAAAAATGAAACTCCTAAAACGAATGTAACTCCTCGAACAGCACCTATCTTAAAATATAAGGCTGGCCTTCAAAATGTCAGTGCTTTTATATTAGATGCGATGTTGGTTTTAGCTGCAACTTTACTTTGTATGATTGTGGTTTTAAGCATTACAAAAGTTGATGTCACCAGTGCCATTTTTAGCTCTGAAGCCAGCGGATTTATTTTTCTTTCAACTTTAGCTCTATTTGGTTTGGTGTCTTTCGTTTATTTAGTAGGGCACCGAATATTTTTAGGCGCAACTCCTGGCGAATGGGCTTACGATATAAGAATTGGACATCCGAATGAAGTCGGCACCGCGGGATATGCAATCTCTGTGATCGCAAGATCGGCACTTGTTGTATTAACTGGAATTTTCACTTTGCCATTAATATCTCTTTTCATCAGGCGTGATTTAGTCGGCGCCTTATCACAAACACAGATCTTAGAAAGAGCCTAATCCTCGTGGGACAAGTTTTTAACCTTGATCAGATCAATGAAAAGCTTCGTCCTTACCGTCAAAAAAAAATTGTTTTTACAAATGGCGTTTTTGATTTGCTCCACGTGGGGCATGTTCGTTACTTAAAAGAAGCCCGCGCATTGGGTGATTTTTTATTCCTTGGTGTTAATGCGGATGCCAGCGTTAAGCGACTTAAAGGCAATGATCGCCCCTTGCAAAACGAAAATGATCGCGCTGAAATCCTCAGTTCTCTAAGTTGCGTCGATGCCGTTGTTATTTTCAACGAAGACACTCCAGAAAAATTAATTCATGAAGTAAAGCCAAATATTTTAGTTAAAGGTGGCGACTGGAAAATCGAAAGTATCGTGGGAGCCAGTTTCGTGCAATCTTTGGGGGGCGAAGTTTTCTCTTTGCAGTTTGTTGATGGGAAATCGACAACCCAACTGATTCAAAAAGCTCGAACTTAGTAAATTCGAGTTAAAATTTCCAGCCGACTTTAGCTGAATAGGTCGACAGAAAATATCGATCAATTTCAAGAGCCGCAAAAACCTGGTTGAATTCTAAACTGATCCCAAAAAGCGTATGAACCTCAGTCAGCTCTTCATTCGATGATGAACAGTACGCCGATGCGGCATCACATAGATCAGTAGTACTTTCGGTCGCTGTCCCCGTTTGCGTACCACCACTAAAAGTTCCAATTGAGTTCGCTCTTCCAACACCAAAATATAAACTGACATCTTCGACGACAACCGTCGCAACAAGATCTTGGCCCGTTGTTCGGGTGTTTAAAAGATTTCCGTAATTGGTATCACTCCGACCCAACACAAAAGAAAGCCCACCAGGAATAAATGGGAACTCATAGAACCCCCACCGAATTTGGGCCGAATACGACGAAACATCTTCCTTTTGGAAAGCTGGCGTAAACTGAAAAGCCGTATCAATATTATAAAATAATCCTTTTGCTAAAGAGAAACTATTAAAATTGAGTTCGCGATTGCGAGTCGATTTGTCGCCTAGGCTTGCCAAGTCTTGGACCTGTAGATACTCGGTCGTTAATCCCATTTCTAACCCGGGGTGGCCCCCTAACGGAAATGGGCTTGTTAAAATTTTACTGGCAGAACCAAAACCTAGAATTTGAAGAGCAATCCGACGATCTGACTCACTCATGCGGCGAGGAATAAATCGCTCTGCCTGAGCCCAAGATAAATTAAAGAAAATGATTAAAAAAAATATGAGACGCATCGAAACTATTGGACCCGAATTCGATGCAGGGGACAAGTCTTGACTGCTAAAAATCCCTAGCGTTTAAGAATTCCAAGTGGTTAAAAAATTCTGAGCTAGACCCATTAGAGTTTGGTCGCCACTTTGTTGCCAAGTTTCAAAGACTTGTAAAAATCGACCGTAAGACTGCAGATTTGTCGCAGCCGACGTCGTTTCCTGTCCGCGAACATTCCTAGAAACTGGGGACGTATTTCCCTTTTTAACTTGGGCTAAACCGTAAGTGATTGTATCTGCGGCTTGCTTCACAACTTCTGGATCTGTTGATTCCAAAACCTGCGATAAGTAACCAACCCTTTGGGGCTGACTGTAGCTTAATAAAATCTGCTGACCCGTTGATCTGTTTTCAGGAGTTAGCTTTCCTAGGTTCTTAGCAATGATCACAAAGCTGATAGCGTTTGGAGCGGCTTGAAAGGCATAAAGTCCTGCAGCTTGATGATCTGGTTTATCAGATAAAACTAATTCCTCAGAAACCTGGTAATAATCTTGGGGGGTCACTTCTTTTGCTTTATAAGCTGCTAAGAATTTATTCACATTCGCCAAAGTCGGCTGCGAGAACAGAAGCTGGTGCCATTCGGCGATTGTCATTGGCTTCTTATCATCTTCCTTTTTAGGATCTGCAGCGGCGTCTGGTGTATTTACATTTTTTCGCGAGTTTTGATTATTGAAAGCGACTCGAACAGGTTGGTTTTTGTCAGAAGAAGCAATTCCTTTGCGGGCGGCCGCAGAAATGATGTCTATAGTTAACTTTGGCTTCGTCGCTTGAGTGATTTTTGCAGCGTCTTTTTTCTTATCAGATTTAGCAGGCGTTTTTGTCGGAATTTTTGCAACAGGCATGTTGCTAGGAGCTGCACCTTTTGTTTGAGCCTTCAAATATTCACGAGTGATCTCGCGGTTTGCGAGATCGAAATCTGCTTCCATTTCAGCACTTGTAGGACGTGGCATTTCATAAACGATGGCACTGGCCTCTAGCTTTGACGCCGGCGAAATGGTCCGAAACAAACCAAACATCGCAAACAGCAGAAGAACTGCAGAAGCAACAATCGTAAGCTCTAGTTTCCATTCTTTGAAATCCATAATCACCTCTCCCTTAAGTAATGCATCCTCGGTGCCATCTTCCCAGCCCTCTAAACCCTTTAAACGACTGCTTATTTTCTCATTTTGAGACAGCGCCATTTTTGGCTTAACACACCCGTTCTTCCTTACAAAAAAGGTCTCTGTTTCAAAATGGGAAGAGGGTTACGGTGGACCTGAGCCTAGACAAAGATCGAGAGGCAAGACAAACAGATGACGGATCTAAGTCGATGGCCTCAGAATAGCTTTTATGAATTCAAGACCCGACCACGAACGCTTGTTCGATGAAATATCTAATAAACTCAATGAACTAAGCTTCAAATCCAATCATGGATTTGAAGCTGCCGCAGAAGCAGGAACGAGGCAACAAATGTTAGAAAAAATGCAGAGCCAAATTCGTCGATTTCAAACTGACCTTCAAGCGGCACAAGACGAAATGCATGACCGCATCAGCAGTAAAATTAAAAATTTGGAAAACATGCAATATCAGCAAGGCGATTTGGGCCAGCAAATGCTTTTGCTCAGCGAACAACTTAATACTGAACGTAACACCAACTCAAAATTAAATACCGATTTGGCTAAATCTTTAGAGATTAGCTTGCAGCTCCAGCTCGAGATTCAAGGTCTAAAATCACGCTCTCACCAAAGTCATTTGGAAGAAAAAAAATATTCTCAATCTCTGACGGAAAATATTAAAAGCTTACAAAATGAAGTTGAACTTCAAAAAGCGCTAAAGGAAGAAACTGATCTTGAACTGGATAAAGCCAAGGCTTCATTTTTAAAACAACAAGACACTTGGCTTGAAGAGAAAAAACAACTTCAAAATCAAATTCAGCAAACCCTCAATGAAAAAGATCAAGTGACGCATTTGTTAGCTCAGATGAACGAACAGATCGACCTTAAAAATCAGAATATTAAAGCTTTGAACGATGAAATCAATAGCATTTCAAATTCGTTTGAGGAGCTTGAAGCCTCTGCAAGAAAACAGAACGAAGTTCTTAAACACTTGATGGAAACTGCTGAAACTAAGATTATCGAAATGAAAATGGCGATGGATCGAAAAGGTTTAGAGTGCAAAGACTATTACAGCCATTTGCAGCAATCCCTGACCCAGTGCAGTTTATTGAAATCTGAAAACTTAAATTTAAAAGACCACATTGAAAAAATAAACGAATATATTCAGCAAACTCAAAACACCCCAGAAAGCGTTTAAAGCATTTCAAATAAATTCATTTTCAAATATTCGCCTTCAGGAAAATTGGGCAGCAAAGGGTGATCGGGGGCATGGCCCCCGTTTTTTATAAGCTTTGCCTGACGCTCACTTCTTAGCAAACCTTTATTCACAGCTTGCAAGAAGGCATCCTCGCGAACACCGCCTGAACAAGAGCAGGCCGCAACCAAGCCAGTGAATTTAGCGACTCGAAAGGCTTGCGTATTTAATCTCATATAAGCATGCTCTGCCTGTGGAATATCTTTTTTAGATTTTGCAAAGGCTGGCGGATCCGCGATAACGACATGAAAAGAATCACTGAGAATATCAGTCAGGTCTTTTAAAACATCTTTTTTAAAAAATGCGACATCGACACCTAAACGCTTCACGTTTTTCACAGCACGCTCAAGAGCTGGTTGCGAAACATCGACCAATGTCACTTCGACTTTGTAACCTAAATCTAAAAGCCGGCGGGACAACTGCGCACTCCAATGGCCGACATAGCAGCACAGATCAAGAATCTGAATGGGTTGATCTTTAGGCCAATTTTTTAGGCCCAACTCTTCATTGACTAAAAAGATGTTATACCATTGATCTAAAAAAAATCCGGTCTTTTGCCCTTGATACAAATCACAAGAAAATTTTAAAAAACTTTCGCTGTGGGTGGCACGCACAAAAATATCGCACTGATTCAGCTGGATATCGCGAACACTTTTTAAAACCTGAGGAACCATGACATCTAAGCCCTCGTGCTTACGAGCTGACGAATCATTTCTTAAAACAATAACACTTTGATCCCAGGTAAATTCACTGATGCCATCGGCTAAAGCGCGCTCGGCCACCACACGAAAAAAAGTCACTGCATCTCGCAGAATTCGGTCCATCCCCGCTGTTAAAACCTGAATTGAAAAAACTTGGAACTGCGTACCGCCCGATTCAGCCACATAACGATCAGCAATCAAACCGGGCATTTGATCGCCTTCACTATAAACCAAGCGAAAGCTGCCGCGGACCCCAAGCTCATGTTTTCTTTTCCAAGCTGCCATCACACGGTCGACAAAAAAATGAATGGTCAGACCTTTGAACTCATCACTTTTTCGCCCCAAAATTCGCACAGCAATTTTTGATTCATGATTACCATAGCCCCAGCCAACAAATTGATCTTTATCATCAACCACTTCAACCAAAGTTCCTGGCACTAAATTTTTTCCAACAGAAACAAGATCTTCCCGCAAAATCCAGGGATGGCCCTGGCGCACGTTTTGATCTCGTCCCCGTCTAATTTTCCATCGAATCAATTTTTAACTCCGTAAAAATAAAGGACTGTGTCGACTGATTTGCTGAAGTTGTTATCAGTAATGATCCATAAAGTCTGCTTATATTCGTCGTTCCCAGGGCCAAACGCCATTCCTTCACAGTTGCCCAGCTCAGAAGCCCCAGATTTTAATGAATGAACATGGCTGATTTGGGCCGCTTGTAATTTTTGTGCCTCGGTTAGTTTTTCAATCTTTGAGGTGTCCGAGGCCTTAGCCACATCCAGTTCAATCAGGCGACACTCAAAGGTCAAAAGGCGACTTGAATTTATTTTTAATGTGCGATCCAGTAATAAAAATTTTTGTTCATCTTTTACTATCATTTCTGAAAACCCTTGAACTAGGGCCACGCCAGCTTCTGTAGATGGCGGCGGCCCGTGCACCAGTCGCTCACCGCTAATCTCAAAATGATCCTGCTTTTGCTTCATCTGATAAAAGCGAAACTGGTTAAAAGTGTCTTTAACATCGATATCTTGAATAAGAGGACGCTCAGAAATAAAATAAAGATTCTGAGCCTGATCCGACACAGCCATTGATTCAAAACCAAAATTATTACCAATGCCTATTTTTTGCTGCCCGGTAGCTTCAGGGACAGCTCGCGCAGGCATTAGAATATCACGAACCCACTTGCCGTCTAAACTAACTTCGAAAATTCGTGGAGGAACTCTTGGCTTTTTATTATTATCACCTTCCGAGGAAATTATGAAATTCCCACTGGGTAGCGCCGCAATCGCTTCAAGATCCAAAATCTGCCGGCGACTTGCATCTGGGGGCAAACCCAGGAAGTGAACTTTTCCGCCTTCTAGTTTCCAAATATTTTTATCTTTTTTAATTTGAAATTCATAAAATCGGGGTTCATTCAGTTGCCCGCGATCGTCACTGACGAAAAAAACTTTGTTGCTTTGAAAAGTGATTCCAGAAATTCCCCCAAATCGGGTTTTCTGGATTTTTTCTGTTGTCGGCCATCGTATTTCACCGAGCAATACAAATTCACTGGCTGAAACTTGGAACCCGACCAAAAACAAAAATAATATAAGGATCAACTTCTCCAACGAAGCTCAGTTTCTTTTACTGGGTTTTGGAATTTTTTTGGATCATCTTGATGGGCTAGCCACTGCTCTTTCAAAGCATAATACCATTTTGCTTGAGCATCAGCATCTTTGATCAACATCAGTGACGGATCATATTTTAAACCATCCTGCTGCATACTGACAGCAGTAATATCTTGATGAAGAAAAAACTGAGCAAACTTTTTTACGAAGGGTTGGAAGAAGGTCAGCCAACCTAAATCCCAATAGAGCAATTGGTGAATTCGAGTTTCATTATCACTGATTGGCGTTAGCGCTGTAAAAGAATATAAATTTTTAATTCCGACTCGGATATGTTCGACCCGCACACTTGGTAAGGTGAAAGTGATCTCAGTCGTTTTTTCTTTGCCTAAAATTTTATAGGCCTTTGAATTCGCCGAGGGTTGATGCTGCAACATTTGAAAGCCAAAATTGACAGGACCAAATTTTTTGCGTTTTTCTAATATACTTTTCTCGGAACGCCATAAAAAGCTTTTATGAATAAAGGGCCCATGCGCTGGATCCATCAACCCAATCACGGCGTGATCAATATGGCAGGGGAACTTTTCGACTAATGCCACCTGCGGTCGCACCTCCGGCGGCAAAGCCTGCATCATTGGAATTTGGGGAGCTAAAGACTCATCAAAGCCTTTGTCGCCGAAAAACACCCAGATCATGCCTTGTTGCTCTTTGGTTGGAAAAGCTCGAACTTTAATTTTTCGACAATCTAAATCCTGGCCGGGGCACAAGGAAGGAATTTCAGTGCAGGTACCTGCTCCATCAAATTTCCAACCGTGATAAGGACATTCAACCTCATCCCCTTTTAATTGCCCATAGGACAAAGGAATTCCGCGGTGGGGGCAAATATCCCGCAAGGCTTTCACTTCATTTTTTTGATTTCTAAAAAAAACAATGGGCTCATTCATGATGACTCTTGATTGCATTTTCCCTGGCTTTAATTCGCCAGAAAGCAGCCCCATATACCAAACATTTTTTAGTAATTCTAACTTCACTTCAATCTCCGCTCTGCCAGCCAAACTGTATTTTCAAGCAGACAAGTGATCGTCATAGGACCGACGCCACCAGGGACAGGGGTTAAGGCCGCTGCCCAGTCAGTCAATTCTTCGCCTTTCACATCTCCACAAATACTGCTGTTAGCAGATAAACTGCCCGTCCCATGAATTCCCACATCAATAACAACAGCTCCTTTTTTAAAAGCAGATCGTCCTAAAAATCGCGGCCGCCCCGCTGCTACAACAACAATATCGCCCAGCTGAGTGATCTGTTCCAGGTTTTTTGTTTTTGAATGACAAATTGAAACAGTCGCATCTTTTTCAAGAAGCAAGGCAGCCATAGGTTTTCCGACAATTTGGCTGCGACCCACAACGACAGCATGCTGACCAGAAATTGGAATTTGATAATGTTCTAAAATATGAATCACCCCTTGCGGAGTGCATGAGCGCACCCAAGGCTGTGAAGACCATAAAAAACCCGTCGACAGCGGCGTTAAACCGTCCGCATCTTTTTCAGGAGCGATCGTTTCCAAAACTTTCTGCGAAGAAATTTGTGCTGGCAATGGCAGCTGCACCAAAATGCCATCGACTTTCGAATTATTATTCAAAGAATGGATCAAGTTTAGAAGATCTTCTTCAGAAACATCAGATGCCAGGTTATGAACCTCGGAGGCCATCCCTATTTTTTCGCAGGCTATGTGCTTATTTTTAACGTAAACCTGGCTGGCCTCATCCGCCCCTACCAAAATAACATCGAGGCGGGGCGCGCGGCCCAATTTGCCTTTGATAGCTTCAACCCGAATCTGTAAGCGCTGCCGGATCTTTTGAGAAACATCTTTGCCTTGAAGCTGTATCATCGAAAGCCTCCTTTTTGCTTCCTAATATTATGGCTTTACCGTGGAAATTCAATTCTTTATCTATGTATCAGCTTGACGCTTTACAATCCTTGAAACTATGGTACAAGTGTTCGAAAAAAGGGAGGATTTTGCTATGTCCACAGAAAAAGTAAAACTGTCTAAAGATGGAAGCTCAATCGATTTCGTTCAGACTGATAATATCCCAACTTCCCTTAAAAAATTCCGCCAGAGCCCTGAAATCGAAGGATTCTACCGTTTCATCTTCGAAAACGATTTACAAAAAGAAACATTTCTAATTTTGGACCGCATCTTAACTTTGCGTAAAACCAAAAAACAATTGGCCAAGCAAGAGGCCCGCACCGCTCAAAAAGAACAAAAAGCCGCAGAAAAGTCAGCCGCGAAAGCTTTAATTAAAGCTGCCAAGCCAGCTCCACCTACGAAAGTGGCTGCTCCGCCCAAAGCTGCTCCTGTTGCTAAAGTGGCTGCTCCAGCCAAAACAGCCGCACCTAAAAAGGTTGAAGTTAAAAAAGCTTCGCTAGCAAAGCCAGCGGCAAAAGCGGCCGCTAAGGCCAAGCCCGCAGTAAAAGCTAAAGCCAAGGCAGCTCCCGCAAAAGCTAAATCAAAGCCAGCGGCTAAGGCAAAACCTAAGGCCAAAGGCAAAAAATAGTTTTCCAAGTTCCTAAATTTAAGATTTTTTTATCGAGGCTCGGACTAAATCCGGGCCTCAATTATTTTTAAAGCTGTCCGAACTCTGGTTCTATCCTTGCATTAGCTCCCCCCATAACCAAAAGGGGAATCTATGAAAATGCCATTTTTAATTCGTAATTCAAAGGGCCAAGGTTTGATTGAGTACTTGATCATTGTCGCCTTGGTCGCCGTCGCAACCATTGGAATCGTTCGCGTGGTCGGCCAAAATATTTCCGTTCAATATGCCAATATCTCGCGCGCTCTGGGTGGAGAGTCCTACCAACTCAAAGCTGAAAAAGCCGATGAAAAACTTTATAAGAAAAAGGATCTCAGTGATTTTCTACAAAACTCGGGAGCTAGCTCAAGCAAAAAGAACTCAAGTGTTGGGCAGGAATCTAACTAATGAATCTGCGCGAGCAAAAGGGACAAGCCCTTATCGAAGCTGTTTTTACCTCGGGAGTGACGTTGGTTTCATTCACAGTGATGCTAATGATTGGCTATCGAGGTTTGGTTTATTTCACAGCAAGACATTCGGTGAATGACTTGCTCTTTTGCTTATCTTCTTTAAAACCTCAATCAGTTTGTGAATCTGAATTTAATAAAAAGACAAAAGCATTTTTAATTTTCAAAGAATCTTCTAATCTAAAAATAGATAAAAATTCTAGGAAGGTTGTTGTTTCTTTTCAAATCGAAGCGGCTGGTACTCCGGCCATGCGGCTTGAAAGAACCCTGTTGCAGCCGCTTGAAAGAAATCTATGATAGGCGATCAAAAAGGCTTCGTGGCCATTCATTTTATGAGCTTCTTACCGTTGATGATGGCCGTGGGATTTTGTCTTTATCTATTTCTAAGTTTTTCTGATTCCAATCTGGAGATGACTCAAATCTGCTTGCGGGATCAGCTTAAAATTCAGCAAAGTGTTAAATCCGCACTACGTAGTTTGCTGAAGTTGAATCTTCGCGCCCAACACTTACGAACTCAATACCATTTTGCTCAGCTTCGATGCGTGGCTGTCGCAGCAAATCCCCCCGCCTTCGCTGTAGCTAAGGCGCATTTAGATATGATTTACGCCCAAAGGCAAATTTTGGATTTGCAGCAAAAGGCACTGATTAAAATGGCGAATGCGCAAATTGCCTGGGACCAGAACTTATTAAAAATAAAATTGGCCCAAATCGGTCAGCGTCGAAAAAATGATTTTAAAGCTTTTATGATTAATGAAGTCACCGATCTTAAATTTAAACCGACAAGCCTTTCGGTGATAGCAAACGATCCATCGCTGGCGCCGACCTACTCTTTAAGTCGCAACTTCATTGAGGATCAAGCTCTGCAATTCACATGGAATCTGAAAACGATCAGCCAAAAAGCGATGGGTCAATTTCTACCTGCAAAAAGTGAATTTCCACAAAGTTGTTCCACCACTATAAATTCAAAGGAGACCGCATGGCCCACCGTTTACCGCGAGGTCAAATCGCCGTGGAGGCGGCGATCGTGATTTTAGTCCTTGCCATGGTTCTAATTTTAATCGCCTCCCACTTAGCAGTTACAAAAAACAAGTTTGAGAAAATGGACCTTACTAAGGAGGGGAAAAATGAACATCAAAAATTTTATCGAAAAAAATAAATGGCTTCTGATGGCTTTTTTTGGCTTTGGAATTTTAGCTTTGGTGGCGTCGTCCAATAATTCGGCGCAAAACCCAAGCGAAGTCCCACAGGTAGATTCTGTAGATACGATGATTCCAAAAGGTTACATTCTAGTTCCATTAGAACTAGAAAATATTGAGCAAATCGGATCCTTGATCGGCAATTCAGGAGTGGTCGATCTGTACACGGGAGGAACTGAAACAAAAAAACGCCGCCTGGTCGCATCCAGGGTGAAAGTGATCCAAGCGCCTTTTAATCCTCAGGTTTATGCGGCCCTCATTCCTGAAAGCGAAGGCTCTGTGATTCAAAACTATTTAGGACCTTTCCGGGCGGTGGTTCAAAATCCAAAGCAAAGTGGAAGCTCTGTTCAAAGGGAAATAAAAAACAACTTTTCAATTGTCTATCAAAGGTAGGTTTTTATGAATACTATTCTCGGGCTTTTATTTTTTATGGTGGCTGTACAAACTTCTGCTCAAACTTCCGCGGCAACCTCTATTCTAGTTGCTGCGCCTGGTTTGTCAGAAGCCACTTACCAGGAAATTCTAATGGAGCGAAAAGATCTTCTGACGCCTGGGCAAGCCGCCCTGCTGTTCTATCAACAACAGGAGGCTCGCCCTGAAATTTTTAGAATTGCTGATCAGTGCCTGATTAAAAAAAACTGTCGAAGCTTCTCGAAAAATTTTGAAAAATTGCGGACTGAGGCCCTATTAAGTCCTAAAGAAAGGCAACTTCTTCAAGAACTTTGGGTCAAGGCAGGGCGACCCCTGGATTGTTACTGGCATCCAACCGCATCTTGTGGATCTAAAAAATTAGATCTTGGAAAATTGGGTTTGGAAATTGATCAAAGCTTTTTAATCTTTGTTGATGGATTGGTCTTCAAAGCCGGAGAAGATATTTTCTTATTACCACAGCGAAAGTATCAATGGAAAATTGTGTCCTCTCGTTTTCAATCAAAATCGGCTTGGGCTACTTTGGAAGAACTGCAAGCGCAAGTTTCCCTCAGCAACCCTTATGTTACAGGAGGCTGTTTAGCTTCAGCACCTTTCCAAGGTGTCGAAAAATCCTTGGCAGAAAGTATGTATGTGGCCTTTGATCGAACTTGCGTGCGCAAGCTTGCAGAGAATACGACAGCTCCCATCGTTGCTAAAACAGACAGCTGGGTTGAGCGAAATAAAATTTGGTTGATTTCGGCTGTCGTTGCAACAGCTGGAGCCGGCTATTACATGAGGGACAAGCAGATCGAATTCAGTAATCCCTTTAGATAATTTTTTTTCCTAAGAAATAGACTTCTTCCAGTTGGTCTCCGCTCCATTTGCAAAAAGTGTCTTTCAGAGGCCATTTCGTCGAAACGTGAAACTGAATGGGATCCGCATTAAATTTTTTAATTCCTTGAAGTGCACTTTCGCGAAGTGCCTTCAGGTTATTCCCCAAAACTGAAGCCTCGATGGGTGAATCACTGCCGAAGCAGAGCAGCACCTTTGCAGCACGCAAGTTCTCCCAAGGAAAGGCATTGGGATAAAGAGGTCCCAGCTTTTCTTTCAACCAAATTTTATCAGATAGCCAATGGCAAGGCTGCATATGACAGACAACGTGCAGACTTTTCATAGCTTGAATTGTTTCTGGTCTTAAAATTTCTACATGTTCTAAATTTAATGCTCCTGCCACCCCACTGGCCGAGATTCTTCGCGCGGCTTGCACAATTTGGTGGGCCGCTTCGTCACCAATGGTATGGACAGAAACTTCGAAGCCAGCTTGCCAGGTTTTTTTCATCAGTATTTCTAAATCTGAAATAGACCAATTCACTAAACCCTGATTTCCCACCGGTTTTCCATTGTACGGAATTGACAAGAGGGCCGTCTCTGAACCCAAGGATCCATCATAGAAAAACTTTAACCCTGCTACTTTCAAGAGGGGAGTTTCAAGCCGTTGACAGGCTTGCGCCTCATGAAAGGCCCGCTCGAAATCATTTTTTTCTTCACAAATAAAATTATGAACAACATGGAGTGTAAGTTCTTTGGCTTCTTCCAATTCAAGCTCAATTAAAAACTGTTCTTTATTTGAACCCATATCGCGAATATGGGTAAATCCTTGTTGGTTATAATTTGCAATGGCGGTTTTTAAAAATTCTTTTTTCTGTGCTTTTGAATAATTTGGTAATGACAGAAGAGCTTGAATATGAACTTTTTCTTTTAGCAAACCTGATAATTGTCCATCGTCTTGAAAATTTAATTTCTTAAGTGCACAGGTATTGACCCAAGAGGTGTGACCATCGGCTCTTGAAAAAAATACTGGCGTGTCTGGAAAAACTGAATCCAGAATTTGTCGGGTCGGTGTTAGGTCGGTAAAATAATTTTCATTCCAACCGAAGCCAACGAACCATTCTCCTCTGAAATAGGCTGGTGCTTTATTTAGCTTGGAAAGGTCGTCGATTGATTTTAGAGAATTAAGATTGAGTCCAGAAAGAACTTCGCCAGTGGCTAGAAAATGAGTATGGCTGTCGAAAAGGTTTTCTATAATCATAAAGAAGCCCTTTGTTTAGCAAAGGGCTTAGGAAAATTTAACTTAATTCGGTAAAAATCTTATCTAGCGTAGCCGCCGTTGTTTGAGCCGCCGCCGCTTGGTCCACCTGATGGGTTTGTACCGGGAGCAGGCGAAAAGCCGCCACCTGGGACTGAGCTGGCAGGGATCAATGAACCTGATCCACCACCTTGGATGCCGCTGCTGATACCACTTCCAAGATAGTTTCCACCGCAATTTGCACCGGCTTGAACACACTGAATTCTAATTTGAAGACCTTGTAGTTCTTGGTAAAGTCCCGCAACAACACGCTGACGTTGAATCGCATTTTCTTGAACTCGCATCTGCATTTGCATTTGCTCTTGGTAAGCTTGCATCTGAGCTTGCATCATTTGCTGTTGCATTTCGAAACCACCAACGCCCATGCCGCCACCCATTCCAGGATAGCCGCCCATGCCGCCGCCCATTCCAGGAAATCCAATTCCGCCACCAATGCCGCCGCCGATTCCACCACCTATACCTGGAAATCCGCCGCCCATTCCTGGGTAACCACCACCTGGATAACCGCCGCCCATTCCACCACCAGGAAAGCCTATGCCGCCACCCATTCCTGGAAATCCAATTCCGCCGCCAATACCTCCACCCATACCTGGGTAGCCCATACCTGGGAATCCGCCACCGCCAGGATAAGCTCCGCCCATTCCGGGAATTCCGCCGTAGCCACCGCCACCAGGGAATCCGATTCCGCCACCCATTCCAGGATAACCGCCCATGCCGCCACCAATACCGGGATAACCGCCGCCCATTCCAGGGTAACCACCGCCACCAGGGAATCCGATTCCTCCCCCTATTCCAGGGTAACCGCCGTAACCACCGCCACCAGGTAAATAAATTCCGCCGCCAGCTGGGCCGCCCATGCCACCGCCCATACCTGGAGGATATCCAAAGACACCGCCGTTACCACCGCCGCCATAACCGCCGCCAATTCCTCCGCCGCCGCCACCGCAGGCAAAGCCTCCACCGCCGACTCCGCCAGCCATCGCTCCATAAAAACCATTTAACATAAATGGCATTCCATACAAAAATGATGGATAGGTCTCTGTCGTTGGAGCTCCAATGCTTGCATTTTTAGCAGCGCGATTTCTTTCTGCGCTAAGGCCAGCCACTGTTGCGATCACTCCAACGCCAAGGCCTGCCCATAAAGTGGGCCAGTCAAAACGTCTTTCTGGAGCTTCACCGCCAGCACCACCGGCCGCACATTCATAACAAAATGTGCCTTCGGTTTGGTATCGCGTGATCGCTTCTTCGAATCTTCTTTTAGCATTGTCCACACGATCAGAAGCACGATCTAATCGATCTTCTCCATAAACAGCTAGTTGATTATCAAGCTTTCTAACTTTATCTGCTGCCTTTTGGTATTTTTGAAGAGCACTTGTACACTTACTTCTTGTGCGACCTTCAGCTCCTTTAAGATAAATTTCTGATTCACAAGCCGCCGGTGCTGAAATATTTCCTGGTTGAGACTCATCGCAAACTCGGTTCCAAATACCAGCTTGAATAGGCCTGATTGTTTTAAGACTGCACGGAACTGCATCTACGCTGGCGCTTCCTCGTCTGGGAACAGCATCCACTTTGGTCGGTGAATTATTACAGTTTCCAGTGGGACAATTTTGTGATGGAGCCGGAGTTCCAGAGCCACAACTTGGATGAACGTTATACGAAGTGCATGAGTTTTGGTTATCGATATGAGATGCAAAAGTATCAACCCACCTTCCATCGATGATATCACCTAAGTCATCTTTAGCGCGATCTCTGTCAGATTCTGCTTTCGCCTTATCACTTTCAAGCCGACGAATTTTGCCTTTCAAAACATCAAGATCTTTTTGTCGTTGGCGAACATCGTCCAAAGCATCTCGTGCGCCCGGAGGAATTTGCATTCCGCCACCAGGACACCCTTGAACCGCTCCGGCCATTCCTGTTCCCGCTTGCATGTAAGCGCCACCGCTCATTTGCTGGGCAGACGCCGGAAACGACATCGCAATAACAAGCCAATAGCTTAGAAATCGACACATGAAATTCATAGAGATCCTCTCAAAAAACAATTTTCTAAAATGTCATACCTAGGTAAAATCGTCAGAAAGTCGAAATGACTTAAAATGAAATTGTAAAGACTAGACTTAGATCCTGTGTTCATGTCATCCATGACAATCCCTTTTGGCGCTGGACCTTGCCTGCACCTACTTCCAATCTTACACTAACCTTCATGGCAAAGCATATAATTCTTTGTGTTGATGATGAAATTGATAATGTCGAAGCGCTCGAGCGGCTGTTCCGGAAAAAATATACTGTTTTAAAAGCGACGTCAGGTGATCAAGCTTTGCAGTTGCTGGACCAACATCCGGGACAAGTCGCTTTAATTATCACAGATCAACGAATGCCTGAAATGACAGGGGTCGAGTTTTTACAAAAAACTCTGACGGCATTTCCCGACACTGTAAGAATTCTGCTGACTGGTTACACTGATCTTGAATCGGTCATTTCTGCTGTGAACGAGGGACAAATTTACCGCTACCTTACAAAACCTTGGGACCCGATTGATTTAGCGAATACTGTGGAACATGCCATCGATCGATTTCTTATCGGGCGAGAATTAAAACAAAAAAATATGGATCTTGAATCTGCTTTGCGAGAGCTACAGTTACTTGATCGCGCCAAAAGTAATTTTATGATTTTGATCAATCACGAACTTAAAACACCCCTGACTTCCTTGATCAGTTTCCTCAGTTTGCTTTTAGAAACTACCTTAAATGATGAGCAGCAACTTTATGTTGATCGTATTCAACAGAGTACCGACAGACTTAAAAACCTTGTCGACGATGTTCTGCTTTTGGTGCGGGCCGAGCTGAATCAACTTTCATTAGAAAAACGTGAAACAATTCTGACGTCGTTTCTGTCAGAATTAAAATTAGACACAAAAGAACTGCTGATGAAAAAACAGCAGACTGTGAAAGAAAATTTCCAGGCTGGAGTCTTTCTTTCGGACTCGCGGCTTTTAGGCCAAGTCCTGGATCGACTGATTAACAATGCGGCCAAATTTGGGTCCGAAAAAACTGAAGTTGTGGTGGAAGGAAAGCCTTTTGAAGACAAGTACAGAATCAGTGTCACCAATATCGGCTCGCCCATTTCAGAAACTGTCATTGAAAAAATCTTCAAGCCTTTTTTTATTGATGAAAATATTATGAATCATAGCAAGGGATTGGGCTTAGGATTGTCGGTCTCTCAGGCGATTTTACAAAAGCATGATTCCGGATTAAATATTCGGAATCATTCCAACGGCGTCTCAGTTTATTTTGATATCTAAAAGCCGGATTTTCCGGACTTTGCTAGGCGCTGATCAATAAGTCTACGGTGACACCGGCGGTCTGCCGCTTGCAAGCGTAAAGCACTATGAAAAATCTAATTGCTATTCTGTCCTTGCTTATTCCTATGACAATGTCGTTTTCAGCAAAAGCTTCGCCACTTATTGTTTCCCACTTAGTCTTAGGCGAAGAAAAAAGGCTAATCCTGAATTCATCCCGCGTCTGGATTGAAGACAGCAAAGTTATTAAAGCTCAAAACATGGGCGGGTCACTGAAAGTTTCTGGCTTAGCCGAAGGGGCATCCTTAGTTCGCATAGGAGACCAGCCCTACCAGATTTACGTTATAAACCCAAGAAAACAAGAGGCTCTTTTAAGACTTCAAGAAGCTCTTAAGACAATCTTAGGTTTAAAGGTTGATTATAGCCAGGGGGACACACAGGTGCTGGGTCAGCTATTTCGAATGAAAGATTGGCAGACTTTAGCCAACAATTTGAAAGGTTCTGAAATTAATTATGTGATGAATGTCGAACTTAGTTCTGAACTTAAAGCCGAAGCGCAAAAATATTTTGATGCATTATTAGTGGAAAATTCATTAGCAAAGCAAAAAATATCATTTTCAGAAGGCGCTTCGATCCGGCTGCCTTTGAAACATATTTTTACAGCTCAATATAAAAAAATCTTAAGTCCTTATGGTGTGACTGTTTCTGAAGATGCCAACAGCCTGGCGATCGAGCCAACTATCCGTTTGCAAATTACTGTCGTTGAAATTCAGCGGGCATGGAGTCAAAAAATTGGACTGAAATGGCCTGACAGCTATGAGGCTCAGATTCTGCCTCAAGCATTTTTTGGCGATTCTAACACCACGGCGACTGCCCATTTTTTCGAACAAAATGGGAAAGGCAAAGTCCTAGCCAGCCCTAACCTCATTTGCCGCAGCGGCAAAGAAGCTGAATTCGTGGCGGGAGGCGAATTTCCTATTAAAATTATGAATTACAAAATGAGCGATGTGGTTTGGAAAAAATATGGAATTGTTTTAAAAGTTAAACCCTTAGCAGATAGCTTGGGGCAAATGAGTTTACAAATTGACACTGATGTTTCAAGTATCGATCCTGCAAGAACAGTTGATGGCATTCCAGCTATCATCACTCATCATGTATCCAGCTACTTTGATTTACGATCTTCCCGAACGATTGCTCTATCTGGACTAATTAAAAATGAGGAAAGCCAAAGTTCTGAGGGTATGCCTTGGTTGTCTCGCCTGCCCGTCTTAGGTGCACTTTTTTCTAGCAAAGATTTTCGTGAGAACAGAACTGAACTCGTGATTTTTGTGCGGCCTGAAATTATTGATTTACAATCAGAGGCTATAGAAACAACTCCAAAACATTTAGTTAATGGAGAATCATATGGAAATTAAGAATCTTATATCGGAAATTCAAAAAAATTTAGATGATTTTTCAAGTGAAGACTATCAAATAGGGCAATCAGTAAAAACTGCTTACACTGAAAAGCTAAAATGTCGCGTTGATGAAATTCTTAAAACACATCCTGAGAAGTTACGAACTCGTGTGTATTATGAATTTTTTGGATGGGGTCCCTTAGAGGAGCTCAAGAGCGATCCAGAAATCTGCGAAATTATTGTGAATGGACCGGAATCCATTTGGTTTGAAAAAAAGGGAAAACTTCAAAAACATTCGGATATTTTTCTATCTTTAACGACCTATCGAAATATTTTTGATGATATTTCACAGTCAGCTAATGTCCACCCAACGGCAGAATTTCCAATTGTCGACGGTCAAACTGGCCCGTTTCGATTGAATATGGTGCGCTCTGAACTTCACTCTGAAGGCGATATCTTGAGCCTTCGCCGACATCCAGAAAATCCTTGGACCTTAGATCAATTGATGAGTGCAGGTTGGTGTCAGAATTGGGAAAAAAATCTGATCCAGTATTGGGTTTCCACGGGCAAGAATTTTTTGGTGATTGGACCTACCAGCTCTGGCAAAACTTCTGTTTTGAATGCTTGTCTTTGCGACACAAGGTCCAGCGAAAGATCGATTATATTAGAAGATAGCTCTGAAATAAAAATTCCCAATGGGGCCAGTTTAAAGTTGCTGACTCGTAAAGATTCGCAAGGAATTTTGCCAGATGTTACTTTGATGGATTTATTGAAAACCGCTTTGCGTTTAAGACCTGACAGACTTGTTATTGGTGAAATGCGTGGCGCTGAGGCCAAAGATTTTTTAATGGCATTATCATCAGGGCATCGCGGAAGCTTGGGTACCTTACATGCTGAAAGTCCTGCGCAAGCCTTACTAAGATTAGAAATGCTGGTGCATCTGGGGGCACCTCAATGGAATTTAATAGCAATACGTCGTTTGATTCATATGTCCCTGGATGGAATCTTGGTGACTGGCCGCGATTCCCAGGGACAACGAAAATTTAAAGGGCTTTATGCCATTGCCTCTTTGGAAGAGTCTGGATTCACTTTAGACAAACTAGGCTCAGAAATGTTTTCTAAAATTTCTTCTGATAACGGCGCTTCGTTTTCTTTAGCGATGGCCTGAGGAATACGCGTATCAAAAAATCTTTGCGTGCTGTCTTTGATTACTTTTACTTTTGCGGCTTCCACACTATTCTTGTAGTTGGTTGTCTCTAAGGGACGATCGTTAGCAAGAGCGCTTAGTGAAATTTTATCTTCAATGGCTGCTGTTGTGACTTTTCCTTCAGGGCGACCGAAAGCAGGAGCTCCGGGACGAACCGGCTGCGACTTTGAAACATCCACCGACCGAGTTCGCGCATTTCCAGCAAGAATTCTGCTGATTTTCTCCATAATACCTCCATGTACAACCAAGAGTCATCATGACTCCCAGTACTCTGATCGGAAGATAACGGATCAACTTGAGACATTCGGCTAACAACTGGACTAGGCGAAAGACTTATTTCTTTGAATCTTCCAGAGCCTTTTCAGCCAATGAGCTGAGTTTCACACCCACTTCGGCCAACTGGTCGCGAGTGACTTCACTAGGACAATCCGACATTAAGCAAGAGGCCTTGGCTGTTTTTGGAAAAGCAATCACTTCGCGAATTGCTTCAGTGTCACAAAGAATCATCACTAAGCGGTCCATACCCCAAGCGATTCCTCCGTGCGGAGGTGTTCCGTATTTTAGAGCTTCTAAGAAAAAACCAAACTTTGTTTGGGTCTCTTCCGTTGTCATCCCCAAAAGTTTAAACATCGCTGACTGAATTTCATTGCGATAAATTCGAATGCTTCCGCCGGCGATTTCATAGCCATTGCAGACCAAGTCATAGGCTTTGGCCAAAATTTTTCCGTAAGCTTTTTCGTTATTGGTCATCAGGTCTTGGAACGATTCGTCCTTCGGAGATGTGAACGGATGATGCCTTGGCACCCATCGCTTATCTTCGGGGGAAAATTCCAACATTGGAAAATCGACAATCCAAAGAAAACGATCTTTCGTTTTATCAATCAAATTGAGTTCTTTACCTAGATGCAATCGCAAGGCTGATAAGGACGCGCAGGTCGTATCAAATTCATCAGCAACAACCAAAGCTGCATCGCCGTTTCCGCCGCCACAAATTTGCAGCATAGATTTCAAATCTTCGGGACTAAAAAATTTTGCAATGGACGATGTGATCGCGCCATCAGTTTCGAACTTAATCCAAACCAGGCCCTTGGCGCCTGCTTTTTTTGCAAGGTCTGTCAGCTTATCTAATTGACCCCGAGAAAATTTTCCGCCGCCAGGAACTGCAATGCCCCTGACGACACCAGATCGGGCAATGACATCATCAAAAACCTTAAAACCCTTTCCAGAGACGATCGATTTTAGGTCTTTGATTTCAACTCCGAAACGAACATCTGGCTTATCACTTCCATAGCGGTCCATGGCTTCTTGAAAGGTCATTCTTGGAACGTCACCGATATCAACGTCACGAAACTTCTTCCATAATAACCGCAGTAAGCCTTCGTTCATTTTAATAATATCATCCTCATCGATAAACGACATCTCAATATCGATTTGTGAAAACTCGGGCTGGCGATCGGCGCGAAGATCTTCGTCGCGAAAACATCGGGCGATTTGAAAGTAGCGGTCAAAGTTAGCAACCATTAAAAGCTGCTTTAATAACTGGGGCGATTGCGGAAGCGCATAAAAATTTCCTGGATTAACTCTGGAAGGAACTAAATAATCGCGGGCTCCTTCGGGCGTGCTTTTAAATAAAATGGGAGTTTCGACTTCAATAAATCCATTGTCAGAAAGATAGGTACGAACCGTTTGGGCCACTTTATGACGCAAGAAAAGCTGCTTCTGCAACCGAGGCGACCTAAGATCGAGGTATCTATATTTTAATCTTAACATCTCGTTGACGTTTTCATCATCAATTTGAAACGGCAGAACCGCTGACGGGTTTAAAATTTCGCATCGCTGGGCTTCAATTTCAATGGTGCCGGTTTGAATTTTAGAATTTCGCATGCCTTCCGGGCGCTCGCGTACGATGCCTTCGACGGCTAGAACGAACTCACCGCGCAATTCTTTGGCTGCAGAAGTTTCATTTTTATTTGGATCTAAGACAACCTGAACCAGACCTTGGCGATCGCGAAGATCAATAAAGACCAGACTTCCGTGATCTCGGCGCGTGCTGACCCAGCCCATCAAGGTCACTTTTTGACCCACTTCTTTTTGACTTAAATCGCCGCAATAGTGAGACCGCTTCTGTTCAATTACAAACTTCATAAATTTTTCCTAAATCCTTGATCTATCGTGAGGTTTTAATACTGACACAGTGTCACCACGAGGTCAAAATCAGTTTTGGTGGACAGTGCTAGCCAGGAAGGCTTAGATTGGGATTATGCCGAAATTTAAAATTGAACACCCATCCACAAAAGACGCCGACGAAACCTATAAAGCAATTAAGGGTTTTCTAAGCAAAGAGAATGAGATCGTTAAGCTTGATGCAAAAGCTCAGTGCACTTTTAATGATTCAAAAAAAAGCGCTTCAATTTCGGGCTCGCAGTTTAAGGCTGAAATGAATGTAGCCGCCGAAGGCCCTGCCAGTCAGATCAGCATCACAGTCGATCTTCCTTTTTTGCTAATGCCCTTTAAGGGGAAAATTCAGGAGTCATTAGTTAAAATGTTGAAAAAACATTTGGCTTAAAAAGTAAATACCATGGCAAAAAAAGGTGTTTTAAAACCAGCATTAGTAAAAAAGGGTCGATTGCAAGAGACGCCTCTGAAAACGGCTGTTATTGTCAAAAAAAAACCTAAAAATGTAGTTGCTGAAATTGTTGATGAGACTTTAGAAACTATAGATCAAGACCTTGAAAAAATAATTAAGGTGGCTGGAACGCCGACAAAGCTGCCTGCCCTGGTTCCAAGCAAAGGCCTGACAAGCACAGATCCGTTGGTTATGTATCTTCAGGAAATTAGAAAGTATCCTGTGCTAAGTCGGGAAGAAGAATTGCAGCTAGCTCAAAAATTTATCGAAACAAAAGATCCGGACATTGGTCAAACCCTCGTTAAATCTAACTTACGATTCGTTGTTAAAATTGCGGCAGAATACTCTCGATTTGGCGCCCGCATGATTGACCTTGTGCAAGAAGGAAATGTTGGACTTATGCATGCGGTCCGCGAGTTTAATCCTTACAAGGGAACGCGTCTGATTACCTATGCCGTGTGGTGGATTCGTGGCTATATTCAAGAATATCTGATGCGCCAATATTCTTTAGTTCGTATTGGAACGACCCAAAACCAAAGAAAACTTTTCTACCAATTACAAAAACAAAAAGACGCTTTAGATGCCATGGGCGAGGGACCTAATTTAGCCCTCTTAAGCCAGCGCTTGGGCATTCCTGAAGACGAAATCACGTCGATGGCACAAAGGCTGTCGGGCCGCGATGTCAGCCTTGATCGGCCGGCTGATGACGATTCTTCAAATTCATTTCACGACTTTCAAAAAGACAATAAAGACGACGTTCCTGTTGATGTTCGACTTGCCAACGAAGAACAGCTTTCAATCTTAAGAGATAAAATTGAAGAAATTCGGCCGAGCCTTTCAGAGCGCGAAAAAATTATATTAGACGAGCGTATTTTGAATGATGAACCACTGACGTTACAAGAGATTGGCGAAAAACACGGCATCACTCGGGAAGCCGTCCGTCAGATGGAAGCGCGACTGATGAAAAAAATCAAATCGCGCATGTTGGGACAAGATAATTAAGCGACTTCCATTTCGCCAGCGCCAAGGCTTGCGGTCAACTTAGCACGCAGACGTTGTACGGCTTGAGCATGTAATTGCGATACGCGGCTTTCTGTAACTCGTAAAACTTGGCCGATTTCTTTTAAGTTTAGATCTTCAAAGTAATATAAAGAAAGAACTAAACGCTGGCGCTCTGGCAATTCTTCGATGGCGGAAGCCACTAAGTCTTTGATGGTTTTAATATTTAATTGATTGTAGGGGTTATTTAATCTTGAACCTTCTAAAAGATTTAAGATCGATTTTTTATCGGTATTACTGAATGTTTGAGCATCATCGATTGACAGTAAACTGACAGGCCGTACTTGGTTCACCAAATCATGAAACTCATCCATTGAGATACTTAAAGCTGTGGCGACTTCTTCGTCGGTAGCAGATCTGCCAAATTCGGACTCTAAATGAACGATTGTTTTATCTAAAACTTTTGCTTTATCTCGGATCGAGCGGGGCACCCAATCTTGGGCGCGCAATTCATCAAGGATGGCTCCGCGGATTCGGAACTCGGCATAGGTTTTAAATTTATTATCACGAGACGGATCGTACTTATCGATGGCATCCATCAGCCCGATCACTCCGGCTGACATCAAATCATCAAGCTCGATATTCGAGGGCAATCGCACAGCAATTTTTTGTGCAATAAATTTGATTAAAGGGGCATATTCTTTGATCAGCTGATCTTTTTGCTTTTGAGTCAGCCTTTTTGGCTCTTCTTTGTACTTTTTTAACAGCGCAGTATTTTTAGCCATTTTTTCCCCTGATTTATTTATTCTATCAAACGGATCCCAGACCTAAAAGTCCAATTCAACCAACTCGCACTAAGCTACACCGATGACCTGTTCCCAAAATCTTTGGAGGCCACTGGATGTCTCAGTTTGAGAATGCAGACGAATAAGCCTTGGAACCATCTGTCCAATGGCTTGGGCAGAAATGCTGTTAGGCTCATGCTTAGCCACAAGACGTTGCATTTGATTGTTCATTCGAAGCACTGGGTCCTGGGGAATACTTCCTAAGTAGTCCAGTCCGATATTTAAAAACTTGCTGGTGACGTCAGAAAATCTTTGATACAGACGCAGTCCTTCCATTTCATCTTTCACTTGATTACAAATTAAGGAAAAATGCGCTTCACGATGTTTTTTATTCAGGACTTTAATCAAGGCATAACAGTCTGCCAGGCTAGAAGGATCTGGTGTCAAAATGACAGCTCGTACGTCAGCTGCTGAATTAAAATAAAGGACGTTTTCCCCAATGCCCGGAGATGTATCAATTAACATGACATCAAAATCTTGCGGCAAAGCGCTGACCTTATCAACCAAAGCCCGACGACTAAAGTGATCTAGATTCTGAAGTTCACTGATGCCCGAGCCGCCTGGAATCAAAAAAATATTTGGCATCACTTCGATTAAAATTTCATTGATGGTTTTTTCGCCACTGATGACATCATGAATTGTCCCGTGCGGTCTGACGCTAAAGAAAATATCAATGTTGGCCATACCCATATCGCCGTCGAAAATTAAAACCTTTTTGCCCATTTGCGCTAACTTAAATGCTGTGTTCGCAACGATAGTGGATTTTCCGACTCCACCTTTGCCGGAAGAAATACTGACTACTTTTGTCTTACGTCCTTGCATACCTATCACCTCAACTCGCCGAAGCGTCTTCGAATTTATACTGTGTAATTTTCATCAATAAATCTAACACTCGTTCACGAGTAGCATACTCGAAATCTTCTGGTACGCGGGATCCGATTCCAAAAGAATGGATTGGACATTGATGGCGCTTCATAAAATTATAAACTGTTCCATGCTGGATAGACTGATCGACTCCCGTGAAGATAACGTCATCAAATCCAATCACCGAGTATCTTCGGGCTAAGTCTGCCGTGTCAGAGTCTTTGGCCATTGAGGACACAACAAAATGATATCTTGTGCTTAAATCTTTGGAGGGCAAAATATTTTTGAGATGATGAATCTCTTCTTGGTTTTTTAAACTAAAACTTGGCACATCTACTAAAACGGTATCGACTTGCGCCAAAAACTTGATAATTTTTGACCAGTCTTCAGAGCCCCGAATGACCGCAAAGGGCACATTCAAAATCTGTGCATAGATTCGCAATTGATCAGCAGCGCCCACTTTAAAAGTATCTGTAGTGAATAAAGCGACTTTTTTGCCCTGATTAATCACCAAGTCACTGGCCATTTTTACTAATTGCGAGGTTTTACCGCTGCCCGCCCCGCCCATAAAAACATGGATTTTTTCAGACACTGAGGTTTCAATTCGAGTTGTTTCTAAAATATGTTTTGCAACCCAACCTTCGATCAAGGATTTATTTTTAAGCTTCGCAACAGGCACAGTTTCTTGAACCTGATTGAGTATATCGACAACAAAATCTTCAGAAATCCCAGCTTGCAATAATCGCTCGAACATAAAACTAAGTTCGTAGGGAATTCCATCGCTTTGTCCGGGATATGAGCTTACAAATTGTTGCGGCATATTTTCAAATCGATTCAGCAAATCTTTCAAACCCGCGATTTCACTTTTAAGCTGAGTGATCTCAGCTTTATCAACCGGACCCTGTGACGGTGGGACGACCGCCGTCTTTATTTGCGCAGCGGGAGCGGCAGCCTCTTCTTGCCAAGTATTATTTGCAAAGCTTGCCCACGCACGTTGAGCCGCATTTTTAATCCGAGCATTAGCAACTTCTTCCTGTTGAGCAATTTCTTTAGCGTCATCAATTTCAATATATCTTTGCCGAGTGACTGGCTTATTTTGTGTGTCTAAGTGTCTTTTCACCATGCTGTCAATAATTGTTTTTTGCACCTTTGCTGGGCTTTGTTGAAAGCGCTGCTTATCGCGCTCGTTAATTCTAGATTCAACAAATCTTTTTTTATGTAAAGTATCTTCACTGACGGCCGCCGTAATTTCAACACTGCCTTCGCCAACCAGGCCAAAACTTTTATTGTTATCGCGGGCTGAAAGAATAATGGCATCGGGACCCAACTGAGTCTTTACCATCTCAAGTGCTTCTTTCATCGTTCGGGCTTCAAATTTCTTAACCTGCATTTCCTAACTCCACGTAAGCAATTGATTTAACGTTAGCTTCTGCAACTAATTCATTATGAGATAACACAACAAGCTGAGGAATAAATCGCGATGTCAGACGGTAAATATGGCGTCTTGATGTCGGATTCGTCAGCAAAATTGGTTGCCCGGCAATTTCCGGATGAGTCTCGACAGTCATCGCAATTTGATTAATTAAGGAATGCGCTGAATTTGGGTCCATGACCAATTGAATCCCCTGTTCTGTTTGCAACAAAGAATTGGCAATCGTTTCCTCAACTCTTGGATGCAAGGTAATAACCGGAATATTTCCAAGTTCGGTTGTGTACTTAGCCGTGATTCCACGGGCTAAACCTTTGCGAACACCTTCAGTCAGAACGTCGGCATCTTTTGATTTAGGGGCATCATCGGCGAGGGTTTCAAAAATCGTTAACAGATCTCGGATAGAAACTTGCTCACGTAAAAGATTTTGCAAAACACGAACAACAGTTCCCAAAGGCAATAAATCTGGTATTAATTCCTCCACCACTTTAGGATTTGTTTTCTTAAAGTTCTCAATCAGACTTGATGATTCTTGGCGACCCAGCAATTCGTGAGCGTGGGTTCGAATGATCTCGGTTAAGTGAGTGGCCATCACAGTTGGAAGATCGACAACAGTGTATCCAGAAATTTCTGCTTCTTCCTTGCGTGATGGAGAAATCCACATTGCATCAAGGCCAAAGGCAGGCTCTTTAGTGGGAACGCCTTCGACTTTGGCTGATACATTTCCAGGATCCATCGCGAGCATACATTCAGGCCGAAGCATTCCGCCTCCGACTTTATTCCCTTTAATCAGTAAACGATATTCACCGGGTGCCAATTGTAAGTTGTCTCGGATATGAATACTTGGAACAATAATGCCCAAGTCCAGAGCAAACTGTTTTCGAATACTGACAATTCTTTCTAACAAATCACCACTTTTATCAGACTCAACAACATTTATAAGTCCATATCCCACTTCAAGTTCAACCATATCTAATGGAAGCATAGTTTCGATATTTTCTTTTTTTGGACCCATTGAAATAGCATCGGTTTTTTTCTTTTCAGTTTCGATGGCTTCTGTTTTGTATTTTGTGATGACCCATGCAACTGAAGCAAAAACGAATGCAAGAAACAAAAATGGCGCCGTTGGCAGACCCGGAACGAGGGCCAAAAGGCCAATCACCGTTGCCGTTACATAAACAGCCTTAGGGTTCATTAATAACTGCGAGGTAATTTCATGACCCATGTTTTCACCGGTGCCAGAACTTCGTGTCACAATCGTACCAGCCGCCGTGGAAATAATGAGGGCTGGAATTTGTGCTAAAAGGCCGTCACCGATCGTTAACATTGTGTAATATTTAGCAGCGGTTCCAATATCTAAATTCTTTTGAAGCACGCCAATTAAAAGCCCACCGATAATATTAATTAAGGTGATGATGATACCCGCAATGGCGTCTCCTCTGACGAACTTCGAGGCACCATCCATAGCTCCATAAAAATCAGCTTCCTGTTCGATCTCTCGACGACGGCGACGAGCTTCAGTTTCATTGATCAAACCTGCATTGAGGTCGGCATCAATGGACATTTGTTTTCCTGGCATTGCATCCAAAGTAAATCGAGCAGCGACTTCAGCCACGCGCCCCGATCCTTTAGTGATAACTATAAAATTAATAACAATTAAGATTAAAAATACGATAAATCCAATAACGTAATTATTTCCGACGACGAAATTACCAAAAGCATTGATCACTTCACCAGCGGCTTTTGGACCTTCGTGACCATGAGTCAAAATTAATCTGGTGGTCGCGACATTCAAAGATAGGCGATATAAAGTCGTAATTAAAAGCAGGGATGGAAAAGACGTAAAATCCAAAGCTCGCTTTGTATAAACAGACACTAATAGAATTAATAAACTAAGACCTAAAGACATGCTTAGGGCTAAGTCTAAAACAACTGGAGGCAAGGGAATAATCATGACCGACAAGATCGCAAGTAAACCAACGGCGATCAGAAGATCTGTGTTTTTCGTATATTTTTCGAATTTTTTCAGGAATTGAAAAATATCTTCCATTATCTTTTACCTGACTTTCTTTTTTTGAGTTTATAAACATAAGAAAGGACTTCAGCCACCGCCACAAAAAGTTCACGGGGAACCACTTGCCCTATTTTTAGGGTCTTATAGATGGTTCTGGCTAAAGGTTTATTTTCTACGATTGGTATATTGTGCTCGCGAGCAATCTCTCTGATTTTTTCAGCGATCAAATCAGCACCCTTTGCAATCACTTGTGGTGCGGGCAGCTCGGCAGAATATTTTAAGGCAATGGCGATATGAGTTGGATTTGTTACGATAACATCGGCCTTGGGAATATCTGCCATCATTCGTTTATTCGCCATTTCCCTCTGGATACGACGGATCCGAGCTTTAATCATCGGATCCCCTTCTCGCTGCTTTACTTCTTCTTTGACTTCTTGTTTCGTCATCATCATTTTGCGTTCTAAATCCCAACGCTGAAAAAAGTAGTCGCCGAGGGCTAATGCCAAAGAAATAATTCCGACCGAAAAACAAAGCTTAAAAACAATTGTGCCAATGTAGACAAGCATTTGCTCGATTGAGAAGGTCATTAGCTTTGGAATTTGAACGACTTCCGATTTTAAAAGAAAATAAAGAACAACACTGATTCCAACCATTTTTGCAAGGGACTTTAGCCACTCGACAAAACTTCGCAAAGAAACAATCCGCTTAAAACCTTCTAATGGATTAATTTTATTAAAATCCGGCATAAGGGCATCTTCAATTTGCAAAAATCCCAATTGGAAAACATTAGCGGCAACTCCTAAAACCATTGCAATTCCCACCAAAGGCATCGTCATAATGACAGCTTTATAACCAACAAATCTTAAAAGATCGCCGTACTCACCTTGGCGCACGGTTTTCACCATATCAGGGCCAAAAGTATAATTGAAAAGATCAAATACGTTTGCAAATAAAAATCGGCCGGCCGCGTACATTCCCATAGCCGCCAGCAATAAAATCAAAGCGCTGCCCAACTCACGAGTGTGAGCCACTTGACCCCGCTTACGGAATTCTTCCCGCCGCGCGTCCGTCGCCTGTTCTGAGCGTTCGCCCTGTTCGTCAGACATTGATGCCCTTCATTAGTTGCAATAAATTAATAGCAACAACTTCAATTAAATTATTAAGGCCATTCATATAAAGTGGGATGCAAATAATCATTACGCCTAAGCCCAACATCACCGTGACAGGAAAACTAGTAACTAAAACATTCATCTGAGGAATTGCTCGACCCAACAGACCCAATGACACTTGGCTAAGAAGAATTGCGACTAAAACGGGCGCGCACATTTTAACAGTGATTAAGAGGATTGTTTGACCAAAGACAGCCACTTCAGAAAATGCGGCCATATTAAATCTTAATTGTCCGACTTTGATAAAATCAAAACTTTGTGCCAAAGCACCGATCAACATATGGTGGCCGTTGACCATAAAAAAGAATAGCATTCCTAAGATACTATAAAATTGCTCGATGATATTTCCTGGGCTTCCCAGAAGCGGATTAAACATTTGCCCAGCGCTAAGTCCGATTGAATTTGAAATCATCTGACCTGCCATAGAGACCGTATAAAAAAACATTCGACTGAAGAACCCTAAACTGATGCCGACAAGGACTTCGCGTCCGGCCAGGGAAATTAGATCGTTAGTTAAACCATCATAAACTTTTGAATCGACTGGAATAGACGGAAAAAGACAGATGGCCAAAGTAACACACAATAAGACTTTAGCCTGTGCACTGATCTGAGCACTGCCGAATACTGGAGAGGCTACAATAAACGAAATCATCCTAATAAGCACCAGAGAGAAAACAAGCAATTTTACCTCAGACATCATGTAAAGACTGTTCATTACTCCCTGACCAGCGCTGGAAGACTTTCAAATAAATTAATTGTGTATTGGCTCATAACATCCATCATCCACGGGCCCGCTAAGACGATGACAATCGCTACAACGATCATTTTTGGAACAAACGTTAAAGTCGCTTCGTTAATTTGTGTGAGCGCTTGGAAAATACTGACTCCCAATCCAACCACCAAAGTGCTGATTAAAAGTGGAGCCGCCAACATCGCTGTTGTCCTTAAAGCATCCTGACCTAAATGAATAATCAGATCTTCAGTCATTTTTCACCTCACCCGAAACTTTTAACCATCGAACCGACAATCAGAGCCCAACCATCGACAAGCACAAAAAGCATAATTTTAAATGGTAACGAGATCACAATTGGCGGTAACATCATCATCCCCATTGCCATTAAGACACTTGAAGCGATGATATCGATCACTAAAAAAGGAAGAAAAATAATAAAACCGATTTGAAATGCCGTTTTTAATTCTGACAGCACAAAAGCCGGAACTAAAGTCAAGGTGGGCACGTCAGCCCGTGTTTTAGGCCGCTCAATTTTAGAAAGTTTAATAAATAAACCTAAATCCGCATCGCGAGTCTGAGAGAACATAAATTTTCTTAAAGGAGCCAGAGATCTGTCAATAGCTTGATCTTGCGAAATCTTACCAGACATAAACGGCTGAATTCCGTTAGTGTTCATCTCAGTTAAAGCAGGACTCATTACAAAAAAGGTAAGGAATAGAGCTAAACCCACCAGTAACTGATTGGGCGGCATCTGTTGGACACCCAATGCCTGGCGCAGAAAAGAAAGCACAATAATTATACGGGTAAAGCCGGTCATCATTATCAAAATTGCCGGAGCTAAAGTAAGAACTGTTAAAATCATCACAAGCTTAATAGCACTGACGATTTCTGTTGGATTATCCGTTGTTTTAAAACCTAAGTTAACACTTGGTAAAGTCATCTGAGCCCAAGCCGATGAACCCATCAGCATCACTGCTAAACCAACTAATGTCACAAATATCCACCGAGGATTCAATTTCACTGAAAGTTCCTCATGCTTTTAAGACGGCGATGAACGATGTCTTTAATTCCAGAAATAGCGAATTCTTCTTCTTGCGTCGTCGAACCGGCATCCACTTCCACTTGCTCGTTTAAAGTTTTTGAAAATGTTTTAGGCACATCTTCTGGAATGTCTTCATCCAGTAATGATAATGATTTTACTAAATTAATGTTTTGATCGGTGATTCCAATTAAAATGGACTCGCCAGCCACCCGTACCAAGGCCAGACTTTTTTTCGGACCAAAATGGTGTTGGGATAAAACTTTAATCTGCGCCTGCGTCTTAGCATTTTTTGGCATTGAATACTTTCTTAGAAGGTAGAAAGCTCCACCCGCTAATAAAGCTAAAATAGCCAAGCTGTAGATGACTTTTCCAACCATTCCTTCAGAAGCGGCCACCTTTTTAGGAGACTCCAAATTCAGCGGGATCTCGGTTTCCGCCGGAGTCTTGATAGCTTCTGTTTCTGTATTTGGATTAATCACAGGCTTTGAAATTTCTTCCGCAGCAAAAGCCATCGGCATTTGAATGAAAACAACAAAACTTAGAAATAAAATTGAAAAAATCTTTTTCATAAATTCCTTACTTGTTCAGTTGCTCAACGCGTTCAGAGGGAGAAATAATATCTGTTAAACGCACACCAAATTTTTCGTTAACAACAACGGCTTCACCGCGGGCGATCAGCTTGTCATTCACTAAAACTTCCATGGGTTCACCAGCTAATTTATTCAGCTCGATGACACTTCCTTGCGTCAGATTTAAAAGATCACTGACGGGCATTTTTGTTCGTCCCAATTCCACGGTGACTCGCAGTGGAATATCCAAAATCATTTGTAAATTTCGATCTTTAGCTGTCGAAACGTGACTTGCGCCATCGCCTCCGCCACCCGATGAACCTGCCCCCTCGGACTTTGTGTCCATCGCAGCTGTCATGGCATCGGCTTCTTGAGCTAATTTCTCGGCTAGGTTGTCTAAATCATCGACCACTTAAAAACCCCCTTACTTTTCTATTGCACGTGTGACTTGCACGGCAACAGTGCCGTGATGGTTTCCGTAATATCCTTTAAACTTTGCAACGCCTTCAACTTGGACGTTTAATTCTCCGGTGGCATCTTGAGTTAATGGAATTACATCGCCGGCCTTCATCTCCATTAAGTCTTGAAGAAGAATTTCTGTTTCTCCTAGACTGACTTTTATATCTAATCTTGTATCCATTAATTGCTCTTTAATAATAGCGGTCCAAAGTTTTTTATCTGTTTGATCGGATTCAACTTGGAAGCCATTCGAAAGTTTTTGTTTGATAGGCTCGATGGTTGAATACGGGATCACCATGGAAATAGTTCCAGTGGCATTTTCAAGCTCGACATCAAATGTAGATGCAATAACAACATCCGTTGGAGGAACAATTCCCACGAACTGTGGATTTACTTCCGTTCGAACAAAAGAACATCCGATTTTTTCAACAGAAGCCCATGCGTTCTCCAGATCATTAATACCTAGCTCGACAACTTTACGGACAATACTTAACTCGATCGGTGTAAAATCTTTGCCATCAATTTTTGTATAGGGACGATCTGCACCACCGAAAAAACTGTCAACCAATGCATAAGCAAGTTTACTTTCAATCACCATGAGGGCCGAGCCCCGCAAGTTTCCAAAACGCAAGACGCTCATACAGGTGGGCAAAGGTAAGGTATTAATAAACTCACCAAATTTTAGAAACTCAGTGCTGGTTAATGTGATGGATGCAATTTTACGTAAGGACGAAGAAAGACTGACGCGAAAAGCTCGCATGAATTTTTCATAAATGACTTCTAATTGGGGGAGGCGGCCGCGAATGATTCGATCTTGACTGGTCAGGTCGTAGGCAACCACTTTTTTGTCGTCGATCCCACGTGTGCTATTGCCTTGGTTACTGGCCTTGGAACTATCAGTCGTCGATACCTCCCCTTCCGAGACAGCTGCAAGGAGGGCATCAACTTCACTTTGGGATAAGACCTGATTCATGGTTGATCCTTAATTATAGATAAAGTCAGTAAAAAAGACGTTAGTGATTTTGCCTTTAGTTAAATACGAATTAATGGTGTCTTTGATTTCATTACGAAGATTATTTTTTCCTTCTTTGTTTGAAACCTCTTCATAGGTTTTCGAAGAAAGAATGATAATAATATAGTCGCGGATCTGAGCTTTGCGTTTTTCAATTTCTTCAGAAACGCCGTCGCCTTTTAATTCCAGTTCCATATTTACTTTGGCAATCTTGCGACCTTTAGAGCCCGCTAGATTGACAATAAAAGTTTCTAAGGGAACGACTTTTCCAACGAAGGCTTTGTCGTCGTGCTCTTCTTTTTCCTGAGCTTCTTTTTCGCCGTTGATAACATGTTCAATTTTTGGTTCTGCGGCATCTTTTTGCCGACCTTTAAAAAGCATGAAGCCGACAGCTCCAACAATGATGACGTTAATAATGGCAACAGCCATCCAAAGAACAGGCTTTTGTCCTGATCCCCCGCTTCCAGATGCTTCTTGTGCGGCGGCTGCTTTTTCCTCTGCCACTCTATCCTCCTTGATATGAGCGAACACTACTCTGCATTACTCACAGCAACGAAAGTGCCAACTAGTCATAGGTAGGTAAGTCGTGGGTCAGTGGTGATCCAATCGCAACTAAAAGACATCTGTTTGAATTTGGAGAATTTAAAGAGATTAATTTTTGATCGAAGAAGTCATGATTTTGACAATCAGTGCGTTTCTTCTGACAGCATAGAAGACACAGACTGGACCAAAGTAGGAGTTAATAAACCGTTTGTCGCCATGATCGCATTTTTATAGGGATCATAGGATTTTCCTCTGTAAGTCACCACTTCGCCGCCAGCTTCTTGCACCAAAAGTAAGCCAGCAGCCGTATCCCATGGACTTAAATTTCTTTCCCAAAAAGCGTCAAAAACTCCGCGAGCCACCATACAAAGGTCGTAAGCCGCAGCCCCTGCTCGGCGAATTCCACGCGAAACTCGCACCAAATTCGAAAAAATTTTAAGCTGTTCATCTAAAGCATTCGTATTGTCAGCAAAAAATCCAGTGGCTAAGAGCGAACTTTTCAGTTCCTTAGTTCGACTGACTTTAATGGGTTTGCCGTTTAAAAAAGCGCCGCCGCCGCGAATGGCTGTGTATGTTTCATTCATCATTGGCACATCAATCACAGCAATCTGAATTTGCCCTTGAAACTCTAAACCTAAACTGATGCAAAAAATCGGAAAGCGATGAACGTAATTTGTTGTTCCATCCAAGGGATCTAAAATCCAGCGCGGCTTATTGGTGGCTGGTGTCCCGACCTTGGTCCCTGTCAAATAGGCTTCTTCTTCTCCTAAAAATTCTGATTCAGGAAAAAATTTCTGAAGCTGTTTTTTAATAATATCCTCAGATGCTTTATCTGCTTCGCTAACAAGACCAGCGTGGAGTTTTTCTTCGATATGTTCTAAGTGCCCATAATGTTTAAGTAAAACCTCGCGCCCCAGGCGACAAGCTTGAATGGCTTTTAGAAGAACATCTTGATTATTATAGCTTTTCATCATCATCACCCCGGATTGACGGAACCACGCTTGAGAGGCTAACATAGTATTAAGGTCAATGGAATGGCCGGTTAACAATTGAACTTATCGTTCGATCGCGAGGAATGAATGGCTGCAAAGTCCGATGCAATAGTGAAACTTGTTTTAGTGTTTGTGATCTCTTTATTGTCATTTGCTGTGGGCACTTTTGTCGGCAAAAAGTACAGCGACCAGCAACATAAAATGGCGGCTTACGAACCAATGAAGGAAGAGACTTCCAATCGGCATGTGGCTTCTGAAAAAGAACTAGGCAAAGCTGGCACGATGACCGACGAAGAAATTGCTAAATTAGCAGAAGAATTTGTCACCGATGATTCAGATGCAAAAGAAGTAAAACCTGAATTAGCTAAAGTTGAGGAAGCTCGGACTCCAGCCGCAGCCACTGCAAAAACGGCAGAAGTTGTTCCACCAGCTGCTATGAAAGTGGCTCAGGCCATCGTTGAAGGAAAACATATAGTCGAAGCAAAACCAGCTGTTGCTCCGGCCGTTGCAAAAGGTCCCCGCTTACCAGCCGCACTTCCACAAAATGTGGCACAGTATCCGGCAGGAAAATTCACTGTGCAGGTGGCCTCTTTTAGCAGCGAAGGCGACGCTAAAAAAAGAGCTGAAGATTTAAAAAATAAAGGCTACAGCGCTTTTTATCTACCGGCCAAAGTGAATGGACAAAATTGGTTCCGCGTCAGCGTCGGCCAATTTCCAACAGAAAACGAAGCCAAATCCTACCGCACAGAGTTTATGCAAAAGTCAAAAATCGAGAGCGCCATCATTCAAAAAATGACGAACTAATTAGAATTGAATAGAGAGTCGCGCTAAGGCGTCAGGATTTGGATTTGGATCCAAGTTCTGACCGCTGATCAAGCGCGCCTCAAGAAATAGAACCATATATTTAAAGACTTCGTACTCGGCACCAAGACCTGTCGCCGCAGTCCATTTATTGCCTGATCCAAGATCTTGTTTTAAGCCATAAAAATAAGTTGTCACTTGCTCTTGATAAACACCAAGGCCGCCGCCAACTGTCGCACGAAATCCGTAATTTTTATAAAAAGAATATCTGTACCAGCCTAGCAGATCTTGAAAGCCGCGTTCGACATGATAAGTTTCGTTACCACTGCTTTCGCTAAAGCGAGAATACTCTACTGAAAATAAATGTCGATAAAGTCGCAGTCCCAGAGCGACATTCAGGGGCTCACGAGGTTCAAGAACGGGATTGGTAGAAGCTTCCATGCGCCTTTCCACACCAAACGGAGAAATCACCCATTGAACTGGCGTGGACTTGTGCAGTTCTGGAAGGGGCATCGTCTCTACACCTTCGAAGCTTTTCCAACCATCATCCACATTCTTTACTTTAGCGAATGCCGAGCTTGTAATAAGAATTAAAAGAATAAATAGATTTATCACCGTCTTCATTGGGGCCTACCAGCGCAAGTCGACTTATGATTGATAAGACGTTCAAATTCTTTACAGTGAACCCGAATTAATTCAGGATTTTTTGCACGAAATAGTTCCATCACATTTTCAGGACGAATCGCATTGTGATTTTTATTTTTTAAAAAGATTTCCCGCAAATCTTCTAGCATTCCAATAATCTGCTGATTAAGAGCCGCCTGCGCATTGGCATCGAGGTCTTTTCCGTCAGGAGTTTTATTCAAGCCTCTAAAAAATCGTGCATATACATTTCCCATGGCATAAGCGTAGCGCCCACCAATATCCTGAATCGTTTCTAAGGCTTTCTCTTTATTTTCAGAACTAAGATAGGGTTCAAAAAAGCTATCTAAATCTGCCTGCAGGTCTTCAGGAGTACGGAACGAGGCTTCGCCAGATTCCTGCGAAGGTTTTTCTAAAGATCGACTTTGCTCGGCTGGGATTGAAGCTGAAACAAATTTTTCGTCCCGCGAATAGACCCAACCCCAATAGTCAGCCAAGCCTTCATTCAAAGATTTAAATAAAACAAAATCTTCATAATCCCGCCGCAGTTTATTGGTCGCAGAGAAAGCTTTTAAGGACTCAGAAATCTCGCCCGATTTGATCAGAGGCAAGACCACCAATTTAGAAAATAGAGAATGAAAATGTTCATGGGCGACAACACCGGGATTTAAGGTCAGCGGCAAGGCTTGCGATTGAAAATCGACAAAAATAATAGCGTCAGAATTTTGATCGTAAAACGAATTGTTTCGAACCCACTCATCACTTTTTAAAATTCGCGTCGAAAGTGCCACCTTCCGAGGGCCTTCATTGAATCGGGCTAAGCCCAGGCTTGCATCCAGCGCCGTTAAATTTTGCAGATGGTAGTAGATCGCGGCCATATCAGCGGACTGACTGTCGACAGGAACAAAGACATCATCGAAAGTTTTTATAAATCGAGCATGGGGCAGCTCACCAATGACCGTGCTGCCATCAATTTTTGGAGCGTAATAAAACGTCGCAATTCCACCGGAAACTCGCTTTAAATCTTCCATTTTTCTTAAGGTGACAACTTTTAGACTGGGCTGATCGTTTTCTCGGACCGGAATCTGAACCTTGATGTCGCCCGTGGCCTGTTCTGATTCAGTGGGGCGAGTACAACCCAGAGTGGCAAGAAGCATAACGCCGATTAAGAATCCAAAAAGCTTCTTCACAAAAAGGCCCCCAGCCACTATAACTTGACGTGAATTTACGAGCCGCAATATACCTGAAAATGAGGCCCTTTTGTCAGGATTAGAAAATATTACAAATTCTTTGAACCCTCCTCAAAAGGACGCCGTTTTAACGACGCAAGGCCCGCTTTTAATCCTGGCCGGAGCTGGCTCGGGTAAGACGCGAGTGCTGACCCACCGAATGGCGCATATCATAGGCCAAGGCTTTGCGGCACCAGATGAAATCCTATGTCTGACTTTTACAAATAAAGCGGCCAAGGAAATGGAACATCGAATTCATGGGATTTTATCAGATATGGGTTTCCCAGTTCGCAATGAATTGTGGATCAGCACATTTCATAGTTTTTGCGTTCGGATTTTAAGGCGTCATATCGAGTTGCTGCATTATAAAAGTTTCTTTTTAATTTACGATAGCGGCGATCAAATTTCACAGATTAAAAAAGTCATGGCGATTTTAAATATCAACGACAAGATGTATCCAGCTAAAGGTTTTCAATCCCGCATTAGCGCTGTAAAAATGCGCGGCCTTTCACCAGAACAAATTGAAGCCAGCGGCGCTCGCGGAATTATTGATCCAAAGTCTTTGGAAGTTTATAAATCCTATGAAGCGGAAATGCGAAAAGCCAATGCCTTGGATTTTGATGATTTGCTCATGAAGACTTACGAGCTTTTTCAGATGTATCCAGATCTTTTGGCTCAGTACCAAGAAAAATTTAAATACATCATGGTTGATGAGTATCAAGACACCAACCACATTCAATATCTATTAATTCTGGCCTTAGCAAAAAAACACCAGCAACTGTGCGTCGTCGGCGATGAAGATCAATCGATTTACAGCTGGCGTGGTGCTGATATCCAAAATATTTTAAGTTTCGAGCGCGACTTTCCAAACGCAAAAGTTGTTAAATTAGAAGAAAATTATCGCTCCAGTGGAAATATTGTTCGTGCCGCCACCCATGTGATTCGAAATAACAGTCAGCGAAAAGAAAAAACACTTTTCACCTCACAACCTCAAGGCGACCTGATTCAAGTTCGTGAAGAAAATAATGAATATGACGAAGCTCGATTTGTGGCTCAAGGGATTCAGAAGTTAATGACCGAGGGAGCAAGCTCCTACAACGACTTCGCCATTTTCTATCGCACCAATGCCCAGTCGCGTGTTCTTGAAGAACAGCTGCGCACTTTAAGCATTCCTTATCGCATTGTCGGCGGCATGCGATTTTATGAACGAATGGAGATCAAAGACGTTCTGGGATATATGCGTCTGTCACTGAATGCAGCCGACGATATTTCAGTGAAGCGCGTGATTAATGTGCCAGCTCGCGGGATTGGAAAAACAACCATCGATCGCCTTGAAGAAGTGGCTCATCAAAGAAAAACAACTTTGCTAGACGCCTGTCAAATCGGTGTGGATGAAAAACTTTTTAATTCTGGGACTGTCAGTAAGATCCGCCGATTTTTAGATTTGATGAATGATCTTCGCAGCCAGATTGATCATTTTCCGTTAACAGAATTTTATCATATTATTTTAGATCGAACTCAATACCTGCAAGCATTGAAAGCCGAAGACACGCCAGAGTCTGAAAGCAGGATTGAGAACTTAGAAGAACTTGATAACGCCATTGAACAATTCAGTAAAGAGCGCGGTGACGATGCGACGATTCAGTCTTTCCTAGAAGAAATGGCATTGGTGTCTGATATCGACAGCTATGATCAACAAGTTAACAACGTCACAATGATGACCTTACATATTTCAAAGGGTTTGGAATTTCCGGCTGTTTTTATTGTCGGTCTTGAGGAAAATTTGTTTCCTAGCGGGCGATCTGTTGAAGCTAATTCAAGCGATGAGATTGAAGAAGAACGGCGTTTAGCCTATGTTGGAATGACCCGGGCACGACAGAAATTGTTTTTAACTCATTGTCGGAATCGCCGTGTTTGGGGTCAGGATCAGCACAATCCTCCGTCGCGGTTTTTAGCAGAAATTCCAAAAGATTCAGTGAATTTTACAAGCACTGTGGATCGTTCGTCGTTTATTAAAAAATACGCCAGCATGGGCGCGGACGCTTACAATATTCCCAAGCAGAAGCCGATGGACAGTTTTGAAGCGCAAGCTTTTCCAAGTGATGATATTGATGTTCCGACAACATCAGCTTCTTACAGCAAAGGCATGAAAGTTCGTCACCCGACCTTTGGTGCCGGATCTATTTTTTCGGTGGAAGGCGACGGCGCTGATATGAAAGTCAGTGTGATGTTTGCTGATAACACAGTGAAGAAATTTGTTGTTAAGTACGCAAGGCTTGAGCGTCTTTAATTTTTGGCGGATTTAAGTTCGTCCCACTCTTTTAAATAATCCTCGTAATCAAAAGGCAGCCTTATTTGTTCTTTCGGCGGGTTCACATATTCGGCTTGGACCCCGTCCCAGCCTTGATAAACGCGCTTGGATTCTGTTTGTGATATTTCAAAATTCGGAACAAGCGTAGTCTTTCCGCCGCCATCAGGAATATCCACAGACAATGTCGGCATTGCGAGGCCCGACAAATGACCCCATAATTCTTTTTGTAATTCCAGGGAATTTTCAATGGAAGTCCGTAAATGATCCGTGCCTTCAGATGGGTCACACTGAAACATGTAGTAGGGTTTCACGCGCAAAAATAAAAGTCTTCGCGACAGGGCTTGTACAATAGACGCATGATTATTAATTCCGTTCAGCAGGACCATCTGATTCATCACAGGGATGCCATGATCCACTAGAAGTTCAAGAGCCTGAGCACTTTCGGCGGTGAGCTCGCGCGGGTGATTAAAATGAGTCATCACGAAAACGGGTTTATACTGACGAATCATCTTTGCTAATTTTTCAGTGACCCGCATGGGTGCTACGACCGGCATGCGAGTGCCGATGCGAATAATTTCTAAGTGCGAGATCGCCCGCAGATCTTTTAATACTTTTTCTAATTGGGAATCCGAAACTGTTAAGGGATCCCCACCTGACAAGATCACTTCGCGAATGCCTTTATGAGTTCTAATATATTCCAGCGCCGCCTGATATTCTTCAGGTCCCGCAAGCGCTTGATCCTGGCCAGTGAAATGCTTTCTAGTGCAATAGCGGCAATAGACGCTGCAAATATCCGTGATTAAGAATAAAACCCGGTCGGAATATCGATGAATTATACGGGGGGAAGGCGTGTTTTTCTTCTCACCCAAAGGATCTAGCATCTGCTGCAATCCATCTGAAAGCTCGGCGGCATCGGGCATTAGTATTTTTCGTAATGGATCATGGGGGCCATTTTGTGCTAACGCCGCATAGTACGGCGTTGAGCGGATATTAAAAACCTTTTCACCTTGGATAAATGCCGCTTCTTCGCTGTCAGATAAATCAAAAGCCTGCTTAAAATCCTGGTGATTTTTTAGCGAATTCCTTAACTGCCAAGTCCAATCCATCCAGTCTTTAACTGAAACAGAATCGGGTTTAGGGGTGCTTTTGAAGTCAAAAATGGCCATTTTTGGTCTCTTTAAAGGGGTCGCTGTTAGCCTTGAAATACAATACTAACTGTATGAAATCACGCAATGATTATGACTTCCCAAAGTGGGGCACTAGAATTTACACACTTTCTCATTGTGAAACAATTTTTTTGGACGGCCATAAAATCTAGAATTTCCCATCACTTACCGCGCTTAATGAACCGTGCCAACTTGGTGTGATTCTAGCTTATTAGTCTTGTGAAGAAATCGGTCATGATGACCACAATACGGAGGATGATATGAAAGAACAAAAGAAGATAATCTTAACAGCATGTCTGTTAGCAACATTAGGTTTTAATTTAAGTCATTTATTCGGAGCGGCTGCAGGCCAATCAGATTTTGCCTCAGAAACACTTCCTGCTGCAACAGAGGGCGGAGTCACTGGCCTAGTCAGTCCCACTCCCACAGAAGCAAAACAAGCTTCGAAACCAATCGCCAAAGTCTTAAGCCATAAAGGCAAAGTCACAGTTGGAGATTCTGAAGTCGACGCCACAATCATTAATATCGACGGCAAAGCGACTTTCGTTATCGACAAAGACTCTGATCCAAGAAAATCAATTTGCACCTCTTGCGCGAACGGTGTGTTCACTTCAGATATCAACTACACAAGCGCTATTGATGATTTAAAAGGTTCAATGAATGAGGCCGAAAAAATTATCCGTGCTTCAGTTCCTGCAAAAAGTCGCGCTAAAGAAGCCAAAGTTGATTTAGCTTCCATCCCAGTTGATGAAATGACTGATAAACAAAAAGAAGCTCGCTCTGAAGAGTTGCTAGCTTCCCTTGAAGAATCTTGTGGCGAAATCGAAAAAGATGAAGCCGCTTTAAAATGTTACACCCGTGGCTTAAAATCAATGTTACGTGACAGCGATAACAAAAAAATCTTTAAGAAAAACGACGACAAGATCGAAGAATTTTTAAGTGAAAACGTCAAAGAAAAAATCACATCATCATTAGCAAGCTCAAAATTCAGCGAAACGGTTGCTGATAATATCCAAAGATTACATGAGGCTTTACCAGGAAGATTTGAAAGCTCAAGAAACCTGATTATTGAAGCTTCAGCGGATGCGGCGAAAAAAGCAGCGACAAATATCCAAAGTAAGCAACTGATGGTCGAGCGTGCAAAAGCAAGATTCGAAGGATCTAAAACTTTAGAAGAGCAAGCTCGCAATGGAAATGCATGGAACCGTCAAGCTTACGAATTACAACAAATGCGATTTGAAATGGGTCCAAAGGTTACTGATTTGCTAGAAAAGAAAAATGAATTAGGCCTAGCATCAGCAGTTAGTCACAACTATATGGAAGAAGACTTACGAGATCAATTGATGGACCATTATGATGACCTAACAGCCCGACTTTTTGACACAAGCCAAAACACTTCATCTGGCTCATCAGATAGACCTGGAAACTTGGTTCCTGCTAGAAGCAAGTTTTCTGAAAACAATAATAACGGTGTCAGAAGATTGCGCTTTGGTGACAACCTGACCCCTGGAAACTCTAGGGACAATTTAAACAACCGCCCTGCAGCTCCAAACTCATTCAACAACACGAATCAGCAGCAGCAAAATCAAAACAACGGAAGCTTCAGCCGACCACCAGCTCCACAGCTAGTGCCAAGCACAAGCTCTTTAGCTCCAAGCACAAACAATAACTTTTAATAAGAATAAAATATTAGTTTGATCATCCACGAGCCCACGAAGGGCTCGTTTTTTTTTGATACTTGGGAAAAGGTTTTTCTACCGACAATCAGCGATGTCACGGCTTGCGATGACGTCCCTTCTTTCGTGAACAAAACTAAATCCTCGAATATTGGTACGAATCGATTCGGTCAGAGTAATATCACAAACCTGGGTCTTCGAATTGATCGTCGGCAACTTTTCCAAGGTAATATTCATCTGAACGGATTCAATGGTTGGATTATTTTGCACAACCGCCTCTGGAAACATTGTATCGAAGGTTGCCAGGCAAGGCGCCGCTTCCCCGCTATTTCGATGGTTCAAAAGTGTCACATCCGCTAGGTCTGGAACTAATATTTTTACAACAGGGTTTGCATATCCAGACCTTGAGAGGCGAACTTTTACCTTTGAAATATCGACATTAACCGTGACAGCGCGCTCAGAAATAATCGTGCTTTTATCTAATTCTGCCGAGGCACTTGCTTGCACTAATAAAATAGAAACTAATGTAAGAACAGTTTTCATAAATTCTCCTTTGTTGGAAAGACTAAACATTTAGTTCTTTCTGATTAATTTTATAATTTGAATATTAAAGATTCCAATGGGGTGTGGATGCTTGCTGTCATTTTTAAAATCAACCACGACAAGCTCTTGTTCTTCTTTGGAAAGATCTTGAAAAATAAGATCTTGGCTATTTAGTTCTTGTCCTGAAAAAAACATCTGCGTGATCAGTTCCTTGTACCCTCGCTGACTGATTTTAAAATGGATGTGAGGGGGCCGAACCCAATCGGCACGAGCTGGATAGGCGCCTGGCAGAATAGTTCGAAAAAGATAATTTCCTTTTGTGTCCGTCACCGCTTTTCCCCAATACTGAAAGTTAGGATCAAGCTTTGCGGTATTGGTATCTGAAGGATGGTTGTAGCGACCACTTTCGCAAGCTTGCCAAATCTCGACCAGCGCGCCAGAAACGGGCTGACAAAATTGGTCGGTGACGTGGCCTTGAACTAAAACAATTTCGCCTGCCGCTTGCGATGGGCGACCTTGAACAATGACCAGGTCAGCATCTTTATCCAGTTGGTCAATGATCGGATAAAAGGGTCCTTTGGGTTGCACGGGAGTCAAAGCCGTTTGACAAGCTTCCTTAACCTGCGCCGACGCCTTGCTAAGAGCTAAAATTCCTCCAGCTGCAACGATTCCTGTTTTAAGTAAATGACGACGATTCATATCGATCTCCTTTTTGTTGAAACAATTTGTAGAAGATTTACCGTTATTAATATAATGAATTTTAAACGTTGATATGATAGATAGAATTAATGATTAATCCTGAGGCCATAAAATACTTTATCGAACTTGCAAAGACCCAGCATATGTCTCGTGCGGCTGAACGACTTGGCGTCACACAGCCGACGCTGTCGCACAGTTTGAAACGTCTTGAAGATGAATTGGGCCATCTTCTTTTTTTAAGATCAAAAAAAGGATTAAGCCTGACCCCAGCCGGACAGCGCTTGTTTGAAAAATCGCAAGAGCTGCAGCAATGTTGGGAGTCTGTTTTAAATTCCGTCGACGAAGAGGTTTCTGCCGTCAAAGGTCGTATCCGTCTTGGGTGCCACACGGCCGTGGCTCAGTATACTTTGCCCTTATTTTTACCGGCGATTTTAAAAAATTATCCGGACTTAAAAATCGCACTGACTCATGGCCTGTCTAGGCACATGACTGAAATGGTTGTCAGTTCTCAATTAGATGTAGCTTTAGCGGTGAATCCGAACCGGCACCCTGACCTTATTATTAAAGAACTTGCTCGCGACAGGGTCACGATCTGGGTTCCACAAGCCTGTGCAAATCCTGATATTCTTTTAATGGAACCATCATTGAATCAAAGTCAGGATATTTTATCGAAACTTGAAAAGAAGGGGCTTCATTTCAAAAGAACTATCGAAAGTTCAAGTTTGGAAGTAATCGCGCAGCTGCTAAACGCTGGAGTGGGCTACGCCATTTTACCTGAACGAGTCGTAAAGGCGCTTTCGAATATTAAGGTTCACGCCCTACGAGACGCCCCCATCTTCGAAGATAAAATCTGCGTCGTTTATAAGCCTGAATTTAGAAAACTAAAAAGAGGCGAAATATTTTTGCAGGAACTGATGGATGCTTTTTAAAATCATACAATGAGCAGCTAAACTCTAAAACGTAATCGCAATCTTCGACTCAAAACCCAGCGTCGAAGAAATATCCAAGTGACTGCTGCCGTTCTCGAAAGCATCGCCAGGACTGAAGTATCCAAGACGATTCATCCATTGGAATTTTTGACGGGGTTTATAGACAACTTCTAAGTCGTACTCCCAGCCTAAATTTTTGTTATAGCCAGTGGCATTGGTTGGATTCAACCAGCTTTGGGCGAAAGTGACAGAATTGTTTACATCCCACTTATCGTTCCAGGCGTATTTTACTTTTGGAGAAATATACGAAGCATTGCCGATGGCTTCATCATCAACGGAATTTGAAAGGCCCCGACCGGCTGATTGATCTTTGATCAGATTTGTCGTTAAGAAATCTCGGCCGCCCAATCGATGATTGAATAATAAAAACGCGACATCATAGTTACGATCAAATTGAAAGCCTTCGTAGTCAGCCGTTGTAGGATCATTTCCAGTGGCCATACCGGCACGAAGATTCCAGTCCCACTTAGATTCAGGATTTGGGAAATTAAATTCAGTGGCGATACCGTAGCCATTAATTTTTACGTTTTCACCGTTTGTGGTTTGAATCCCAGTTTCGCCCGTTAAAAAGGATCCTTCAATTTTAAATCCAAATCGAGTCCACTGTTTTGCAAGCAAAAAATTAGTTCGCTGTGTGGAGTAATCGCCAATCACCGTGCCTGTGGTTCCGACGGGTAGAATTCGCGTTGTATCGATATCGTTGGCTCCGGTGGAAGCCTTTCGTTGTTCCACCAAAACAGAAAGTAATGAACCACTGTCAGGCGCATCATAGCTGAGTTCAAGAATCTGATCTTGAATTGAATTTCCTTGCCAGTAATCAGCGTCGTAAACACGACCGATCATTGGCATAATTCGAAAATTTCCAACGATAAATTTATACGCCACCACGTCGCGAGTATTAAACCAATGATCAAAAGCACCATTGCCCGCGCTGTAAGTCATCCCCGTGCCAAATTCAAAGGGCACGCGACCAATTAACAATGAACCATATTCTTGAGTCATCTTCATATAAAGCTGTGAGGCTGTAACACTGCTAGCATTCTGAGTTTTCGTATTTACGTTTCGACGAGATCCATCAGTAGTTGCAGTAGTTGGTAATCCCGCGCCCCAAATTTGCCCGACCTGAGAATTCTGATAAGCCGCATCGTTTGAATTTAAAATATCAAAACGACTGACGATATCAACGCCGTCCGAAGCAATAATTTTTGGTGAAAGGTAGAGATAATTAAGTCCGTAAGCCTTTCGCTCGCCCGGATTACTGAGTGATGGACGATCCACTTGCGTCCATTCAAAGCGGTAACCGCCGGTCCAGTCCAAAGACGCTGCAAAAACTGACGTGGTTTTTAAAACTAAGAAAATAATAATACTGGTGTTTAATCGCATAAGTCCTCTTCAATTTATTTTTGGAATAAGCCCATAACGTCGCTTTCGCGAAGAATCACTACATCAGTTCCTGGAATATCAATTTTATTGCCAGAGTATTGAGGAAAAATCACGCGGTCACCGACTTTGACATCCATCGGCCTGATCCGTCCTTTTTTATCAAGGTGACCACGGCCAGCGGCCACAACAACACCTTCTAGATTTCCTGAAACATCCGCAACGGTGTCAGGAATAAAAAGGCCACCTGCGGTTTTTCTCTCGCGCTCTGCCAACTGGACAATCAATCGATCATCCAAGGGGGTCAGAAAATTATTAAAATCAATTTTCTTAGCGGCGGCCGTCGGCTTTATCGGTGTTTTCGCTAAAGTCGCTTTCGCGGGACCTGGCGCCTTCGCTTTTGCCATTTTTTTAGCAGGAGCTGATTTTTTAGCAGCGGGCTTTTTTTTCGCTGTCGCTTTTTTTGCGAAAGATTTTTTTACTGCGGCCTTCTTAGGAGCTGCTTTTTTCTTTTTACCTAGGGCCACGTTTGCCTCGTTCTTCTTCGTAATATTTTTTATACATAATGTCCCATTCAGGGCTGCCTTCAATCACACCACGCTTTAGCGATGCCACTTTATTTCTTGCTGCCGTATCAATATCTTGATCTTCCTTAACGAATTCGGCGATGGCTTTCTTCGTCGCTCGCAAAGCCTGGTCATCGTCACTGAAGTCGACCATATCATCTTCCCAAACGCCATCAGTGATCAAATGAGCCCAGTGCGACTGGCGATCTTCTGATAAAATCATAGAATCACCTTTTTTTCTTTCGCTAGCTTTTGCTTCAATATTGGATACATTTTGAAGCGTTGAAATTCGCCACCATTGGTGCGTTCCAACTGATCTAGCATTTGGTTCACTTCACGATCTAAGTTCATTTCTTTTTGAATCTCAGCTTTCATAGCTTCAATCACTCTGTTTAGAACAGCGCTTTCATCAACCTTAAAGGTGACTAAGTTTTGCTTTTTCCAGTGGTCTAGAACTTTGTGCGCGAGCGCTTGCATCTGAATGGGCGTCAATTTCATTGTCTTCGTCACCCTTTTTGGTATTTTGGGACCATGTTGTTTCGCTCCAGATTAAAGACCATTTTACTCGTGTTTACAATCGTTCTGACGCTCTTTATCATCGTCATCTCGGTCGCCTTTTGGCAGCTGGATGGGCTTATGACCGAAAAGATGGCTCAAAAGCAGTTGCTAGAGCCAACAATTTTTTACGCCTACCCGGTGACCTTCGAAAAAAATGACCTTTGGTCGTCCGACGACATCGAAAAAGAATTGCAACGGAACAATTATCGATCAAGAGCTCCCAACCAGGTTTTGCTGCCCGGGGATTATTTCCGCGGCGATCACGCCTTATGCATGGCAAAGACGCAAAAATCTTTACCCGAGGATTGGCAGACCTGCTTCGCTTTTGTAAGAAAGACTTCCAAAGCTGAAGATGTACAGTGGATTTTTCTGAACGGGACGGCCATTGCAGATCTTTGGACCCCTGAAGGACTAGTTTCAAAAGTTCAACTAGAGCCTCTATTAATGGCACAGTATTTAGATAATGAACCCCTCCTTCAAAAACAGATCGAACTGAGCGATATCCCAATTGCCTGTATTAACTCCGTGATGGCCATCGAAGACCAAAACTTTTTAGAGCACAGTGGCTTTAGCACGACCAGTTTTATGCGAGCTATTTACAAAAATGTAATCTTAAGACAAAAAGCTCAGGGCGGCAGCACCATCACTCAGCAGCTGGTTAAAAATTATTTTTTGACCAGCGAAAAAACTTTTAAAAGAAAATTTCAAGAATTGATTATGGCCATTCTTTTGGAATCGCGGTTTTCTAAAGATGAGATTTTAGAAACTTATTTAAATATTATTTACATGGGTCAAAGCGGAGCCTTTCGAATTCATGGGTTTAGCGCGGCCGCTGATTACTATTTTCAAAAAGATTTAAAAGATCTGCAATTGCACGAATGTGCGCTGCTAGCTGCTGTTTTAAATAGCCCCGGCCTTTATAATCCCTGGAAGAAATCAGAAAATGCGAGCAAAAGGCGCCACTTGGTTCTGGGAAAAATGCGCGAATTAAATTTGATCAGTACAGAAGACTCGGCCGCGGCTGACCAAAAGCCACTGACACAAGCGCCACCGAAAGCCCAAGCCCAAGAAACGGCGCCCTATTACATCGATGCCGTTCGAAAATTTTTAGCTAAAAATAATCTGCCCACACAAGGCGTGAAAGTCTATACGGCACTTGATCTTCAAGCTCAACAGCGGGCGCAAGAATCTTTACAAAATCATCTGATGGCGCTTGAACAAAGCAACAAACTGTTAAAAGCCAATAAAGCCAAAGGACTGACATTAGAAGGCGCCGTTCTTAGTGGCGATGCACCCTCAGGATTGGTGCATGTCCTAGTGGGTGGCCGCAGCTTCAGAAAAACTCAGTTTAACCGCGCTCTGGATGGTCATCGACAAATTGGCTCGATCATGAAGCCTTTTGTTTACTTAAGTGCTCTTGAGTCAAAAACGCCAGAAGCGACATCGTATTTACCGACCACACTTGTTTTGGATGAAAAGTACACCATCAAATATGAAGGAAAATCTTGGGCTCCTGAAAATTATGGAAAAAAATATTATGGCCAAGTGCCTTTATTTTTTGCGCTTAAAAATAGCTTGAATGCTTCAACAGCTCGGATCGGGATGCAAGCAGGGCTAGAAAAAATTATTCAAACCGCTCGGGAGATGGGGATTGATTCAGAATTAAAACCTTTTCCCTCTTTAACACTAGGTGCATTTGAACTTTATCCGATTGAAGTTCTAAGATCCTATATGTCCCTATCGCAAATGGGCCGAAAACCAAATCTGGGGTATGTTATAAAGGTCGAAAATTTGAAGGGCGTATCGCTTTATGAATTTGAATCCCATTCGACGGACTATGAAGACCCTGCATCTGTCGCTGTCCTGGTTGGAATGATGAAACAGACAGTTCTTACGGGCTCGGCCAAAGCCGTTTCGGCCCGTGGATTTACACGACCAGCAGCTGGGAAAACAGGAACGACCAGCGATTATAAAGACACTTGGTTTGCTGGATTCACACCTAAAATGACGACAGTTGTTTGGGTGGGTTATGATCAAAATGAAAAAACAGGTTTAACCGGCGCCAGTGGAGCCGTTCCCGTCTGGATTGATACCATGTCTGTTTTAGCTGCACGGCAACCCCCCAATGATTTTCCATGGCCTGAAAATACGGAAAAGGAACAATTCTCTGCGCGCCAATTAAAAGATATGAACGCCGTTGAAAATGCCGAAGACGCACAAGCTGTAGAATTAATTTTTAAAAAAGGCACACGCTGATGAAATGTCAGATCACTTGCCATGGCCAAACTAAATCAGCTGAAGTTTCCCCGATGGAAAGTCTGCTTGAAACTGCTGTTAAATTAGACCTTGCTCCGCCCTATTCTTGTTTGGAAGGAATTTGCGGAACTTGTGAAGCTCGGGTTGAAAAAGGTGAGGTTATTTCTAGCGATGGAGTGATTTTATCTGCGCCTAATTTAGCTGGATATTTAGTTGTAAAAACATGCATGACAAGACCTAGGTCGGACCTCGTCATTAATTATGATAAGTTGTAACTCTCCTTTCGACCCGACGCCTGTGAGATTACAAAATATCAATTGAAACATCAGACCGGCATGACATCCTATAGGGGTATGTCAATTAATGCCTTCAATGTTAAATTTTGGGGCGTTCGAGGATCCCTTCCTTCAACGCAAATTCCTTATGACTGGTGCGTGCATATTGACGGCCTGATGCGCAGCTTTTTTGCAGCTGGCTACCGCGACTCTTCGCAAATTACAAAATTTCTAAGCTCGCAGGATGTTCCCCATGTCGGCGGTTATGGAGCTGCTACAACTTGTGTCGAAGTCTACAGTCCAAAAGCGCAAATTATTATTGATGGCGGCAGTGGAATTCGCATCTTAAGCGAAAAAATTATGAGTGGAACTTATGGGCGGCCTAAAGGTCCCTTTCATATATTTATGACGCACTTTCATTGGGACCATGTCATTGGCCTGCCCTTTTTCACGCCGCATTTTATGCCAGGAATTCCGATTCATTACTACGCTGTTCAACCAGAGCTGGAAGAAATGATTCGCGGAGTTTTTAGGAAACCTTACTTTCCAGTTCCATATGAACAGCTGTCTTCCAAAATTCAATTTCACACGTTGGAGCCACGCAAACCCATTATGATCGGTGATTTAAAAGTGACGCCCTATCAGCTAGATCATCCAGACCCTTGCTGGGGATTTAAAGTTGAAAACGGTGGAAAATCCTACGCTCACTGCGTAGATACAGAAGGCACGCGTGTTAGTCGCGAAGAAATGGGCGAAGACTTGCCTTTGTATGAAAAAGCGGACCTGATGTATTTTGATGCTCAGTATACGTTTCCTGAATTGGCTGAGAAAGCTAACTGGGGCCATAGTGCTGCTCAGATTGGGCTTGATCTAGCTTTCCGAGAAAACATTAAACAGGTTCTTTTTGCTCATCACGATCCAGGCGCTACAATTTATCAAATTCAAGAGATCAAACGGCAGACGCAAGAGTATTATAATTGGCGTCTTGAGAACGCAAAAGACTCAAATGAAGCGCTGCCACCCTTTGAATGGGATTTCGCCCACGAAGGTATGGAAGTTAAACTGTAATCTGAACCTGTAATTTGTTTCCTATCAAAGAGTCCTTTTGACACCAAAAAATCCGTATTTTCGATAACTTAGGGTGTCTAATTTCGGCCCTAAAATTGCAATTACGAACCATGGCTCGATCATCAGTGTCAAAACGACACCTATTGGTTCGAGTTCTTGGTTAGGACTTACAGGTTATGCAACAAAGTGGATTACAAATAAGACGCTTTAAAGACATCGTCGCCTTCAAGCAAGGTGAAGACGGTCCACTTGCATTTCATTCCCGCAATATGGAGCTTGCCGAAATCAGCGACGAGGCTTGGCAGTCCCTACCGTCAACAAGCTTTCTAACTGCAGACACACAAGTTTCTGATAAAAATTTTGCAAGTTCCAGTGAAGCCGCTAGCGAACTGAGGGAATGGGAGATCAGCGAAAATTCCGAGGCTTCTGCCATTCCTTTAAAATTCACTATTCGAAGTGTCACCATCAACGTCACCCAAATTTGTAATCTGCACTGCACTTATTGCGCAGCTGGTGGAGATGGAACTTATGGTGATTCCATCAAAAAAATATCGGTTGAAAAAACTTTGCCGCAAATTCGTTTTTTCTTAGATCAACTGACTCCAGGAAGTTCATTTCATATCAGTTTTCTAGGTGGCGAACCCTTGCTGTATCCTGAAGCCATGAAAGCCATTGCTGAATACACCAAAGAAGAGGGCGCAAAAAAGAATATCTCAGCCAGTTTTAAAGTGACCACGAATGGAACTTTAATGACGGATAAAAATATCGCTATGCTGAATGAAATTGGCTGTGCGGTTGATATCAGTTTAGATGGTCCCGCTGAGATTAATGATTCTCGTCGACCGGACCGGGCTGGACGTGGCGTCACTGCAAAAATTATCGAGGGGCTTCGGCGTTTAGCCTTGTCTCGAGATAAAATTCCCTACGTCGAGCTTCATTGTGTCATGGACCCGAATCATTATGATGTTAATTCCACTTATCAATTTTTTAAAACATTGCCGGTGGACCGTTTTGAATTTACTTATTCTGTGAATGAAACCAGCACGGATTCATCACAAAAATTTGTCGAATCCTACGAGAAAGCCGCTGAACAAGCTTTTTTAATCGGCGGTGAAAAAGAATTGCGCCGCTTTCATATATTCGACCGATATTTCACCGTTTTGGACAATCAAGAGCGTATTGAGAATCATTGCGGCTTGGGAAAAACCTTGGCCGTGATCGATGCCAGGAATCGTATTTTTAATTGCCCTTGGACTGTCGGGGATCAAAAAAATCAAATCGGCAATGGTACGACCTTGGATTACGATCAGCTTGAAAAATACAGCCAGAACCAAGTCGATATGAATAAATGTGGCAATTGCTGGGCGCGCTTTCTCTGCGGCGGCGGTTGTTCGTTTGTGCATGAAAGCTTGGATGGCCAAAATATGAATAAGAAAAATGACTTTTGTTTTAGAACCAGATATTTAGCGGCTGTGGTCTTAAAATACTATGGCCTAAACAGGGGAATCAATGATGGGCAAAAAAAGGGAGAGCCAAGTGGCCGACAAGAAACACATTAAAAAGATTCACGTCAGAAAAGCAGAAAAAAATACACTTCTATCTGCAAAAGGTGGAGACGGCTGCGTTCCCGTCAGATAATGTCACCGGATGGCATTACCACCCCTTTCTGAAGATTCAGCCAAGCCACCGGATTCTGGGTGGCACCGAAAGAAAATACTGAACAGTGTTTTGCGCCTGATTTTAGCGCTGACAATGGCCTTTTTTATCACCCAGATTAAACTCGATTTTTTTGAATCCTTCCTTTATGACATTCGCGTTAGGTTAAGACCACCACCGCCCGTTTCGGGCGAAATATCCATGGTAGTTATTGATGAATTAACGCTGCAAAATTTGAAGAAGGAGCCCTCCGCCAAAGACCTTAGTCGACTGATAGAAAATCTATCTACCTATGAACCCCGGGCCATTGTTTTTGATTTGGATTTAACTGATCTTCAGGGCTCTTTTGATGAAAAAAAAGACTTAGCAGAAATGTCAGTCAAAAATCCTAATGTTTACTTCATGACTGATGATTTAGGCGTTGCTGGGCAAAGCATCCATTCGTCCTACTCGAGGCCACTGGATACTTTACCTGTTTTTCCAGGTTTAAAAAGTGCCGACATAAGTAATTTTGCAAAGGACGGAGTCTCCCGCCGTATGATGATTGCCTATCAGGGCCGGGAAATGCTGCATTTGCATTTAGCGAAAAAGATCAACCCCACCCTAAACAATTCTGCAAAAATTCGTGGCCTTTTTAATTTTTTAGGCAGTGATCAGCTATATATTAATTTTCACCCCGAGGGAGCTTATCCCCGCTTTGGCTTCTCTCAAATTCTTGAAGGCCCCGTCGACGCCGATTTTCTACGCGGAAAAATTATACTGGTAGGACAAGATTTAAAAACTTCAAAATTGGTTAAAATTGGCAATGAAAAAATGGAGCGGGATTACGTCCGGACACCTTATTCTCGGGATGTCTTAGCCATGACTTCAACAGAACTTCATGCCAATATGTTTGATACTTTGATTTTAAATAGTGCTCCGGTGCGAACTTCATTTTGGCTGGATTTTATTTTTGTTGGCTTAATTTCTATTCTGACTGTTTACGTTGTTTTTTCGCTTCGCCCCCTGCTGGGTTTGTTTATTTTAGCCGGCAGTCTTGCAGGCTTTGGCCTGCTGGGATTTTTTGCTTTTTGGCCCTTTGGAATTTGGGTGTCGATGTCGCATCCGTGGCTAGCGATTTTTTTATGTTACTACTTTTTTATTCCCTATAGATTGATTATTGAAAATCGTCGGAGCTGGGAAATTTATCAAAAGCACAAGCTTCTAAAACAGGTCGAAGAGCTTAAAACAAATTTTATCTCGATGATGTCGCACGATTTAAAAACTCCGATCGCAAGGATCCTGGGCATGGCCGATGTGATTTTGCGGGATTCGACCCAGATCAGTTCGCAGCAGCAAGAGGCCGTGGATACAATCAAACACTCGGGCGATGACTTATTGAAGTTTATTAACTCGATCCTTGATTACGGTCAGATCGAGAGCCAGGCAGTTCAGCTTCACAAACAGGGTCGTGATATCAATGCTCTGCTTGAGGAGGTCATTGCTAAGCACGAGTTCTTAGCCCGCCTGAAAAAAATTCAAATTGTGAAGGAGTTTGAGACTCTTTTTCCTATCTCAGTGGATCCCAACTTAATAAAGCAAGTGCTGTCTAATCTGATCGAAAATGCGATTAAATACTCTGATGAAGAGACTAAGATTTTAATCTCAACTGAGGAAAAAGTAGGCTTGGTCGTCGTCCAGATCGCAGATCAAGGACCTGGCATCCCTGCTGACGAGCTTCCCAATCTTTTTATGAAATTTTACCGCAGCCAAAATGCCAAAAGTTCGACCATTAAAGGCTCGGGATTAGGGCTTTATTTGGCGAAATACTTCGTCGAATTGCATGGCGGTCAGGTCTTTGTAGAGTCTACATATGGCCAGGGATCGACATTTACGGTACAACTTCCACTGGGTTAAATAGCCAGCTTCACTGCGGCTTGGGGGTTTTGCATGCTAAAAGTATTAATCGTTGATGACGATTTGGGACTTCGGTTTTCGATCCGCTCAGCTTTGGAGTCGACCCGTCGATTTCAAATTGATGAAGCCTTTGATGGCGTCAATGCTTTAGAAAAATTTAAAGCAGCCCCTGCCCAAGAAAAGTTCGATATCGTTTTGATGGATGTCGATATGCCGCGAATGAATGGGCTTGAAACTTTAAGAAAAATTAAAGAATTAGAACCTGGGACAATCATCTTGATGCTAACGGCTCACGCTGAACTGAGCGACGCTGTTCAAGCCGTTAAAGATGGCGCCTATAACTACCTTTCAAAACCTGTCGCTTCAGAAGCTTTAATTGAATTAATTGATAAAGCCGTTGTTGCTCATGCCTTGATTTCAAATATTGCGGCGTCAGCACCCGTGCTGGTTGAAGAGGGCCGCAAAATTATTGGCAACACTTCACAAATGCAGAAAGTGTTTAATATTATTCACAGGCTGGCCAAAGTCGATACACCTGTTCTTATCCGCGGAGCTTCTGGAACAGGCAAAGAATTAGTCGCGCGTGCCATTCATTTTAATTCAGTTCGTAAAGATTCTAAGTTTGTCGCGATTAACTGCTCAGCCATTCCTGAAAACTTGTTTGAGTCTGAACTTTTTGGTCACGAAAAGGGTTCGTTCACTGGGGCTGATCAGCGTAAAATTGGAAAATTTCAATACGCTGAAGGTGGCACTTTATTTCTGGATGAAATTGGCGATATGCCGCCATTGATGCAAGTGAAGATCTTGCGCGTGCTTCAAGAGAAAATGTTTGCGCCTGTAGGGGCTAATCGCGAAATTGCATCGAATGTCAGAATCATCGCCGCAACCAATCGACCTTTGGAAGAAATGATCAAAACGGGGCAATTCCGAGAAGACTTATTTTATCGCTTGAATGTGGTTCCGATCTTTTTACCGGCTTTGGCAGAACGAAAAGATGACATTGAAAAAATGATTTCGATTTTTATTAAGAAATTTAATGAGAATCACAAAAAACGCATCACTGGAATTTCTGCCGATGCGATGGCTGTCTTAAAAAAATATAATTGGCCAGGAAATATTCGAGAATTAGAAAATGTGATTGAACATGCTTTTGTTTTAGAGTCGACGCATGTGGTGACTTTGACCTCATTGCCCGAAGCAGTTTTAGCGGCTTGCGGGGTTGATCTGTTACAATTAGCCGATGCCGTCAATGAAGCTAAGCTGTCTGATACCAATGAAAGCATGATGGTCGGAAAAGATGATAGCAGCGTCGATGACATGGACCTTCATGATGATTTGGATAGTGATGAGATCTTAGAGGACGGAGATACGCCAATTTCTGGGGATCTTGATTTCAATGCCCAAAAAGAAGCCTTTGAAAAAGAATTTATCGTGAAAGCTCTAAAGACCTTTAAAGGTCGAATCAATCAAACCGCCCTGCATGCAAATATTCCGAAGAAAACTCTGCTTCGTAAGATTGAGAAGTACGGAATTAATGCAAAAGATTATATCGAGTCCCCCTTGTCCTAACCAGCTTTAAAAAATGCCCTTGAGGACTGGATTTTGAGACTTTTCGCAAAAATCTCTTTTAAACTCAACAAACAATTGTATACTTATCGCATGACTAACTCTGCAAAATTTCATTTTTTTATTTCTGATCCTCAGATTGAAACCGAGCTTCAGCAGGCGTTTTCGCTGAAGGGTTTTTTATCGCAACCACAGACGGCCCATCAACCCATTGATCTAGATGTTCTTTCGGATTCTGATCTGTTAGTCCTAGATCGCAAAAGCTTTATCTCGCTCTTAAAGGCGCCAGTCACTTCTGCCGTCCACGCCGGGCCTCTTATTTTGTATCCTGAATCTTTTGAAGCTATTTGCGATGGTCGGGTCTTGCCGTTGACGACTTCGGAATTTCAATTGCTTCTGGTTTTGTGCAAAAATAGACCTCAAGTTCTGAGCCGCAAAAGACTTGTGCAAATATTCGCAAAAATGGGTTTCGACCTTAGCCTTCGCACAGTTGATAACCATATATTCAACCTAAGAAAAAAATTAGCTGCTCATCAGGACATCATTGGGACGATCCGAGGGATTGGTTATAAAGTTAGTGCTATTTAATGCTTTGCATTAGTTGACTCGGGAGGGGTCGGTCTTTAGATTCATGTCCTTCATGGCAATGAATCCCCTTCCTCCTCAGGCTTATACTAAAGACACTCTTTTGCGCGCCTTTGCCTGGTTGCAAAACCAGAATCCGTCCATTCGTGGCATGGCCACAACTCCAGATATTTTGGTGAGCCTTTATTTGAAAACAACTCGCGATGGGGAAGACGCCTTAGACCGCCCAAGTATTCAAAATTTTAAAAATGAGTTAAAAAGTTTAGCGGGCCTTATGGGCGAATTGGATATTGGCAAAAAAATTGAAGTTCAGAAGCCAATGCCGCCAGAAGTTCATAGTACCGATGAAACGCCAAAATTAGCAACTCCAACAGTTGAGACTTTTAGTTTAAAAAATCTGGATGTCCTCTCCCTTGAAATGCTTGAGGAAGTAAAAAATGGATTTAATCTGAGCGATCAGACAGAAGCGTTACGAATGTTACTCAAACTAGGTTACTTAAAAGCAAAAAAAATTCTGACCGAATAAATTAAGGGCTTTCAATCATGTCAAATATCCCCGATTACAAAGCGACCGTCCGATTGCCACAAACTGATTTTCCTATGAAGGGAAATCTGAATGTGAAAGAGCCTGAGATTATTAAAAATTGGCAGGATCATAAAATCTACGAAAAGATCCTAGCTAAAAACAAAAGTTGCAAAAAATTTGTGCTGCCCGATGGTCCCCCCTACGCCAATGGCTCGATCCATATGGGTCACTGCCTGAATAAAACTTTGAAAGACATCATCATTAAGTACAAAAATATGTCGGGCTATTATGCTGCATTCATTCCCGGCTGGGACTGTCATGGCTTGCCCATTGAACACAAAGTCATGAAAGATCTTTCCGAAAAAAAACTAAAGAAAACGGACGAAGAAATTTTGCAGCTTTGCCGCGAAGAAGCTTCTACTTGGGTCAGCCATCAGCGCGAACAGTTTAAACGTTTAGGGATTTTAGCTGATTGGGAAAATCCTTATCTAACGATGTCAAAAGATTACGAAGCTGAAGAAGTGCGTGAATTTGCGCGCGCATTTAAAAAAGGTGTGATTTATCGCGGCGAAAAACCTGTTTACTGGAATTGGGCTTTAAAAACGGCCTTGGCAGACGCCGAAGTTGAATATCATGATCATAAAAGCCCTGCGATTTATGTTAAGTTTGCAGTGACAGACGCTGCTACTTTAAAAAAGCTAGGGTCTAAGAACGCTAAAATTAATTTTGTTATTTGGACAACAACCCCTTGGACATTGCCCGCCAACGTAGCGATCAGTTTGCATCCTGATTTTGATTACGGAATTTATACTTTAAATAGCATTGCAGATAGCGTGGCAAATAGCGAAGCAGTTATCGTCGCGCAATCTTTAAAAGAATTTTTTGAAAAAGACACTGGCCATACTTTGGTTTTGGAGAAAACTTTTAAAGGCAGTGACCTCGAGCACAGCAAAGCACGACATCCTTGGATCGACCGAGACTCGTTAATTGTACTAGGAACGCATGTCACTCAGGATGCGGGAACGGGCGCCGTGCACACAGCACCTGGGCATGGCGTGGATGATTTTAGAGTAGGTCAAAAATATAACCTTCCTGTTCTTTGCCCTGTCGATGATGGCGGTTTATTTACTGACGATGTTCCAGATTACAAAGGCCAAAATATTTTTAAGGCCAACCCATTGATTGTTCAACGCTTAAAAGATTCTGGTCACCTGATCGGCTTTCGCGAAATCACTCACAGCTATCCCCATGGCTGGCGCTCGAAGACGCCATTAATTTTCAGAACGACACCGCAGTGGTTTTTAGGCATTGATTTAGAAGGGTCTGAAATTCGCGCTAAAACATTGAAGGCTTTAGATAACATTGAATTTTATCCTGATTGGGGCGAAGCGCGCTTTCGTGCAATGATGGAAGGGCGACCCGATTGGTGTTTAAGCCGTCAGCGAATCTGGGGCGTACCGATTCCGATTTATTACTGTAAAGCCACTGGCGAGCCTTTAGCCGATTTTGATTTGATGATGAAGATTGCCGATCTGATTGAAAAGAATGGCATTGAAAGTTTCTGGAAAACTGAACCTACTGTGTTGATTGGAAATTTTTCGATCCAAGGAAAGTTTGGATCTGAAGGCTTTCGTCATGGTCGCGATATTTTAGATGTTTGGTTTGATTCAGGCATCTGTCATGCCGCTGTTCAAAAGAAACGACCCGAATTAGCTTTTCCGGCTGATATTTATTTAGAAGGCAGCGATCAACATCGCGGCTGGTTTAACACTTCAATGCTTTCTTCGATGGCTATTAATGAGGTTCCTCCTTTTAAGGCTTTACTGACGCATGGGTTTGTGACCGACACTCAGGGCCGTAAGATGAGTAAATCTATCGGAAATTATGTTGATCCTCAAACCCTGACTGATAAATCAGGGGCCGAAATCATCCGACTGTGGGTCGCCTACAGTGACTATGGTGGGGATGTTGGATGCGGAACCGAAGAATTAACAAGGGTCACGGAAACATATCGACGCTTTCGAAATACTTTACGATTTTTACTGGGTGCGATCTCGGATTTTGATTTCAAAAAAGATCAAGTTCCGGTTTCAAAAATGACCAGGTTAGATCAATGGGCTCTCCATGAGCTGGCAGTATTAACCGATAAAATCACCGAAGCTTATGAAACCTATGAATTCTACAAAGTTTATCATCTGGTTAATAATTTCTTTACGGTCACCATGTCTGCGACTTATTTAGATGTTCTAAAGGATCGTCTTTACACTTGGAAAGCTGACGGGGTTCCGCGAAGGTCTGCTCAGACCGTTATTTATCAGGTGACTGATTATGTCATTCGAATGATGGCGCCGATTGTTTCGTTTTTAAGTGAAGAGGCTTATTCACATTTTAAAGGGAAAACTGAAGCGAGTGTCTTCTTGCTTCAGTTTCCGAAAGCACCTCTCGACTGGAAAAATGAAAAGCTGGCGCTCCATTTTGATAATCTATTGAAAGTGCGTTCCGAAGTGCAAAAATCTTTGGAAGAACTTCGAAGCCAAAAAATAATTGGCTCTAGCTTGGAAGCCACCGTTAAAATTTCAGCCGAAGGAACGGTTCTTGAGGATCTTACGAAGGCTTATGATTTGCGCGAATTTTTAATCGTTTCGCAGGTTGAATTAACATCAGGTCCTTTTAAGATTGAAGCGGCCAAAGCCTCGGGTGCAAAATGTTTGCGTTGCTGGGTTTATTCAACTGAGATTGGTAAAAATCCTCAACTCCCTGAAATCTGCCCAAAATGCACTGAGGCCCTTTCATGAGGAAAAAATATTTATTTTTGGTCTCGATCACGGGCTTTATTGTAGCTATCGATCAGCTGACTAAATTAACTATTCACACCACTTTAAGATTAGGCGAGGCTATCACTGTCGTTCCTCACTTTTTCAATTTGGTGTATGTGCGAAACCAAGGAGCTGCATTTGGGTTTCTGGCTAATTCGCACCCCGCCTTTCGCGAGATGTTTTTTTTAGCCATGCCGCCCTTGGCTTTACTGTTTATTTTAATTTTACTGCGCGGTGTGGATGATAAAGATGTGGCCCAGGTTGTAGCCCTTTCTAGTATATTTGGCGGTGCTTTAGGAAATTATATCGACAGGCTTTATTTCAGATATGTCATTGACTTTTTAGATTTTTATTTTACATCGCCGTCAGGGCGAACTTACAATTGGCCAGCTTTTAATTTGGCGGATTCAGCCATTGTCCTTGGAGTCATATTTTTATTGTGGATTATGTACCGAGAAAAATCAGCGCCCAAAGTTTATTCAGAGAAAAAATAATGAAATGATGGCTGCGGTTCGCGCATATGGCCTTCAATATGAAAAAAGCAAATCACTTCGGTCTTTACACCTTTTTTGACATTAAAAATTGTTAGATCAGCATTTTCGATAATCTGATGGAGGCCGCGCCCGGCTCCGCCTTTACCTTCGTTCAATGAACCTGCCCGACCCTCATAACAAGATTCTAAATAATCTACTAAAACTTTTCGGGTTAACGAGCCGAAAGGATCCGTTACCGACACAGCTAAGATGCTACCATCGCACGCATACTTTAATTGTGACTGCAGGTGGGACTCTAGGACAACTTCCGTCTTTCGCGGCAGATGGTTAAAAATGGACTGACCCTTAGAATCTGTGGGTGCATCATAAATCGCATTCATCAGCATTTCTTCGGCAACAGAATAGCATCGATCTAAAATAGTGTTTCGAATGCCAATCTTTTTTAGATGCTGGGTCATCTCGTCTTTGAGGTCGCTGCGCTGAAAACTTGCAGAAACTACTTTCCTTTGAACTTCAACTCCCCAAGTAAGATATTTCTCCATGCCAAAATACTCATTATTAAGAACTTTTGTCAGCGTTGTCAGCAGCATCCGCATCGTTAAAGATCGATCATCTGGGTCCCGCGAGATCACGCTATCAATGGCGATCATATTTTTTAAGATAGGGATATTTTTTTGCACACCCTTTTGCACCATCAAGACCAGCTTGGTCTGTGGTTTTTCAGCATGAATTTGATTCAAAATATCAACGTGCGTTTCATCACAAAAGACCGCGTGGTAGTCATTGTTTTTAAGGTATTCCAAAGCCGCTACTTTTTCTGAGGCTACGTCCATTTTAACGCCCGTGGCACCCACGGCCATTTTTGCCATCATCAGTTGCTTACGGTCAGGCTCAACTAAAAGAACTTTTTTATCACCCAGTTTTTCCAAATTAACCTGAGCCTGGTGCAATTCTCGGTTGGCAATTTCAAAAAGCCGCGCTTTTTCATTTGTTCGTACTAAGCGGTCCGCTAAGATGACAGCGTAAACTTTGTAAAAAATGGCCATGAAATGATCTTTATCTTTGGGTGCAACACGATCAAAATATTCAGAATTAAGAACAAAACATTCGACTTCAGAGGCCGCTTTGATGGAAGTAGTGACCACCCGCTCGGTGACAACACTCATATCTCCCATCACATCACCGGCAGTTTGCAGAATGGCAACCACTTCACCTGCCAAATGGATCTCTGCTACGCCCTTACGGAGAAAAAATAAAGATTTATTGGATTGGCCTTCAGTTAAAATAAATGTGCCTTGTGGAAAAGTCTGAAGCTCTGCCATCGCACTAAGCTGCAAAAGCAAATGGTCATTGAAGGACCTAAAAAAATTAAAATGTCGGAATTCTTTTGCGACATCAACAGGATGAAGTTTCATAAAGGTCATTATGAAGATTTGTCGACACCTTGGCTAGAAGGAGCTTGTGTTTTGCCATATCCCCCATCAAAATTAGGCCATCGTCTAAGAGAGAGAATTAATGGCCGCCCTACCGCTTTATTATCTAGTCATAAGTACCATTGTTTGCGCCAGTCTGATTTGGGTTCGAAGTCGCGCCATTCAGCAAAATTTTGAGAGTCGGCTCGTCTTAGATTTAAGCCTTATGGGCTTAGTTTCAGGGTTTATCGGAGCCCGATTGCTGCATGTTATTTATGAGTATCCAGAGATTTACTGGGCCCAACCCTGGCGGGTTTTCGACTTTGGTCGAGGTGGGTATGTCTATTACGGCGGGTTAATACTAGGGCTTTTTGCACCTTGGCTGTATTTGCAGATGAAAAAGACTGTGGCGATCAATCAATATTTTGATTTAGTAACACCGGTGATTTCATTTGGCTATGCGATGGGCCGCATTGCCTGTTTTATTTCAGGCTGTTGTTACGGCCCCGTCAGTGATGTTTTCTGGGCTTTTCAGCATCGGCATCCAACACCCCTTTATGCCACCTTTATAGAACTAACAATTTTAGGATTGATATTGTTTTTTGAAAAAAACCGCGAACGAATTTTTTTAGGATTCTTTAAATTATCTGGGCGCCTATTTTTTATTTGGCTTATCTTGCACAGCACATCACGATTTTTTTTAGAATTTTGGCGCGATGATTTTCGAGGTCCTCAATTTTTATTTTCAATCTCGGGATGGATCAGCATGATACTGATGTGCAGTTCTATATATTTTTTAAGGAGACTTAAGTGAAAATCTTTATCTTTTCTTTAACTTTATTATTATTCACCTGCGCCTCAACGCTAAAACCTAATGAAGCAAAGTTAACCCCTGAAATAAATCAGTCAAACTTGACTCAGCTTCAAGCTGAAAGTCGTTTTTTACAGATTCAAAATGTATCGTATTTTCTTGAATTTACCTTAAGCTCCACAGAAAAAGAATATTCAGGAAAGGTTATCCTACGTTTCAAAGTAAATCATTTGAAAAATTCTGTGCGGGTTGATTTTTACCAGGGAAAAGTCACAACACTCACTGCCAATGGAAAAGATCTTGCCGCTGATTACAATGGCAAATTTATTTTGGTCCCAGCGTCGGCTCTGACCTTAGGTCTTAATGAAGTCAGTGTCGTCTTTAGCAATAAATATAATTTGGAAGGCCGCGGCCTTTCCAGATTTCAAGATCCTGAAGATAAAAATATTTATCTTCACACTCAGCTAGAACCATTTAATGCGAACTACGTTTTTCCATGTTTTGACCAGCCCGATTTAAAAGCTACTTACGAAATGAAGGTTCGCGCCCCGAAGACTTGGGCTGTCGTCTCTTCTGTTAAAGAAAAGTCCATCAGTGAAAGTGGTGACTTCCGAGAGTGGCACTTTCCTAGGAGCGAGAAATTTAGCACGTATGTCTGGTCATTGCATGCTGGTCCATTTAGGGTGTGGGAGAATAATTTTCGAATTCCCTTGCGCCTGATGGCGCGCCAGTCCTTAGCAAAATATGTGAAACCTGATGAATGGTTTAAAGTGACACAGCAAGGTTTAGATTTTTTTGAAAAGTATTTCGCAATCCCCTATCCCTATAAAAAATATGACCAGCTTATTGTTCCTGAGTTCACATCAGGTGCGATGGAGAATGTCGCTGCCGTGACCTTCAATGAAGGCTTTGTTTCCAGAGGCGAAAAGTCTTTGCGAGAGAAGCGTGCCCTTGCCAATGTTATTTTACATGAAATGGCGCATATGTGGTTCGGCGATCTTGTGACAATGAAATGGTGGAATGACTTATGGCTGAATGAAAGTTTTGCCACCTATATGGCCCATTTAGCGATGACTTCTACCAAGGAATTCAAAGAGGCCTGGAGAGATTTTTACTCTGCAAAGACAGGCGCCTATTGGGAAGATGAATTGGTGACAACACATCCGGTGGCTACCGACGTTGAGGACACTCTGCATGCCATGGCAAATTTTGACAACATTACCTACGGCAAAGGCGCAGCCGTTTTAAAGCAAACATCATTTTATTTGAGCCCTGAGAAGTTTCAGCAAGGAGTTCAGCTCTATTTTAAAAAGTTTGCTGGCAGTAATACGACACTGAATGATTTTATGCAGGCGCTTAGCGATGGCTCTGGCAAAGATTTGACCGAGTGGAAAAAAATATGGCTAAGAACCGCGGGCGTTAACAAAGTAGAAAGTCATTTTACTTGTACTGATGGCTTGATTAAGACTCTGACCCTCAACCAGACTGCTCCGGCTGAGAATAACTACCTGCGCCCTCAACGACTTCAATTGGTATTATTTAACAGCGGGCCTGGCGAACTTAAGATGGGGAAAGTTTTTCCAATTGAAATTTCAAAGGTCATCACGGAGGTCCCAGAAGCCCATGGGCAACCCTGCCCAAGTCTAGTATATGCAAACTTTGAAGATTATGGATACCTTAGTGCCATTCTCGATTCGATCAGTTTAAGAAACTTTTCGGAAAATCCACAATCCCTTAAGGATGCATTCTTGCGCCAGATGGTGTGGCGCTCGCTTTGGGATCTGATCCGTGAGGCGAAATTGCCTATCTTAAATTATTTAGATACCGCTATTAAAAAAGGCCTTGCTGTTGAAACTGATAACTATATTTTAAAAGATCTTTATCGCAGCGTCGCAGGTCGAGATCCATTGGCCGCTTCGGCTCTGTATTATTTAAGTCGCAGTGATGAAAAATCATTTCAGCTACTTGCAAGAAGCCTTGAAGAATTAACTTGGAAAAGATTAGTAAGCACGGCTCCTGGATCTGAACTACAAAAAACTTTTTTTGATGGCTTCTTAATGTCCTCCAGAACGTCTTTTGCACAGGAAAAATTATTTCAGCTCCTCCAAGGAAACATAAAGTTACCTGGCTTTTCTATCGATCAAGATAAACGCTGGGCAATGATTAACTTTTTAGCTCGAAGCAATCATTCGCAAGTAAAAGCTTTAATTACGGCGGAAGAAAAAAAAGACTCTTCATTTTTTGGCCAATCCGGAAAGATTGGCAGCACGACAGCTCTTCCCAACTGGCTGGAAAAGAAAAAGTGGATTGAAGAGTTCAAGTCTGACAAACCTGAACACAGCATGGCGCTCATCAAATCGGCGTTGTACAATATCTTTCCCTTTACACAAGAAAAAATGCGGGAAGACTATTCAAACGATTTCTTTAAAGATTTGATTCAGGTCAATAAAACAAAGGATGCTTCAGTCGCAGCCAGCTTCGTAGGATTAGCTCCCATTGATTGCGGACCAGGAAAAGCTGATCGCATCGGCCCCTTCTTAAAACAACAGACTGATCTGCAACCAACAATTCTTAAGTACTTGAAAATCATCGAACAAGAAAATGAGCGCTGCCAGAGAATTATTTCTAAAGTCCATCAGTTGACACCATAAATGACAAGTTCAAGTACAGGGTTGTGACAAGGAACGCGCCGGTCTCAGAGTGAGACACGGCGGAACGCCCCTTCAGGGTTTAAATTCAGCTGAGACCTGAATGTTTGGCATATTTAGTGAATCACTCTTGTTTGAGCGAGGTTACTATGAAAAACAGACATTGGTTATGGATTGCTTTAAGCGCGTTGACGGTTATTGGATTGATTGCCTGCGGGAAATCTGAATCCAGAAATTCTGGCATTGCGACAGTTCCATTGGGTGTTGCCTCGTGTCCAGCGGGATCCGCTTTGATCAATGCGAATGGCTCTTCAGTCTGTCAGGGACCAGGGGGCGCTATCTCAACACCTATTTTTAATAACAACTTAGCTGGTGGAACAAATTATTCTTCAGATAACTATTGCTACAACAGTTTAAAGATTACTAACTCAACTCAAATCAGAAAGTTCCTTAAAGAAGCGATGGGTGTTTGTGATCAAAATCATTCGACGGGTGGAGCCGCGGCTTGCCCCGTGTTCAGTGCGGGAAGTTTCCGAGTCAATCTAAGTCTTGGCAACGGCATGACAGGATTTCAGATTTTTTCTAGGCCGCAACCCAGCAACTATTATTATTCGTTGCCAAAATTTTCCGAGTTTTTCGCTGGGTTGATTGGTTTTCCGATTTATAATGATAAGTCTTACGCCACGCTAAATCCTTTGAGTTTGCCAATGTCGACATTTCAAATCAATAACAGTCAGGGCTTTGAAGCTCGTCAGTACGGTGACAAATTCACTCTTGCAAATCGCAGCTTGATTCAAGTGCAAGTGGCCCAAGGAAAACCAGGTGATCCTTACTTTACTTACAGTCTTGCCTACGAAGGCATCACTTTTATCACTGGAACACTGGTTAAGAGCGACAACTATTCATACTACTGCGGTTATTAAGCGCGTTCCCGCTGGACAAAAAAGTGGATATTGTGACAGGCTGTTAGCCATGAGAAAAGTCCGATGCCCTCAGTGTGGCAAAGTGATCGAATATTCATTAGAAAATCCTTATCGTCCATTTTGCACTGAAAGGTGCAAAATGATTGACCTTGGCGAATGGGCCGATGAGAAGTTTAAAATCCCCACTAAAAATTTAGATCAAGAAACTCCCACTGAAGATGAGGATTGATTTTTCATCTTGACCGCCTTGCGAAAATGTTATCTGATTTTGTTGAATACGGAAATGGACAACAAACTGAACAAGGAGTTCAAATGAATAAAGCACAGTTGATCGAAAAAATTGCGACTGAGACCAATGTTTCCAAAGCTCAAGCTGAGGCGTTCTTAGATTGCACAATGGAAAATATTAAAAAATCAGTAAAAAAAGGTGACGATGTGAAACTTGTTGGTTTCGGCACATTCACAAAAGCAAAGCGTAAAGCTCGCACAGGTCGCAACCCACAAACTGGCAAAGCTATCAAAATTCCAGCTTCTTGGGCTCCAAAATTCCGCGCTGGCGCTGAATTTAAATCTATGGTTAACTAAGCTCAATTCATAATTAATTTGGAAAAAGGGACCCCCTGGGTCCCTTTTTTTTGGTGCAATGACTATGGCTCAATTTAAAAAAACATTAAAAAGAATTGCCGTTTATACTAGTGGCGGAGACGCTCCGGGGATGAATGCGGCTACACGAGCCGTCGTCCGTTTAGGATATCAACGCAAACTGGAAGTTTACGGCGCCATCGGCGGCTACAGCGGCATGGTAAACAACGAAATTCATGCCCTGCAAGTTCGCGATATGGCCAATATTATCCAACGTGGTGGAACCGTAATAAAAACAGGTCGCTGTTTGGAATTTTTAAAACCTGAGTTCAGAAAAAAAGCAGCTGATCACTTAAAAGCCTTAGATATCGATGCCGCAGTCTGTATAGGTGGCGATGGTTCTTTCAAGGGTGCTCATTTGCTTTGGGAAGAACATCAAATTCCGATTGTGGGAATTCCTGGAACTATTGATAACGATATTTTTGGAACGGATCGAACGATCGGTTTTGATACGGCTGTTAATACAGCTTTGGATGCGATTGATAAAATTCGTGACACCGCTGACAGCCACGATCGAGTTTTTATTGTTGAAGTGATGGGACGAAATTCAGGAGCTATTGCCTCTTATGTGGGTTTAGCTGGCGGTGCCGAAGAGATATTTACTCCTGACGGTAATACAACTGTCGATAAAGCGGTTGAGCGCATTAAAGAATCAATGCTGAGAGGTAAAAAAAGCAGCATCATCGTCACAGTCGAGGGCCAAAAACCGGGTCGCGCTTACGATTTAGGCGACGCGATCCGAAAAAAATCGGGGCTTGATGCAAAGGTTTGCGTTCTTGGACATCAGCAACGTGGCGGTAGTCCAACCGCTAACGATCGGATCTTAGCCTCCCGAATGGGCGCTGCTGCCGTCGAAACTTTGTTATCTGGAATTTGCGATGTCATGATTGGTATTGAAGGCCATCAGTTGGTCCAAGTCCCATTAGAAATAGTCACAAAAACTGAGAAGAAGCAGTCGTTAGACTACGTCAATTTAGCTAATCTGCTTTCAACCTGAGGATTGAGACCTTTTTCATCATTTTTTTGCAGATCTCTAAATATATGAGTTGGCATTTCAATCACAAATTGAGTGTGGGGGTTCTGTCGATTGAAAAGCAACTGACCGCCATGCTCTTCGATAATCCCCTTAGAAATACTAAGTCCTAAGCCGGTGCCCTTCCCCACTTCCTTGGTTGTAAAAAAAGGCTGCATTACTTTCTCTGCGACCATTGCAGGAATGCCAGGGCCTGAGTCGGTGACTTGAATAGTCAGACCGTCTTTATTTACAGCAAAACTGATACGTATCCATGAATCGTCCACGTGCTCTTGAACTGCATCAAATGCGTTATTCAATAAGTTCAACAAAACCTGAATCATTTGCGAGTCCCGACAAAATAATTCAACAGCTGGAACTGGATCCAAAATCAAATCAATCCCATGGTTCTTAAGCCGCTGAGCACAAAACTCAAGTGCATTTTCTATAATTACTTTTAAAGAATTCCATTCCCGAGGATCACTGGTTGTGTTCCTAGAAAAAGTTCTAAGACCTTGGATTATTTTTGAAATTCGATCAGTCGTTTCTTGGATTTTACTTAAGTTTCGAAAAATTTCCGGTTTATCAGGTTGATCTCGTTTTACAAGTTCACGAACTATATGATTATACCCAACAATAATGGCTAGAGGATTATTGATCTCGTGGGCGATTCCGGCCGCCATTTCCCCCAAAGCCGACATTTTGCTAGATTGAACCATCTGCTTTCTTTGCTCGGTAATGACGTTTTCTTTTTTCTGAAGGTCTTCGACCATATTATTAAAAGTCTGATAAATTTTAGCAATTTCTGTAGTATGGGTTGCCGTCGGATCTAGCCGAACGCTGCGGTCATTTGGCATTAGGCGCATCGCTTTCAGCAATTCAAAAAGTGGGGTAATAACAGAACGCTTCAGTGAGTAAAATAAGATCAAGCTAACAACAAGAGTAAAGATTGTAATCATGAGCGCGTTTTGCAGAATTTGATAGAGCATTTTTTGATTAACAGATTTCAAAGAATACTCGATAGCTAAGACGCCACGAAAACTGGGCATAGCTTCAGACCCTTGGATGGAGAGAATTGGAATTGCCAACCGACCCAATGCCTTCCGAGGCTTTTCACGATACAATGAATTTTGACCTGATCGAAGTCGACTGAGTTCAGCTGGAGGCAAAAGTCCAGGCTCAGGGTCAGTTATTTGGGATTGGTTCGAAAGTTTGTTAGCAGCCGCAAATAAGTTAAGATCTTCGTCGTAAATTTCAACCCTGCTGATAGTTCCACTCAGCACGAGGGATGTCGTTAAATGTTTCATGTAGGCTTTATCTAAACTCCATATGGCCTCTGAGACTGGTGCAGAAAACGATTGTATGACGTGAAAATTATCGTGATAACTATCCTCGTAAGAAGACTCAAACAATGAATAAAGCTGGAATGCACTGAGCGGTAGCACGACGACGGCAAGTGAGGCTAATATTTGAATCATCAAACGCAAAGTCAACTTCATCCCTAATGTTTATAGAAAGACGGTCCTGATAACACTGTATTTCGCCTTGCGGCTTGAGGTTTTTTTTGACCATCAACCCAAGGCCCTGCAATCATATGTAATATTTTCGGGGGACTTTTCAATGCTGACTAAATCGCAAAACCTTTTAGGTATCTTAGGACTTTTAAGTCTCTTTTGTTTAGGCCTGTTTACGAGTTGCACGAAATCACAAAATGAAATTTTAGTCGGCGAATATGGATCATTAACCGGCTCAACAGCGACTTTTGGATTATCGACAAACAAAGGCATTAAAATGGCTTTTGATGAAGTGAATGAAAAAGGTGGCGTGAAAGCGAAAAAAATTAAACTGATCACTTTAGACGATCAAGGAAAACCAGATGAAGCCGCCGCAGCTGTGACTCGACTGATCACTCAAAGTAAAGTTGTCGCTGTGATCGGCGAAGTGGCCTCCTCTTTAACTGAGGCCGCGGCGCCTTTTGCTCAGCAATATAAAATTCCATTAATCACTCCAAGTTCGACAAATCCTTCCATCACAAAAAACCGCGACTTTGTTTTCCGAGTTTGTTTTATCGATCCCTTTCAAGGTTTGGTCATGGCTAAATTTGCTTGGGAAAATTTAAAGGTTAAAAAAGTTGCGATTTTTCGCGACAAGGCCAATCTCTATTCCATTGGTTTAGCTGACGCTTTTATCGAGTCTTATAAAAAATTGGGTGGCACGATTGTCACAGATCTTTCTTATCAAGAAAAAGATATCGACTTTAAAGCCCAGCTGACCCAGATGAAAAGTAAATCTCCAGAAGCTATTTTTATTCCCGGCTATTATACGGAAGTGGGCTTGATTGCTCGTCAAGCCGTGCAATTGGGATTAAAAATACCTTTATTAGGCGGAGATGGTTGGGATAGCACGCGACTTCATGAGATTGGTAAGGAAGCCATCAATGGCCATTATTACTCGAATCACTATTCGACCGAATCCACAGATCCTACGGTTCAAGAATTTATTAAAAAATTTAAAGCGCGTTATAGTGAAGTGCCGGATGGCTTGGCAGCTTTAGGTTATGATGCCGCAAAAATTCTTGTCGCTGCTATGGAGCGAACGACAGAAGTCACTCCGCAAAATATTCGCGATGAGTTGGCTAAGACCAAAGACTTTCCAGGCGTTACTGGAAAGATTTCGATCAATGAAAATCGCGATGCTGTGAAGCCTGCCGTCATCGTACAGATTGAAAATGAAAAACGTAAATTTGTGACCACGGTGAATCCCCTCTAATGGAAGAGTTTTTTCAGCATATTTTAAATGGGATTAATTTAGGCAGTATTTATGCTTTGATCGCCTTGGGTTATACTATGGTGTACGGCATCCTACAGATGATCAACTTTGCCCATTCTGATGTTTATATGGTCGGTGCCTTTACCGCTTATTACGTCGCAAAGTGGTTCGGCATTGAAAATCAACCGGGCCTGAGTACTTTGCTGACATTGATGCTTGTTTCAATGATTGTGTGCAGTGTTCTTGGAGTTTTGATTGAACGTCTGGCTTACAAACCTTTAAGAAAGGCGCCCAAGATTAATGTTTTGATCACTGCCATTGGTGTCAGTCTATTTCTGCAATACACGGGACAAGTTGTTTTTGGCGCAGATCCGAAAGTTTTCCCGGATATTATGACTGATGCCGAAATTTTTAATATTGGCAGCATGACGATCAAAATTTTTGATGTCACTGTTTTAGGAGTCAGCCTTTTTGCCATGCTGGCTTTGCATTTTTTAATTCAGCACACCAAAGTTGGAAAAGCGATGCGAGCTGTCAGTCAAAATGCCGCCGTGGCTCGAATGCTTGGAATTAATACGGATCGAATTATTACTTTCACTTTTATTGTTGGTTCAAGTTTGGCTGCCATCGGAAGTATTTTAGTAGGTATGAAATATCCAAAAATTGATCCTTTGATGGGGACAATGATTGGCCTAAAGGCTTTTGTCGCTGCAGTTCTAGGCGGTATCGGCAATATCATGGGCGCCGTTATCGGCAGTTTAATCATGGGGCTTTCCGAAGAAATGGTTTCGGGATATCTGTCTAGCAGTTACAGAGATGCTTTGGCGTTTGGAATTTTAATAGCCATTTTATTATACCGACCAGCGGGGTTACTGGGCAAATACACTGCGGAGAAAGTTTAATGAAAGCTTTTAAAAATCCCGCCTTGGCGTTTTTGGTGATGCTTGTTGTCGGTTTAATTATCAATTTTGGTTTTAATTCCTATTTGCAGCTGATGACATTGTTCATATTGATTAACTGTGTGATGGCCATCAGCTTAAACTTAGTGAATGGTTACACCGGGCAATTTTCTTTGGGTCACGCTGGCTTTATGGCGATCGGCGCTTACACTTCGGCTTATGTTTCTACGAAATGGGCGATTTTTCCCCCATCGTTGGCGCTATTAAATTTTTTGTTAAGTACAATTCTTTCTGGCTGTGTGGCGGCGGCATTTGGTTATTTGGTAGGACAACCGTCTTTGAAGTTAAAGGGTGATTATTTAGCGATCGTTACTTTGGGATTTGGCGAAATCATTCGCTCGGCTTTTATTAACTTAGAGTTTTTAGGTGGCGCAAGGGGTTATTCTGGCATTCCTAACCTTCCTACAATTCCAGGCATTGATGCTGGTCGACTGATGACTTATTTATATTGCTCCTTTTGGTTGGTGATCACATTTGTGGTGATCTGGCGCATTTGCCATAGCAGCCATGGTCGGGCTTTTTTAAGTATCCGAGAAGACGATGTCGCCGCTGAGGCTATGGGAATTAATTCGACCAAAGTTAAAGTGCGAGCTTTTTTGATTTCTAGTTTTTTTGCCGGTGTCGCTGGTTCTTTATTTGCTTTCGTAAATAATTTTATCACGCCTAATTCGTTTTCTCTGATTTTAAGTATTAATGCTGTGATCATGGTGGTTTTAGGCGGCATGGGAAGTTTAACAGGATCGCTAGCAGCTGCTTTCATTGTGACTTTGCTCCCTGAAGCCTTAAGAAGCGTGCAAGAGGTCACCGGCGTTGATCTGCGCATGGTTATTTATTCGCTGACTTTAATTATTGTGATGATTGTACGACCTGAAGGACTTTTTGGAAAAAAAGAAATCCCCGATTTCTGGAGAAAATATGTCCGACGCTCTTCTTAAAGTCGAAAACCTGACCATTCAGTTTGGTGGCCTTAAGGCGGTTGCTGATTTGAATTTTACGATCGAAAAAGGTCAACTGGCGGGGCTTATTGGCCCGAACGGCGCCGGCAAGACGACGGTTTTTAATTTACTCACCGGAGTTTACCTGCCTACTGCTGGCAATATTTCTGTCAGCGGCAAATCCACCGTAGGCCTTAAACCGTATCAAATTTCTAAAGTGGGCCTGACCCGAACTTTTCAGAATATTCGCCTCTTTAAAAATCTGACAGTTTTAGAAAATATTTTGATCGCTTGCCATCAGCATGTGTCTTATGGGCTTTGGGATAGTGTGACTCGATCAAAAAAGTTTTATCTGCAGGAAAAACAAAATGCTGAAAAAGCCTATCAACTTTTAAAAGTTTTTGGTCTGCAAGATAAGGCATTGGATGAAGCTTCATCCCTTCCCTACGGCGCCCAAAGAAAACTTGAAATTGTGCGAGCCTTAGCGACTGATCCGAAAATGATTTTATTAGATGAACCTGCGGCCGGAATGAATCATTCTGAAACTCATCAGTTGATGGAAACAATCGCGCAGGTCCGAAAAGATTTTAATCTGACAGTTTTACTGATCGAGCATGATATGAAACTTGTTATGGGAATTTGTGAAAAAATTATTGTTCTAGATCACGGCGTGAAAATTGCCGAAGGCACTGCGGCCCAAATTCAAAATTCGCCCAAAGTCATCGAAGCTTATTTGGGCGTGGCGGAGGAAGCTTGAGTCCTTTATTAGACGTTAAAAATTTAAAGGTCGCTTACGGATCGATTGAAGCTTTGCGCGGAATTAGTTTCAAGGTTTTTAAGGGCGAAGTGGTGGCCTTAATTGGTGCCAACGGCGCCGGGAAAACCACCACTTTGCGGGCTTTATCAGGATTGGTTGATGCCCAAGGTGATATTAAAATTAAAGATCAAGATCTGTTAAAAACTCCGGCTCACTTGCGAGTGAAACTAGGTATGGCCCAGTCGCCCGAAGGTCGCGGTGTTTTTCCACAGATGACTGTTTTAGAAAACTTAGAGCTTGGTGCCTATTCTCGCAAGGATCGAGCCCAGATAAAAAAGGACCTGGATTATTGCTATGACCTTTTCCCTCGCGTGAAGGAGCGGCAAAAACAATTAGCAGGTACATTAAGTGGTGGCGAGCAACAGATGGTCGCGATTTGTCGCGCTTTGATGTGCAAACCAGAACTGCTCCTTTTAGATGAGCCTTCTTTGGGCTTAGCTCCTTTGATTGTTGCACAAATTTTTCAAATTATTGTTAGATTAAATCAAGAAGGCATGACCATTTTACTGGTGGAACAGAACGCCCGTATGGCTTTAAAGATTTCTCATCGAGCTTATGTGATTGAAACTGGCACCATTAAGCTTGAGGGCAAAGGCTCAGACCTACTTAATAACGATGAAGTTAGAAGAAGTTACCTGGGTGTCTAAGTCTTTAACAGATAATAAATTCCCCTCTTAAAAACCTTGTTTTTCCGCTGTCCCACTTGTGCTATGTTGCCGCATGATTCCTGGGGAGGGGCCATGCGTTTTATTATTAGCTTAAGCTTTTTATTAGGCTTAAATTCACTGGCACAAGCACAACTTTCGATTCAAATGAAAACGGCGGGGTCTTTTCCGAATTCAACTTTGTACAGTCTTTCTGGGGCCGATAAGAATTTATCTTCTCGTGAGATTGCTCAGTTTTTGTCTTTGGATTTACAAAAGAAAACGGCTTCTAGCAGTCCTGTGATTTTGGAACCTACGGATCTGGCGTCATCTTTGAAATTATTGGGTTTAAAAAACGAGACAGGTTCCGGCTTGGATATCCGTCAGTTGAATAAGATTGAATATTTTAGCAAAAAAAATCAAAGTGATACCATTCAACTTCAGTTCGATCACCATCAATATCAAATCTATATTTCAAGTTCCAAAAATTTAATTCTAGTTGTTGGGTCTTAGTCGATTCTAGGAAATTCTTGATGTTCTATTCTGAGACGTCTCAACTTACGTCTTTAGTCGGTGCTCTTAAATTCCGATTGTTTAGTCATGTTCTTGAAGATCTTTCGAATCTTTTTTATTGGCCTTAGTTTGGGCGGCTGTACTAAAGCTGCCAACATGGCAGTGCAAGCTTTAAGCACAACTTTAGTACAATTAAAGACTTCAAGCCCCAGCCCGTTTAACCAAAATTTTGATATTGATAAATATGCGGTGTTTAAAGGGCAATGTCTGAACATAATCACGACACTGCAGATTTCTTTGGATGATAGTCCATGGGTTAATGTTCCGCTGGCAACAGCAGCGGTGCCAGTAACAAGCTATACTATCAATGGCTCACCCTACTCTTATTCAGAAGCTGCTATTCCTATGTCTGTTGGCAATTACGATATTGATTGCAGCGATGGTACTTTTAACTTTTGGATTTACGAACACCAGATTGATGAAATGATCTTTCAAGCTTTTGCAGCTATTCCATCCATCAATCGAGATCCTAATAAAGTCTCGATTCGCGGAGTCTCGGGATCTTACACAACGGAGCCGACAGAATTTATCTCAAATCATACCAATAACAATATCGCCACAAAATTGGAATTGCAGAAGTTCGCACCATCGACAGGGGCTTTGTTAAACCAATGCGTAGAGTTAGTGGCTTTGCTTAAAGGCGACAACGGGCAATTTGCTTCTTATTCGACAAGTGATCTTATTTTGTCCGTAACACATCAAATTAATTCTATTTCAGAGCCTTCTCCCTCATTTTATTCTGATGGAAGTTGTTCACCTGGAGGACTGTTGAATTCAGCAGGTATCAAAATTCTTAAAGATCGCAGTGAATTTAGATTCCACTATAGAATGCCCGCCTCAGCTGTCGGTGACATTCACCAATTTATTGCAAGCTTCGCGAGCAGTCCACCAGCACAATTTACAGTGACTCAAGCGCCGATCAGCTTTCCTATTAAGGCTGATACTGATTTACTTGTCGATATTTTTGCACCTTGGAAAATAGTTGAAGGAGTTTGCTATCCAGTGAGCGTTAATTTTCGAAAATATGACAACAGCTTCGGTAGCCTCAGCCAAAACGAAACTTTTTCAATTGTTTCGGATCCAGCTGCCGTAGCAATGTTCTTTTTTGAATTCGCATCAAATTGCGCGAGTTCGACCGGGCCCATCACAGGACTCAGCCTTCCCACAGGCACTGGCAACAAGGACCTTTTCCTAAAATTACCGTCTGGTTCTCTCGCCGGTGGAAAAATAATCGTGAATCGTACCACGACCGGCAGCACTGTCGCTATTGAAAGTGGTATGGCATATATAGATTTTGATCGATCAGGCGGCACAACTGCCAGCCAAGTTCAAATAAGGGGTTATGAAAAAATATTCTACAATTCATCTGGAGGATCACAACCTTATCACGATTATTCTGTTTCACTAACCAACAGCCTAGGAACACCACTTCCAGTTGCGGCGGGCACGACAGTTGGAGTTTCTTTAGATGTCGCGGCCAACGGAAATATTTGTAGCTTTGACGGGATAATTTGCAATCCTGCTTCCGTCACAATATCCGCCGGAAACTATCGCGCAGGTTTTAAATTCCAACCGAACCAAATAGGCTCTGTTACTCTGATTCCTGACTTCACCGGACTTTTAAATATAAATAAAACCATAACCGTCTACAGTCCATAGCACCATAAAAAAAGACCCCGGGTTCTCTCGGCCCGAGGTCATTAAGTCATATGATTTTTATCTAACTACTTATTATCTCTTCAACTGGATGATTTCGTTCAGTAACTCATCAGTTGTCGTGATTGTCTTCGCATTCGCTTGGAAGGCTCGCTGACTTTGAATCATCTGCACGAACTCGGAAGCTAGATCGACTGTTGATCGCTCTAAAGACTTTGCAAAGATTTTTCCGCGACCGTTAGAGCCTGGTGCACCCAAGGCCGAAGATCCTGAATCCCGAGATTCTTTCAATCGATTGTTTCCGACTTTGAACATCGCTTCTGGATTTTCAAATTTAGCCAACGCAATCTGCGCTAAATCCTGTGACTGTCCGTTGGTGTAAACGGCGGTCAGAATGCCTTCATCATTGAAAGATAAACCACTGATCGTACCAGCTGCGGATCCATCTTGTCCCCAATTGATAAGGTCAGAATTTTTACCGTACTGTTTAGAACCATCGATGCCTTTTCCGCCGTCTTTAATCGCATCACCAAAGTTCAATTTAATTTTTTGACCCTGTAAAGCTCCACCTTTGAAGTTAAAGTTAGAATCTGTCAGTTCATTGGATTGTAATTTTCCATCGACTGTAAATTCCAATTTACCTTGGCAGACTTGCGCCAATGCACCGTCTTCAGCTCCAGTCACTTCTTTACCATCAACAAGCCCGCGATAGTCCCATTGACGATCAGCTGATTTATTGAAGAAATAAGTCACAAGATGTTTATTTCCTTGTGAGTCATACATTTCAACACCTGTTGAATAATGTGATGTCGCATAAGGATCTTTAGCGTCGAATTTTTTAGTGGGCTCCACTCGTGAATCAAGATTCAAATCCATTCTTAATTCAGTCGTAGCTTTGGCTGGAACGAGAGCGCGAGGAAACTTAATATCAGAAACTTTATTGATGATCTGACCTTTTTCGTTACCTTCAAAACCTTGAACCCGTTGATTATCATTTGTTGTTAAGTAACCTTCTCTGTCGAAATGAAAAGATCCATCTCGAGTGAAAGATTCGCCGTCAGAACCTTTTACTTTGTAGTAACCATCTCCAGAGATTGCAAGATCTGTGACCTTGTCTGTGGCATCGACGTTACCTTGTACGATGATTGGATTGACCGCGCCGATTTTAACCCCGCGACCGATCTGATTTCCTCCTAAGATACCTTTTAAGCTCTTAGAAATAATATCTTGGAACTCGGCACGGCTGGCTTTAAAACCAGTGGTGTTGGAGTTGGCGATATTATCTGCCGTAACTCCTAAAGCTTCACCTTGTGCGGTTAAACCGGATACACCGGTAATTAGTGACGAGAGAATACCCATATGACCTCCGTGTCATAGAACAGCGTCAATCGATCGGCTGTTATATATTGGAGGGCTTCCTTGTGAGGACCAGCCCTGTTTATTAAATTTTCAAAAACTTACTGCTAAAAACTTTTTACATCACTATCGTACTGTCGATGTTCGTAAACACATTGTCTTTCAGTGCGGCTTTATCCATCACTGTTACGACCGTGCGATTCTTCACACTAACAATCAAAGCTGTCTCGTCCATCAGAATCAAAGAGTCCTTCGATCCTTTAGCAGAAGCTTTACTTACTGCCTCATTCAATCTTGCCATTGATTCAGGCGTAAACCGTATTCCACGGCTTTGCATGCGTTCAACAGCATGGTTACTAAACTTTAATGGCTGAGCTTCGCTCGTGCCACCCACTGCACCAATCACGGGCGCCTTCACTGGCGCGCCTTGATTTTGCACTTGGTTTAAAGCGTCGCGGAATGAGGGTCCTTGTGTTCCTTTCGGAACTGTAGGGTTTGTTTGCACCCCACCAAGATTTTCCAGTCCACTGACTTTTTTAACGTCCATGACTATTTTGTCTCCTTTTGTAACTTAGCGATCATATCGCGACTCATGCCAACACTGTCCATGATTTTATTCACAGAGGCGCGTGGGCTTTGCGTCGCTTCAGTCGCGGGTTTCGCAGCAGAAGACTCTTGCTTACTATTAGTTTCTGCTACGGGGGCTTCTTTCTTCAAGTCCTGAGCGGTCACATCTTTGATATTCTGGTCGTTACTCATAAGACTCGGGTCTTGAATCTTACGAACGTCCTTCAGACGAATGGTCTGATTGCCAATCATCAAGACGGGACCTTCAGAGGTGTAATTCACGCCCGTGATCACTCCACTAAAATCTGTTTTGACCGCGATTTTATTTCCAGCACTGCCTTTGGCTTCAATGGCGAAAGTATATTCGCCTGGCGGCATTGCTGTATCGCGATCATCTTTTCCATTCCACATAATTTTATTACCACCCGCTTTTAGATTTTTTAAATCATACTTGCGAATGGCTTCGCCATCTTGATTTTTCACCTGCACCGTCACTTCTGTCGCTTCCATGGGCAGATTGAATTTGAAATCGTGGTCTTTGTCGCCTTTGGCGCGAACAACCTTAGAAGAATCTCCACCGACAGATTTACCAATCAGTGAAAGCGCTTGAAATTGCTCGGTTGGCTTTTGACCATTTTTCATTTCCGTCAAAGTGGAATTCATATTTTGCATTTGCTCAAGTGAAGAAAAGCTTGCTAACTGCGCGGCCATTTCATGCGACTTCAATGGATTTGTCGGATCCTGGTTTTTTAACTGAGCCAGCATCAATTTAAAAAATGCGTCTTTATCCAAACTTGGATTTCCAACGGTTCGCATTTTCTTTGATGGATCCACCCAATTTGGATCCGCCATTTTATTCAGCGCATCTCCGACATTGTCTCCATTAATTTTATCTTTATCCGTCGCACTAATATTGGAGGGCAATGAGTTTGTCGATTGTGGCTTATCTTGGGTCACGCCAAATTGTTTTGTATTAGCCTTCACATTCATCACACTCATTTTTCCTCCTTTTTTGGTGAATCTAAGCAACTAGATTCAAACCACTGCCTTTGCCTTCAACACTTCGTTTGGCGGTGCTTGTTCCTTCAACTGGCGCCAAGGGATCGCGTCTTTGCGCTCCGTAACCTTTTAAGCCGGGAGCTTCTGTTAAGCCCTCGTCCCGTGTTCGGTTACCGAAGTTTTGCTGGAACTGATTCCAGAATTGTCGCGTGCTATCCCGTTGTGCTTCCTGGTTGAAAGATTGTTGCGAATTATCGGCAGCACTTCCCGCCGAAGATCCACTCACTACATCCACCTTTACATGATCCACCGAAAGCTTGTGCGCGGCTAGGCTGGATTTTAGGTCGGACATTCCGCTTTCAATCGCTAGCTTTGCTTCTGCAGTTTCTGTGGCCATCTGTAAATTAACTTTGCCGTCGTGAATGGCCATTTTCAAATGAACCTGGCCTAGACCTTCGGGACTCATCTCGACTTTAACTTCTCCGCCACCTTTTTTAATCAGGTACTGGGCCTGATTCATAATTTGGCGAATGTTAACATCTTGATGAGCTTCTTTTCCTTCGGCTGGTCGAGGGGCACCCATGACAGTTCCCGCCGCTGCTGAAGATCGAAAAGGAGCCGATGTGTCTGTGGCTGGAGCGTTCGCTGAAGTCACGGCACTGGATGTACTGACGTCAACGTTTGATCCTAACATTTCCAAGCCTTCACCCGACGAGGATTTTTTTCCGCCCTCTTTGCCCGAGCCCTTACCTGAAAAACCTTCGCCCTGCTGTTGCTGAGCTTGGCCTTGTTTTAAAGCCATTCCTGCAAGTGCTCCTTGAAGCGGTGCTTGAGAAAGTGGCTGCGCACTCTCTTTCACAATTTCAGGTTGAGCTGGTTGCTCTGACAATTTCTTCATCTGCTCCAAAAGATTTGTGCCCGAGGCATTTTTACTGTTCTCGGCATTCAAACCTTGGCCGCCTTTTATTTTGCCACTGTCAGGCAAAGTCGGCGGAGTTGGATTCTGCTGCACAGGTCGATCTTGAAACGCCGATGATGGATCTTGCAAATTAGCAGTATCTTCCATCAGACCGTTTTCAAAACCAGAAGCCCCGGCGGCGGAGCGATCCAAAGTCTGAGACTCAATTCCTTGCTCAAGGCTTTGAGAAACTTCTTGATTCGCAGGCGCAGATTGCATTCCTGGCTTCATAAAAAAATTGTTATTCATCTTTTCCAAGGATTGATTCAGGACAATTTTCTTTTCCTTTGCGACATCAAATCGCTCCTTCAGCTGGCTTCCCATCATCGCATTGGGATCGGCTGTCACAACCACGGGTGGCTGTGCGGCTTTATCAATCCGATTAAGATCAGAAACCAAGCTCAAGTACATTTCCTTGGCCTGTAATTCTTGCTCCTCTGTTAGATCTAGCTGAGCTAGGACAGAGTCTGCGGTTTCTTCAGGATTTTTTTCAAGATCAGCAGTTGGCAATTGGGCCATCGCCTCCACGAGTCGCGTCGGAGGAACATCGAATTCACTCTCAAAAGAGTCCATGAATCCTGCAATGGCTTTCTGCCTTAAAACTGCTGCTCTTTTTTTAAGAGGGTCCTGAGACGAAGCTTCTTTTTGTTCGGGCTTCTTTTCACGGATCTCCTCTTTTTTATCATCCTTACTTGAAACCTTTCGATCCGACACTTTCGTGTCATCCTTAGAGCTTACTTTTTCTGCAAGCGCTTTATCGAAAGACTCCTTTGACCCTTCCACCTTATCAGGCTTTGAAGAGTTCCAGCTCGGCGGACCCTGGGGAGGACCGACACTGATTGAATTTAACACTCAACCTCCTTGTTGTGATCCGCAGCCCCCAGCCACGGACTTGTTTTTTAAAATTACTTTCTTTTATAACCTGCAAATTTTTCTGAAAAGATTTGCGCCTTTTCAGGTTTTAACAAATTCATAATGTCCGCAGCACTTTTTTTCTTCATGCGGCCTAAAATATCAATCGCCAAGTCTTCATCCAATGTCTCGAACACCTTTGCCGCCTGTGGCGGTCGCATGTTGGAATACATTTGAACCAATGTTTCAACTTTGCTTTCATCATTTTTCACGCGCTCTTCTAACATTTTTGAAATCTGTTCACGGGTTTCCCGCAAGTCCTTCAATCGGGCTTCTAAATCCCCTTTTTGCTTTTGCAATTCAGCATCAAGGCGATTGATTTCTTCTTCCCTTGCATCAAGTTCTTTCTTTTTTTCACGTAATTTTGATAAATGATCTAATTCTTCAGCGTTCTCAACGGTCTTTGTCGCTGAAGTCACAGCTGGCGCTTCTGGCTTAACCGCGCTTGGAGCTCTGCTAGAAGTTTCTGCCTGTGCCGTTCCTAAGAAATCAATTTCAATCGTCGCTAAAACTTTTTCTAATTTTTCGTGTTGAACAAAACCAATGCCGGTCACGATCATTCCAATCAAAGAAAAGCCAGCTAGTTTCCAGGAAATCTTTTTTGGTTTTTTCTTTGGCGGCATTCCCATTCTTTTTTTCAAGGAAGAATCCATATCACGTTCACTCAAGGTATGATGAAGTGGCGGACGCACGCGAACTTGCGGCTTTGCACCGGAAGCTGCATTTTGTCGCGCTTTTTTAAAGAACTGTTCGTATCCACTTTTCATGCCCGATTTCCGTGAGCCTTTCTTAAGATGGCAATCTCATCCATTTCTTTTTGATCCAATCTTGCCACTTCTTCGTTAAATTCAGTTTTTTTGCGTTCTCGAAGCCTTTCTATTATTTTATAGTCTACGGCCTTTTCTCGCAAAATTTCTCTGAGGGCCTCGACTCCTTTTTCGCATTCCTGGATCTTAGCCTTCTGCCTTTCCATACGGACCTTTTGCCCAATGATGAAATCACTCAGTTGTTTCAGCTGTTCAGAGGTCTGGCCCGACTTAGAATGCTGGGCTTGGAAAATTTTATCAAAGGCTAATCGCATTTGATCTTGAAGTGTGGATAGAAGTTTTTGCTCTTTCACTAAAAGCGCCATGGCTTCTTGAAAGTCTTTTTGCGCCAAATCCTCAAGCACCTTTCGATGCTCTAAAACTTTTTGCAAAGGAAATTTAAATCTCATCAGGGCCTATCCTATCCTTGGATAAAAATCTGCTGCAGTCTTCGAAGACATTGGGTCATATCCGTAGGGTCTGCGACATCCTGTCGAAGATAATCATTTACGGGATCAATTAATTTAACGGCTTTGTCTATCTTTGCATTGGAACCGGGTTTATAAGCGCCGATATTAATTAAATCCTCAGCGTCTTTGTAGACAGCTAAAGTTTCACGAATTTTTTGCGCAAGTCTTAGCTGTTCTGCGGATGATACACTTTTCATCACCCGGCTTGAGCTTTGCAGAATATCAACTGCTGGAAAATGTCCTTTTTGCGCCATCGATCTTGATAGCACAATATGTCCATCGACGATGGAACGGACAGCATCCCCAATCGGATCATTCATATCATCGCCTTCTACCAAGGTGGTGAAAAGGCCCGTGATACTGCCTTCGTTTTCAAAATTTCCAGCCCGCTCTAACAGTTTTGGCAATAAAGAAAAAACGCTCGGAGTATAACCTTTGGATGACGGGGGTTCGCCCGTACTGAGACCAATTTCCCGCTGAGCCATGGCAAATCGAGTGATGGAATCCATGGTTAATAAAACATCTTTCCCTTGAGCACTAAAAAATTCTGCGATGGCCATCGCAACATAAGCTCCGCGCATTCGCAGTAAAGGACTTTGATCGGAAGTCACACAGACGATCACAGACTTTGCCATTCCTTCAGGTCCTAAATCATTTTCAATAAATTCGCGAACTTCACGGCCTCGCTCACCGATCATTGCAATCACATTCACATCCGCTTTTGCATATCTGGAAATCATGCCAAGCAGAACTGATTTGCCAACACCTGAGCCCGCCATGATTGAGACCCTTTGGCCTTTACCCACTGTCAGTGAAGTATTGATCGAACGAATTCCTAAATCTAAACTTTCTCGGATCGGTTTTCGCAAAAGTGGATTTCTAGGTTCGCTGTATAAGGAAACTTCGCGAAAATCTTCGATATCGATATTTTGATCGATGGGGTGACCTAAGCCATCAACGATTCGACCTAACATCTCGTTGGACACACGAACGGTGGCTGTCTGGCGCGAGAGGACAATTTTTGATCCTAAAGAAATGCCCTTCATGTCACCCAAAGGCATCATCAAAACATATTTATCTTTAAAACCCACAACTTCTGCTAAGAAATTTCTTTCAAGACCACTGGGTGTAATCTGGACAACGCTGCCAATGGAAGCACCCGGCAAATACCCACGTATTAACATGCCGACCACTTCTGTGACTTTTCCACTATCATGGGACAGATGCACCGTCGAAGTTAAGTCTTCATATTTATCAAAATTAAGGGACAGATTATTCATGGCCTGCCAATTTATTTTTTACTTTGGGCATATTATCAATTAAACCTTCCCAAAGTTGTTTAGTCCGTTGCTCAATCCGAGCATCAACCTCACCATAATTTGTTTCAACAATGCAGCCACCTGGGCTGACTTCAGCGGAAGGCTCTAGTTTTATTTTTTTAAGAAAATCATATTCGCGACCATTCTCTGTTTTAAGTTGCTCTAAAAAATCAAATTGTTGAGCGGACACCCGAACAACGATTTCTTCTTCGTCTTGTGCTAAGTTGACAGAGTTTTTGATGATATCAACAATCAGGGGATTGTTATTTTCCAGATGAGTGTGTGCGAGCCTAGAAGCCATGTGGAACATGAGTTTGATTAAGTGAGACTCGTTAAAACTCATCAAACTTTCTTTTAGTTTTTCGATATGACTAATGACAGCGGCCAAGCGATCTAAATTTTCTTGAATATGTGCTGAAAAGTCGTTGAAGGCCTTTTGCTTTCCCTCATCAAGGCCTAATTGATAGGCTTCTTGGTAAGCTTTTTCTTGAATTTCTTTTAACTTTTCAAGGGCCTTACCTTCAATTTTTTCTTCTTCGTCAATTTTTTCTATTTGGTCAATACCAGTTTGCACGCGAAGGACATCGCTCATTTCGAAATCTGAGCCATGCTTCTTTGCATTCAGATAATTTCTGGCCTGAGTCGGCGTCCCCAGTTCAAACTTCTGAGGGACGAACTCGAGGACCTTATTTTCTGCTGCGCCTTTCCGAAGAAAGTTCTTAGACCATTGCATCCTCTGAACCACCTCTTGCGATCAGGATTTTGCCTTCGGCCTCTAATCGGCGTGCAGCATTAACAATTTCCTGCTGAGCACCTTCAACATCTGACAGACGTGAAGGCCCCATGTTTGATAAATCTTCTTTTAACATTTCGGCCGCACGAGCTGAAATATTTTTGAAAATCTTGCCACGAATATCTTCGCTGGCCGTTTTCAGAGCGAGCAAAAGTTTTTCGTTTGGAATTTCCTTCAGCAATGTTTGGATTCCACGATCGTCGATTTTTGTAATATCGTCGAAAACAAACATTAACTTTCTGATCTCTTCTGCTAGCAGTGGGTCTTTTTCTTCTAAACGTGACATAATTGAAGTTTCAGTATTCTTATCCATAACGTTGAGCATCTCAGCGACTGGCTGAACACCACCCAATGAAGCCTGCTCAACTGTCGCCGTATTCGCTAATTGGTTTTTGAGCACGCGATCAATCTCTGCAATCAACTCTGGATCAACGTGATCTAAATTTGCCATCCTTAGTACCACTTCGGCTTGCAGTGCTTCTGGCAAGCGTTTTAAAACCTCGCCCTTTTTTTCCGGCTCAAGGTGGGCCAAAATCACCGCCACAGTCTGAGGATGCTCGTTCACCAAGAATGTCGCCAAAGATTTCGCATCGACCATTTCTAGGGACTCCAAAGACCTTGCTCCGCCGGAAGAAATATTTAATCCCCCTAAAATTCCGCGGGCGCGCTCTTCCCCGAGTGCATCCACGATCGAATCTTTATTCGAAACAGCTTCCGAAAAAATATAATCTTCAGTCTCGCTGATCATTTCATAAAATTCTTCGAGGACTTTTTTTGTGACGTGGACTGGAACAATACGGTACTTGGACATTAAATTAATTAATTTCCGGATGTCTCCGTCTTCCATATTTTTAAATAAACTTTTTAAAGCATCTTTTCCCAAATAATTTATAAGGATGGCCGCTTTATCAAAACCCTTTAAAGTTTCATACTCAATATTTTCGGCTTTAAAGATTTTCATTAAGGTCCGTCCTTTCTTACCAGCCACATGCCAAAGGCGTTCGAAGACTTCTCTTCGTCTTTTTGCATGATGCCCATAATACGATCTTTTAATAATTCAGCCTCGGCTTTTTCAGGATCTACGGACTCTTGCAAAATTGGCAGAGCCGTCGACATGCCTGGCAATGTGCTATCTACAGATTGCAACTCTTCAAGTTCTTCGATAGTTCGTGGTAACATTTCTTCCACTGAATCCTGGAAGCTATCAGTGATCCATTGCATAAATGGTCGAACCACGATGAAAAAGAAAAGTGCTAAACTGAACCCAAGAAGGGCCCATTTAAATAAGGCATGTAAAAGTTTTCGACGCTCTAAATTTGTCAGCAGTCTTTCAGCTTCAGAAAAATCTTCTGGTTGAAACTGAATATTTTCAATTTTTACACTGTCTCCACGAGCCGCGTTGAAACCCACCGCACTTTTGACCAAAGACTCATACTTGGCTAACTCTTCCGCTGAACGAGGAGCCCATTTTGTTTCAGTTGTTCCATCTTCTTTAATAGTATTAGTTTGGATTCCATCAACCACAACCGCCACGCTGACACGCTCAAGTGCACCCGCCGCTTCTTTGATATTTCTAGTTGTTTTTGGAACATCATAATTTGTTGTTTTGATTTCCTTTTTTACATCTTGTTTAAAGCCAACTTGCCCAGCGTCTTCTGCGCCCGGCAGGTTTGATCTTGATCCTGGCACTCCAGCTGGATTTGTTCTTGATCCATCCAACGATTCTTCTTCGGTTGTTTGCCCACGAATGGCTGTTCGATCTGGATCCACACTTTCTTCCACAGAAGAAACAACTTTGTTATTTAAGGTCGCATTTACTTTAGCAACCACTTTGGCATGCCCGACGACTTTTGAAAGAATGGCTTCAATTCGCGTTTCAAAATCAGATTCTACTTTTTGTTTCAAATCATTAATGTCTGAAGACCCTGCCGTGGACCCATCGCTCTGACGTGTCAGTACTTTTCCCCGTTCGTCCAAAACCGTGACACGATCTGGATCCATAGCTTCAACTGCATTTGCGACTAAATATCGAATTCCTCGAACTTGCTCAGCTGACAGTTCCTTCCCCTGATGCAGTTCTACAACCACTGAAGCCGATGCGGCCGCGCCATCCTCTAGAAAAGTCTTTTTAGCCGGTAATGCCAGGATGACTTTGGATTGCTTGACGGCCGTTAAAGTATTAATCGCACGCATCAGCTCGCCTTGAAGAGCCCGCTGATAGTTAATTTTTTGAGCGTAAGAATTAATTCCGAAATCTTGTTTATCAAAAATTTCTAAACCAATATTTCCCATCTTCGGCGAACCAATTTCAGCCATCAAAGTCATTTGCGTCGAATGCAGCAAGTCTTTAGGGATAGCGATGGTTTTACCTTCATCGCGCAATTGAAAAGCAATATTTTTTTCAGTCAACTTAGCAATGATGCTTGAAATTTGGTCGGAGGGAACGTTGCTTAAAAGCGGGACATAATCTCGGCCTGTGGCCATGATGGTCATGGTCGCAAGTGCGGCAACAGCAATCACAGTGACAGCAATGACAGAAAGTCTCTTGGTTGGACCAAGATTTTTAAAAAACTCTCTGAACTGCACGATCAACCCACCGAAAATCTTATTCACTTTTGCTCCTGAAATTGAAATATCTTCTTACTAAACCTGCATTTTCATAATTTCTTGATAGGCATCGATAATTTTATTTCGCACCTGCACCATCACTCGTAAAGCGATGTCTGCTTTTTCGGTAGCGATCATAACATCCGCAACATTGTCTGTTTTGCCAGTCGCTAAGTCCTGAGCCCCACGATCAGCTGCTTTTTGCAGTTGATTCACATTGCCCATGGCCTCTTTCAAAGTATCTGCAAAACTAGTTGAGTTCGATGTGTCAACTTCACCTGTGACCGAAGGTTTTTGAATGCTGATGGATTTAGAGTCGCCAATGGCACCCGTTTGTAAAAATCGATCCGCTTTTCCGACAGTAAAACCATCCATGGCTACACCGAACCTTCCTCTAATATTTTACTCTAACCTGCTGTTAATTCCTAGCTTCTAGCTGTTCTCATTATGAAACAGGACCTTATCGACCTATCTCTAAAGCGCTCAACGATAAATCTTTTTGAGCCTGCATCGTCGAGACGTTGGCCTCATACGCACGGCTGGCCTGAATCATATTGGTCATTTCTTCCATCAAATTAATGTTTGGATAAGCAACGTAACCATCTGGATTTGCATCAGGATGGTCTGGTTCATATTTCATAAGAGGCGCTTTACGGTCAGAAATAACATCCGTCACTTGAACCCGTTGCATATCATTTCTTGGATCAGTGGCCATGATGATATCGCCAAAGGTCTTGGCTTCAGGCATCGCTTCAAAAACGACATCTTTTCGGCGGTAAGGTCCGCCCTCAGGAGTTTGCGTGGTATTGATGTTTGCGATGTTGCTTGAAATGGTGTTCATTCGCATTCGTTGCGCAGCCATTCCACTTGAACTGATTCGCATTCCTTTTAAAAAATCAGACATGGTGTCCCCCTCTTACATCAAACATTTATTTTGTCTCGGAAGCGGCGTACTTTAAGGCCGCCATTTTCTTGTTGATTAATTGAATCGCCGTTTTGTAGAGAATGGCATTTTCAGAAAGGGCCGACATTTCTTTCTCTAGGTCGACTGAATTTCCATCGTTATTAATAGCACCTTCGGGATTGTCATAAATCTCTGGCCTGACGCTAGGATTTGATCCTCCGGTTGCAAAATGCTCGGGGTGATTGGCACTGAGGCTTCGCGTTCCATCCAAATCAATTGCACGAGCTAGGGCCTCTTCAAAATCGAGCTTTTTAGCGTGATAACCAGGAGTTTCCGCATTAGCGATATTTGAGGCGGTTAAATTGTGCCGCATCTGGCGCATATTTATCGAGGTTTGAAGTGCTGCGGTTGTTTTATCAAACAATCCACTCATAAAAGTCCCTCCTCTTTGTAATCTTGAATCTTATTTCTTAAAGTTCTAATTGAAATTCCTAAAAGCTCGGCCGCGCGAGTACGATTTTGAGCTGTTACCTTTAGCGTTTGAATAATTAAATCGCGTTCAACCTCAGCCAATTTTTTAATTGGCAAGGCATGAGGCGATAGGGACACGCGATCATTGGTCTCAATATCATCTTCTTGTATGTCCGGGCTTTCAGAAAGAAGGACTGCTTTTTCAAGAACATTTTCTAACTCTGAAAAATTTCCAGGCCAATCCCAACGGCTTAACTTAATCAAGGCCGCTTCGCTCAAGCTTAAATCAGATCTATTGTGTAAAATTTGATAAACGCCCAAAAAGTGCTCCGACAAAACGGCAATGTCTTCTTTCATTTCTTGCAACTCAGGCAGCTTTAAGGTCGCTACAGAAATTTTAAAATATAGATCGGATCTAAAATTTTGCTGTCCTACCAGCTCCCAGAGTGAAGCCCTTGTTGTAAAAATTGTTCGAATCTTTTTAGAGGGATTTTCAAGCCAAACCAACATTTTGGATTGATCCGAAAAGGACAGTTGCTCGATATCTTCAATGATCACCGTATCGATCAGCTCTTGCGTCACCGTATGATAAAAATCATCAAAGTCAAAGTCCCGACCTTCAAAGATACGACACCCATGGGAAGCTTTTCGGTTAGCCAGATTCCTTGACCAAGAGGTTTTCCCAGTTCCAGCAGCGCCATAGACAAGGATATCGGTATTAGCTTTTAAAACTTTTTCAGCCTGAAGGGCTAATTTATTAAGTGCTAAGCTACGGAATTTTAATTGCCCAAAGTCGATCAAACTCATTTTGTTTTCCCTACCATCGCCGGAATCCTCTTTAGATATTTTTTGTAATTGGCCTGCCAATCGACACCCTTCAGCTCTTCTTGGGTCAATTGTTGCCAGACTCCTGTTTTATCGTTTTTAAACTCACTCCAAACATTTGCGGCCTTTTGAATGTCGCCTCGATCGAAATACATTTTCCCCATCTGATAGCGAATGGAAGATAACGGCTTTTTTTCTTCGTATAAATCCAGCAAATCTTTGAATGTCGTGATGCATTTTTCTGATTCTTTATCGTTGAAGTAAAGTTGACCCAACTTTTCTAAAGCGGCCGCATGGATCGTTGGCGAAATATTTTTAGAGTCCTTCATCAATCGATCTACTTTTTCTAAAGATTTTTTTGCATCATCTTTTTTTCCAGCTTTGATTTCAAGTTCAGCTAAATCAAAATAGGGTTCTGCTAATAGCGCTGGCTGCCCTTGCCATGTCTTAATCAATTCGGTCAAATATCTAATTGCCGAATCTGAATCCCCACGCTTATCTAAAAGTTTAACGGCTAAGGCAACTCTTTCGATTTGATCTTCGTCAGGCATTTTCTCTGGATTTTTAATATTTTTTAAATAGTCATAGGCTTTATTCATTTGCCCTTGATAGGCTGTTACGCTAGCCAACCGCAAATTTAAACTGTCGATAGAAGGCAAATGTTCTTGCACCAAAAGGGCTTTTATTTTATCAGTTGTTGAAGCGGCATAATAAGAATTTAAGACCTCTTGATAATATTTTTCGGCCTCTTGCTGAGCTCCACCTTGCTCAAAAGCTTTTCCTAAGTAAAAGGCCGTATCTAATCTAGGAGAGCCCTTCAACCAATTATCAGCGAATTTTTGATGTGTCTTTAAGCCATCAATAAATTTTCCGCCTTCAACTTCTTCACGCATTTTATCGTTGATATTGGCAACAATTCTTTTCTTCAGCTGGTTTTCGTCGACGCCTGTAGGATTTCGTTGAAAAAACTTAACTAAAAGTTCAACGGCTTTGATGTAATCGCCTCTTTGATTGTAACCATCCGCTATCATGACGGTCGCAAACTGCTGGATGTGGGGAATATCTAACTTTTGTGATAGGGCCAAAATTTCTTTCACCGTTGTATCGACGTCTTTTACTTTCATCCCTTTCATTCGAGCACTGAGCAGGCGCAACCTTGCAATGATAACGCTGGGGTTTTCGCCATAACGAAAGTAAGTTTCAAGGTAAGCACCAATCACTCGTGTTTTATCAGCTCCTAAAATTTCCATGAGTTCGCCCAATCGGGTCAAAGCAAATGGTGCATGATTATCTGATGGGAAACGCTTGGCAAATTCACGGTACACGTCCATGCTTTGGCGGTATTTATCCATCATAAATAAAGATTCAGCCTGATTATAAAAGGCATTCGGCAAAATCGATTGCCCCTGCGGATAAGTTTTTAACGCTTTTTGGTATTCTTCAACAGCGCGTGGAAAGTTCTTTGCTTGAACAAACACGTCTCCTTTGCGGTAAGCAGCTTCCATTTTCAGATCAGTCTGAGCCGAATTATTTTCGATATCGTCTAAGGCTTGGAACGCTTCATTAAATTTGTTCAGCTTCAGATAGGAAAGGGCCACACCCAAGCGCGCTAAATCTTTTGAAAAAACATGAGCTTCCCCATAACGCTTATTTTGAATATGTTCATTTAAATTTTTGATGGCAGCTAATGTGTCGCCCCGATCCAGTTGCAGATAGCCGTTCATCAAAGAAACTCTTTCGGCTAAGATAGAGTCTGGAAATTTTCTTAAGGCCTCTTTGTATTTTTCGATCGCTAAATCAAAATCGGCTGCGCGATTGTCATTTTGCCAAATTTTATAAAAGATGTCGGCTGTCATAAATGATATAACTTCGTTGTACTGGGACTCGGGATATTTTTGCCCGAACCATTCTAAAGTCTTTAAATAAACTTGGAATCGCCCTTTTTTAAAAAGTGTTAAAAGAAGGCGCGCCTGTTTATTTTCATCAGTGTCATTTGGCTGAATAGAATACTCGGGAACTGCCGCTCGAACTTTTTTCCAGTTTATATTATCAAGCGCTAGTATAGGGAATGGAATATAGTAGTTATCTTTGCTTTTTAAAATGGAAGATTCTTTTACCTCGTAATCTTTTATAGAAAATCGATCAAACCCAGGATCCCCACCATCAAATATTCCAGAGCGAACCTCTGCTTGAGCTAGGGTTTGCTTTGGAGCTTCGCTCACACCAGCAGGACCTTTGTCGTTGATAATCAAAACATCTGCCGTTGCGGGCTTCCGACCCTTTTTATCATTTATTAGAGTCACCTTCTTAGGTTTTTTTTCGGCAACTTTTGCCGGGGCTTCTAGCTTTCCCGCGCCCACAAAGAAATCAACAATCAGTCTCGATGGCTGATCTGTTAGATAATCGAAACTTTCGATATTTTCTTGCGGCAGCTCAAAAAGAACGAGGCTTTTCTTATCAGGACCGGCATCGACACTGACTGATTTAACAAAAGGGCTTTTGAAATTTTTTAGTTGTGTGGCCACCGAGTCATCTAATAATTCAATCGTTAGCTGCATGTAATTTTTTTTATTGATAACAACTTTTTTTAAATCATAATTCCAAGACTCTCGTCCAGAGAACTCGACGTGAACCGTTTCGTTTTGGTTTGTGATTTGCCCCTTGATGGCCGCGGCATCTGCACCAGTCTTTAGTCCTAACAATACAACAACTGTAACAAAAATAAATTTTCTAAACAACGGTCTGCTCCATCCTGGATGTTGACTCGGGTCTTAGCTAAGTTAACAGCACATAATATGCCAAGCTCGAAGCGGCTGGATGAAGGGTTTAAACTGTTGCTTTGGCAGAAAAGCCCACGTGTTTTTGTCAGGCCTGACAAGCTCATGACATCGACAAAGGGCCAAAGCTGATTCCCCACATAAAATGTCCGTCAAACTTAATCGTTAAGAAACCGATAAGTCCCAGAGACAACAGAGGAAATAGGCACCTTCATGAAACATCTAAAATCAATCAGTGTTCCACTTTTTTATTTTTTGCTGGGCGGCTGCGTTTCCGTCAATCTTCCCAGTTCTAATGGAACAAAATCATCGAACGTAGATTTTCAACCACCCGCAAAACCATTTGTTTCAATGGACAACAAAAGCGCTGACAAGGCTTGGATCAGTCAGAAAAATGGCAATACGATTTCTTATCTTTCAGATTGTGGATCGCCAACAGATCCAGCCCTTCAACAAATTGAATCCGATACATTGAACTTTCTGGAAAATCTAAAGATTTTGTCATCTGAAACAAAAACCTTCAGTGGCCGCGAAAGTCTGGAGACGGTCGCGCAAGGAAGCGTCGATGGCGTCGCTGTCAAAATGCGAGTTCTTACTTTCAAAAAAAATAACTGCTCGTACTCGCTAGTTTACGGTGGGGTAAAAGATAAATTTAGCATCGACCTAATTTACTTTGATCGCTTCCTGCAAGGCTTCAAAGTACCATGATTCAAATGCTAGCTTCCCCCTTTACCGCTGTCGGAATCGATCTTTTAACTTTTCTAGGCGGCTGGGGTGTTTTATTTTATCAAATTTGTCGCGATACCTTTCGCGGACCTATTTACTTTAAGCTATTGATTGAACAGGTTTATCAGATTGGATTTAAATCAATGCCCTTAGTGCTCATCACTGCCGTCAGCACGGGCATGGTGATGGCTTTACAATTTGGCTTAGGCTTAGAAAAATTTGGTGGAAAATTATATGTTCCAAAACTTGTTGCCGTTATTATTTTGCGCGAAATGGGGCCAGTTTTTACAAGCTTAATGTTTGCCGCTCGAGTTGGTGCTGGCATCGCAAGTGAGATTGGTTCAATGGTTGTCACACAACAGGTTGATGCGATCCGTGCATTAGGAACTTCGCCGATTAAAAAGATTGTTGTCCCGCGAGTTTTGGCTTGTTTAATCTGCCTGCCTTTACTCTGCGGACTTTCTAATATCATAGGAAATTTTGGAAGTTTAATCGTTGGCGCTTCTGAGCTGGGCCTTGATCCCCAGTTTTATTTTTTGAAAATTGTAACGACTGTGACTTTAAAAGATTATATGTCTGGTTTTGGAAAAACTTTTTTCTTTGCACTTTTTGTCGCGGTCTCGGCCTGTTTCTATGGATTAAATGTAAAAAATGGCACGAAGGAAGTCGGCCAAGCCACAACTAAGGCGGTTGTGATGGCGTCTATTTTAATTCTGGTTGGCGATTTCTTTTTAACAAAAATATTTTGGGTGATTGAACGATGGCTATGATTGAAGTAAAAAATTTCAGAAAATCCTATGGCAAAAAAGTCGTTCACAAAAATGTGACGTTTAAAGTTCAAGAAGGACAGTGCATCGGTTTGATCGGCGGCTCTGGGGCGGGCAAATCGGTCATCCTTCGCAGCCTGATTGGCTTAGAAAAGCCTGACAGCGGCGAAATTTGGATCGAAGGACAAGAGATTTCAAAATTTCGCGAAAAAGAATTGGGCGAGATCAGAAAAAAAGTGGCTTATGCCTTTCAAGGTGGAGCTTTATTCGATTCAATGACGGTGTTTGGAAATTTATCTTATCCGCTCAAAGAGCACACCAACCTTGATCAACATCAAATTCGTGAAAAAATCTTACACATGTTGAATGAGTTTGGCCTAGAAGGAAACGAAAACGTTTTTCCGGGTCAACTATCAGGCGGGATGCAAAAACGAGTCGGCCTGGCCCGCGCCATGATGTTAAGTCCGCGAGTGCTTTTATATGATGAGCCCACAGCAGGTCTTGATCCGTTCAACACCAAACGAATTCAGGAGTTAATTTTAACTTTAAAATCAAAAGGGGTGACTTCTATTTTAGTCACCCATGATATGCCCACGGCTGTCGCGGTTTGTGATCGTGTTGCATTTCTGCAAAATGGCGAAGTTGCATTTGATGGCACATTTCAAGACTTGGACACAGATCAAGATTCAGTATTTGCAAAATTTATGAAAGGCGAGGCTCCTTAATGGAAACTCAAAAGAGAGTTCAAATGATCGTTGGGGGTTTTCTTTTGTTCGGGCTTGCCGCCATCATGACCACAGTTTTTATGTTGGGCGCTGACCGAGCTTTATTTAAACACTATGGCCGGCTTCACGCCTACTTCGATCAAGTTCAAGGATTAGATCGCGGCAGCGTTGTCTCTTTATCTGGTGTGGCTGTAGGAAATATCGAAAGCATTGAGTTTGTTTCGGACCGAAAAGCATTGGACGTCACAATGAAAGTCGAAGATCGATTTTTAGCGCAAATTCCTGTTGACTCCCAGGTCGAGATTCGCACCCAAGGCGCTTTGGGAGATAAATTTATTTTTATCATCCCTGCACCGGCTTCAGGAAAAACTGTAGCTGATGGCTCGGTGTTAGAAGTTGCCACCGCGACTGATTTATTTTCAATAATCTCTGAGCGAAGCAAAGAAGCCGGAAAAGTTTTTGATGTCATTAACGAGCTTCATAAAATGACATTAACAATTAACGGTGATCGAAAACTTGAGAAAATCATGTCGAACTTATCAAAGGCCTCGGAACGTCTTGCCGAGACCTCTGAGCGCGCCCATCAGTTTACAGGCTCTATGAGCGCAGATACTGGCCAACGGCTGACCAAGGCCATCGAGCGCTTTGATAGCATCATGACAAAAATTGATAAAGGCCAAGGCTCTTTAGGGGCCTTGATCAATGATTCTTCTGTTCACGATCGATTAAAAGTCATGCTGGGTGGTAATAACCGCAAGTCGCAGGTCAAAGACCTGATGCGAAACTCAATTGAAAAAGCGGGCGATGATAAGTAATCGAAGTTTATCTGTTAGCATTTCAAATATAAGTGCGCATTTTTAATGGAAGATGTCCCGTGTCCGCAAGACCCAGCAATACGATATCTCCCTTTTTTGAGATGCGAACAGTTGTTAGTGATGCATGACTGATATCCATCTTAAGCCACTTCTCTCGGGGAATATCCAGAGCCCTGCAGACCCAATGACGAATCACATTGCCATGGGCCACAACAATTTCGGTGCTCTGCGATTTTTGTGGGATTTTAAATAACGTTTTGAAGGCAAGATCAGCATTCTTTCGAGCTGACTTCATTTTTCCTAGAGACTTTCTTTTTTCGATCGCAGTCATTCGCTTTGTTTTCAGTTTGTTAAACTCTATTGTTCCCGGCAATAGCCCTTCACGAAACATATCATTCTTTTTAAATTTAAGATCCACGTGTTGACCAAAAATGGTCGCAGTTTCAATGGCTCTAGGCATTGTGCTACAATAAAGTTTGGTCGGCTTCAACAGAGCGATCGCCTTTGCTGTTAGTTGGGCCTGCTTTCGACCAAGACTTGTTAGCTTTTCAGGTTTAGAAGAATATTGGCCATGCCGGACAAAAATTAAAGTGCGAAAAACCTTGGGTTCAAATTCCATTTTTTGATCACACCTTAAAAGCGACTGACTATCCAGCAATTTTTTTCTTCAAGAGATTAGTGGCCTTCTTTTCAATAGCCAAAATATTCTTAGATTTTTCATAACTTCCATTCGGAAATAAAATAGACGAGGGATGCAACCCCAGCGCCGCTGCAAATATTTCTGCATAATGAACGGTCATTTCGATACGATTGTTTTCTAGTGCACTCAAATTTTCACGCCTGAGGCCAGTTATATGGCAGAGCTCCGCTTGAGTGATACCAAGCCTATGTCGGACCGAGCAAACCAGCTCCCCAGGGGTAACATCTTTAGGTGCCACTTGGTTTAAAATATCTCTCATATTTTTCATAAATTAAACTCCCTCATCACTTTTTATAATCATGCATTGTCGTCACCCGATGAACTTCAACTAAAATTTCTTTATTCCTAACTTGATAAATAATTCGCCCAGGTCCGCTAAAACAAGAGGCTCTAAATCCAGCCCATTCATCATAAAGTTCATGATCACCCCACAACCGTGATGCAGCTATGTAGGCCGGTCCATATTCTTCCATTTCATTAAGCCAAGCCTTAATAAGATTTAAGTCATCCCTTTGTAAAACTCGTGCCTTGCACATTACCATAAATTCTTTTTCAGCTTTTGGGGTCATTTTTACTTTCCAAGTCAAAACACAGCCCCCTAGTATATTTAAATATACATTATATAAATATATACGTCAATGAAAAGGGATGGGGAAGTTCCGCCTGTTTTAATAACGAGCTAAATAGATTGTTCTGGTTCGCGCTTGTCGCCAATGCGAACCGCACTGTCGATGCCTGACAGTTGTCCCTTGATTGAAATCGTTGGACTGTTCACAACACGCTGTTGAAGCTTCTTAAAAATGGGCTCACGAATAGCTAAGTTGTTATCTTGAAGAACACACTGGCGCGCCAGTTTTTCCTTCATATTGATCACAATCGGAGCTTTCATATTTGCTGTCATTTGTGTTGGGTCTTCTGGAATTGTAATGATGGAAAAATAATGAGCGTCTTTTTGCTCTTTAACTTTGAGGGCTTCCATATCGCTTTTTGACATCGTCACCTTGTAATTGTCAGAAAAAATTTCAGGCTCTAGTAACGGAAAAGCAATCGCGCCCGCATCACAGCTTTGCAACCAGGCAAAGATTTCGTCACTTGGATCATCAAGAAGCACAAATTTCTTAAGGTCCGCAAAGCCCAAAAGGCCATCCGTAAACGTCAGAATATCTTCGTTCTTGATTTCAACCTGACCAAATCGTGTTGTAGCAATAACCACACAGCCCCCTCTATCATGGATCCCTTATAGTTTAGACCAATGAAGGCCCTTTAAGGTGCACCCAAAGAATAAATCTGGACCTAAATCTAGGTCCTATCAATTGAATTTTGTGTGCCTGAGGATATCGGCAGCGACGCGTTATGTTTTCAAAAGTTTGGCAACAGCACGACTGGAATCAGATGAGACCACTGAGGATTGTTGGTTTTGCTCTTGAATGGCCATGTAGACTTCTTCGCGGTGGATTTTTGTATCTTTGGGAGCTTCTATTCCCAATCGAACTTGCTTCCCTTTGATTTGAACAACGCGAATCTTGATATGGTCATCGATAGCGATGCTTTCACCCAACTTCCTTGTTAGAACCAGCATTGAATACTCCTTCAATTATGAACACGCCAACCAGTCTTCTTGACGACAGGCACACCGTAAATATCGGCGGTTCAAAGCGGAACTGTAGGTATAATTTCTACTTCAGAAAGTCAAGGAGGCTAGTCTGAATCAATTTTGGCGAAGTTTGCAAGGTTGCTTTAAGAGCACTGTCAGACTTATTAATGTCACTAACCACCTGATACACGTCGGCATCTTCAAGCTGTGACGCTAAGATCTTATTATCCACGATCGCCTTCTGGAGGCTCTCTGTAGAGCTATTGACGTTCATAATTCGTGCTCCGACGGTCGATCTAGACAAGACCACCTGCGAAATGGCCTGATCCAACGTGTCCAAAGAGGACTGAACTCCGACTTTGTCGTTGGTTCGTAACGCCACTTCAAGGCCTGACAGAACCTGGAAAATATTCACCCCTGTGCGTTGAGTGATTGGATCTTTGTTACCAATTTCACCGGCTTTACCGACGGCCGCAGGCCCCCGAAGTTGAACAAAATTGTCTTCAATCTGCTTGTTGAATTCTTTATTCTTCTTTTCGGTCGATAAAAGATCATTTAGTTCTTCAACGTTATGGGGACTATCAACCGGTGGATTTTGAATGCCATCGCCCGACATGCCCTTTCCTAAAAAGACCTTACTGCCAGGAAGATTCATCGTGATAAACGCATCTTTGTGCGTTTGGATTTTCATATCCCCGTCATCACCTAAATAATTTCCTGTTTTATCAAAAGGCATCGACTGCGTTTTAAAGCCTCCGAAAATATATCGGTCACCCAGTTTTCGATTTCCAATTTGGACGGCCTGACTCAAGATTTGATTCACTTCAAGTCCAGTCACCTGACGGGTTTCTTCACTTGCACCAGCATCACCAGCTTGGGCCACGGCAAGTTCTTTGGCGCGAATCATGATATCGCCAAGCTCACTTAAAGATTGATCAGTAAATTCTAAAAACGATCTCGCATTATTAATATTTTTAACAAATTGAGTATTGCCCCGCTCTTCAGTTCTAGTTCCCAAAACTCGAGTCGTCGCTAATGGATCGTCAGACGGCTTATTAATTCGCTTCTGAGTCGCTGCTTGATTTTGCAAATCATACATTTCAGAACGATTCTTCGTCGTGTTCTGCTGGACCTGATTGAATTGCATTTTATCAGCGATTCTCATTCATTAATCCTATAAGCGCTTCAGATTTAAAATTGTGTCAAACATTTCATCGGCCACTCGAATCAACCGTGCTGAAGCATCGTAAGCTTTTTGAAATTCAATCATCTTTGTGGTTTCTTCGTCCAAACTGACGCCACTGATACTTTCGCGCAAATTCCCTAGCTGCTGCATGATATTGCGCTGAGACTCCATGGTTTTAACGGCGCGACTTGCAACACTTCCAACCTGACCAACTTCAGAATTGTAATAATCGTCAAATGTCGCAGCCCCATCACTCATTACTTTTTGATGTTGAAGGGACGAAATCATGTTCGCCACGGTATTATCACCAGGAGCATCAGGTCTTGCGGCCGCAGCGATGCGACCCACATCACTGAAAATATTTTGATTTAAAGAAATATTTTCGGCGGCTCCCTGAACTTGAACGGGCATCTTAAAAAATTCACCGCCCATGTTGCCATAGCGGTCATAACCTTCAGAATGAGTCTCGTTTACTTTTTGAGCAAAATTGTAAGCTAAGTTATCAGTGTGATTTTTTAAGCCTTCGATCAGTTCATCGCGGACTTCCAGAGAAGCTCCGACACGACCGCCGCGAAAATGATCGGTCACATTAAATTCAGTCCCATTTTTTGCCGAGCTGTAAAAAATTTGAGTGCCGTTGGCTTCGCCGACTTTATGGGTGATCAGATCTCTTGAATCCACTCCTGAAACCAGCACGGCCGCTCGGCCAGCTGTGACAGAAACCATTCCATCAGTTCCTTCAGCCCAGTTAACTTCTAATTTTTCACCTAACTTTTTAAGTAATAAATCTCGGCGATCGCGCTCATCATTTGATGGGACGCCTTGCGCTTCCACCAATTTAATTTTCATATTTAAGTCAGCGATTTCTTTGGTGGCCTGATTCACTTCATCGATGGTCGCAACAATTTGATGATCTAAATCCTCTTGCACATCTTTTAATTGTCCAACAACACGTTTGAAATCACCGGTTAATGCAACAGCCGCCTCGCGCACCATTGAACGCCCCGCTAAGCTTTCAGGATTGGCTGACATTTCACGAAAACCATTAAAAAAGTCTGTCATGTACTGATTCAAACCTTTATTTTCTTGTTCATTATAAACCTGTTCAACGCGATTTAAGGCATCTGCTCGAGCGTTAGAATAGCCAAGGCTTGTGCCTTCTCGTTGAATCTGTTTTTCTAACCACGGATTGTTTGTTCTTGTGATCATTCCAGCACGCGCGCCCGTTCCCACTTGCAATTGTCCAGGGCTGGGGGGTGCATTGGTCAAAATTTCTACTCGCTGCCGAGAGAAACCTTCCGTCGCTTTGTTGGCGATATTGTGCGAGACAGTCTGTAAAGCTGTCTGACTATTGGAAAGAGATCTCTTTCCTATATCCAACATCGATGAGATCTTCGACATCCTGTCCCCGTTCGAGGCGTCCTTGCCTCATATGATCTCTAAACTTCTTTGCGTACGAAATTTCCGGCCTGATCAGGGCCCGATTTCATCTGTCCTTTTTTTTCGTAGGTTTTTTTACCTGACAAAGTTTCTTTGATGTTGGTCATAGCACCATTCAAGGTGCTTAAAGCCTTTTGAGCGTACTCTTCATTTTCTTTATTAATTTCAGTCAAACGTTTTAACAATAAATCCAATGCCGCATGCAAGCCGCGCAGACGATCTGCCGCTTCGCCTTGTAGGTATTTTGCAATATCTAATAACCTTGGATTTTCAGAATCTGCGCCAATTTGCACGGCTAATTCTTGCGCGTGTTTAATTCTTAAGGTGTCGACCATTTTAATTTTCATCAACAGAGTTTCTTTGCCCTGATTAATTTCATGCAATTCTTTAAGATCAGCTTTAAGGTAGATTTCTTTTTCTTTGCGAACAGTGTCCAGCAAAGTCCGATAAAGCTTTGTTAGATCTTCTAAGTTACCTTTTAGCTTGAGGTAAGCTCGCTCAACTAATGCGTCCATGCTAGTTCACTACTCCATTGTTTCTAAATGTTCGTCGACCATTCTATCGGCCACAGCTCTGGAATCCACTTTATAAGTTCCTTCATCAATGGATTTTTGAAACCGCGCGACTCTTTCAGCGTCAACATCCGGAGTCGACATCGCTATTTCTTTAATGCGCTTGGCTTCCTGAGCCCGAGGCGACACATCAACTTTCGAAGCGCCCAAGTTAGCTAAGGCATCAACGCCTAATGAAGAAACAGAATCCTGTTTGCCAGTCTTTTTGGAGGGGTCCGTCTTTGCACCGTCGACCGAGTTCAGGTTTTGCCCAACCTTTGAGTGTGTAATTTTCATTTTTGCCTCCTCAGAACTATCTCGATTTGAGACAGCGAATATAATTAAATAGTATCACAGTGGGACACTCTCACAAAGCTATTCCAGGACTGAATTTTCGGTGTCTGGACCTGCCTCTGCTGGGGTGTTTCGCAGGCTCCAATATAAAGCCTTTGCATCAGGACTGACTCGGCCTAATACCTGCCCGGCCTCTAGCTTTGATGCCGCGGGAAGGTCTGCGACCTGGCCCTTAAAAACATAGCGCCCTAAAAGGCCGTTACCATGATCAATTTCCAAAGCTTGCTGGTCTTCGCCTAAGGCAATTTTATTAAGTAAAGTTCCAGCCCAAGGACTGACAACTTGTGAACGATCCCAATTTCCGTCTTTAGCAGAAATCGCCATATCCAAACGCTTGCCATTTTTATCATTAGAGTTTTTGGTGACTTCGAATTTAATGGCCGTATTACTTTTTGGATCCATCGCAATGGGCGCATGCGGCTGCTTCAGTTGAGCTTTATCTAAAATTGGCCCATATTTTTGCATCAGTTGGTCATAAATAATATCACTGAAACCAACGCCGCCTTTTTCACTCCACTTGTCGACGTACTGATCATCTAATTGTTCACGAAATATTTTTTCAGCCTGATTGGTTTTAATCAAACCAGATTCCTGAACTGTTGAACGCATGGCCTTAACCATCTCACGCATGAATTGTTTTTCGTAAAGATCGGAAACCTCGCGAAACTTTGTCTGAATAGACTTTGGCTCCGGCGGTGTCATTCCATTTCGCACAGGAAACCCTGGGCTCTTAATGGCTGACATGATCCGCCCCGACGCTGCACTTGCTAAAAACTTTAACGGAAGAAAAATTGGGGAGTTGAGTTTGAGAATCTATGCGCATCCTGCGCTTAAGACTCTTTAGCTTTGGCCTATGAGCACCAATCCTTGGTGTTTGCTGACCTCTTGCCTCTGTTTCCTGCGAGAAACTTTTGACTCTTGACCATCCATGGTTCTCGATCTCTTCCTCACCCTCC